>JAEUTG010000024.1 GCA_016788045.1 Bacteroidales bacterium
GTGTTGGCCGTGTAGGTCGCCGTGATCGTGCCATTGCCCGTGCCTCCGGAAGTGACCGTGCACCAGCCGGCATTGCTCTGGGCGGTCCAGGTGGTGTTGGAAGTGACGGTGAAATTCGTAGTTCCGGCAGCAGCGGTCACACTCTGCGACGATGGGCTGACCGTTAATGCCGGCGTGGCTCCGGCTTGTACCACCGTAACTGTCTGGCTGCTCACTCCGCTGGCCGACACTGTGATGGTGGCCGTGCGGCTGCTCAATTCTGTGTTGGCTGTGTAGGTCGCCGTGATCGTGCCATTGCCCGTGCCTCCGGAAGTGACCGTGCACCAGCCTGCATTACTCTGGGCGGTCCACGTGGTGTTGGAATTGACCGTGAAACTCGTGGTTCCGGCTGCAGCGGTCACACTCTGCGATGATGGGCTGACCGTTAGTGCCGGCGTGGCCCCAGCCTGTACCACCGTGACTGTCTGGCTGCTAGCACCGCTGGCCGACACCGTGATGGTGGCGGTGCGGCTGCTCAATTCTGTGTTGGCCGTGTAGGTCGCCGTGATCGTGCCATTGCCTGTGCCTCCGGAAGTAACCGTGCACCAGCCTGCATTGCTCTGAGCCGTCCACGTGGTGTTGGAAGTGACCGTGAAACTCGTGGTTCCGGCTGCAGCGGTAACACTCTGCGAAGATGGGCTGACCGTTAGTGCCGGCGCGGCTCCAGCCTGTACCACCGTGACTGTCTGGCTGCTCGCGCCGTTACCTGACACCGTGATGGTAGCCGTGCGGCTGCTCAATTCTGTATTGGCCGTGTAGGTCGCCGTGATTGTACCATTGCCCGTGCCTCCGGAAGTGACCGTGCACCAGCCGGCATTGCTCTGGGCGGTCCAGGTGGTGTTGGAGGTGACGGTGAAATTCGTAGTTCCGGCTACAGCGGTTACACTCTGCGAGGATGGGCTGACCGTTAGTGCCGGCGCGGCTCCGGCCTGTACCACTGTGACTGTCTGGCTGCTCGCCCCGTTACCTGACACCGTGATGGTGGCCGTGCGGCTGCTCAATTCTGTGTTGGCCGTGTAGGTTGCCGTGATCGTGCCATTGCCTGTGCCTCCTGTGGTAACTGTGCACCAGCCGGCATTGCTCTGGGCGGTCCAGGTGATGTTGGAAGAGACCGTAAAACTCGTGGTTCCGGCAGCAGCGGTGATACTCTGCGATGATGGACTGACAGTCAGTGTGGGTGATGTCCCGACCTGCACCACCGTGACTGTCTGACTGCTCACTCCACTGGCCGACACCGTGATGGTAGCCGTGCGGCTGCTCAATTCTGTGTTGGCCGTGTAGGTTGCCGTGATCGTGCCATTGCCCGTGCCTCCGGAAGTGACCGTGCACCAGCCGGCATTGCTCTGGGCAGTCCAGGTGGTGTTGGAAGTGACGGTGAAATTCGTGGTTCCGGCTGCAGCGGTAACACTCTGCGAGGATGGGCTGACCGTTAGTACCGGCGCGGCTCCGGCCTGTACCACCGTGACTGTCTGGCTGCTCACTCCATTGGCCGACACCGTGATGGTGGCCGTGCGGCTGCTTAATTCTGTGTTGGCCGTGTAGTTCGCCGTGATTGTACCATTGCCCGTGCCTCCGGAAGTGACCGTGCACCAGCCGGCATTGCTCTGGGCGGTCCAGGTGGTGTTGGAAGAGACCGTAAAACTCGTGGTTCCGGCAGCAGCGGTGACACTCTGAGACGATGGGCTGACCGTTAATGCCAGCGTGGCTCCGGCTTGTACCACTGTGACTGTCTGACTGCTCACTCCGCTGGCCGACACTGTGATGGTGGCTGTGCGGCTGCTGAAGTTGGTATTGGCTGTAAATGTCGCGGTAATTGTGCCGTTACCCGTGCCTCCTGTGGTAACCGTGCACCAACCGGCATTGCTCTGGGCGGTCCAGGTGGTGTTGGAGGTGACGGTGAAATTCGTGGTTCCGGCTGCAGCGGTGACACTCTGCGACGATGGGCTGACCGTTAATGCCGGCGTGGCTCCGGCCTGTACCACTGTGACTGTCTGACTATTCACTCCGCTGGCCGACACCGTGATGGTGGCCGTGCGGCTGCTGAGGATGGTATTGGCTGTAAATGTCGCGGTAATTGTGCCGTTACCCGTGCCTCCTGTGGTAACCGTGCACCAGCCGGCATTGCTCTGGGCTGTCCATGTAGTGTTGGAAGTAACCGTAAATGTTGTGGAACCGGCAGCGGCTGTTACATTTCTGCTTGCCGGGGAAACACTGAGTGTATTGCCTCCCTGTTCATAGGCAATGGCAGCATCAAAAATCTCATTTACAAACTGTGGAGCCACCAGAGCTGTTGCAGCAGCATTCGGGTGACTGTCCCAGGTGCTCACAGCATACTCAGGCATCTGATAACCACTGGCATTGGTCAGTTTGGCGAAGTAATTAAAAACGTAAATATTGGGCGGGAAAGCACCCATCTCCGGATCAAGACCCTGCGCGAGGGTATCTTTCATCCAGGTTGTGAATTTTTTAGCCAGCTGGGCAGCATTGGCATTGGTCGCGGCCTGATTCAGTGGGGCGTTGGTCCAGATGGCAAAGAAATTTTCCGGATGCTGGGCCATCACATTCACAATATTCCGCATGTGCCACTTGTAGTTGTACATCGATTTGATGGTGTACGTAAGGGTATCGGAAGGCTGACCCATTCCGGTCATAGCTGATGACGGATAACAGGATTTGATCACCACAATCTTGTTGGCAGCCATAATGGGCTGTATGTTGGCATAGGGATCTTCTCCATCAAAAATCCGGTGCCACCGCTCCCATTCATTGTCATTCGACAACGGTGCACCTGGCCACCATTGCTCCGTCATGCTTACCGCATTGGTGCCTGTGTAACCATGGGCTGCATTGTAAAGCGCCATTTCATTGGGAATGCTTGTGGACGATCCGTTCGGCCCCCAGATATTTCCTCCGGTAGAGTGGTGCAGAAACTTACCGCTTCTGAATAGTGTTTGTGAGTGCGTGGAGAGAGAAACAAGAAAAACCGGAATAAGGATAAGAAAAAAGTAATTGCTTTTTCTCATAACTTACCAAGTTCATTAAAAGTAAAAGATCAATATCCTGAAGTTCAGGTATCAACAGCAAAGGTTACAAATATACAATGAAAAGTAAATCAGGAATCAGATTACAGGGATTCAAAACTCTGTAAGCATAATAAACAAAACCCGTAATCAGTATCACGGCAGATTTAAACAATCAAACGCCTGATAATGTTTACGGGCAGGCAAAAACCTGTGTATGAGTGGTTGTCAGAACGGCAGGATTGCTCCCACGAAATTGATCTGGTTGTTGTCCATAAAGGAAAGGTCTGCTGTATCCACAAAGCCGTCACCATTGACATCTTCGGGATAATAACCCATGGAATATTCGCTTGAGAGGTTGTCAACCGGGGTAAAATCCGCGGTATCCACGATACCATTCTGGTCCACATCGCTGCTGTAAATCACAGCCCATCCATCAGGTACCGTAAGCAGGTTATTTCCAAAAGCAGATGCCGGTTGATCAAAACTGTAATTAATCTCACTTGCAGCAAATGATACCGGTACAGCAGATGCCGTTTCGATTGAGTTCCTGTGCTTGATGGTAATATAATAGCTTCCCGATAAGGTTGACGGCACTTCAATACTGGCAAGACCAATGGTCAGGAGTTCGGCATCCTGAACGGCAAATTCTGTAACATTATAATCGGTGGCACTGTGCAATTCAATATCAATTACATCGGCGATCCCTTCGCTGTAGCGCGGTCCATCCGCATCAAGTACCTGTTTCATGAGTCCATTGCCGATATACAAGCCTTCGAACAGGACATTCACGTTCAGAATCTTCGTCTGGTTTCCCTGCTCGTAAGCAATGGCTGCATTGAATATTTCATTCACAAACTGAGGGGCCACCAGCAGTGTAGCTGCCGAATTCGGATGGCTGTCGGTATTGCTGACTGCATATTCAGCCCGCTCATAGCCGTTTTCGTCGGCTAACTTCTGAAAATAATGGAACACATAAACATTCGGAGGAAACGCCCCAAATTCGGGATCAAGCCCCTGAGCCAGTGTGTCTTTCATCCAGGTGGTGAATCGTTTCGCCAACAAAGCAGCATTGGGATTGGTTGCACCGGCTACCAGCGGAGCATTGGTCCACAAACCAAAGAAATTCTCCGGGTGACTCGCCATATCACGGACAATGTGCCTCATATGCCACTTGTGATTGTACATGGTCTTCCGGGTATAAAAGTTGGTATCGGCCGGTGATCCCATGCCTGTCATGGCTGATGAAGGATAACATGACTTGACAACAACGATTTTGTTCGCTGCAAGTATCGGTGCCAGGTTGGCATACGGGTCTACCCCATCAAAAATGCGGTGCCAGCGCTCCCACTCATTATCGTTTGACAAAGGTGCACCCGGAAACCACTGTTCGGTCATGGAAACCGCGTTGCTTCCTGTATATCCATGGGCTGCATTGTACAATGCAATTTCGTTCGGGATGCTCGTTGAAGACCCATTGGGCCCCCAGATGTATCCTCCTGTAGAGTGATGCAGAAATATACCGCTCCTGAACTGTGGTTGCGTCATGGCTGCTGATGGCAGGATGAGCACCAGTAACAGATAAAAATATCGTTTCATTTTCTCACAAAATCGTTATACACCTGATTTAACCGGGAAAAACAGACACCTCTCCGCCCTTCCAGACTAAAGACAGTTTCACGACTGCTTAAACAGCAGGATTGAACTGTGAATAACTGGGGGGTTTGAAGAAAAAAGAAGGACAAATACTCTTCCCGGAAGTTCAAAGATAGGGTATTTTATTAAAAGTCAAGTCTTCACTTTGCAAATTTCCGGAAGCAATGCATTACCATCTTTCCTGAAAAGCTCAAGTTAAAAATTACATTACCTTGTTTTTCAATTATTTACATTGACAAATTCTTACTTTAGCATCTGAAAAAACAGGTCAGAAACCTCAAATGTTTAACAAAAAAATAACAGTCAGGTACATAGAAAAAAATCTCAGAAGAAGGTTATGGATCCGCAAAAGCAGCAAGCGCATGCTGCGGATAATTAACCATCTTCTGAGACAATTTCCTGAAGGCTGTTTTCAGGCGTTACATTTCAGGCTATTTAATCTCCTTTTCAATCCAGCCTGACCTGTCGGGAGGTGCGGGAGGATTCACCTTTTTAACCGGATTGGCTTCCAGTTCTTTCAGCAAAACTTCCACAGCTTTTTCGATGCCCGGGTCAATTCCTTTGGCCAGTTGTTCGGGCCGGTCAACGACTTCGATGTCGGGATACACGCCGATGCCTTCGATGATCCATTCGCTGTTTTCGTTAAAGATACCAAAACGGGGAACAGAGATATAGCCGCCATCGACCAGTCCTGCATTGCCTGAGATGCCCACCAGTCCACCCCAGGTGCGGGTACCGATGAGTTTGCCCAATCCGAGCTTTTTAAAATAATAGGGAAAGGCATCTCCGCCGGAGGAAGAGTATCCGTTGATCAGCATAACTTTCGGGCCATCGTGTGCTATGCCGGGTGCGCGTCCGGGAAGCAATCCATTCTGATGCCAGTAGGAAAGGGTCTTGCGGTCGAGCAGATCGGCCATGCGGTCGGGGATAAAACCTCCGCCGTTGTATCGATCGTCAATGATCAGCGCTTCTTTGTCGTGATAGGCATACAGGCCCCGGTGCAACTCCCTGTTGCCTTCCACAGCGGTATTCGGAACATGAATGTAACCGATTTTCCCGCCCGACAGCTTGTCGACCAGTGCCCTGCGTTCATTCACCCAATCAAGGTACATCAGCTCCAGCTCGCTCTTAACCGGCTGAATCAGATAAGTCCTGGCTCCGTCGGTTCCAGCCTTACTGTTGACCTGGATTTCTGTTTTTGTGTCAGCGAGGTTCTCCAGAAACTCATACGGGTTATCGTTCAGCGTAACTTCTTTCCCGTTGATGGCTATCAGGTAATCGCCTTCGTTCACCACAACACCCGGCTCGGCCAGTGGTGACCTGCGGGCAGGGTTCCAGTTTTCACTGTCGTAGATTTTGCCAAAACGGTATCGTCCGCTGATTTCATCAGCCACCAGTTCCGCGCCCAGCAATCCGCCTTCAACCCTTTTTACCTGCTTAAAATCGCCCCAGTTTACGTAGGCATGACCGGTATTTGATTCAGCAACAATCTCATTCAGAATGTAATCAAGGTCAGCACGGTGACCTACATAGGGCAGCAGTTCACCATAACGTTGTTTCAGCCCGGTCCAGTCAACCCCGTGAAGGTTGTTCACATAGAAGAAATCCCTGAAAATACGCCAACCGTCGGTGTAAATCTGGTTCCACTCCTTCCGGGGGTCGATTTTCATCTCCAGACGGCTGAGATCGAGCTTTCCGGTACCTGGTTTCTGCCCCGGAGCCACCTTATAAATGCTGTAATCCTCGCCTGTTCCTGCCAGGATCATTTTCCCATCGGCTGAGACTACGTAGCCTCCGCCAAGATCAGAAATCTCTTCCGACTTTTCTTCTTCCACATTGTAACGCATAAGCTTTCCACCTGCAGCGTAAAGCACTCCGCCATCACAGGCTGATATTCCGTAATAATCACCGGCTTCCATCGGCAGTGCCATAATGCGGGAAGAAATCCCTTCAAAATCAATGACAACATTTACTGTTGCGGATTTCCCGGATTCTGATTCTGCTGCAGTACTTTTACTTTTGGTTTTTGCAGATTCCTCCGGTTTTGTCTGAGCTTTCACCTCCTCGGTATCGTTCTTCTCCTTTTTAAGACCGGGACCGTTGGCCTTCAGTCCGATGGCGTAAATGCGGGTTGCCCGGTTATAGAGGTAATTGAACTCAAAACTGGAGAAATCAAGGTTGAAATCCCGGTTCGAGGCAAAGAAAATGTAATGGCCATCCTTCGAAAAAACCGGAGAAACATCGTCAAAGGTATTGTCGGTGATCTGATGGCTTTTATTGTCGGCAAGGTTGTAAACCCAGATGGCCGATTGGCCGTTGGTTCCTTCTTTCTGGAAGGTTATCCACTTCGAGTCGGGAGAGAAACTATAGGACCGTATTTCGCTGTTGGCCCCCTGGGTGATTTCCTTCGGGGTGCCGGTTTCCACATCAACCAGCCAGAGTTTCAGGGTGCGGTCGGAATAAACCAGGTAACGGCTGTCGGGCGACCACTCCGCTTCATATTTCCAGGCTGCTGAGTTTTTGGTAAGCTGGCGGGGTTTTGCTCCTTTCTTGTTCTCGAGCAGATAAATCTCATATTCCCCTGTTGCATCCGAATAATAGGAAATGTATTTCCCGTCGGGCGACCAGGCCGGGTAGATTTCACGGACCCCCTGCGTTTGTGTCAGGTTTTCAATGATTCCGTTTTCTGCCGGAACCGAAAACACATCACCACGTGCACCGAATAAGGCCCGCTTGCCGGTCGGGGAAACAGCAAAACTGTGAATATCACCCTTCACATTTTTAAAGTAAGGCAACAGGTTGGGGTTGTCGAAGTTGAGGTTGATGGTAAGCTTTACCGATGCACCGGTTTCGGTGTTCAGTTTATACAGATACCCTCCGTTTTCATACACCAGTTGTCCGTTTTCGCCGGAAGGCCACATGACATCAAAATCCTTGTGAAAAGTGAGCTGATCGGTCTGCCGGGTTTTCGTGTTGTACTTATAAATATTGAGCCTCAGGTCGCGGTCGGAGGCGAAAAAGATGTTGTCGCCAAACCAGATGGGGCACTGATCGGTGCCGGCAAAATCGGTGATTTGTTCCGAGGTGTTGTTTTTCAGGTCGTAGATCCAGAGGTTGGTTGCGCGGCCCCCTTTGTAACGTTTCCACGTACGGAACTCCCGGTCAACCGGGGTAAAGCATAGCTTCGAGGCATCGGGCGAAAACACAGCAATTCCGCCATTAACGATCTGCAAGGGTTTTTCAAGACCTCCGTCGAGACTAACCAGGAAATATTTGCCGTTTCGTTCTTCGAAAGAAGTGCGGTTGCCTCTGAAGAGTACCTGTTTGCTGTCGGGGGTCCAGTCAAGCACAACGTTGTCCCATCCACCCCTGGGCGGCATCACTCCAACTGAATTGTAAAAGGTAAGCTGGCGCGGGGTTCCGCCTTCCGAAGGCATTACATAAACCTGACGGCTTCCGGAATATTCAGCAGAAAAAGCAATCCATTGTCCATCGGGCGAGATTTTCGGAAACAATTCCATTCCCTCATGGGAAGTCAGTCTGCGGGCATTGCCGCCACCGGCATCCACCGTCCAGATATCGCCGGCATATACAAAGGCGATCAGATTCCTGTTGATGTCGGGAAAGCGAAGCAGACGGGCATCGTCCATCGCAAAGGCGCCGGCCGAAAAGCCGATGAAAACCACCAGACTGAGAAGTTTTTTAAGCATATCAGCAAAATTTTACGGGTTTATTGAAGCCGTAAAAATAACTTATTTAAAGGCAACCTATCACATAGTCAAGGTATATTCTCGTATAGGTTGAAGCCAATCGTTCAGATTGACCTGCTTTGAAAATTACGGTGCTTCGGATCAGGTGGTTCTCTGTGTAACCATTATGGTAAATGCAACAGGCTACAACAGGGTGCACGTCATTCAGATTAACCCCGGCATCTTCTGCTTTCAATGATTGAAAAGTACCCCAATGAAGGAATCTGGCCAAATTCCTTCAACACAATGAAGGAATTTGGCAAAATATCATAAAAACAGGGATAAAATGACTTTTCAGGATATTTCTGCGTGCCCGGAAACAAACTTACCAGCCGCAGCCCGGATGCAGTTCACATGTAAATACCGGAATAAGGGATGTAATCCGGCTCCACCAGAAATAAACAACAAACCTCAGTACATCAGCTCCGTTAAAGCCTCATCCAGCTTCGGATAGCGGAATTCAAAACCTTCCTCCGTCAGCCTTTCCGGAAGCACTTTCTGCCCGCTGGTGAGTGCGGTTGCCCCTTCCCCGAAAATGAGCCTCAGCACAAAAGCGGGAACCGGAAACAGGGCAGGACGCTTCAACGCGCGGCCTAACGAAGCGGTAAACCCGGCATTGTCCGTAACTCCGGGTGAAGTAAGATTAAAAATCCCTGTTAACTGCTTTTCCACCACAAACCGGTATGCATTGATCAGATCATCGATGTGGATCCACGAAAAACCCTGTTTCCCCGAGGCAATTCTGCCGCCAAATCCAAGCCTGAAGGGTAGCATCATCCTGGGCAAAGCCCCGCCGTCGTTCGAAAGCACGATTCCGAGTCTGAACACCGCAACACCGGTTACGGCTGAGGCTTTCAGGGCTTCTTCTTCCCAGGCCTGACAAACCTTGCCGAGGAATCCCTGGTCGTACCGGCTGTCTTTTTCCGTAAAAAGCTGGCCATCAGGATAAATCCCAACCGCTGAGGTGGAAATAAACATGGAAGGCTTAACCCCGGCAGCCAGGATGGCCTTAACCAATGCGGCCGTAGTATCGATTCTGCTGGAAAGAATCTCTTTTTTGTATAGCACCGACCACCGGGCAACAATGGGGGCCCCGGCAAGATGAATCACCACATCCGATGACTCCACTTTCGGAACAAGCAACCCCCGGATATCGGAAAAATCGGTCCTCCCGAGTGTCGTTACTGTATGCCCTGCTTCCGTGAACACAGTCGTAAGCCTTTTGCCTACAAGACCGGTAGACCCGCTGATCAAAACATTCATATTCAGATTTCTGTATATTTTAAACTTCCGGGATGGTTACCGGGAAAACTTCATTTTAAAGCCAAAAAACGACCTCCGGATAAAAAAACATATACCTTTGCACCGTTTTTTAAAACTACCAACAATCAGGAACAGTAAAAGGTTTTTAACCACATACAACCGCTAAAATGGACAATCCGGAAAAAACAGGCAAAAACGGCGGACTTCTCACTGAATTCCCCTGTGTTTCAACCTCAGAATGGGAAGCAAAAATCACAGAGGATCTGAAAGGTGCCGATTATGAGAAAAAGCTGATCTGGAAGACCGCTGAAGGATTCAGCATAAAACCCTACTACAGGGCTGAGGATATTGCAGAGCTCTCCTATCTGTCGGGAGCATTACCAGGCAAATTCCCCTATGTCAGGGGCAACAAGACAGCCGATAACAATTGGGAAGTATGTCAGGACATCGTTCCTTCATCGCCAGAAAAAGCAAATGAACTTGCGGCCGACGCCTGCAATAAAGGAGCCAATGCCCTGATGCTCAACGCCAGGATGCTTTCGGGAAAAACTGAAACGGCCGTTATGCTCAGGGGAATCAACACCGACAACACCAGCCTGCATTTTAACTCATCAAAATCGTATATCGAATTTCTGGGAACCCTGACCAATGCCATCTCAGCACTCGGCAATGACCCACGTAAAGCGAAAGGGTCTGTTGACTTCGATCCTATCAGTTACCTGCTGCTCAAAGGAAATTTTCATGCCGGTCAGGAAAACGATATGCTCGAAGCAGTGGATCTGATTGACTTAGCAGAAAAAGAGCTGCCAGGGTTCAGGGTAATTACCGTTAACGGACAATATTTCCAGAACTGTGGCTCTACCCTGGTACAGGAGCTGGCCTTTGCCCTGGCTTCTGGCAATGAGTACCTTGCATTTCTTACCGGTAAAGGCATCTCGGTTGATAAAGCAGCATCACGCATTGTGTTCAGTTTTGCCTCAGGGTCAAACTACTTTCCTGAAATCGCCAAGTTGAGGGCTGCCCGACTTCTGTGGGCACGCATTGTAGAACAATACAAACCCGAACATGCTGCTTCTGCTGAAATGCGGTTGCACGTTACCACCAGCAACTGGAACAAAACGATCTACGATCCCTATGTGAACATACTCCGCACCACCACCGAAGCCATGTCGGCTGCCATCGGGGGTGCCGATCTGATCACTGTAATGCCCTTTGACCTGGACTATAAAGACCCGGATGATTTCTCAATGCGAATTGCCCGCAACCAGCAGATCATTCTGAAAGAAGAATCCAGCTTAGATAAAGTGGTTGATCCATCTGCCGGTTCTTATTACATCGAATCTCTGACCAATGCCATGGCAGAAGCAGCCTGGAAACTTTTTCTTGAAGTGGAGGATAAAGGCGGCATGATCGAAGCCATAAAAGCGGGATTCGTGCAGGATAAAGTGAACGAAAGTGCTGCATTGCGTAAAGCCGAAATTGCCTCACGCAGAACCATTGTACTGGGAACCAACCAGCATCCCAATGCAGCAGAAAATATGCTTTTGAAAATTCAGGCAGAAGAAGAAGATTCTGAAGAAAATGACATCCCCGGACCAGCACCCCGCTACAAGACCATTGAAGTTATGCGTGGTGCCGATGCCTTTGAAGACCTGAGGCTGGCTACCGAAATCTGGGAAAGTGAAGGCAACCGCAGGCCTCATGTATTCCTGTTCACCATAGGCAATCTGGCCATGCGTAAAGCCCGTGCAGGGTTCAGCTCAGGTTTCTTTGGTTGCGCCGGTTATAAAATTACCGACAATGCCGGTTTCACCTCTGTTGAAGAGGGCGTGAACGCTGCCCTTCAGGCAGAAGCTGATATCGTGGTACTGTGCAGCAGCGACGAAGAGTACGCCGAACTGGCACCGGCAGCCGCAAAAGCCCTGAAAGCCGGCAACCCCGAGGTTCAGGTCGTCGTGGCCGGGTATCCGAAAGAGCTCGTTGATCAGCTGAAAGCAGCTGGGGTGGATGAGTTTATTCACGTCCGCACCAATGTCTTCGACACCCTGTATGTGTTCCAGCAAAAGCTGGGTGTAATGTTGTAATTGCGGATTGTCGGATGCGGAAGAAGAAATTGCGGATTTTGGAAGAAAAAATGCAGATTGTAAATTTTGAATTAAGCATTGACAACTGAAAAATCCGAAATAATTTTAATTAAGACAAATCAAAAACGAATCAAAATATGCGTCCCGATTTTAAGAATGTGAGTCTCAGGTCATTCACCAAATCCTCTTCCGGAGTTAAGGCATCGGATAAGGAATGGATGACGACTGAGCAGATTCCCGTGAAGCCGGTGTTTACCCCGGCTGATCTGGAGAAAATGGAGCATCTGAACTATGCGGCCGGGATTCCGCCTTTCCTGCGCGGGCCCTACAGCACCATGTATGTGATGAAACCCTGGACCATCCGTCAGTACGCCGGATTCTCCACCGCCGAAGAGTCGAACGCCTTCTACCGCCGCAACCTGGCAGCCGGTCAGATGGGTCTCTCGGTTGCCTTCGACCTGGCAACCCACCGCGGCTATGATTCTGACCATGAACGTGTGGTGGGTGATGTGGGCAAAGCCGGTGTAGCCATCGACTCCATCCTCGACATGAAGATCCTCTTCGACCAGATTCCTCTGGACAAGATGTCGGTATCGATGACCATGAATGGGGCCGTGCTTCCGGTACTCGCTTTTTACATTGTGGCTGCCGAAGAGCAGGGCGTATCCATGGACAAACTCAGCGGAACCATTCAGAACGACATCCTGAAGGAGTTTATGGTGCGCAACACCTACATCTACCCGCCGGTGCCTTCCATGAAGATCATCGCCGATATTTTTGAGTTTACTTCAAAGAACATGAAGAAGTTCAACTCCATCTCCATCAGCGGATATCACATGCAGGAAGCCGGTGCCACCGCCGACATTGAACTGGCCTACACCCTGGCCGACGGACTGGAATACATCCGCACCGGAATCCAGGCCGGCATTCCGGTGGATGCTTTTGCCCCCAGGCTTTCGTTTTTCTGGGGCATCGGCATGAACCACTTTATGGAGATTGCCAAGATGCGGGCTGCCCGTCTGCTGTGGGCAAAAATCGTGAAGCAGTTCAACCCGAAGGATGCCAAGTCGATGGCCCTTCGCACCCATTCGCAGACCTCCGGCTGGAGCCTCACCGAACAGGACCCGTTCAACAACGTAACCCGCACGGCCGTTGAAGCCCTGGCCGCTGCCCTGGGCCACACCCAGAGCCTGCACACCAATGCCCTCGACGAAGCCATTGCCCTGCCTACCGATTTTTCGGCACGCATTGCCCGCAATACCCAGATTTACCTGCAGGAAGAAACCAACATCTGCAAAGTGGTGGATCCATGGGGAGGCTCCTATTATGTGGAAGCCCTCACCCATGAGCTGGCGAATAAAGCCTGGGCGCTGATAGAAGAGGTAGAACAGTTGGGCGGTATGGCCAAAGCCATTGAAACCGGCATCCCGAAAATGCGTATTGAAGAAGCAGCTGCCCGCAAACAGGCCCGCATCGACTCCGGCCGCGATACCATTGTCGGTGTCAACAAATACCGTCTGGCCAAGGAAGATCCGATTGAAACCCTGGAAGTTGACAATACCGCGGTGCGCGAAGCACAGCTCAAACGTCTGGCCGTACTGAAAGCCAACCGCAACAACGAAGAAGTTCAGGCATCGCTCGATGCCCTCACCCGTGCTGCAGAAACCAACGAAGGCAACCTGCTGGCCCTGGCCATTGATGCCGCCAGAAAGCGCGCTTCATTGGGAGAAATTTCGATGGCACTTGAAAAGGTTTATGGAAGGTACAAAGCCGTGATACGTTCAATTTCAGGAGTTTACTCTTCAGAATCAGCCAGCGACGACAGCTTTAAGAAAGCCTGTGAAATGGCCGACAGTTTCGCCGCCATGGAAGGCCGCCGCCCCCGCATCATGATCGCCAAGATGGGTCAGGATGGCCACGACCGCGGAGCCAAGGTAGTGGCAACCGGCTATGCCGACATCGGATTCGATGTTGACATCGGACCCCTGTTCCAGACACCTGCCGAAGCCGCCCGTCAGGCCGTGGAAAACGACGTGCACGTGCTGGGCGTTTCCAGCCTCGCCGCCGGCCACAAAACCCTGGTTCCCCAGGTGATCGAAGAACTGAAAAAACTCGGCCGCGAAGACATCATGGTCATCGTGGGTGGTGTTATCCCGCCCCAGGATTATGACTTCCTCTACAAAGCCGGCGCCATGGCCATCTTCGGACCCGGTACGGTGATTCCGGAAGCCGCAATTAAAATGCTGGAGATTTTGATTGGCGCACGGAAGTGAAATCAAGTAAAAAGTAAAAAGTCTAAAGTAAAAAGTTGGGAAAAGGGATCCGGGAGGGTTCCTTTTTTTTTCGGCTTTTTCAGCTGATCGTTGATTTCCGTTCATTCAAACAGGATACGATTGGCCATTGGGTTTAAATTCTTCTAGGTTAAGTGCCTCAGGGTGTCTGAATTCATATAAATTCAGACACCAAGTATACACTATTTTATCAAAATCCGAAATAAGGCTTACTGATCCTGATCGTTTTTCACTATTGTCCGGTTAAAATTAGAATTGCTTATGAGATTACCTTTGGTGAACCTGTCTGCCTGTGCAGTCAGGCAGGCTCCCTTTGGTCGGTTCTTCGCTTTACTTTGTTTCGCTCAGAATGACAAGCAGTTGAGTACAGAATAGGGGGGCTTGGTTACGGCGAAGCCGCAACCAAGCCCCCCTATTCAATGACCCATGAAAATCAAAGTCATTCTGAACTTGTCTGCTAGTTGCTCATGCAAACAAGAAGGCCTGCTTGTTTGCGCAGGCAGACAGGCGTTAGCGAAGAATCCCATAATTTTCCCGGACAACAATGATTGTTTTTATCTTCTGATCAGAAAAAAGGAAATCTTGATCATTCAACAATAGCCGGTTGCCGGAAAGTATTATCCGGACACAGTTTCGTTCATGTTTGTCTGTCAGTCAGACTACGGGCAAAAAACCGTGAATCACATTTTGATAATGGCAGGCTTACCGGCTTCCGGATTAAAGTAATAGAATACTCACAAATACCTTTATATCATAACATTACAACAATCAACGGTTAAAAAGAAAACCTTCCGGGGGATAAAACTTTTTCATTCAATCGCTGTGTGAAACGATAAAAACATTGCTGATCTTTGAAACTCTCAAAGCCGCCCAGATGAAGAAACTCTTGTCAGCATTCACGATAATTCTGTTCCTGATCAGCATTTCAGATGCTGCCGGACAATTGCCAATTAATGAAGGATCAACACCCCTATATTCCATTGTGGTGTCGGAAACGGCCGATTCCCTCACGCGGCAGGCCGCTGAAGTCCTTCAGGAGGCCATTTTCCGGATGAGCGGGTGCCGGATGAGGGTGCAGCCTCAGCCCGAAACTGGCATGAAATCCATTTTTATCGGCAGCCACTGGCTGAGGAACAAACCGGTTTTCAACAAGCTGCAGGTTCTCTCAATGGATGGGTTTTATCTGTACAGCGAAAATGGCAACTATTATCTGGCAGGGAATCAACCCATTGGCGATCTGAATGCAGTTTATTCAATGCTTGAAAAATGGGGGTTTATTCAGTTCAGCGCCACCGAAGCCTGGTACCCTGAACATAAACGACTGTTTCTGGACGAAGCAAGCGAGGGAATCCAACCGGATTTCCTTTTCAGGCATCCCCACTTCCCGGATAAAAACAATCCCGGCTTCACCCTGCCTTCCAAAACCCATTCCATGGATGACTGGGGCCTTTTTGTGCATACGTTTCAGAAGCTCTGCCCTGCAGACCGGTATTTTGATGAGCACCCCGAATACTTCTCTCTGGTCAACGGCCGGCGCATCCGCGATGGTCAGCTCTGCCTGAGCAACCCGGGGGTAATCTCCCTGCTTACCGATAATCTACGGAAGGAGATGGCGCAGAAGCCCGGTTGTAAATACTGGTCGGTGTCGCAAAACGACTGCATCAACTACTGCGAATGTGAGCAATGCCAGGCCTTGTACAAAAAATACGGCAGTATCTCAGGAGCATATGTCGATATGGCCAACCAGATAGCCCGTCAATTCCCGGATAAGCAGATTTCTACCCTCGCTTACCAGTTTACCCGTTCAGCGCCGGAAAATATCGTTCCGGACCCGAACGTGAACATCATGTTCTGTTCGATCGAGTGCAACCGCAGCCAGCCCCTGGAAAATGACCCCCGTTCGCATGATTTTGTGAAGGATATGGAAGACTGGGCCGCGCTCACCCACAACATTTTTATGTGGGACTATGTGGTGCAGTTCAAGACCTATATTTGCCCGTTCCCGAATGTGGAGGTTCTGCAGCCAAACATACAGTTCTTCCGTAAAAACGGGGTGCCGATGATGTTTCAGCAGGGCAGCGGCAGCTCGTGGTCAGACTTCTGTGAATACAAACAAGCCCTGATTTCACGCCTGCTCTGGGATGCAGACCTCGATGAACCAGCCTTCCGCAGGCAATTCTTCACGGCTTTTTATGGTGCAGCCGCCCCGGCGATGCTGGAGTATTTCAGTACCGTTCAACAAGCTATGAATGCACAGGCTGATCAACGCAACCTTGATATTTACGGATATCCTGTTTTGTATTCTGACTGGTTTCTGAAACCGGAACTCCTGATCCGGTACAAGGCCCTGATGGATGAGGCTGAAGCACTGGTAAAATACGACTCCGTGCGCCTGAAAAGGGTGCTCAGGCAGCGGTGTACCGTAGATTTTGCAGTCCTGGATGTTGCATTGAATGTGAATGCCCCGGAACTTTCGTTTTACCACCAGGGCCCGGATGGCCGTGCGTTGAATGCTGAAATGGCTGAACTGCTCGACCGCTTTACCCAAAACTGCAGGTCAACCGGAATTGTTACCCTTGATGAAAATGGCTACACACCCGATCAATACCGGGAGCAGGCCCTGAACATTGCATCCATGGCGCTGAAGCCCAACAAAGCCGGGGGAAAAGACATCAATTCGCTCACCCCTTACAGCCCGCTGTACAATGTTGGTGGCACCGCAGCCCTTACCGACGGTAAATTCGGCGGGCAGCACTTCCGGCTCAACTGGCTGGGGTATCAGGGCAACGACATGGAGGTGGTGGTTGACTTCGGCCAGGCTACCTCGTTTCACCGCATTGAAACCAACTTTTTCCTCGATCTGGTCTCGTGGATTTTTATGCCCCTGCAGGTGAAGGTGGAGATCTCCGACGACAATGCATTGTACAGGCAGGTTTACAGCAACGATATTCCCGAACCGGTGCGCGATTACGGGCAGAAACCCGTGCATTGTTCGTTTGAATTCAGTGAAACCAACGCCCGTTACCTGAAGTTTACCGCCCTGAGCCGGAAAACCTGTCCCGACTGGCACCGTGGCTCCGGGCAGCCATGCTGGATTTTCGTGGATGAGCTGGTGGTTGAGTGAAAGACGATCACTTTTACCATTCCCGGTGAGCGTGACGAATTCTCAAGGAGATGGTTGAATGCAGGAAGATTATCGTGGCGGAAAAGAAAATTAAAATCTGTACATCGGCAAAGGCTTCCACGGTGTTCTGAAGAGGTTCTTTAAAAACAGTCTGGTGAGGTTCCGGTGAAACCCTTTGTTCGGGAAGGCTTTCCTTACCCGGCGGATGTCATCACGGCTTCTGTCGCAACGGATCAGCCCGAGCGAAAGATCAACCAGGTCGGCCTGCCTGAAAATTTCCGTTAGTGCCGGGCCCCTGAAGCGGAAAATCTTGTGGTGGTTCAGGATGATGGATTCGATCGCTTCGTCAGTTTCGCGGCTCAGTTGATGATCGGCTGAATAGCGCTTTGCCAGATTTACCGATGGTTGCAGGTAATCAAAGGTCCGGTGTGTCCAGATGCCCAGGTCATGGAAGGCAGCAGCAATCATCATTGTCTCTTTCTCCTTTGCATCATCCACCAACGGGAGGGCAAAATTCAGCACCCGGTACACATGGTTGCGGTATTGCTCATGGTCACCGCCCAGTACTGAACTGTGCGTATGCAGGATACTATCGACGATCTCATTGTGATAGATCAAATCATTTTTCATCGGCATAGATTGCTTGCAACCGGTAATCAAAGGCAGGATTGTGAGGATTTCAGGCGGTACCACAAGCGGCGACCGGCTGGTTTAGATGCGCCGGTTCGGAATTTCATGACTCCCCGTTCATCCATGCTTTAAAATCTGCAGTACGGGTGCGGCTTACCACAATGTCGATACCCGGATCAGGGCTGATGTCAACCTTCAGTTTGAAATTGTAATAGTTGTGGACTTTGGTAATGGCATCTCCTGCCACGATAAACTGGCGGTTTACACGGAAAAACAGCCTTGGATCGAGTTTTGATTCGAGCTCTTCGAGGGTATGCGGTACGATGTACCGGCTCTTTTCGCGGGTGAGCAGAAATACCACCTTCTCCTCGGCATAGAAACAAGCGATCTCTTTGATTCTGACTGGTATCATCGAATCACCCCGGCTGATCAGAAAGCGGTCTTTATACTGAGTCTGAGGCGATGATCTGATGGATTCAATCATCCTGTAGAGTTTATCGTTGGGCATTTCATTGCTGTTATCGTAAAATGCCCGCACCCGTTTGAACTTTTCAAGGCTTGCCTGCAGTTTCTCCCGGTTAACAGGCTTCAACAGATAGTCAATACTGTTGAGATCGAAAGCATGAAGTGCATATTCATCGTAAGCGGTGGTGAAAATCACCGGAATATTCAGCTGAACCTGTTCGAAAATGGCGAAACTCTTACCATCAGCCAGCTGAATATCCAGAAATATCAGGTCATAATCCTGTACTGCTTTCAGGTGTGCTACCGAAGAGACCACTGTGTCAAAAGGGCCTGTGATTTCGCATCCGGGCTCCAGTTCTTCCAGAAGTTGCTTCATGCGGCCCGCAGCCAGTTCTTCATCCTCAATAATCAGAATTTTCATCGCCGTTTACTCCTGATTTATAATTCTTTCCTGAAAAGCGGAAGCTTTACCCTGAAAAGGTTGTCTTCCTGTTTCACCATTACTTCCTTACCACAGAGATACAGGTACCTGCTGCGGATGTTCTCCAGTCCTACACCGGTGGAGGGCTCTTTCTCAATCTTAGGCTGTATGTTATTCTCTACCACAAGGAATTCATTACCCTCGGTGAATATTCTGACATTCAGCGGGTTGTCGCGCGAAACAACATTGTGCTTCAGCGCATTTTCGATCAGCATCTGCAGAGCCAACGGAGCAACTTCGTGGTCATCAAACGATTCAGGTACCATAAATTCCACGTTCAGCTTGCTCCCGAAACGGTTCTGCTGAATAAAAACGTACTCCCGTGCCATCTTCAGTTCATCGCGCAACAATACCACTTCCTTGTCACGGGTATTCAGCATATACCGCATAAACTCTGAAACACTCTCTACATACCTGGCAGCCGCCGGATTGTCGCCCACCAGCATCAGCAGGGTGTTGAGGCTGTTGAACAGGAAATGCGGATTCACCTGATTGCGGAGGGTGTCGTACCGGGCTTCCATATTGGCCTTTTCAAGGGCCTGCGCCCGCAGCAGGTTCGATTTCCATTGAATAAAAAAGGCAACCGAAGCATAAACTGCACTGATTGTGAAGGTTATCAGCACTGAAGTGATGATGATCCCCGATTTTTCAGCCTGTGTGAGTGGAACATTCAGCAGCTTAGTCAGGGCAAAGATTTCAAGCACTTCAACACCCACAACAAAGGCAACCAGAGAAAGAACCTGCGAAGAAAGCAGTTTCACAGGCTCTTTGAAAACGGAGTATCTTGAAACCAGAAAATTGATGATATGCATACTCCCCTGCCACAGCATGGTGGTCCGGAGGATAGAGACCACGATCACTCCGACCCAGCCTGCAGCAGAAATATCACCCCTGAAAGTAAGGAGAGGAAAAACAATACTGATGATCAGTATGCCTGCTATCCTTACCAGTGTCTCCCTCCGGCTGAACTGTTGCTGATGGTTGTGTTCAAACCTGAATTCTTTCGGCTCCTTCACACAGAATATTTTAGGATTGTTTAACTCACTGTCCACTGAAAAACCGTTTCAGACATTCATCTGTTATCAAAAGTTCAACCGGTACTGCATCATAGGGAAAAAGCCAAGCTGATAGATCTCGTTCACCCTGTTTTCAGATCGGCTGTACACCTGAGCCAGAACATTTTTGTGATCGGTGAAATTCTCAACATAGAACTGCCATTCCTGGGAAACTTTTTTCTTCTTTCCATTGAGACGATAACCAAATTTGATATCGGCTTTCAGGAAGGGCTCAAACTGCTGACTGAATGCCTTTGAATCGTCGTATTTTGTTTCACCGGCAGCCTGTGAAGCCTCAAAATCAACCGGAGTGAAACGTTTTCCACCTGCCACGGTTAGCTTCAGGTCGATGTTGAAAGCCGAACGGCTGTTGATCGTAAACTCCTTCCCTACCAGGGCATTCACCACATAATTTCCATTGAAGGCGGTGTTCCGTTCCACTTTATCGCTTCCCTTGTATTTTGATTCAAAAAGCGAAACTGTGGCAAGGTAATAAATATTGCGGCTGAAAAAGCGTTCCAGGGTAAATTCGAGGCCATAGTTGGTGCCGGTTCCGGTATTCACCAGGCTGTCCTGTGCCGATACTCCCCAGCTGGCTCCGGTATTAAGCATGCTGAACGAACTGCCCGCTGACTCCACCGGTACATCAAACAACGATTGATAGTAAGCTTCTGTTTTCAGACGGGTGTTCTTCGAAAAATAAACATCATAACCGGCCACAAACTGATGGGAGCGGGTAAAACCAAGCTTCTTGTTGGTTTCTGTCAGTCCGGTGCCATCAATCCAGGTACCAAGGTAATAGGTTGACAATGCCTGCAACCGAGAGTGCATGCCATAACCCAGGCTGAGCTTCTGATTTTCGGATATCCGCAGGTTTAACCCAAGTCTGGGCTCCAGGGCAGCAGAGCCATTGAGATCGAAATAACTGAAATGTACACCGGGAATCAGGCTGATGGCATCGTTCAGTTTCCAGGTTGCCTGAGCATACATGCGGTAAAGGTTGTCGCCTTCAGCCAGATTCTTGCTGTAGCTGATCATAGGCCTGTAATCGTTGTCGGCAAGGTTGAATTCCTGCGAAAGCAGATCAAAGCCCATGCGGTCGACCACAAACCCGGCCCTTCCCGACAGCCGGCTGCTGAATTTCGAGTGCAGAAAACCACTTACGGATGTTTTGTAGTCGGTGTAATTGTGGTCGATGTTGGGATGCGGAATTCCGGCAAGATCAAGCGTGTCGATCAGGGTGCCGCCATCCTGGTAAACTCCGGAAAGGTTCAGCTTGAAATAGGTGTGGTCGCTGAGGGTTCCGGTATAAGATACCCCGGATGCCAGCATGCGTGAACGGTTGGTAAGGTCCTGCCCTTCATCGGTGTATAAATCCTGTTCGTTGCCGTTTTCACTGTCGAGCATGGCAATTTCGCTGTCACCGGCCAGGGTAAATACCGATATATTTCCTTTTTTCAGCGGGAAATTCAGCTTGAAGGACAGATCCTTGTATTTCGGGACTCCGGTGGTTCCCAGGTCGATGATTCCATCCATCAGCTCCAGGGTTGAATACCTGAAGTTGGCGAGATACGATGACTTACCTCCTTTACGGAATGGTCCTTCAGCGCCCAGTTCAAAGCCATTGAAGCCAACCTGAAAGAGAAATTCATGGTGTTCGTTGTTTCCGTTACGCATCCTCAGGTCGAACACCCCGCTGAGGGCGTTACCGTATTCAGCCGGGAAAGCCCCTGTAAGAAAATCGCTGTTCACCAGCAGGTTGTTGTTTAACATACCAACAGGACCGCCCGTAGTTCCGTTTTCGGCAAAATGGTTGGGGTTGGGAATCTCCACGTCCTCAAGTTTCCACAGCAGACCGCCCGGTGAATTCCCGCGGATGATGATGTCGTTGCGCTGATCGTTGGCGGCTGAAACCCCGGCGAAATTCATGGCCATGCGGGCTACATCACCACGACTTCCTGCGTATTTCTCGGTCTCTTCAACCGAAAATGACCTGGCACTGACTGCGGCCATGCGGTTAATGGTCTCTTCACGCATCGAACGGCCTTTGATCTCAACCTCCGCGCCCTGAAAAACCTGCTCTTCAAGGCCGGCTTCGATGACGATTTCCTTGGCAGCATTTACAATCAATCCATCGAAAACTGCAGGCTTATATCCGACATAGCTGATGCTGATGCCCTGCCGGCCAACACCGACATTTTGTATTCTGAAATTACCGTCAACATCGGTTACCGCCCCAACCAGCGGATCTGAGTTGAGCAAAACAATGGTTGCTCCGGGCAGGGGCGTTTTGGATTCCTTGTCGAAAACCCGTCCGCGGATGGTTTGGGTGGGCTGGGCAAATGCTCCCAGCACTAAAAGGCTCATAAAAAACAGAGTGGCTATCTTTTTCATTTTTTGTTGCTTTTATTGTTTTTGATGAGGCAAAAATGCGATCAAGCTTTTCAATCACCATGCATTTTATGACAAAACGAACAAACCGGAGAATGAAAGTTACAAATTACCGGATGAAAAAATGAATATCTGAGAACTTCTGAAATCAGCATTCCCAGAATAATTAAATCCACACTAAAATACATCTAATTATATATGAGTAAGTTGAATCCATTGAAGTTCCCCCTGCTTACTCTTTAACGGGCTTGCTGCATCCCTAACCGTTGTTAAAAATCCGTTAAAGTCAAGCTCCGGCTCCATCCTGTTCAAAAAACCGGTATCTTTGTAATTCAAACAAACCACCATGAAGTCAGCTGCTGCTGTATTTACTTCTCTTCTTTTCGCCTCATGGTCATGGTGGTGGCCTCGCCAGGCCTCCTGATACTTTAACTACCCCTGCGGGAGCTGTGCTCCTTGTCAATTCGAAATGCAGAATTGAAGCCCTCGTATTGCTGACCTTTCTGTCAGACTTCCGGATATGGGACGAGGGACGCTGAATAAGGACGAGGGATGCTGAATAGGGACGAGGGATGCTGAATAGGGACGAGGGACGAGCGTTCTTGGGAGACTTTCGTCACTTAACATCTGACAAGGAGACAAGGTGACAAGGGGACCAGGAGATAGGATTCTGCTACATTTTGCTTTAATCCGCAATTCGTAAACCGAACAATAAATCTCCAAAGAAAAGCCTCACTAATCACCACTCATTACTTGATATGCTGATGATGAAATAGAATCATTAACCGGACACCAATCCAAAAAAAAGTCTCTTACCTCCTACTTCTTCTTCGATCTGACCTCTGACCTCCAACCCCTGGCTTCAATCAAAAACAAATCACTCAAAAACTCAAGAAAATGGAACGCAAAATAAACCTTACTGAACAGGAAATACCCCGTTTTTATTACAACATCGTGGCCGACATGCCCAACAAACCACTGCCTCCGCTGCATCCCGGAACCCGGCAACCCATCACCCCCGATCTGCTTGAGCCACTTTTTCCAAGGGAACTTATCCTTCAGGAAGTTTCTGCTGAGCGGTATATTCAGATACCGGATGAAGTGCGGAAAATTTATGCCCAGTGGAGGCCAACCCCCTTGTTCAGGGCAGTGAACCTCGAGAAAGCACTGAACACACCGGCCCGGATTTATTACAAATATGAGGGAGTAAGTCCGGCTGGTTCACACAAGCCCAATACAGCGGTAGCGCAGGCATTCTACAATAAAGCTGAAGGCATCCGTAAAATCACCACCGAAACCGGCGCTGGTCAGTGGGGCACAGCCCTTTCTTATGCCTGCCAGATGTTCGGCATTGAATGTGAGGTATTTATGGTTAAGGTGAGCTACGATCAGAAGCCTTACCGCAAAATCATGATGAATACTTTCGGGGGCAGTGTGCACGCGTCTCCTTCGAACCTCACCGCCGCCGGCCGGAGCATTCTTGAGGCCGATCCATTGTCGTCGGGCAGCCTCGGAATCGCCATTTCAGAAGCCATCGAACGGGCGGTTTCAGATCCGACGGCCCACTACGCCCTGGGTTCGGTACTCAACCATGTGCTGCTGCATCAGACCATTATCGGTCAGGAAGCCATGGTGCAGATGGAGAAAGCAGGCTATATGCCCGATATCGTAATTGCTCCCTTTGGAGGAGGAAGCAATTTCGCCGGGATTGCCTTCCCGTTTCTCAAACTGAATCTTACTGATAATCAACATATCCGCTGCATCGCAGTAGAGCCTGAATCCTGCCCCAAACTAACCAGGGGTGAGTTTAAATATGATTTTGGCGACACTATGGGATTAACTCCGCTGCTGCCCATGTACACCCTCGGACATGACTTTATGCCATCGCCCATCCATGCCGGTGGGCTCAGGTATCACGGAGCAGGTGTAATTGTGAGCCAGTTACTGAAAGACAAACTGATAGAAGCCGTGTCGGTAAATCAGCAGCGCTGCTTTGAAGCAGGAATGCAGTTTATTAAAACCGAGGGTATTATCCCCGCTCCTGAGGCAACCCATGCCATTGCCGCTGTGATAGACGAAGCGGCACGCTGCCGTGAGGAAGGTGTTGAGAAAACAATCCTGTTCAACTTATGCGGGCACGGCTATTTCGATATGGCTGCCTACGAGATGTTTATGTCGGGAAAGCTGAACGGTGAAAAGCAGGTCAGCGACGGCAGCATCCGCGATTCCATCAGGTCACTCGAATCCCTGCAGCCATGAAAACTCCGGATCCCGGCCCCATGTCCTGTTCAGGGCGTGGGGTTGGGGTTGCTTATTCATTCATCAGCAGCTCTCTGGCTTCGTTGAGCCGGTTTTTCTCTGCTTCGGGCAATACCGGATACTCCGGTTTGAGTTCCTTCAGCCGGTTGATGATGATGTTGCTGACGGCATAGCGCATAAACCACTTGCGGTCGGCCGGGATCACATACCACGGCGCATGTTCGGTTGAGGTGGCAGTCAACATGTCGCTGTAGGCCTGCATGTATTCGTCCCAGTGCTGCCGTTCCTTCACATCGGCAGAAGAGAACTTCCAGTTTTTCGATGAATCGTCGATGCGTTCGAGAAAACGCTTTTTCTGTTCATCTTTCGAAACATTGAGAAAGAATTTAAGTACAATCGTGCCATTCTCCACCAGATGCTGTTCAAGGTTATTGATCTGATCGTAGCGGGTTTGCCAGAATTTTTCATCAATGGCCTCTGTATTCCTGATTCCGGGCAGATTTTGTGCAAGCAGGTACTCCGGATGCACTTTAACCACCAGCACCTCTTCGTAATACGAACGGTTGAAGATTCCGAACCGTCCCCGTTCGGGCAGGCATTTGTAGGTGCGCCAGATGTAATCATGGTCAAGCTCGGTGGATGAAGGTGTCTTAAAACTGTAGACCTCACAGCCCTGTGGATTCAACCCTGACATCACATGTTTGATGGTTCCGTCTTTCCCGGCAGCATCCATGGCCTGGAAAATAAGCAATACAGCATAACGGTTATCAGCATACAGCTTGTCCTGAAGTTCAATCAGTTCGTTCACATTTTCGCTGAGCAGGCGTATTCCCTCTTCTTTTGAGTCGATACTTCCTTTGAATGCCGGATCAAAGTCAGCAACCCTGATTGTCTTACCCGGCCTTGCCAGGATGCCGGTATCCTTCATCAGATTCTTCTTCTTCATGGTGACTTGGTGATATTTTGTGCTAATATACCCAATTCCCCGGGTTTTAACACTGTTTACCATCCTGGAATCACTGGTGAAACCGAAACTGAATTGGTACCTTTGTCATCTTCAATCCAAAACTTCACCTCCAAACATTCGATATGCCGTACCTTGTTGTTGACCTCGAAATGAGCGGCCCCGAACCGGGCTATCACGAAATTATTCAGATTGGAGCGGTTTTACTCAACGACAACTGGGTGGAACTGGGCACCTACCTGTCGGATGTCTTTCCTGAGAACGAAGAAGCGTTCACTGCCTCCGCTGAAAAGGTACATGGCCTGTCGTGGGACGATCTGCAGGAAGCACCCATGATCTACGACGTGCTTGAAGATTTTGAAAAATGGATACGCAAGCTGCTGAAACGGCAGGGAGGTGATCTCAGGGATGTGATTATTTGCGGGCAGAGCGTGATTTTCGACATCAACTTCCTTAAGTTTGCCTACAGTGGCGAAAACATGGAATGGCCGTTCAGCAACAAGCTGATCGACCTGCATACCATTGCTTTTTATACCTTCAGGATTCTGGAAGCCAACGGCAAAACCGTACCCCGTTCTCTCAGCCTGAAAGCCATTTCAGCCTATTTCGGCTATGAAAGGGAAGGTCAGTCGCACAATGCCCTTGAAGATGCCGAACTCACCATGAAATGCATGCAGAAATTCTTTCAGCTTTCAGCAAGGTTTAAAATTCAGGAAAACTGATCTCTTTCGTGTTGATTTCCCCTCCTCACTGCATGTAGGTGACAGTTATACTTTCATTATTTGTTTTCATTTTAAATAACCAGCTACCCGGGTTGAAAACAAGTTGAATTCAAACAGATACAGAGGCAGTTCCTGATCAATTTTAGCTTACCACCTGAAAAAATCAAGAACAACAGCAATGATTGTTTACTATCTTTGGGGGTTATTTACCCGGAATTCATGTTACTCAACGATGCTGAAATAAACCCCATTGCTGCTTCCATCCTTGCGGATCACCGTCATCTTTTCCCCACCACTTACCCTGATATCCCTCTCAATCTGGCGATGCTGAAAGATGCCTTGCAGAAAGCCGGTTTGCAGCCAGAAAAAGAAGATATTCCTGAAATTATGCAACAGGTGGAACTTGCGCTTGCAGCCCTGGTTCCACTCAACTGGAACAACTACGGTACCATTGCCATTCTGCTCAATCAGCAGCATCCCGGTGAAGATCTCCTGGCCATCACCGAAAACAGGATCATTGAACTGACCAACGCATTGCCAAACTTTTCCGATGATACCGGACCTCAGGAAGATGTGATTGATTCGATCATTTACACCTGGATCAGCCTGACCGATGATGAGGCAAATCTGACAGAAGACGACGCCTGGGTCTGAGGTTGTGCTTTGCGATAATTAACTTTTTCTTTAAATCTAACCTGTTGTGCTGATGAATTGCTATAATACTCACACTGAGTCATATTGAGCGGTTCCGATAGTATTGGAACGAAATATGGCTTCGACTCCGCTCAGCCTGACATTCAATTAGTTAAGCACCCAACCGCACAACTCATTAAATCTATATCCATGTCCAGAATCCTGCTTGTTACAGCCCTTCTGTTCAGCCTGATGAGTGTTTCGGCACAGAAAAACCGGTTTATCAGGCCCGATTATAAAAAAATCAGCAAAACCATACAAAAACCAGACTCTCCGCTGAATTATACATTGTTGATGGAACGCTACCGCGCCAACGACACCACCCTCACACGCGAAGAATACCACCTGCTTTATTACGGATTTTCTCTGCAACCCGATTTCAGGCCCGATAAACAGGATGTTTATTCCGACAGTCTGCTGAAACTGATGAAACTTCCTGACCTGAAAGCAGAACAATACGATGTTATGCTGAGACTGGCCAATAAAGCACTTGAAGCCAACCCCTTCGACATGCGGTACCTCGATCCGGCCATTTATGCATACCGCATGAAGGGTAACCATGATTTGGCTCTGAAACTCGAATTCCGGCTGGGACGCATAGTTGAAACCATCTTTAACTCAGGAGATGGATTTACTGAAAAAACCGCCTTTCATGTCATTGCCATCAGTCATGAATATGACCTGTTGCGGGCGCTGGGTTTCCGGTACGGCGGACAGCAACGTTTATCGAAAACCGGCATTGATTACCTCAAGGTTGAGCCCAACAGCTATGGGATTGAAGGCATGTTTTTTTCACTGAAAGCCATGAGCAACTAATGTCAAGTAAAAAGCCTGCCTGATTGCCTGGGCAACCAGGCAGACAGGTAAAAAGTAAAAAATCTAAAGCCTGCCTGCTTGCTTGCCGCAGTCAGGCAGGCTGTCTGCTGCGGGCAGACAAGTAAAAAGCTAAAGGCGGGAATCCGGATAAATCATGAAGTATCCGTTTTAAGCCCTGCGGCAATTTACCTTTGAAATAACACGGGATTTTACATAATACAACATGAATTTCATTACCCTTAACCAGGACAATCTAAGCAAGGAGCATATCTGCTGCTCTATTTCTGATACCCGGGAAGATTCCGGGCTGATTAAGAAAAAAAACTGGCTGAAGGACCGGCTGAATGAAGGTCTGGTTTTCACAAAACTGGATGCCAGGGGTAAAATATTTATAGAGTACATCCCCGCTGAGTTTGCCTGGGCCCCGATCTCTGCTGACGGATACTTTTATATCAATTGTTTCTGGGTATCAGGGAGCTACAAATCGAAAGGCTTTGGAAAACAACTGATGGAATCCTGTATCGCCGCGACTGCAGACAGCAAAGGGCTGGTGGCACTTGGTTCAAAAAAGAAAAAACCTTTTCTTTCGGATGCAGCCTATCTCAAAAAGGCCGGATTTGTCGTTTGCGACACAGCCGAACCCTATTTCGAGCTGCTGGTGCTTAAGAACAATCCTGTAGATACCAATCCCTCATTCCTTCCCCATGCCAGAAAGCCAGCCATTAATTCCGGTGCGGGAATCGACCTTTTCTATACTGCTCAATGCCCGTTTGCTCATGATTATGCCATGATTCTTGCCGATCATGCCGCTAAAACAGGCATCAACCTCAGGGTTCATCACCTCGACACGCAGCAGAAAGCCAGGAACCACCCCGCACCCTGGTCAACCTACAGCATTTTCAAAGATGGCCGGTTTGTAACCCATGAGATTCTGACTACTGCCAAACTCGACGCCCTCGCCGGGCAATAACCCCCTTTGTGGAATTTAATCTTTTGATTATCAGCTACTAAAATTTCTCAGCAGCCGGTTATCCCTGTTTTCTTCCCTGAAATACCCATCTGAACAACCGGATGGTTGCCTGAAACGGACACCCTTTTTTGTCCTAATGAAGGTGGCACCAGCCCTCAGGGGCCTATTTAGAACCATTCTATGCTTTCCAACGGGTTCAACTATCTTTCAAATCAATATATTTGTGAGGAAAATGCCGCAATTGGTAACTTTCACCATCATTTAAGATATACCAGAACCACGATTGAACATAAACATCCGGAAAGAGGCTCCGGATTTCTGAACAACCAATATCCATCAATGAAAATAAGCTCATCACTGATTTTACTTTCTGTTTTCCTGCTGACATCGGGTTTCAGGGCCCTGGCTGAAAATAAGTCAGACAGTCTGGTCTTTCATTTCCCCTTTAACGGAAATCTTTCGGAGCGAAACCACAAAATCAAGGCTGGGAAGTCAGAAAAAGTGAAACCGGCCACAGATCGTTCAGGAGTGGCTGACGGTGCCATAACCTTCATCAGAAATACCGGCGAGGGAGCAGCTGCAATATCACTTCCGGTGAATATCTCACCGGAGAGATTTCCTGAAATCACGCTTTGTTTCTGGATTAAGGCGGAGGAAACCTATAAAAGCATGACCGCAGTATCGGGAGGAAATGCGCGCCTTCGCGGGTTGACTACCGATTACAGCAATGGTGCCAACCGCTGGTCGGCTTCTGCCGGTAAAGACGGCTACATCGGCGGATCACCGGTACTGAAAGACCAATGGACCTTTATCGCCCTTGTGTATGATGCGGATGATGAACAGGCCAGACTGATTGTGAACAATGAAGTTTTTGCCGGCAGGGCAAGGTTGCACCAGGGCTCGGATGAACTCTTGCTTGGCCCTTTGAACGGCGCCATGGATGAACTGATGATTTTCAGCAAAATTCTGAGCCTGAACGAAATAGAAGCCATCTCAGGCATAGCGGTAACCCTGAATACCGGCGACTATCCCATTGCCGACCGCAGCAGTTACCGCAAGCAGATGGCTGAAAAACGCCGGAGCAAAATCCGGCCCGGCGACAGGTACATTGTCGGCTATGAAGAGCTGATCATCCGCGACAGCATCAACAGCCCGAATACGCTTTATGTATTCAGGGAAGGAGACACAGTAAGTGTAATCAGCCTGTTGGACAAAGAATGGCTCATGGTGCAGAATCAGGAACAGAAAAAGGGCTACATCACTGCCGGCACCCTAGAATCGAACAGCTTTAAAACCGGAAGCAACAAGTTGCTGTTCAGGTTCTTCAACTGGCTGAGTCAGATTTTCAGGTTCCACAAACTCAGCAACTGGTTGTTGGTTGCAGTGTTTACTGTGATTCTTGTTTTGGTAATCCGGAACCGGAATGAACTCAATCATTGGTTCAGTGTCAGGGGAAACCGCGATCCTGTTTCGGATGGTGATTCGAAAAGCGGCAGCCCGGTTCAAACCCGCAGGGTCAGACAGCTCGAACGGTATTTCCCGGTTATGCGCCCGAAATGGTGGATGATCTCACCCGGACTGGTTTTTGGGCTACTGCTGATTGTTGGCGGCATCTGGGACGGAAGGGAGATGGAGTGGTTCTTTAACGAAGGGGCATCCGTGATTCCGTCAGGATACACCCTCCCTATTCACTGGGTGTTGTGGACTGGTACCGCAGCTGTAATGCTGCTGACTGTTGCCCTTTTTCTGGAGAGTTTCACCATTGCAGGGCTTTGGGCAGGCCTGTTGAGGGTTGCTATGCTCACATTACTGAATCTGATGGCCGTGGTGGTGGCATTCTACCTTTCGGCTGGGTTCATTCTGGTGATTGTCGGGTTCATCCTGTTCTTGATTGCCGCTTTTGCACTGATCGGAAGAAGAAGATACTGAAAAAAAATTAAAAATCAATAACTGAATAAACCTTCGATGCGCGCTGATAACTACATTGCTACCAAAGAATTCCCAGACAAGGAAATCCAGCAAACCTGGGATTCGGGAAATTTCATTCAGGGCATTGCTGCCGACAACAACCAATGGTATCTGCTGACTACCTCCGGAAAACAATCTGGATTGCAGCGATGGGCAACCAATACAGAATTCCCTTCTGCGGAGATCAAAGAGGGCTGGGATGAAGGTTATGATATTGTGTTTCTGGATTACGTAAGAGATCGTTGGGTGGTGATACAGGCCAAAGATACAGGGTATGCTGAACAGATCTGGCGCACAGGCAGCCGTTTCCCGGAAAAGGAAATCAAACAGGGAATCAGCGACGGACTGGTCATTACCAACCTGGTTTATGGTGTTGACCGGTGGGCAGTAGTGATGTCGAAAGGGCCTTCGTTTAAAGACCAGACCTTTGCCACCTACAACGCCTTTCCGGAAGATGCCATTGCCGAAGGATGGAACAGTGGCCGCGATGTCACTTCTCTGGCTTTTGGCGACGGTGAATGGGGGCTGGTGATGTCGGCCAATACCGGATACGCGACCCAGAGCTGGGCTACCCGCAACAATTTTGAACCCGACCTGATCACCGAAAAGAAAAATGCCGGGAATCAGATCAGCCGCATGTTTTATGCCGATGACATGTGGAATTATGTCTTTACAACCTTTAAAGCTTCAACTGATACGGTTAATACCGATGACGGGGGGAGCAGAACATCGGCAACCGCCCCGAAGCCTAAGTCAAAGCCTTTGAAAAAACCGGATGAAACAGCAACAACCGGTGATGCTGCCAGCCTGCTTGCCAAAGGCCGGGAACTGGCTGACAAGGATGAACACAAAGAGGCTGTTGAGTTCTTCAGGAAATCACTCCGCCTTGATGCTGACAACTGTACAACCCACAATTCACTGGGAGTTTCTCTCGACGTTCTGGGTGAAACAGATGAAGCCATGGATTGCTTCAGAAAAGCTTTTGAACTCTGTCCGACCGATGAAGTCATACTGGGCAACCTTGTAAATCAGGTTATTAAAAACCAGTTGCCTGTTTTTGAAATCATTGCTTTTGTTGAAAAAGCCGGCAGCGATGTAACTGGCAGGATAGAATCGGAAATAACGCTCAACAACATCGCTTTTGCCTATGCCGATGCGGGCCGGCACGAAACAGCCCTGGAGTATTACAACAAGGCCCTGGATATTGATCCTGACAATGAAGGCATCAGGTCGAACATGGAACTCTCGAAATCGGTGGTTGATGACAGCAAAATCGGTGTATACATTGCTCCGGATGACACAGATGCACCGCTGGCCACAGCTTCGCCCGAATCACTTGATTTTCTTTTTAAAGAGCTGAATAAACTCACCGGACTGGAAGACATCAAAAGCGACATGGACGCCCTGATGAAATTCATCAAAGTGGAAAAGAAGCGCAAAGAAAGGGGGCTTGCCATTGGTGGCACCACGCTGCATACAGTATTCGCCGGCCCCCCTGGCACCGGAAAAACGACCATGGCCAGACTTGTCGGGCGGTTTTTCAAAGCCATGGGTATTCTTAAAAAGGGCCATGTGGTTGAAGTAGACCGCTCGGCACTGGTGGGTGAGTATATCGGACAAACAGCCATTAAAACCAACAAGATCATCGATTCGGCCCTCGATGGCATACTTTTTATCGATGAAGCATACAGCCTGGTACCTTCCGATTCACGCAACGATTTCGGCGAAGAAGCTGTCAATACCCTGGTTAAAAGGATGGAAGATCACAAACATAACCTGGTGGTGATCGTAGCCGGATATGAAAAAGAGATGAAGCGGTTTATCAATTCCAATCCCGGGCTTAAACACCGCTTTACCCGCTATTTCTATTTCAGGGACTATACACCGGAGCAGCTCTCGGTGATTTTCAAATCAATTTGTATTGACAAGAAGTTTATTATCACCTTTTCGGCTGAGGCCAAGGTGAAGCGGTATTTTGAGTTTCTGTACAAGTCGAAAGACAAACAGTTTGGCAATGCCCGCACAGCCCACAACCTGTTTGAAGAGGTGGTGAAGTATCAGAGTGCCCGCCTCGGTGCGGAAAACATTGATAAGCTTTCGGATGAGGAGCTTCAGACCATCAACATTGAGGATGTTACCGCCGCGGTGCGCGATGAATTTGAAGACCAGCATGTAGAGACTGTTGAAGAGGTGCTGATTGAACTGAACCAGATGGTGGGACTGGCGGAGATAAAACAGAGCATAACCACCCTGATCAACTTTATTGAAACCCAGCAGCGCCTGATTGCCAACGGGCTGGAAGCCGATGAAATCACCCTTCACTGTGTGTTTTTTGGCCCTCCCGGAACAGGGAAAACCACGGTTGCCCGATTGCTGGGCCGCTTTTACAAAGCCCTGGGACTGCTGCCCAAAGGTCAGCTGGTTGAAGCCACCCGGGCAGATCTGGTTGCTGAATTTGTTGGCCAGACTGCAGCCAAAACCAACGCTGTAATCGACTCAGCCATGTATGGCGTTCTGTTTATCGATGAAGCCTACGCACTGTCAGCTTCAAAAGGGCAGAATGACTTTGGTGCCGAAGCCATCACAGAACTGGTAAAACGCATGGATGATGAACGCAACAAACTGGCAGTGGTTGTTGCCGGTTATACCGAAGACATGCAGACATTCATTCAGTCAAACTCAGGTCTCGAATCGCGTTTTACCAACTACTTCTTCTTTAGGGACTACACCCCTGCTGAACTTACAGAGATATTCCGTGAAAAAGCCGGACGCAGGAAATTTGAAATCAGCGATGACGGCCTGAAGCTGGCGGGTGACTTCTTTGCTCAACTCTACAATGAAAAGTCGCGCAGTTTCGGCAATGCCCGGATGGTCAGAAATTTCTACGAGAAACTGGTGAAGGCCCATTCCAACCGCCTGGCGGGTTTGCCCGGAGCCAACCGTCAAGAACTGATAACCTTTACGGCAGAAGATGTTGAAGAGGCCATTCGCACGCTCACCAGCATCATTCCCGCAGGCCAGAAGAACGAACGCAGACCGGTAGGATATTGAGGTGGGGATTTCTCTGCACGATCAGATCAGCCAGGATTCTTCCCCGGACAAAAAGTACAGGCTTCCTTCCGAAGAAATCGGAATGAAGCCTGTACAATGTTAACAGCAGATTTGCCTGCTTTTGCTTTGACTCGCTCAGGCCATGTCAATATTTGGCTGAACCTTCAGTTCCATACTACCCAGTTCGAGGGCAAGCAGGTTGCCGAATCCGGAGCGGTTGTTCATGTAGCATCCGTTGTCAAGATCGATAAACGGGTATCGGGATGACCGGATGGTCAAATCAATGAAATCGAGGCTGACCGGGACATGGCCATGGATAACCCTGCGGAAGTTAATTTTGTGTGGCCTGGCTTTGAACTCCTTGGTCCACAGCATGGTATGGGTATCAGACAACACATCGTCCAATTCAAAATTCAGGCCGGCATGCACCAGGATGAAGTTTTCCAGCTCGTGGTAAAACTTCAGGTTACGCATCCACTGGATGTAGTGCTCCGGAATGGCGGTCATGTCATCGGTTCCGAAACTCTGCAGCGCTTCAAGCCCGCCATGCTTCAGCCATTGCTGCTTCGAACGGTTGGTCTGCCTGAATCCGAGGAAACTGATCACCTCCTTTTCTTCCTCCCACGCTTTGATAAAAAACTCTTCGTGGTTCCCTTTCAGTGCGATGATGTCGTATCCCTGTTCCTGAAGGCTCATCACATAGTCGAGTACACCCTTTGAATCGGGGCCCCGGTCTACAAAGTCGCCCAGAAACAACAACTGATCGTCTTTAGCAGGGACAATCTGCGATTCAACAAGCGACTTCAGTGTATGAAGACATCCATGAATATCGGGAATGACCCATTGTTTCGGCATCCGCGTTATTTTTTGGCTTTTCCCTGATTGGCAACTTCTTCCATCAGTTTTTTAATCACTTCGGGGTCACCGAGGAAGTAATCCTTCAGGAGGTTAAGTTCATCGTCAAACTCAAATACATAGGGGATACCGGTGGGCAGGTTAAGGCTCACAATGTCCTGGTCGCTGATGTTTTTCAGGTATTTGATTACTGCCCTGAGACTGTTGCCATGGGCTGCCACCAGCACCTGATCGTGTGCTTTCAGCGACTCCCTGATTTCGCCTTCCCAGTAAGGAACCATACGTTCAACTGTCTCTTTCAGTGATTCGGTGAGCGGAATCAGTTCGGGATTTTCGTTTTTATAACGGGGATCCAGCCTGGGATTGCGCTCATCGGACTCAGCCAGCGGTGCAGGTGGAACATCATAACTGCGGCGCCATACCAGTACCTGTTCATCGCCATATTTAGCAGCAGTTTCTGCTTTGTTGAGCCCCTGAAGGTTTCCGTAGTGCTTTTCGTTAAGCCTCCAGCTCTTAAGCACAGGGATCCACAGCTGGTCCATTTCTTCGAGCGCCAGGTTGAGGGTTTTGATGGCCCTTTTCAGAAAAGAAGTATAAGCCAGATCAAATCTGAAACCATTCTCTTTCAACACCTTACCAGCTTCCTTCGCCTCTTTTACTCCACGTTCGGTAAGATCAACATCGGTCCACCCGGTAAAACGGTTGGTCATGTTCCATTCACTTTCACCATGCCGCAATAAAACAAGTTTCTTCATACGTTTAAATATTGTTAAGGGTAATAAAAAGTTTCGGTAAATGCGTGGCAAAGATACAAAATTGCCCGCTGCTTTTCGTGAAAAACGCAGCGACTGCATCGGATATAATGTCAGAAAAGGATTGTAACAGCCGCTTACCGGCGGGCTGAAAATTCACTACCTTCGCAACTCCTTTGAAAGAAACAGCATTAAATCACTGTCATATGAATTTGTACAAGCTGGTTAACAACATTGCCGGATGGGTTGTTTTTTCAATAGCCTTAGCTACCTACCTGCTTACTGCAGAACCAACTGCCAGTTTCTGGGACTGCGGTGAATACATTGCCACAGCATTTAAGCTGCAGGTAGGCCATCCTCCGGGAGCGCCGCTTTTTCAGATGCTGGGTCGTTTCTTCTCGCTTTTTGCTTTCGGAAATACGGCCGGGGTTGCCTTTATGATCAATGCCATGTCGGCCGTCAGCAGTGCCTTTACCATTCTGTTTCTGTTCTGGAGCATTACACACCTTGTAAGAAAGCTGGTTGCAACAGACATCCCGGTTGATAAAGGAGAGATCATCGCCATTACCGGCAGCGGTCTCGTTGGCGCCCTTGCATACACTTTCAGCGATTCTTTCTGGTTTTCGGCTGTCGAAGGCGAAGTATACGCCATGTCATCCTTCTTTACGGCATTCGTGTTCTGGGCAATGCTCAAATGGGAAGATGCCGCCGGCAAGCCTCACTCCATCCGCTGGATTATACTCATTGCCTATATGATCGGGCTGAGCATCGGGGTTCACCTGCTCAACCTTCTGGCAATTCCGGCCATTACCCTGATTTTTTACTTCAGAAATTACAAACCAACAGCCAGGGGAATCATCGTGGCCATGGCCGGATCGGTAGTGCTGATCGGCCTGATCATGAACCTGATTGTCCCATGGGTAGTGAAACTTGCCGGATTGTCGGAGCTGTTTTTCGTTAACTCCTTCGGACTCCCTTTCAACACCGGAACTGTGATCTATTTTATGCTGATTACCGGATTGCTGGTTTGGGGGCTGATGGTAACGCGCAGAAAGCAAAAAGTGCTGTGGAACACTGTGCTGCTCTCGCTCACGTTTATCCTGATCGGCTATTCAAGTTTCTTCATGCTGGTGATCCGCTCCAACGCCAACACCCCGATCAATGAGAATGAACCCTCCAATGCCATCAGTCTCCTCTCCTACCTGAATCGTGAACAATACGGTGACTGGCCGATTCTGCAGGGCCCTTATTACAACGCTCCGGTGATTGACCGGGAGGATGGGAATCCAGTGTATCGCCGCAATGATGAGGCCGGGAAATACGTTGTTATTGACCCCAAAAAAGATATGGAGCCGGTGTATGATCCTGAGTTTACCACCATTTTCCCACGCATGTGGAGCGGATTGGAGCCGTCGCATGAAACCTATTACAAGAAGTGGGCGGAGGTAAAAGGCGTTCCGGTAACCGTTACTGACCAGAACGGTAAGCCGGAAACCATTTATAAACCGACTTTCCGCGAAAACCTGAGGTTTTTCTTCAACTACCAGCTGCAGTTCATGTACATGAGGTATTTCATGTGGAACTTTGCCGGCCGGCAGAACGACAACCAGGGATTTGGCAACGACATCGACGGCAACTGGATCAGCGGCATCCGGTGGCTCGACGAAATGCGGCTCGGCCCTCAGGACAATCTGCCTGAGAGCATGAGCAGCAAGGCAAACAACAAATTCTACCTTCTGCCACTGCTGCTCGGATTGCTGGGCCTCATCTGGCACATCAACAGAAATTACCGCGATGCCCTTGTTGTGGCCCTGCTGTTTATCATGACCGGCATTGCCATTGTGGTGTACCTCAACCAGTATGCCTATCAGCCCCGCGAACGCGATTATGCGTATGCCGCCTCCTTCTATGCCTTTGCCATCTGGATTGGGATAGGGGTGGCTGCTATGGCAATGCTGCTGAAGAAATTCCTTGGACTCAGGGTTTCAGCCCTGGTGGCGACCTTTGCCTGTCTGCTTGCCGTGCCGGTAATCATGGCTGCCGAAGGCTGGGATGATCACGACCGGTCTGACAGGTATACCGCCCGTGAAATGGCACGCAACTACCTCGAATCGTGTGAGAAGAATGCCATTTTGTTTACCATGGGTGACAACGACACCTTCCCGCTCTGGTACGCTCAGGACGTTGAAGGCATACGCACCGATATCAGGGTGGTCAACCTTAGTCTGCTCAGCGCCGATTGGTACATCAGCCAGATGAAAAGAAAAGTGTATGATTCTGAACCGGTTCCCTTCAGTCTGAGCTACGATGAATACAAATCAGGTACACGGGAAGTGGTGTATCTTTCTGACGACAAAAGAATCAAAGGTGCGGTAGACCTGAAGGAATTGTTTGATGTCATCCATTCCGATCCCAAAGCCCTGCAGGTGAACAGCTCTATCGGCATTGTGGATTACATCCCCACCAGCCACTTCAGTATACAGGTTGATTCAGCACTGGTGGTTTCCAACGGTACGGTTCCACCCGACGATGCTGCCTACCTGGTTGACACCCTCTCGTGGAAGATCGACAAGGGCCTGATTACCAAAAGCCAGCTGATGATTCTTGACCTGCTGGCCCACAACAACTGGGAGAGACCAGTATATTTCTCTACAACAGCCGGTGAAACCTCTTACCTCGGTCTCAACGAATACCTGCGGCTCGAAGGCATGGCCTTCAGGCTGGTTCCGGTGAAAAAGCCGGTCAGCGAGAATGCCATCGGTCAGATTAACAGCGGTATACTCTACAAACGTTTGATGGAGACCTTCCGCTTTGGGAACATGGAAAAACCGGAAGTTTACCTCGATGAAACCAACCGCAGAATGGTTACCAACCTGAGAACCAACTTCGGTAGGCTTGCCATGCAACTGGCAGAGGAAGGTAAATACAAGGACGCCATCGCCGTATGCGACCGCTGTGTAGAAATGGCCCCCGACAAAGCCTATCGTTTCGACTTTTTCATGCTACCTGTGGCTGAAACCTATTACAGGGCCGGTGCCAAAGACAAGGGAGCCCGCATGCTTGAGCGTTTGCTGACGCTTTATACCCAGGACCTGAATCACTATTTCCGGTTCCCGGGCGAACGAATCAACCAGTTTGACTATGAGATACAGCAGGCCTTGTCGGTGATCAATCACATACGTCAGATAGCGCTGACGAACAACAACAGCAGTCTGAAAGATAAAGCAGAAACTGAACTTAAAAAACAATACGACAAATATGTTCAGGCAACAGGAAAAATGTAAACCACCTTATTCAGGTTGAAAATCCGCCTGCTTTAACTGACTCAAGTCCAAGCTAAATCTGCCCTGTGTACATAGCCAAATCGCCAGGCATTCTCAGAAGCCTCACCCGCAAAAATCTTGTCTGGGATCTACCCGAAAGAAAGGGAGAAATTTTTATTACGTTCGACGATGGCCCGATACCTGAAATCACACCCCAGGTGCTCGATATTCTCGGTCAGTTCCAGGCCAGGGCTACCTTTTTCTGTGTCGGCGACAATGTGTACAAACACCCGGAGGTTTTCCGTCAGCTGAACGAGCGCGGCCATGCTTCAGGCAACCACACCTTCAACCACCTCAGTGGCTGGAATACCCCACTGGAGGATTACCTGGAGAATATCGGAAAGTGTAATAAACTCGTTAACAGTCGCTTATTTCGACCACCTTACGGACGCATCAGGCCTTCCTACATCAAACACATTGCCCCGGAATACCGCATCATCATGTGGTCGGTACTCAGCGGGGATTTTGATCAGGAGGGCAACCGTGATAAAATACTCGACAATGTGCTGAAGCATACCACCGATGGCAGCATCGTGGTTTTCCACGACAGTCTGAAGGCAGCGGATCATATGCTGTATGTTTTGCCCCGTTTTCTGGAGCACTTTTCCGAAAAAGGATACAAGTTCAGCAGTCTGTAAGCGACTCCCTGAAACAACCAATGCTATTGAACCTGAAACCTGATGGTCTGGGGACCGGTATCTGTTTTGATAACAAGGAAATAAAGCCCTGAGGCTACATCCAGTTTCAGGGTATTTTCCGCCTGCCTTTCCAGTGACACCTCACTGATCTTCTGTCCGGTCAGTGAGAAAATAGCGGCGCTTTCCGGAAGTTCTTCCGGCCGAGCTGAACGGATGTGCAGGACTTTACCAGCGACAAACACTGCTGAAACCACATCAGGTTGTCTGCCTGATACCGAAGCCGATTGAAGTTTATTGCTGGTCAGGTCATTCCATGTATTGATGGCATTCTCTCCGATCGTCACTGAAATACCGGGCATATTGCTGATATCGGCAGAGATGGTAAGCAGGCATTCAGAGGCATTCAGACAATAGGCACTGATGACGCTCAGACCGGGAGCATCGTTCAGCATAAAATCTTCCTTTCGCAGAACAGGGCTCCTGAAGTAGTCGCCATAGAGGTGAACCCTGATTTTGGTGGCTTCCGGCGAAATTCCAACCCAGGGGCTGAGCTGGTTTCCGCTGAAATGATTGTCCATCCAGTGAAGCCTGCTGAATAAAAAGTTTTTGAAGTAAGTTACCTCATCCTGATAGGTATTCCCGTACCAGTTGTAATTTGGCCAAACATATTCCCCGAGTATCGGCCACCGCTCAAAGTTTCTGATCCTGGCACCCGTGGTCAGGCTGATGATGGAGTCGATCACCGAAACAATGGCGCCGTCGGTAAGCACATTCTGTCTGAGAGAGAGATACCTGGTTTTGGCCAGGTCGCGGAAGTAGGGATCTTCCATCATCCGTTTCCACCAGTACATAATACTCCAGGAGTGTGACTGAACATCGGTATATATCCATCCGGTGTAATCAACCCCCGGCGACCAGTAATCCACATTGCCGTAGCCGAGGTTAAAATCCCAGGCTGGCCCGGCAAAGAGTTTTCCGCCATCGCTGTCTTTTTCCTTGTAGAAATAGGTACTGTACCGGTACTTGTCAACCTCTTTGGAAATTTCACTCAGCAGCATGAAGTCAACGAAAGAGGGCGCATCAAAATACTTTTGATAACCCTGGTCAGGGTTGGCAAAACCGGTTGAAATGAGGGTCGCCTCAGCCTCCGAAACATAATCCCTGATGTAGTTCCGCTGCTGTGAAACAATCTCATCCGGATCGGGGTAGTAATACTGAAATATGATGTCCATTGCATTGGGATACTTCGGGCTGGGTACCGACAACCAGCCATCGGGGCCGAATGTAAAATCCGGATCCACCTTATCTACTTTGATGATGTACCCTCCTGAGAGGTCGTTTCCAATGATTTCATCGGGTTTCAGGGTTGCAATATCCACCCTGTTTTCATCCTTTTTTATCTTCTCCTCGAGTACGTAGATTCCTTTGTAATCGTTGTTGATCACCACTTCGCAATAGCGGGTGCGGGTACAGTAATTCCCTGTTTTATGGCCCATATCAAAAGTCACCACGTTCCGCATCAACGATTTATCAGTATACGGAGCGTAAAGAATCCAATCGTTTTCGGCAGGAAACCCGAGCAGGGAAACGTCGAGGTTTTCACCTGCGTTGTCACGGGTTTCAAATGCGTATGATTTTTTGGGAAACATCTGGGTTGACTGCCCCCTGGTTTCGATACCGATGTTGCCATTGTAGTCATTGAACGGATCACCGGTGTGGTTGAGTTCACCCGGGCCATTGTCGATGATGCCCATGGTACCCCCGATTTTGGGTTCGTCGGGAATCGGCACCCCGAAAGTGCTGATCACCACAATGGGGAGGTTCGACTCAAGTTCAACTGGTTCTGCGGCGATCCGGATAATGTCGTCGATGTACCAGGAGATGCCTGAAGCTGTTCCTTCAAAATCATAGAAAATTACAATACGGGTCAGATCGGTGAGTGCTACGCCTGAAAAATCGTAATCCAGTTCTGTCCATTGCCCGGGAACCGGTGTCCTTACAATTTCGTATGATGAAGTATTGTTGTAGTTTTCAAACTTCAGGGTTACATCCCCTCCACTCAGGGGTGCCAGCACTTTAAGCCTGCAGTGGGGATGGAGTTCAAAGCTGACGGCCTCTTCCAGATCACTGATCATGTAATCATACATGCCTGTGCCCGTAACAACCCTGAAACAACCTGAAGAAGGGTTCACCGCATCCGGAGCCGGATTGCTTACCACCTCTGAAATCCCGGTAGATACATACCAGTCTCTGGTAATCCCATCCCAATCGGATATGGTATCGTTTGTCTGACTAAAAGCAGCTGACGTCAGAAAGTTAAGAAAAATCAGCCAGAGGGCAATCGGGTAATATCTGTATTTCATGGGTCGGGGTTTGTGCTTACAAGTCGGATGAGAGATCATACAGGTTCGGGAATAAATCGGAGACCGTGAAGAAACAGTAAATGTACAGATGTTTTGATCTGAAGCAGGAAACAATCTTTATTGTCTGATAATTTTCAGTATCCGGGAAGTATCCGGAGATCTGAGTTTTGCGAAATAGAGGCCGGAGGGCAGGTCGGCTATGCTGAGTTTTAGTCCGGAGGCCTCCACAACTAACGGCACCTTTACAATTCTTCCAGAGCAATCGGTTAGCCGAAAACTTTCGGGCAGCAGGTCAGGCATGGAAATCCATACCACCTCTGCGGATGGGTTGGGATAACAGGTTGCAGCATCCTCCTTTTTAATCAGGTTTACACGGTTGGATGCTGATACAATCCACTGCAGGGGGTCGAAAAAAACAGAATCTATGGCAAACTCCGGATAGATTCTGAAGGTCTGCGCATTGAATGTATGGTCAAACACCATAGTGGTATCGCCTCCGGGGCCTTTGAATCGAAGCGGAACCGGCATTTCGAAAAATGAAACCGAAGCATGAGACTGTGTCTGCCGTATTTCCATCTCATATTCGCCAACCGCAAGCTGGCGACACACGATGTTGTAGGAAGGGAATCCCTCCCCATAATACCAGTCGTTGAAAAACTCTGTCAAATCCTTCCCTGAAGCCGATTCAAGGTGAGCCTTAAGGTCATGGGTACCTGCAAATCCATACTTCAGGCGGGGATCGTTGAGGTAGTTACGGCAGGCTGTGAAGAATACTTCATCACCACAAATCCAGCGGAGCATATGCAGCAACAAGGCCCCCTTGCTGTAGGAAAGCCTGGCCGAAAAGATGCGGCTCACACTCGTTGTATCGTCAACATACACGGCACCACCAGGTTCAGAGGTAACATACGCAATGTTCTGTGATTTCCAGAAAGGCCAGTAGTAGCCATTAAACATGTGTTCGTAAGACATGCCTGCCAGGTAGGTGGCGAATCCTTCATTAAGCCAGATGTCTTTCCACGAATTGAGGGTGATCATGTTGCCAAACCACTGATGGGCCAGTTCATGTGCGATGATCTCAAAGTCAAACCTCCCCATAAACGACATGGTCTGATGCTCCATCCCTCCTCCCCAGCCAAACTGGGCATGGCCATACTTTTCACTGATAAAGGGATAGGGCGTAAACAGTTCGCTGAAAATCTCCATCACCGGAACTGCCTGAGCGGTGCGGGGAGCAATATCCGCTTTGTCTTCCGGATAAACATAATTGAGAATTTCTACAGGAATACCACCCGGACTGGCCATATCGGAATATACTTCATAGTTGGTGACGGCTATAGCAATAAGGTAAGGTACAATCGGGTAACGATGCTTCCAGTGGCAGGTTCTGATTCCGCCTTCCACTTTATCAGTCAGCAGCAACCCATTGGATGCGGTCCGGTATTGTTCCGGGGTATGCACAATCAGGTCAACTGAGTCGGCTTTGTCCGTAAGATCGTTCTTTCCCGGCCACCAGTCGCGGCAACCATAGGGTTCAGAAAGGGTCCACATGGCAGGAACACCATTGTGCTCCTTCCAGCCAATAGAACCAAAGCCACTGCCTGAAACCGGTTTGCCCTGATAAAACACCTGAACATTCTGAAGACTGCCTGCAGGAGGATTTCCGGGAATGGCAATGTGAAGGTTGTATTCGCCGGTATGACTGAAGGTAACCGGGATGCCGTTGAAGAGAACTGAATCAACCGTGAGGCTGGTCGAGAGCTGCATTTTCAGGCCCGAAGACAGATCTTTCTTCACTTCAAATAAAGTAAGCACAGAACCCGAAATATACTCAACTGCCGGATCTATGTTCAGGTTGAATTCAAGGTAAGTAACATCGTATTCCGGAGCAGCCGGGCCCGGTGTCAACCTGTTGTGCTTCAGTTCAGCGTTCCTGTGCGAGCAATGTTCTGTGCCTGACCCTAAAAGCACCTGTGCCTCTGTATTGCGGGATATTCCCCACATCACAGAAAGAAACAGAATCAGCCGTAAAAGCCTCCCTGCCTCAAACAACTGCAGGAAACGGAAAGTCATCATCAGAAACTTAAGAATATTGTGCTAAATTAACATCATTTTAGCTTTTTGCCTGTTTTACTTTAAAGAATTTTACGGGATTGCCACTTTCTTAAATCTTTAGCTTTGTGATGAATAAAAAAATTGCACTGCTGTGAAACCTTTCTGGCCTGTGAATACCCTTTGTTAATTAAAGCACCCAGCAATTGAAAATTTTTACCGGAACAAGCCCCCTGAAGAAGAACATGACAGAGAGCGAGCTTATAGAAGGCTGTATCCGGAAAGATTACCGTGCCCAGAAACAACTGTTTGATGCTTATAAGGATGCCATGTTTACCATTGCCTATCGCATGACTGGTGATAAGGATGAAGCCGGAGATGTGCTGCAGGAAACATTCATTCAGGTTTTCCGCGATATCAGCAAATTCAGGAATGAATCAACCATAGGTGCCTGGATCAAAACCATCCTTGTACGGACAAGCCTGAGAAAAATCAAGGAAAGACTGAGGTTCGGACAAACTGACAGTCAGGAAGCCGTGAGCAATGAGCCGGTAATCTGGCCAGCGTGGATCAATGCCGACGATCTTGAGAAGGCCATTCTGTCGCTGGCCGAAGGATACCGGGTAGTTTTCCTGCTGATTGAAGTTGAAGGATACGCCCACAAAGAAGTGGCTGAACTGCTTGATATTCCTGAAGGAACTTCTAAAATCAGGTTATTCAGGGCCAAACAACAGTTACGCAAATTGCTCAAAGGATATCAATAACCCATGGACGAACTGAACAGACAACTCCTGAAGAATGCCATCGGTCAGCTACCGGTGCATAAGGCAGCAGATTACATCTGGGAAGAAGTCCGCTGGGGCCTCGACAAACCGCTTTCAGCTGAACTGCCGTTGCACCAGGCCCCTGAAAATTCCTGGAGTCTGCTGATGAACGCTGCACGGGGAGAGTCGGGCAACCGCTATTTCTTATCCTTTGCGTCCTTCTTTTTCTCCATACTTCTTGTTTCGATACCTCTGGCACCGCTGGTTGACAAAACCTTCAGCCCCATGTCAGAGGTTGCCTCATTCCATGCTGAGAACACCTATGATCAGACTGTTACAGCCTTACAACCTTTACCTGCCATCAGCAACAGCCCTGGTGCAACCGCGTATTCCGGATATTTGACAGCTCATCCGGTCACCAAAGGAGTTCCCGGTGTGAAACAGGAAAACACAAGTAATCAGGCACCAGTTGATGGCGAACTGCTGCGAAACGAATTTCCAGGCCTTTACGTTCCGGCCTTCATAGAAAATCCCCTGTTCGTTGCAACAGACCCTGAAGCCCCCGGGTTTAGAAAACCAGACCGTAAAACAGATGGCTGCAGCCCTTTTCACCAGCCCCAGGCCTCATTGTTTATGCTGGCTACCTATGAACCCATGTTTTTTGATTCACCAGGGCTCGGTTCACCGGTACATGGCTACGCCCTGAATGCCGGATTTGAATACAACAGATTGAGGCTGAGCCTCGGGGCAGGTTACCTGCAGCTGGGCAGCAACAGCAAGGTTAACTATGAATACAGAAGCAACGAGCTCATCTATTCCTACGATTATGTGGATTCTGTTTACATTGACCCGATAACCCACCAGACCTATTATTTTACTGTAAAGGTTGATGTTTACGATTCGGTGGACCACACTGCGACAGAGGATGTACACGACCGTTTCTCCTTCCTGAAAATTCCGTTAATCCTCAGCTACGAGCTGACCGGTTTCCGCAATTTCAGCCTTCATCTGCAGGCCGGCGCAGCTTACCATATACTGCAGAACGACAAACGCAGTTTCAAACCATTTAACGAAGCTTCTTCCCGACTGGTTTCAACAGCCATTGAGGCAAAAAAAATCAATGCCGGATTCTGGAGTACAGGCGGTGGAATAACCCTGGGTTACAAGGCGGGCAAGGTTTTCGAGCTTCAGGTCACCCCGCGGATCAATTACAGTTTTATTTCCATTTCAGGACTTGAACCAAAGCCCGAAATATCATACAGCATCCTTTTCGGGATTCTCTACAAAATAAATGCAGGCCAGTGAAACCTTTCCGCTGCTGAATGACCCTTTAAACCGTAAAATCACCCTAAACCAATTGCCTGACAATCATGAAAAAGACTCTACTCACCACCATTGCAGTTCTATTCCTGGGTATCCTCGCCTTTGCACAGTCAACAGGAATCCAGATTAACCCGTCGTTCCTCTCAGCTTCTCAACTGCAGAACAGCGATACAACGGTAACCACCCAGATTTTTAACAACACCCAGGAAGAAATCAGCTTTTCCTTCCCCGGCTTTACCGACAGGGGCAATGGAGGCCCCGATGCATACGGGTACACCTGGAGCGACAGCGATGAAGAAGGCAACTTCTATACCTGGACAGAGATCTCTGAAACCGGAACAGAAATCACCACATTGATGGATGACAACAGGGTGGGACCATTTGATATGGGATTTGATTTCCCCTTTTACGGAGAATCACGCAACCAGTTCTGGATCAATTCAAACGGTGCCATCCTTTTCAACGACATCAACCTGGTATTTGCCAATGGTGTCATTCCAACAAACAATTACTATCAGACCGATTTTATTGCTGCGCTCTGGGATGACCTCAATTTTAACAACGATACAAGTACTGCTTATTACCAGATTTTCCCCGATAAAGTAATTGTTCAGTTTGAGCATGCGGTACAGTTCGGGAATACCCGCTGGGCAACCTTTCAGGTAGTTCTGATGTCGAACGGAGCCATCACCCTGAGTTATAAAGCGTTTTCAAATGATTTCAACTTCCCCTCGAACACCATTGGACTTCAGTCGCCTGTGAGCGCAGTTGGATTGCAGATTTCATACAACGAGCCATATCTGCACAACGAAATGAGTATTTTCATCAACGCCGGCGGTGAGGAAGCTGATTTTATTACTGCTATTCAGCCTTCTTCAGGAACCATCCCGGCATTCTCATCTTCCGAAGTGGTGCTTACATACTCGAGCGCCGGTTACACCCCGGGCCGGTACAATCAGACCGTTACCTGCACCACTTCCGATCCGGCTTTCGACACCCTGAATGTGTATAACCTGATGGTTGTCAACGAACTGCCGATGTTTATCGGAACCGTTACCGATGCAGCCAACGGAAACACCCTTGAAGGGGTAAGTGTTACAGCCGGCGGATTTACCGCAACCACCGGGCCTGCAGGAAATTACGAACTTCAGGTTACCCCGGGAACCTACACCCTCACTTTCGAAAAACAGGGGTATGACATCGCTGTGAGCGGAGATTATTCAGTGACCTTTGATGATGTTGTGAATGTTTCACAGGCTCTTACCCTCACCGATGAATTTATTGTTGGTGGAACCGTTTTTGCCGGCATCTACCAGCTGGATATGGGATATGTAAATGCATTTAAAACAGAAGGAGCTCAGGTAATTGATATTTTTGCTGACCTGATCGACACCCTTGGCTACTATAATTTCCCTGTACTCTCTTTTGGGGAATACCTCATCAAGGCAGAACCTGCATTCGGGTCTCAGTATGAAGGAGGATACCTCCCCACCTACTATGGCGATGTAGTCCATTGGGCAGATGCCCAGGTGATTGACCTGACCAGCAACATTTTCAATGCCGACATTAACCTTGTCCCGGCTACCCTGGCCAATTCCGACGGGCCTGGTACAATCTCAGGTTACATTTATCACTCAGGCGAAAACAAATCAGGGGATGCCCTGATCCCGGCTGCCGATATTCCAATCGTTCTGAAGCAGGATAACAAACATGCCATGGTGATGTCAAACAGCGAAGGCTATTTTGAATTCAGCAGGCTTGACTTTGGCACCTACACCATGTTTGCAGAGATGTTTGGCAAAGAAGCCGAATTCCGCAACATCACCATCAGTCAGAACAACGAATCCTCGGAAGCCAACAACCTGTTTATCTATGCTGCCGAGGTACTTTACGGAATCGGCGAACAGCTGCCAGCCGGCGTAAAATCGATCAGTGCTCCTTATCCCAATCCGGCTTCAACAGACATTACCGTACAACTGAACCTTACTGCTCCTGCTACCCTCAGGTTTGAACTGGTCAACACACTGGGTCAGGTTGTTTCGGAATTTGAACGTACCTCTGCCGGTGGCAGCCTCAAGGTCACCCTCCCGGTTTCTGACACCCCCGGTGGCCTCTATTCACTCCGGATCAGCGACAGCAATGGCAAGGCCATCAGCAGAAAACTGGTTATACGATAATACCAAAATCTAAACTACTACCCTTACTGAATTCGTTGGATTGATTTCTCATATTGGTTGAAAGAGCCGCCTCCCCGGGTGGCTCTTTTAATTTGTTGGCTGATGAAATCAATCAGCATCGGGTTGTGGCTTCAAAGCAATCTCAATGCTGTTTTCACCGTTAGCATAAAAATTCCCATCTTTGCAAGAGCAATTCCTCCATGAATCACAAGAAACCCTATCCCGGAGCCATTTTCCATCTTTTTGCTGCTGCATTGCTGCTGCTCGCAGCCTGCGCCAACCCGGTATCCCCAACCGGCGGGCCCAAGGACAATACACCTCCTGAGGTTCTGCGGTCGGTACCGGGAAACCAGAGCATCAACTTCAACAGTGATAAGGTAGTCATCACCTTCAGCGAGTTTGTAAGTCTTAAAGATGTGAGCAATCAACTGGTGGTATCCCCTCCATTGGCAAAACAACCGGAGTTTACAACCCGCGGAAAAAGTCTGATCATGAAACTGAAGGAACCACTGCGCCCCAACACTACCTACAATTTCTTCTTCGGGAATTCGATTACCGACATCACCGAAAACAATCCCCTTGCCGGTTATCAGTTCACTTTTTCCACTGGCCCGGTGCTGGATTCTCTCACCCTGAGCGGCAAACTCATCAGTGCCTTCAACCAGCAGGCGGTGAAAGGGGCTTTTGTGATGCTGTATGATTCCATCTACGACTCAATTCCGCTGAAATCCAGACCCTATTATCTTGCGCGTACCGGTGAAACGGGCGAGTTTCAGCTGAATAATCTCCGCAACGGGAAATACCTGATGTTTGCCCTTTCCGATGGCAATGCAGACTACACCTATAACCTGCCAACCGAGGACATCGCCTTTGCTGACTCGCTGGTGACTCCTGAGGCCGCCGTCAGAAAGTTATCAAAACCGGAAGACAGCACCAGCATTGATTCCAATGCCCTGCAGATGAAAAAAGTTTCATCCGTCACCCTTCGTCAGTTCAGGGAGGTGGATTCTATCCAGAAACTTTCGAAAGTCAGTCTTTTGCGTGAGAATGTGCTGTCGGTAGTTTTCAGGTTCCCGGTTAAGAAGCCTGAAATCATTCCTTTAAACCCGGCACTCACCGGCAACTGGAGTGTTGCTGCCTTTAACCGTACCCGCGATACAATCACCCTGTGGATACCACAACCCGGATCAGACAGTCTGAAACTGATCGTTGCTGATTCGGGCTTATGCCGCGATACGGTTGAACTGGCACTGAAATTCAGGGAAAAAAACATAGCCAAAGGCAAGGCCAGGGAAACAGAAACAAAAATAAGCCTGGGCCTGAAAAGCAACATCGTGTCTTCAAAGGTAAAACCGGATCAGCCGGTCGTTTTTACTTTTGCTGAACCTGTTACGCGGTTCGACACCAGCCTGATCTCTCTTAAGAAGGATTCTATACTCCTGAAGCCGGATTTCAGGTTTGAAGATACTGTCAGGATCCGTTTAATGCTGCACCATAAATGGGAAGAGGGATCAACCTATCAGCTTATTTTCCCCGACAGTACCTTTACCGGTTTGTTCGGCCATGTGAACGACAGCATAGCCTATCGCTTTTCTGCATATACTGAATCCGAAACCTCGAACCTGAAACTCAACCTCACCCTACCCATTCCCGACAAAAACTACATCATACAACTGCTTGGCGAAAAAGAAAAGCTGCTAGAACAAAGGGTGGTAGGCGAAAACTCATCGGTAAGCTTCAGCTATCTGAGGCCCGGTAAATACCGCATCAAGGTGGTGTATGATTTTAACCGGAACGGAATATGGGATACGGGGAACTACCTGAAGAAAAGGCAACCTGAATACACGGGATATTTCTCCAAGGAACTTGACCTGAGGGCCAACTGGACTGTTGAAGAAGACTGGAACATTCCTGCTCCCTGAGGAACCAGCCAACTGCGGGCATAAAAAAAACCGGTGAAAGCACCATTGCTTCCACCGGTTTTTAATTTTTCAAATAACGGATCAGCCGTTACATTTGTCGATACACTGAATAATTTCAATGATCGATGAGGACTTCACAGAATAATGAATCTGCTTTCCTTCGCGCTTGGAGATAAGCACCCCTTTGCTCTTGAGAATATTGAGGTGGTGCGATGCAGCAGCCTGCTCAATTTTCAGATATTCATAAATATCGGTAACACTGAGTTTTTTCTTCTCATTGAGCAGATCAATGATTGCAATCCTCATAGGGTGCGCAATGGCCCGCAGCTTACTCGCAGCAGCTTCAAGCTTTACTATATCCAATACAATTTCTTTTGCCATGACTGTTGTTGTTTTAAATCAGCCGCAAAGTTAAACTAAAATTTGTATCAATATATCTTACGTATGTAAATTTATTTATTCAAATAGGGTGGTAAAGCTGAAAGTGGTACCGTCAAACAGTCCCTTGTCACTCAGCTTAAGTGCCGGAATAACAAGCAGTGCCATAAATGAAAGGGTCATAAAAGGTGCGGCAAGTGCTGAACCACTGCCGTTTACTTCTGCATTGATGCTGCTGTAGAGGCGTGCAACTTCATACCCGTCTTTGTCTGACATCAGACCGGCCACCGGGAGTGGAAGCAGCCATTCCTTTTCACCATCAACAAACGATATCCCTCCTTTTGATTCAACCAGCAGGTTGACTGCCCTGGTCATGGATTCGTCATCGGCACCCACCGCGATGATGTTGTGGCTGTCGTGGGCCACCGTGGAGGCGATGGCACCACGCGTGAGGCCAAAACCACTGACAAAGTCAATGGCCGGCGCTGCGGCCGAATACCTGTTCATCACCATCATTTTCAGAATATCGGCCGCGACATCGCTTACAACCTTACCGTCAGCAATACGGGGTTTTGCCAGTTTTTTAACAGTGATCAGCTGTCCTTCAAGGGCCTGCTGAACCTTGATGCCTTCTGAAAGGGCAACGACCTCCAGATCAGCGGGTGTGATCCGTCGGGCATCAAACGCGTTGATCACCTCTTCCTCTACGCGTTGTATCAGGGTTTTACCCGATTCAGCCACTTTTTGCCCTCCGACATAGGTAGCCAGTACATTGAAATCGTCAGGATTGTCGATGAGGATAAAGTCGGCCAGGTCGCCGGCCTGCAGTAAGCCTGAATTGAGTCTGTAATGCACCACAGGATTTAAAGTGCAGGCCCTGAGAACATTCATAAAAGGGAAACCGGCTTTGAGGGCACGCTTTATCAATAGGTTGATATGTCCGCCAACGAGATCATCGGGATGTTTGTCGTCGGAACAGAACATAATCATATTGGGGAAATCCGATATCAGGGGAATGAGTTCATCAAAATTGCGGGCGGCACTGCCCTCCCTGATCAAAACCTTCATACCGGCATTGATTTTGTCGAGGGCTTCATCAATCGTAAAACACTCATGGTCGGTGGTGATTCCAGCCATGGCATAAGCTCTGGCAGCCTCCCCATCGAGACCGGGAGCATGACCATCCACTGGTTTGCCGTATTTCTTTGCCGAAGCCAGCTTCTTCATTACCTCCGGATCGGAATTCAGCACGCCCGGAAAATTCATCATTTCCGAGAGGTATTTAATTTCAGGCCATGAGAGTATTTCATCCACATCGGCAGCATCGAGTACGGCACCTGAAGTTTCATAAGGGGTGGCCGGTACACAGGAGGGCGCCCCGAAATTAAACCTGAACGGGACTTTCCCTCCATTGGAAATCATAAACTTAATCCCGCGTTTGCCAAGCACATTGGCTATCTCATGGGGATCAGAAACGGTAGCAGTGGTTCCGTGCACGACCGCCAGACGGGCAAACTCAGATGGGAGCAGCATAGAGCTCTCGATGTGAACATGTGCATCGATCAGCCCGGGAAGTATCCACGGCCCTTCTGCATTGTCATCAGGAACAACCGATTTTATTAAGCCAGCGGCTACTTCCACCCTTCCGGGGAATATCTGACCACTTACCACATCCACGATCTTTCCTGTGATTGTGAAACTGTTATTGCTCTCTTTTTCCATGAATGAATTGTTTGTGGCCTGGTTACCTGAAAAGTTGTGATTGTCCGGCAGGGATCCGGCCATTGTAGGAATTTTATACTACTGTAAATAAATGACGCATTAAATTTATAAAAAAATCGCACCGGCTGTTGTTGATTCATCCACAGGCATATCTAAGTCACCGCCCGTTGCTTCGGATTGGCTTATTGCTCAACGCACCAGAAATCCTGACCCTGACAGCAAACTCCTGCTTTTTGCTTTCCGTAAGGCGCTCCTGCCATTCAGCTGGCGCAATACCTGAATCTTCAGGCATGAAAAAGGCAGGGCAATTTTAGAAAAATCAGTAGGTTAGAGAGTTTCCTGAAGACTTTTATACACCGGGATGATGTCGACATTCAGTTCACCGAGTTCTTTTTTGGCTTTATCAAAATCATCGGTAAAGCCCAGCAGAAATCCGCCGCCGCCAGATCCGCAAAGCTTCAGGTAGAATGACCTGGAATCGAGTCCATACCGCCAGATCTTCTTGAATGTTTCGGGAATCATGGGCGATAGGTTCTCATACAAAAAGCCGGAAAGTTCGCGCAGGCTGTCGAAAAATTTGCGGGTTTCCCCTTTGATGAGGCTTTTGATACAGGCATCGTTCAGCGGGATCATCTCCTGCCTCACACGGGTCATAAACTCGTCGATCTTGCAGTTATCGAGAAACAGATTTACCAGTGGTCCTGTTTTGCCTGGTTTCCCGGTGTTTATAAGGAATATCGCCCCTTTTTCGTCGTGCTTGTTGCGGGGGATTCCTACCATGCAGATATCTTTCTTGTTGTGAATCAGCAGCGGGTGTTTGATGTAGCAGTTGAGCGGGTCCATCCCCGAACTAGTTCCATGGAAATAGGATTCAAGCTGGGAGAATATCTCTTTCAACTTCAGGATTTCGGCTTTGGGCAGTCGCTGGCTTCCGGATACATGGCCCGTAACGTATTTCTCGTACAAAGCAGCTACCAGGGCACCACTGCTCCCGATACCATATCCCTGAGGAATCGTGGATTCAAAGTAAAGGGAGTGGCTGATGTCGTTTTCAAAGGCATCGATATCAAAATCGCACAGAAGGCTTCCGTTATCCCTGAGTTTGCGGATGTAGGCAGCATATTCCTTCAGCAATTTGTTTGAGCTGATGGCAAAATCAAGGTCGGTATATTTATCGTCCCTGATAAAGCTCAGCTCTCCTCTGAAGTGTGTATAGGGAATGGTGAGGCCCATCGAGTCGCATAGTATACTGTATTCACCGAATAAAAGTATCTTGGCATAAAAAATACCCGGTCTGTTTTTCATTTTATCTGCATTTTAGTTTTTCCGGGCCTTTGCCCATGCTGTCCTCAATTATGTACTCCTTGTAACAATAGTTCTTCAACTCCTTTATCAGAATACCGGCTTCATTTTCAGCGCTTTTCGGATATAGCAGGTGGATATTCGGACCTGCATCAAGCGTGTAACAAACCCTGGCACCTGTTTGCTTTCTGTATTCGGTAATCCGCTCAATAATACTGAGGGTATTCGGATGCATCAGCAAATAGCCCGGAATGGATGTCATCATCATGGCATGCAGGCTGAGTGCTTCATTTTCAACGATCAGTGCAAAGGCATTCCAATCACCCTGTTTCAGAGCCAGCAAGAGGGAAGTGAGGTTGGCATTGGCCTGATGGTACCTGGCTTCCGCGAAAGCGTGATCCTTCATCAGGTTGTGACCAATACTGCTGGATACTTTCTTTTTGCCCGGATCAACGATCAGCACGGTATCGAGCAGATCATCAAATACAGGATGCAAGTCAAACGAAGTCGGAACCGCGTATTCATCATGGGAGCCATCCACAGCCTGATGACCGCCCCACACAGCCATCTTTCCATACACAGAGCGGCAGGCACTGCCCGAACCAATGCGGGAAATGAAAGAGGCTTTTCTGAAGAAATCGCTTGTTTCATCTGAGCCCCCGGTAAACCAGTTTTCGAGAGAGCACAGACACAAGGACAGTGCACTCATGGATGATGCCGAAGAGGCAATACCGGCAGAGTGCGGAAAGTTGTTTCCACTCTCAATTTCAAGCAGTACATCCTTCGGAAACGAAAACCAGGGCATCACAGATTTGATAAAGGATTCGATTCTGACTCCAAACTCATTGTTTAATGCACCTTCAAACCTGAAAGTCACTTCTGGTCCTGCCCCCTTTTTGTTATTTCGTGCCCTTAGCTGGGTAATGGTGTAGGCTTCACTCAGGGTCATACTCAGAGAAGCGTTGGCCGGTACCTGGTTGCCTTTCTTGCCCCAGTATTTGATCAGGGCGATGTTGGAAGGACTTTTCCAGCAGAACAAAACCCCATTTTCCGGTAAATTAACTGTCTCCATAGGTTCTGCAGTTAAACTGAAAAAACTTCTTTTCGTAAAACACCGGGGGCGGTTTTGTTGTAATGCAAAACCACGTTCATATTTTTAGCAGCAAAATATTGCTGAACATAGTCAGATCCATATTCAGAGGCAGCCAGTACAAAATCACCGCCCCATGCGCCCAGCGACTTTACGGATCCCTGAAAATCGCTGAACATCAGCTTTTTGATAGATTTCCGCCCGAGCACAGACTCCATGATGGTTTCATGCTCATCGAGCAATTCCATGAACAGCATCAGGCTGCTGGTCTGGGCCAGCGCATGTGATATCTCAGTGATCAGGGATATTTCGCGCGAGAAATCAAGGTTGTCTTGCTGGGAAAATTTCGCGACTTCGGTCTCTGAATGTTGCTTTTTACCAAGGTAAGCAAGGTACAAATGGTCAGCAAATTCAGGATAAAACCCCACCAGGGTGGTTTGTGGTGTATCCCCATCCAAACGGTACAAAACCGGCGACACGGCAGTGGCACAGGCGATGTCGTATCCCGAACCTGAAGAAACCAGGCGATGCAGATCCCAGGCACTTACTCCGGCCCAACGGGCAACGAGAGAGATGAGTGTTGAACTGCTGCCGAAACCCCAGTTGCGTTTAAATTCGAGCTGTGTTTCAACTGCCAGGCCATTAAGGCGGGAACCAAAGGCGTTGTTCAGAGAACGGGCAGCAAGCAGCAATCCGGTAAGCCGGTGAGCAACCTCCGGCTGATTGGTTTGCAATACACCCAGGGTATCCGGGTCAAGCATGGCTTCAAACCACAGTCCATCGGGATCATAAGCCCGCCATGAAAAATTCCGGGAAGCCTCCTGCTCACTTACACGGAGTTGCTGGCCTGCAATCAGGGGAACTGCCAGGGCAGTCGCACCTTTCATCACAAGATATTCTCCGCTTAAAAGTATTTTCCCGTTTGCACGGATCGTAAATGGAGGCCGCATAATGTCAGTGTTTCGGATTCGTCAGTCGCACGGAGTGCATGAAAGCCGCTACCTCGTTGTGCGAGACTTTATGGCTTTTAAAATATTCGATGGCTTTAACCTTTTCTTCTTCAGTTGCCTTGTATACATTGAGAATATTGAGCAGGTGCATTTTCATATGCCCAACCTGTATCCCTTTTGTGGTAAGCGATTTCAGGGCACTGAAATTATTTGCCAGTCCCATGGTTGAGGCAATCTGCATCAGTTCCGGAGCGCCGGGGTTCTGAAGTAAATTCAGCGAGAACTTCGCCATGGGGTGCAGTGATGTAAGGCCGCCTACGGTGCCAATAGCCATTGGCAGGGTTAGGCTGAAGCGGAATCTCCCGTTATCGGTGCTCACTTCGCTGAGGCTTCGGTAATTGCCGTCACGTGCAGCCCAGGCATGACCACAGGCTTCTATTGCCCTGAAATCATTCCCTGTGGCCAGCGCTACGGAATCAATCCCGTTGAAAATGCCCTTGTTGTGTGTCGTTGCACGAAATACATCAATGTTTGCAATGTTTACAGCCTTCTCAAATTTCCAGGCAAATTCTTCAGCACTGTTCGAGCCTTCAATATCATCCAATTCTCTGATATCGCATTCCACCCAGGTCTTTACCAGACAATCGGGCGTATAATTCGAGAGGATCGACATGATGATCTGAATGGATCCGGGTGCAAACAACCCGCTGTCGTTCACATAATCGCGCAGGCCGGCAGCATACTCTTCCAGACAGGAATTGATGAAGTTGGCCCCCATGGAATCGCGGGTGTCAAAACTCACTTTCAGCTGGTAATAATGCTCCAGATCACTGGTTTTATCAACCAGTTCCATTCCCAGCACCCCACCTCCGCGCTGCTCCATATTGGCTGTGATCTGTTTTGAACGTGCCAGCAGCAGCAGCCTGAGGTGTTGGAAATTTGATTTCAGCAATCCGAAATCACCGGTGAAAATAAAGTGTACCTGACCTATCTTGGTGGTTGAAATGACCTCACTGTGAAATCCACCCCTTGTTGCCCAGTACTTGGCACTTTTAGAGGCCGCTGCTATCACCGAGCTCTCCTCAATCACCATCGGAACAATGTGCATGTTTCCGTTGATCATTACATTCGGAACCACGCCATAGGGAAAGTAATAGTTGGTCAGGGTGTTCTCGCTGAACTCGTCAAACTGCTTCTGTATGTCAGGATTGCTGTTCCAGAAAAGCTTGATACTGGCTTCCGCAGATTCAGGATCATCGGTATATGATGCAATCAACCGGATTTTTTCCTCCTTGGTGAGCTTAGAGAATCCGGAAATCAATTTGGTTTCACTCATTATTTACCCGGTTTACACAGCTTTCTGTCGGTCTTAAGCTTGTGTAGCAGAAAGATGCAAAATTATGGATTCAAAAGATCATTTACTTGTCTGTGCATTACTTTTTTGCACTTTTCTTTGAGTCATTGGCTCAAATCAGGGAATAAACCTCAATTGACATTTATTGTTCAATATTTAGCCTGAAATATTAAACAATTTTTATTGTTTCCGGGGATCACAGGATGGGTATTTATTCGTAATATTGACCTCAGCTTAGAATTCAGGATGAGGGTTTACGTGAATAACATAAGTCTGCAGGTGTTTGAGGGTGCAACTGCCATTGATGCAATCAGACTCTTTTACACTATGTTTTCGGCCGGGGTTGCACCTGAATGTGACGCAATCTACGACAAATATGGCAATACGGTAGAACCTGACGGTAGATTATCGCCTGAATTAAAACTATTTACGAACAAATTAATCAATCAATCCGACCCATGGTAAGATTTATAAGTCTGCTCACCGCACTCCTGACTTTTACCTTCTTCAGTTCAGTTGCCGGCACTCAGCCCGATACCACCACCCTCATCATCGTATCGGCAAACGATATGCATGCCAAAATCGACAATTTCCCTAAACTGAAGGCCCTTGTCGACGACATCAGAAAAAAAAATGAGCATGTACTCCTGGTTTCAGCGGGTGATATGTTTACAGGGAACCCAATTGTTGACCAGTATCCTGACAAAGGCTTTCCGATGATTGATCTGATGAATAAAACCGGTTTTGACCTGGGGATATTCGGCAATCATGAATTTGACTACGGGCAGGAGACCTTAAAGAAGAGAATAGAGCAGGCCACCTTTCCTTTAATCAGTGCAAACTTCAAATCCACAGACCCGGAGGGGATCCACCCCAGGCCATATAAAATTTTTACCATGAGCAACGGACTCAAGGTTGGTTTTGTGAGCGTAATTCAGCTGAACCCAGCCGGTTTGCCCGATTCACATCCGTCGAAACTCACCGGCATTGAATTTACGAATGGCCTTGAGAAAATCATGGAATATAAATATCTGCGCGACAGCTGCGACGTATTTGTGGGGCTCACCCACCTTGGGTTTGAAGATGATGTTAAACTCGCGGAGGATTTCCCGGAATTTGATCTCATTCTCGGAGGCCATTCTCATACAACCGTTAAAAACCCGGTTGAATACAACGGGGTGCTGGTGATGCAGGCAGGATCAGGCCTAAAAAATGTTTCAAAAATCACTGTGAATCTGGTAAAAGGAAACGTTGTTTCAAAAAAAGCCGAAACATTCTCAGTTGTCAACTACCCGGACCAGGACAGCAGCCTTGTGAAAGATGTAGAACGCTACAACGACAACAAAGAACTCAACCGGGTAATCGGGGTAGCTCTTAACGACATTGATGGATCAGATGAGCTTGGAAGCCTGATGGCAGATGGCATTACCCACCTTGATGAAATTACCGTTGCCTTTCAGAATGCCGGAGGCATCCGCATCGACAAACTGCCGAAAGGAAACATAACCATCAAGGACATGTTCAAACTCGACCCATTTGGCAATGAGATCATACTTCTCAGCATGAATGGCCGTGAAATCAAGTCGCTGATTGAAGAATCCTTCAACAGGGAGAAGCTGATCGACCTTCAGGTATCGGGATTAACCTACAGGGTTTATACCGGTGCTGATGGAAAAGCCGCTTCAATAAAACTGTATTTACCCGATGGTTCCGAAGCCGATGACAATTCGGTCTTTGCCGTTGGCCTCAGCAGCTACATTGTAAGCAGCTACAATTTCAGTCACACCGATGCCGGAAAAACGCTTTACATAACCACCGCCCAGGCGCTGATCAATTTCATCAGTGAAAAAAAGGAGATTGATTACAAAGGGGTACAAAGGGCTTTTGCAGAACCTGCCCGATAAGCTTTCAAGAGTATCTGACTACCACTTGACTTCCTGTTTCTCAGGAACGGGCATCATGCCGTTTTTCAGGTTGTCGATCAGCTGCCTTGCCTGATTGTCAACCTGCTGCAGGTAAGTATCCCAGAGCGGGGAGTATAGTTTGTCTGTTTTATCAAACCACTTTTCAATCGGGAAACGCGAAGCCTGTTTAAGGGTGAGTTCAGTAATGGTATAACGGTAGCGGCCGGCTTTAAATTCAAGTTTCAGCAGGTAGTTCACAATCCCTGCCGGAACTTTGGCATCCCCTTCTGTGTTGGTAAGCTCAAACCTGTGCAGGATCTCAATCACGGCACTCTCACGGTTACGCACCCGGCAGGCATCAGCCGGATTCTTGTAATTGCGGTTAATCCATTCAATACAACGCGTATAGAGCTCATCGGCAGTTCCGGCTTCCTGCACCACTTCCTGGTAAGAAATCATTCCTGAATCCTTGTCAATGGGAATGTTCATGGTTGCCGCTTCCTGCGCCCGGGCAAACAGGCCGGATATCACGAATGCCAGCGAAAAAAGTCCGGTTATGAATGTTTTCATAGGTGCGATCGTTGATAAATGTGTCATTTTGAGTTTTACAAAAGTAAGGAATTTTGGAATTCAGGTTCTTATGCAAAAACCATGCAATCAAATACTCAGCTACCTGCTGACAGGTGAATATCCCTATTGTTATGACAGATTGCACTCATCTGTGCTTCGGGGGTTAGGCGGTTGAAGAATATTTGCTGAAAACAAATGAACTCCGGAACCAGGCGAAGGCAGACCTTCTGAGTCGCAGGTCCGCAGCTGGCTGGGTTCAGGAGATTTGAGCTGCCCGTAGTTCTGATAACTTTACACCCGAAACTGTAATCTCAGGAAAAAAGAAAACCCCGCATTGCGGGGCTCTCTGAATGATTATAGAAAACAGGCTTTTAGTACATTCCGCCCATTCCGCCCATTCCGGGATTTGGCATGGCGGGTTCTTTTTCTTCTTTGATATCGGCCAGTACGCACTCGGTAGTGAGCAACATTCCGGCGATTGAAGAAGCATTCTCCAGGGCAACACGTGAAACCTTGGTCGGATCGATTACTCCGGCTTTCATCAGGTTCTCGTATACCTCGGTGCGGGCATTGAAACCAAAGTCATCTTTGCCTTCGCGCACTTTCTGAACGATTACCGATCCTTCGAGTCCGGCATTGGTGACTATCTGCCTGAGCGGTTCTTCGAGGGCACGTTTCACGATGGCAATTCCGGTGTCTTCATCTTCGTTCTCGCCTTTCAGGTCTTCCAGAACGCTGATGGCCCTGATGTAGGCAACACCACCACCGGGGATAATACCCTCTTCAATGGCTGCGCGGGTTGCGTGCAATGCATCGTCGAAACGGTCTTTCTTTTCTTTCATTTCCACTTCGCTGGCAGCACCAACGTAGATAACAGCAACACCACCGGCTAACTTGGCCAGACGCTCCTGAAGTTTCTCACGATCGTAGTCGGATGTAACCGTCTCAATCTGAGCTTTGATCATGTTTACACGGGCAGCGATGGCTTCCTTGGTTCCACGGCCACTGACAATGGTCGTATTTTCCTTGTCAACAGAGATTTTCTCTGCCTGACCCAGGTAGGACAGGTCAACATCTTCAAGACGATAACCTTTTTCTTCCGAGATAACGGTACCACCGGTGAGCACAGCAACATCCTCAAGCATTTCCTTGCGACGGTCGCCAAAACCAGGAGCCTTTACGGCAACAATTTTCAGCGATCCGCGGATCTTGTTTACAACCAGGGTTGCCAGCGCTTCACCGTCAACATCCTCGGCTATAATCAGCAACGGACGACCGGTCTGAACGGTTTTCTCGAGTACCGGAAGGAAATCTTTCATTACGGAAATCTTCTTATCGTAAATGAGAATAAAAGGATTCTCATAAACAGCTTCCATTTTCTCGGTATCGGTAACGAAGTACGGTGAAATGTAACCACGGTCAAACTGCATTCCTTCAACCACCTTTACGGTAGTTTCAATGCCTTTGGCCTCTTCAATGGTGATCACGCCTTCCTTCTTCACCTTATTCATGGCCTCAGCAATTTTCTCGCCGATAAAGCTGTCGTTGTTGGCTGAAATGGTGGCAACCTGGGTGATTTTTTCGCTTCCCTCTTCAATTTTGATTGACTGTGATTTCAGGAATTCAACAACCCTGGTAACAGCCTTGTCGATACCGCGTTTCAGGTCCATGGGGTTTGCGCCTGCTGTAACGTTCTTCATGCCGGTGGTAACGATGGCCTGAGCAAGTACGGTAGCTGTGGTGGTGCCGTCACCGGCAACATCTGAAGTCTTTGAAGCAACCTCTTTCACCATCTGGGCACCCATATTCTGAACTGCATCCTTCAGCTCAACTTCCTTGGCAACGGTAACACCATCCTTGGTAACTACCGGTGAACCATAGGTTTTGTCAATGATTACATTGCGGCCCTTGGGACCGAGGGTAACTTTTACTGCATTTGCCAGAGCATCAACACCCTTTTTGAGCTCTTCCCTGGCTTCGATATTAAAAATGATCTGTTTTGCCATTTTGCTGGTTATTTAAATTTAACAATATTTTCAGGATCAGATAATTGCAACGATATCCGATTCACGCATGATCAGATAATCCCTGCCTTCAACATTGATCTCAGTACCGGCGTACTTACCGTAGAGAACCACGTCCCCTACTTTAACGGTCACAGGCTCATCTTTTTTACCGGGTCCAACGGCCACTACTGTTCCGCGCTGCGGTTTCTCTTTGGCTGTATCAGGAATAATAATGCCACCGGCAGTTTTCTGCTCTGCAGCAGCTGGTTCAATCAAAACACGGTCAGCCAATGGTTTTACATTCACTTGTGTCATTGCTATAGGTTTTTAGGTTTATAATTTTTTCAGTGTTTACCGCCTGTTGTCATATTTTGTGCCAAAAGCTGAAACGGGTCAGGCCAAAAAATGTTAAAGCAAGCACAAATCGGATTATATAGCTGATTTTCAATTATTAATAAAAAAAGCGATTGCAAATCTTAAAAGCATACACTGTTCAGCTGAATGAACAGCAAAAAAAAATGTCAGACTGTTGTGACAATCTGACATTCAATTGTGACTTGTGAAGGATCTTATTTTGCAGCCGGGGCTGGTTCAGTTCCCTGGGTTGCCGGAGCTTCTTCCTGACCTGCGGGAGGGGCCTGGAAATCCTGAACGGGAGCTGACTGATCGTTGATAAGCTGACGAAGTTCGGTATCGGTAGTATTGGCTACGTTTGCGTTACGCGGAATTACAAAAATTGAAAACAGGCTCAGTACCAGCAGCACGATGGCCAGGGTCCAGGTGGTTTTCTCAAGAAAATCAGCAGTTTTTCTGACACCCATAAACTGATTTGATGAAGAAAAGTTAGAGGCCAGACCTCCACCCTTGGAATTCTGCACCAGAACGACCAGACTTAACAATACGCAGGCAATCAGAATAAGTACTGAAACTAAGATATAAGCTCCCATTTGAAATTGTGTTTTTAACGTTAAAATCAGCCATTAAGATGGCTTTCCTCTATTTCTGAAATCAGGGCTGCAAAGTAAGTGCTTTTTTCCGGATAAATCAAACTTAATTTCTCATAAATTTTTATTGCCTTTTCATGGTTTCCCTGCCGCAGATGAATCTGCGCAAGTGTCTCCGTGACAATATCATCATGATCGATGCTGCTGAACCTGGCCCGGTCGAGCGGGTTAAAGAAGTCGCGCTTTGGCTGGCTTATCCTGGGCTCGTTTCGGATAAACCGGTCAATGATCTCTGCCCTCTTTTCACTATCGGTTCTGGGTTGGCTCCCTTCGTTCAGGCTTCCGTCTGCAGGCATTCCGGACTCAACCTCATCCCCTTTTACATCTCCCACATCTTCAGGCACATAGTCAGGAGTGAGGAGATAGGCCGACAGCATTTCATCCGGGAAACGGTCACTTTCTTCTGTTGATCCGGTATCATCCACGGACAATTCTTCATGTGGAAGCCCTGTTAATGGCGCATTTCCGGCTTCCGATGCCGGTGTAGCACGGATGATTTCTGCATCGCCGGCAGCATCATCTGCAACGATCGCCGACAAATTTTTGTTCCGGGCTTCCTCCTGCCTGATTTCTGCAAGGCGTTTTGCAACAATTTCCTGCAGGCGCAAGAGATTCGCTATTTCATCTTCTGCTGAAAGGTTCACCGGTGACTGACCGGCATCCATGGCTAAACCCGCAATACTGATTTCTTCCGGGTTAACCTCAGTGACAGGGAATGCTGGTTGCTGTTCGGTATCCGGGACAAAGGAAACCGATGTTTCCCCGGAAATCAGGAATGACGGATCATCCCTCTCCTCCATAAAGGGCCGGTGAGTTTCAGATGCAGATCCGGCGATATTTTCTGCAGTTTCATGAATTGATTCCGGTTCAGGGTCAGGCTGGATAACTTCCTCTTCAGCATACAGGGGTTTCTCCTCTATCAGCCGCCTGAGTTGCGCCCGGTCGCAGGCATAGGCCGCAGCCAGCTTCAGCTGATGGTTGTACCGTATGCTGTTGATCTTCCTGTAATTCAATGCGAGCAGCATCTGAACTGTCTGGCAGTAAGGCATTTCCCTGGCAACCTGTTCCAGCCGGGGAAGGCTCACTTCTCCCAGTGTTTCAGGATGCTTCAGGTATGACTCAAACTGCGAAGGTTTCATAACCGGCTACCAGTTTACAACAGATTTGTTGAAAATATCGTCAACCAGGGCTTCGTTTATCTTACTGATCAGGTCAAGTTCTACCGATGCCAGATTCAGAGAGCTGCTGTAATCTTCATATCGGGTGAAGGAGGTTTCAAAATCGTCCTTCGGGCTGAATTTACTGGTAAACCTGACATTAACGGTTATTTTCAGCCTGATCAGCGCTGCCTGCTGATCGCCTGTGATCGCCACCGGTTCAGTGGAATAACCGGTAATCTCACCCTCAAGGTGCAGATCACCGTTGCGGGGTGTGAGAATCAGGCTGGTCTGCGATGAAAACTTCTCACGCAGGGTTTCTGTGAATGACTGGCTCAGGGTGGGCTGCACCAGATCTGCCTTGTTCGGAAATACAGCAATGGAAATGGTTTTTGCTTCAGCCGGAACAGAAGCCCCCGTGAAGGTATACACGCCGCATCCCGGCAATATCATCGCTAAACCCATCAGGATGAAGGTTAACAAACTTTTGCCGGCAAACGCAGGACACTGTTTCATAGCAACTTTACTAGAGTTCATACTCTTTTATTTTTCTGTAAAGCGTGCGTTCAGAGATTCCCAGTTCAAGCGCAGCATTTTTTCGCTTTCCGCCATGCTTTTCGATGGCTCTGCGGATCAGATCGATCTCTTTTTTCTGAATGGAGAGCGAATCATCAAGCACTTCGGAGGTGTACAAGGTTTCAATATCGGGATGGTCAACCCTTGGTTGAACTTCTACCAGTGGCTGATCATTCCTTGTTTCGTGATGCTCTTTGTAAAGCTGGGCAATGATGGGCTGATGCTCACGCTGCAGCTCATGACTGACGCCCCCCTGGTCGATGATGGCCACCACCAGTTTTTTAAGCTCCCCGATATCACGTTTCATATCAAACAGCACTTTGTAGAGTATTTCACGTTCCGAAAACTCACCGGATGGGTTTTCCTTCTGAAACAGCACAGGTAAAGAACGGTTATCGGCCGGTAAATATTTCTGCAGGTTGGCAGCAGTGATGAGTCTGCTCTCTTCAATAATGGAAATCTGCTCTGTGATATTCTTCAACTGCCTGACATTACCCTGCCAGCGGTAGTTCATGAGCATCTGTTTCGCTGATTCATCGAGTTCAAGCTGAGGCATGCGGTATTTCTCGGCAAAATCGCCGGCGAATTTTCTGAAAAGAAGCACCACATCATCTTTTCTTTCACGCAGGGGCGGAATGAAAATGGGAACTGTATTCAGTCTGTAATAAAGATCCTGCCTGAACTTTCCCCGGTTGATGGCTTCCGGAATATCCACATTGGTGGCAGCGACCACCCTGACATCTGTTTTTATCACTTTAGAGGATCCCACCCGGATAAATTCTCCGGTCTCCAGTACGCGCAGGAGCCTTACCTGGGTCGAGAGAGGCAGCTCAGCCACTTCATCGAGAAAAATGGTACCGCCGTTTACTACTTCGAAATATCCCTTGCGCGACTCGTGGGCTCCGGTAAATGCCCCCTTTTCATGTCCGAATAACTCTGAATCGATGGTGCCTTCAGGAATCGCACCGCAGTTAACCGCTATATAGGGCCCGTGTTTACGGGCGCTCAGGTTGTGAATGATCTGGGGAAAAGACTCCTTCCCTACGCCACTTTCACCATTGATCAATACGGTGATGTCGGTTGCTGCTACCTGGCGGGCGATATCGATTGCTCTGTCGAGCAAAGGAGAATGGCCGATGATGCCAAACCGTTGCTTAATTGATTGAATATCCATTTGTTTAATCTGAATTCCAGAAATCTTCTGCAAAGTTAATAAATCGCTGCACCCGATGACGGGCAGCGATCGTAAAAACTGACATTTTGTCAATCATTACAAACACGATAACCATGATGCCGAAGCTCCGGCTTCTTACAAACAAGCCTTCAGGTCAGTAATTATTACAAAAGATGCACCCCTCTTTATGAAGATAAACCCCATGTCGTTCGCACCGGGTGTAAGCGTGACTGCTTTGAAACGGTTTTCCGGCTGAAGGCAGAATGCCACCGGCCAGCTGACAGAGCCCCTTAAAACGTAAAAGTGCGCTGAGCAATAGTTCACGATCAGGAGAATAGGGTAAGCCTGACCAGATTTTTACTTGTTGTGCCAGAGAGCAGACACCGGAAAGAAAGCCAGCCCCTTCAACAGGATCCAGGCCATTGAGAATTTCTGCAAGATCAAATCCTGTGAAACCATCTCCCAATATGGCGGCATCGTGAGATGCCAGCCTCACCAGAATCTCCTTCTGCCAGTCAGTTATGGCGATTTCCGCTCCCGTTAGGCACAGTACATCAATCAATACGGCGGTCAGGCCGTTGCTCAGCACCATGGCTTCCGCAGCCGATCCCCTGAGACTTATTGTGTTGGCCATTTTTTAAATTCCGGGTTTCTGAAAGAAGACAAGCCTTCAAGTATCAGCGTCTGACTCTGGCCCCTGTTTCACGCTCCAGGGTTTCGGCAAGTTTCTCCATAAACTTGTCAATTTCCTTATCTGTCAGCGTTTTGTGCTCATCCTGCAGAATAAAACTTAACGCATAGGATTTCTTCCCGGCTTCGATTTTGTCGCCTTCATAGATGTCGAAAAGGTTTACTTTTTTCAGCAACTGCTTTCCGGCTTTAAATGCAATGGTTTCAAGATCAGCGTATTTAACAGCCTGATCAAGCACCAATGCAAGATCGCGACGCACCTCAGGGAATCTGGATACTTCCTGGTAGGTAAGTGTGTGGTTCTTAACGGCATTTACCAGATTATCCCAGTGTACTCCGGCATAAAATACAGGCTGCGAAATGCCTGATTGCTTCAGCAGTTTATCGTGCAGACGTCCTATACAGTAAATGTTTTTCCCATTAAGCTGATAAACAGCTCCTGATGAAAAGAACGCCGGCAGGCTTTCGGAAACCTGCAGTTTACTCAGGTCAATGCCGGTTTTGGACAACGCACCGGTTATAAAGGAACGCAGGGAATAGAAATCTCCCTTTTTGTCGGGTGAATACCAGGTTTCAGGGCCTGTCTGACCGGTAAAAAACACCGACAACAGCTTCTGTTCACGGTAGTTCTTATCTACATTGCCCCTGGCCTGAGCACCGGTAAGTTCATAAACAAAACCAAACTCGTAGAGCTTGAGGTTGAGCTGTCTGCGGTTGAGGTTGTATGCCACAGACTCCAGCCCGCTGAATAGCAGGGTCTGCCGCATCACATCCAGTTCCCTGGAAAGAGGGTTGAGGATTCTGACACATTTTTCGGGATCAAACCAGGTTCCACCTTCGTAATAGGCTGAACTGCTGAGCGAATTGGTCATGATTTCATTAAATCCATTGCTGCTCAGGTAATCGGCTACCAGGTTCTGAAGCTTTTCGCGGTCGGGCCGCTGATGGTAAGAAATGCTTGAATTGAGCTTCTCACCGGCGTTTATCCTGTTGTATCCGTAGATCCGGAGCACTTCTTCAATTACATCGGCCACACCGGTTACATCAACCTTGAAAGGCGGAATCTCCAGCTCAAGTCCTTCGGCACGCTCTTCCAATACCACAACTTCAAGACCTTTCAATATCACTTTGATGTCTTCCGCAGGAATATCCTGACCGACAAAACGGTTTACATAGTCGTAATTCAGACTTATTCTTGTGTGCTGAACCGGGGCAGGATAAATATCCACAACATCGGATGAAATTGTACCACCACAAATTTCCTTTATCAGCATGGCGGCCCTCTTCAGTGCGACAACCGTGATTTCAGGATCGGTTCCCCTTTCAAAGCGGAAAGAAGCATCGGTTTTCAGGGTATGCAGTTTCGAGGTTTTCCTTACAGAAACCGGGTTGAAACAGGCACTTTCAATAAACAGGGAGGTCGTTGATTCACTGACGCCCGAAGTAAGGCCTCCGAAAACACCGGCAATACACATCGGTGCTGTTTCATTGCAGATCATCAGATCATCCTGCCCCAGTTTTCGTTCAATGCCGTCGAGGGTAATAAAAGGTGTACCATCAGCAAGTTTTTTAACAATCACCTTTTTACCATTCACAGCAGCAAGGTCGAATGCATGCAAAGGCTGACCATATTCGAAAAGGATGTAATTGGTAATGTCAACCACGTTGTTGATAGGGCGCACACCGATGGCTTTCAACCGGTTGGCCAGCCAGGCAGGCGACGGGCCTACGCTTATTCCATTCATGGTAATACCCGAGTACCGCGGACAGGCAGCGGCATCTTCAACAATAACCTCAACCGGTGCATCGTTGTTACTGATGCTGAAAGATTCAACATCCGGACGTTTCAGCACAACCGGGAAGTTTCCGAGCTTCCTCGCATTGATGGCCGCAGCCAGATCGCGTGCCACACCCAGGTGGGAAGCAGCATCGGCATGGTTGGGGGTCAAACCGATTTCGAACACCACATCGGTGGTGATACCGAAATAGTCAGCTGCCGGTATTCCGGTTTTTACATCAGCCGGTAGCACCATGATTCCATCGTGGGAATTTCCCAGGCCCAGTTCATCTTCGGCACAAATCATCCCTTCGGACAACTCACCCCTGATTTTTGACCTTTTTATTTCGAATGATTCATCACCTTTGTATATCAATGTGCCGATGGTAGCCACTACCACTTTCTGCCCGGCAGCCACATTGGGCGCGCCACAAACGATGTTCAGCAGTTCAGGGCCGCCAACATCAACCGTAGTGAGGCTGAGCTTGTCGGCATTCGGATGACGCACGCAGGACTTCACTTCACCGGTAACCACGCCTTTCAGGCCCCCTTTCAGGGATTCAAATGTCTCCACCGCTTCCACTTCGAGGCCAATATCGGTAAGCAGGTGTGAAATCTCTTCCACGCTGAGGTTTGTATCAAGGTAATCACGGAGCCAGTTGTATGAAATCTTCATCGGGTTAATTTTAAGAAGGGCAAATTTAAGGATAAATCGTGAAAGGGAGGCCGGTTGCCCGAAAATGACAAAATTCTGATGCCAGCTTCGCCATATCAGATCATTTTTCAAAGTGCCGGAATTTCCTTAAAAAAAGCGGAAGCGTCCATCCTGAAACGCTCCGTAGCACCGTCCTTTTGTAGTTCACATCTAGCGGTTTCCTTTAACTCAATAATATGCAGCACAAACAAATCTGATCATAATATGCCGGTGCGTGAAGGATTGGAATAACGGAACAGGAATTGCCGGGATAAGGATTGAAGCAAGGCCCGGGTAAACGACTGACCCTCGCCCCTTCTCAGCGTCCCTCGTCCCTTCTTCAGGCAATCAACTGATCTTCCCCCAATCAAATTCACTCCGCTGCAGGTACACAACCATGGGTTGGTTTTCCGGTTTTTCGAGGCGGGGATCGTCGGTGAGGGTGCGGTGGGCAAACTCCCGGGCTATTTTCAGCAGTTTCTCATCTTTCACCAGGCTTGCCAGCTTGAGACCGACCAGTCCACTCTGCTGTGTTCCCTGAAGGTCGCCCGGTCCACGCAGATGCAGGTCAACTTCGGCTATTTCAAAACCATCGGTGGTACGGACCATGGTTTCGAGACGTTTCCGTCCATCGGAGGTCAGTTTGTAACTGCTCATCAGGATACAATGCGATTGATCGGCACCCCTCCCGACCCGCCCGCGCAACTGATGAAGCTGTGACAATCCGAACCGCTCCGAGTTTTCAATCACCATGACTGAGGCATTGGGGACATCCACCCCTACTTCGATCACCGTGGTAGCCACCATAATCTGAGTCTGTTTTTCGAGGAAACGCTTCATCTCACTCTCCTTTTCTGCAGCCTTCAGCTGGCCGTGCACGATGCTGATCTGGTATTCCGGAACGGGAAAGTACCGGGATACAGTATCCAGGCCATCCATCAGGTCCTGCAATTCCAGCTTATCTGACTCATTGATCAGCGGATACACAACATAGATCTGTCTGCCTTGAGCGATCTGCTCCTTCATGAACCGAAACACCTTGAGCCGGTCTTTTTCGTAAAAATGGTAGGTCTTCACCGGTTTACGGCCCGGGGGCAGTTCATCAATCACCGAAACATCGAGGTCTCCGTAAAGAGTCATCGCGAGCGTACGCGGAATCGGAGTAGCAGTCATCACCAGCACATGGGGCGGAGTTTCACTTTTCTCCCAGAGCCGGGCCCGCTGGGCCACTCCAAAACGGTGCTGCTCGTCGATAACCACCAGTCCGAGGTTATGAAACTTCACCTGATCTTCAATCAGGGCATGGGTTCCGATCAGTATCTGAAGTTTCCCTGACTGGAGTTTGGTGTGAAGGTCGTTCCGCACCGCCTTTTTTGTGGACCCGGTAAGCAGGGCTACCTCAACCGGTAGCCCGGACAGAAAACGGCTGATCGTTTTATAGTGCTGGTTGGCCAGTATTTCTGTAGGAGCCATCAGACAAGCCTGACACTGGTTGTCGAGCGCAATGAGCATTGCCATCAGGGCAACCAGCGTTTTACCGCTTCCGACATCACCCTGCAGCAGACGATTCATCTGCTTACCGCTTCCCACATCCACCCTGATCTCCCTGACCACCCTTTTCTGGGCGGCTGTCAGTTCGAAAGGCAGGTTCCGGTGGTAAAAACTGTTCAGGTACTGCCCGATGTTTGAAAAGACCTTTCCCTTCACTTTATCAAGCCTCACATACTTCAGCCGCAGAAGCTGAAGCTGAATGAAAAAGAGTTCATCAAACTTAATGCGCTCCTGTGCTTTCGCAAGGTTGGCCGGGCTGTCGGGAAAGTGGATTTTCACAAGAGCCTCAGCCCTGGGCATCAGGTGGGCCAGTTGCAGAACAGCAGGGCTTAAGGTTTCGGGGATCGACTTATGCACCTGGGAGATCAGGGTGCGCATTACCCTCATGATTCCCTTGGGCGTGAAGCCACGGCTTTTCATTTTCTCCGTGGTCGAATAGTAAGGTTGCAGAGGCTCGTTCTGATCAGCCTGAGCTTCCTCGGCTGATTCAATATCGGGATGGGTGAAATTGTACTTTCCGTTGAAAAGGTTGGGCTTGCCAAAGATAACATACTCCTTTCCGACCACAACTTTCTCCCTTACCCATTTAAGCCCCTGAAACCAGACCAGTTCCGTTTCACCACTGCCATCCTTAAAAGTATAAACTATTCTGGCTCCATGTCCCTTCCCGAAAAGCTGCTGCCCCGTTACGCGGCCTTTCAGTTGTATCCAGGCAGCATCAGAATCTATTTCTGCGATGGTGAAGAACCGGCTGCGGTCGACATACCGGAAAGGGTAATAAAGCAGCAGGTCTCCAAAAGTGCTGATGTTGACTTCCTTGCGCAGGATTTCAGCCCTGGCAGGACCAACACCTTTAAGGTATTCTACCGGTGTATCGAGAATGTGCTTCAAGGGTCAGTTCATCTTCTTTGTAACAAAGATACAATTCTGCCCGTTTCCGTAAAAAGAAAACGCCCGGCAGTGAACCGGGCGCATCGTTATGGTTTTCTGGATTAAAACTCCCAGAGGTTCTGCTCGAAGGTGAAAAGATCGTTTTTAACCCTTTCGGCTTCCATCAAAGCATCAATTCCGGTGGCATAGTCAGAGATCCTGCGGTCGTAAACATTGTCTTCTTTGTACACATAACTGGTGAACATGCGCTTCCAGAAGATATCGTCGTAGGTTTTTCGTGCAGCACTGTTATTCCTGTTAAACACTTCGGCTTTTGCAAGAACCGGGCGTGCTTCGGGGAAATAGATCCAGAAGAGGGGATCGTATGCGCGGAAAAGACCTTTTTCGTCAAAGTTGTCACGCACCGGGCAGATACCAAGGATCCGCACTTCCATCACCGAACGCTGTTTGTCGAAAAACCAATCTTCTTTCACCCTGAAACGCTTGACATCGGATGGATTGAATTTCACCGAGATCACAGTATCGTACCAGTCGTAAGGAGGATAAGGGCGCTGCATGGGAACCGAATCAACACGTTCAAGACGGTTCATGATTTCCTGGTAGGTAAGCGGAACCAGAAACTCATCGGTAGTGGATGAAGCATCATAGGCAGTTATTGTGCCTTCTTTCAATGCATCCATCATTACCTGCATCAGGCTGCGAAGATCGTTGTGGGGGACTTCAGGATAATAGAAAGCCTGATTCATCTTCTCACGCAGATCGATCACGCGCCAGATCCTTTTGCTCCAGACAACATCTGCCTCGCGCACCCATGGATAGGAAATAGGTTTCTTTTCCATGGTTACTTTCTTGTCGTAGATGCCATCACGGGGAGGGCTGTCAAGAACCTGTGAAACACTGGTCTTTGCAAATCCGGCGATCATGATTACGAATGCCAGTAAACCCAAAACTTTTTTCATTCTCTGTATTTTATTTCTGGAAACCTTAGATCGTGGGTTTCCTGTTTGTACTAAATGAGTCCCGGACAAAACCGGAGAATACAAGTTACATTTCAGTAAATCAAGAACGGTGCGCTCCGCTGATGTATTGTCATAACAACGGCGCTTTCAACCGCTTTATTGTACAATCAGACTGATGGTACCCAGTTTACGGTTTCCATCGGGGCCCTTGGCCATGATGTTCTCCAGCCAGATACGCTGACCACGCTTACTGTTTGAAATGAAAGTCTGCATCTCGTCTGTAAGCCGGTTGCCGGTACCCGGTCGCTCATAGGTGTCACCACCCCTTACACCAACGAAGGTAAAGGAAACGATCTCAAAATTGAGGTCGAAATCAAAATCTTCGGGCATTTTAGGAATAAGGGCGCGTGAAGCAAGGAGCATACTTTTCTGAACTGGTCCTCCGTCGGTATTGGCAATATAGGCCTTGGGATCCGGTACACGTTTGATACGGAACTCAGCGCTGCCCATGTTGCGGGAGGTCTTGCCATCGTTGTGTTTAACGGTGATCACGGCTTTTTGTCCGAGAGGAACCCTAACAACCCAGTTTTTACCATCAGCAGCACGCTTGATGGTACCGGTGCTGATTTCGGCCGAAACCTGTGACTCAGGAATACCGGATGCTGAGATGGAGACAGGATTGTCAACGTTGGCATAAAACACGTTCATTTTGGTAGGAGCTACCGAAAGTGAAGGAGTCATAACAAAATACTCTTCTTCAAAGGGATATTCCTTCAGGTTTCCTTCGGGATCCTTAACCTTGATGGAACCACTGTACCGCTGCAGTCCGGTTGCACCGGCAGTAGCAGTATACTTGGCCACACCACCTTCGGTTGGCAGCCTTCTTCCGCCGATAATCACTTCGGGGTCCTGTTTTGAATCCACTGCCGCCACCATAATATCCGCTTCATAGGTATCACCCTTGAAAACCAGCTTGGAATTCGGGATAACCTTCGCATTGAGAACGTCAAACTTGAAGTCTTTGGAGGTTACTGAATTCAGCAGTTTGGTAACCACATCACCCTCGACCGAGCGAATATCGGTGATCAGCTTGTTTAAGAAAGTAACATTGGCAGCCAGGATAATGTGATAAAAATTGTGCATTTCCCAGTTCTGTTTCGCGCCACTGGCGTCACGGAAAGGTCCTTCAGTATCCAGGCCAAGTTTAATGGATGCCCGGTCACCTTCATCAAGGAATCCTACAACAGAACTTTTGTATGCTTCAATTTTCTCCCTCAACTCACGGGACTTTCCCTTGGAACCGTCCTGAGAATTGCCGATGAAGTAATTGGTTGATATGTCATACTTGTCTTTCGATTCAATATCCCTGAGGGGAGTGGTGCGGGCCTGTTCAACAGAAATTCCTTCTGATTTGGAGATTACTTCAAATTTAACTCCCTCGATGTAATTTACCAACTCGTCAGAAATCTTCTGTACTTCCTGTGCCTTAGCCCAGAAAGGACCAACCTTATTGGCATTAAGCAGGTTCTGCTGTTCAAAGCGCGCATAGGTCTCATCATTTTTCGATTTGAGGTTCACGTTGGTCCCCTCAATACTTTTGTTAACAATCACAAAAGCTTCAATAATTTCAACCGAAACATTCAGAGCCAATAACGCAGTCAACACCAGGTACATCATCGCGATCATTTTTTGCCGCGGTGTTTCCTTGTATCCAGCCATATTCTATATTTAAAGTATTGTTAGAAAATCCGTTAATAAACCTGCGTTACTTCAGATTCACGTTCATAGCAGCAAGCATATTGCCATAAACGTTGTTCAGTGCAGAAACCTTCTTGGTTAAATTGTCGAGTTCCTGTTTGTAGCGGTTCATTTCCTGGCTTGATTCACTGAGGTTGGTCAGGTACTGGTTGACGGTTGCATGCAGTTTGTTGGTATCTTCAACCTGAACAGTGGCACTCTTCAGCTGAAGTTCATAGGATGCATTGAGGGCAGCAAGGTTGCTGGCAATTTTCTGAAGCTGCTCGCTGTAGGCTTTGTTATCAAGTCCTGAAAAGTCGAACTTCTCAATTGACTTGGCAAGTGCCTGTGCTGACTGCTGGTAGGTTCCTGTAAGCTGAGCGGTTGATTCGGCAGCCTTGGCTACATTGAGCGACAAGTCATTAACTGACTTGGAAGCATTGGTGAGGTTACGGGTATAATCGTTGGTTGCTACTGCGGCACTTGAGAGGTCGGCCATTTTGCTGGCGTTTTCGCTGAGCGATCTCAGTCCTGTGCCAAGACTCTGGATCAGTTCGGGACCGATTTTAGCTTTCTCAAGCATACCGTCGAGTTCCTGAGTCGGGGTTTTCCCTTTCGGTTTGGTTTCGCCGCCATGATAAAGGCCGGCAAGTTCCGGATAAACAAGACTCCAGTCCGGTTCTACGTGGGGTGGTTCGAATGCTGAGAAGAAGAAAATCAGCGCTTCTGTTCCCAATCCGATAATAAGCATTTCATTGGCACCTGTATAGTGATTGATTTTAAAAAGTGCTCCAAGAATAACCACGGCAGCACCAATACCATATAGTTTAGCCATGAAGTTTCTGAACCCTCTTCCTCTTACTAAATTGTTCAATCCCATGATTGTAGCGTGTTAATTTGTTGATTTTGAGTTAATTTGACTATCTGAAAAAACCTTGTTGACAGAAATTCCAATACCTGTTAGTTGTAAATTTTTGAAGCTCTGGCAGGATTGTCATCTTTCTGACGGCCCATATAATTCTGAACACAGCGGAATCCGATATAGGATTTTGAGGTATCCTGGAATTCATAAGCGCGGGCATTTACCTGTAGGTAATAGGAGATGTCTTTCCATGAACCTCCGCGAACGACTTTCCTCTTGAGTGCAGGAGGATCGCTGTCTTTTGCGTTGTAACTGTATGCCGGGTTCATATCCCAGGTAAAATTATAGGATGATTCATCAAAAGCATCGTTGGTCCATTCGGCAACATTGCCGGCCATATCATATAAACCAAAATCGTTGGCAGGATAGTGCGCTACAATAACCGGGGTAAGGCCACCATCATCAACATAGTTTCCGCGAAGGGGCTTGAAGTTGGCAAGAAAACATCCCTTTTCATTTCGGGTGTATGGTCCGCCCCATGGATACGGGCTGAATGAATTACCACCCCGAGCAGCCCATTCCCATTCGGCTTCGGTAGGCAGCCTGAACTCGTTGACTACCGCGTTGCCTTTACCGTTCAGATAAGCGCGCAGCAATTCGGTACGCCAGATGCTGAAAGCTTTGGCCTGTTTCCAGTTAACACCTACAACAGGATAATTGTCGTAGGCCGGATGCCAGAAGTAACGTTCGGTCATCGGATCGTTGTAGGCATAGGCATAATCATGAATCCAGGCGAGTGTATCAGGATATACATTGATAACTTCCTTGCGGACATAGAGCGAACGGTCTTTCAAACCCTGCGGACGGTTTGCAAGTCCGGCATTGATCGGGTCGCCGGCAGAAAAATCCTTTCCGGCAGCGGCTTTGTAATCAACCCAGTAGTATTCATAGAATAATTTACGGGTATCGATCTCCTTGCGGCGGAAATAGCGTTCGTGCTCCGGAAGGAACATATCGGCCAGAGCTTCGCGCTCTTCTTCACCATTCCATTTCAACTCGGTTTTCCAGTTGAGGAAAGGAGGATCGTAGGTTTCACCGGTCTTTTTGTTCTCTTCAATGAGGTACTCTTCGGGTTTAACATCACCGAGTTTCCTGCGGGCGATAGAATCCCTGACCCAGAATACAAACTGACGATATTCATTGTTGGTGATTTCGGTCTCATCCATGTAAAAAGCACTCACCGACACTGTGCGGGGATCGTTGATATGTGCATAGGGCACATCCTGATCACCAACTCCCATGGTAAAACTACCCATCGGGATATAGGCCATACCAAACGGATCGGGCTGATAGAATTTTTCACGCTTTGAAACACCTACAAGTTCACCATTTCCTGAATTTCCACAACTACTCAGGATAAGGGCAGCAATTAGGTAGTTAAGTAGTTTTCTCATGTTTGTAACTGATTTTAATGCAAATAACGGCTTCGCCAAGGCTTTATTATGGCTGTCCCCGATTTTTTGAACCGACAAAAATAGCATTTTAATTATTCCATCCAAATTTCTTTTACAAGAAACGGGTATTCCTGAAACTCCGTTTTGACTTCTCCAGTTCGAGCTTAAAACAATAACGAAGCATGACTTCATGACTACCGGCTCCTCCGATTTTCGACAACGGAATATCGTATGCGTAACCAAAACTGATGTCTTTCATATAAAATCCAAGCATTACAGCTGCGGTTTCCTGAAAACGGTAAGTAAGTCCTCCCCAGAATTTGCGGTTGTACTCAAGCCTGGCATTCAGATCGGCCTGTATTGTTGTACCATCATACTTAACAAAGGCTGAAGGAATTAACACATAGGCAGGATTTCTGATCCAGGAAATTTCATAGCCGGCTGTGGCGTAATAATGCCGCCGGAGTTTAAATTCAGGACTCCCGGCTGCAGTGCCGAGCTGACGGCTTCCTTCAAGCAATTGTGTAGCCGATAACCCCAGAAAAAGTCCGTTGGGTTCAAGATAAAAAGCCCCGAAAGCCAGATCGGTAAACATGGTGCTCTCATTTCCGCCCGAAAGCAGGGGATCGCCACCGTCAACCGGTTTCAGTTTGTTAAAATCGAGCGATTTATTCAAAAATCCGACATTGAACCCAATCCCGATCTCTCCGCCGGCAACCGGACGGTTGTAGGCATATCCCAGCTTCACATATACATCCCTGAAATACCCGATTTTATCCTGCATCACCGTGGCTGAAACGCCTCCGCGCAGAATTCTCACCGGTGCATCCCCCGAAAAAATAAAGGTCTGCGGCGAAACTTTGGTGCCTTCTGCATCTTCAATACCAAGCCATTGCTCCCTCACAATACCGGTAACGCAGATTGCATCACGCAATCCGGCATAACCTGGATTGACAGCCATGTGGTTAAACATGTTCAAGGTTATCTGCGGTTCCTGCTGCCCCAAAACAACTGAAGGAGCAATGCCCAGAACCAGTAACGATAACAACGACAGGTAAATTCGCTTAAACATCAGATGCACTATCAGATAATGCTTGTAAATAAAACTACACAACGCCGGGGAAATGTTTTCAATTTCTAAGTTTGAAGCTAATCCCCTGAAAACTGCAGAATGTCCTCCCTGAACAAATCCAAACTGATCACAGCGTAAAACAAATAACCCCGAAAACTGAGATTTATTTTGTGTGGTGCTGTATATTTATTGAATTCTGTCGCAAAGGTAATACTTTAGATCATTTTTAAATTACCCAAACCCAAAAATGCATATAAAAGTTTGTTGCCATGTCATGGATTTTGTCATTTTTACCTCAGTTACCCTTGTTGTCTGATCCTGATGTACATTTTCTTTACACCAAATTCTGATGACTTTTTTCATCGGTACTATGTATGTTCTGAAAATCTGTATAGCTTTGCTGACCAATTCCAGAAATGCTATTTATCTCATTAACAAGTAACTAATATGACTTTTATCCGAAATGAACGGCTGTTTTCGAAAAAATGGTTCATTGCCTATACCCTGATTGTGGTCGGTTCTTTCATTCTGGCAGCCGGTTTTGTGTTCTTTATCAACCCTTACAACATTGTCCCGGGCGGCGTTTATGGCATCGGCATTGTGGTTCATCAGCTCACAAAAGGTTTGTTCCCCTTCTGGCCGACCGGAATCCCCATTGGTTTGTTCGGGCTGGCGCTGAATGTCCCGCTGACCATTCTGGGCATTAAGATTCTGGGCCCGCGTTTCGGCATCAAAACAGTGGTCGGGTTTATTCTCACTTCCGTTTTCATGGACCTGCTCACCATGATTGTAGGGGAAAATGACCCCCTGGGCCTGGCAAATGATGTCTTTATGGCCAGCGTGTTCGGCGGAGTAATCATCGGTTTCGGGCTCGGACTGATTTTTAAATCAAAGGCTACTTCCGGGGGATCAGACATTGTTGCCATGATTATTGCCAAATATACCAGGCTTCCCCTTGGTCAGCTCATGATCTATGTTGATTCGGTGATTGTTCTGCTCGGACTCGTGGTGTTCAGGGACTGGCATATCCCCCTGTACTCATGGATTGTAATTTTTGTAACCGGAAAAGTCATTGATATTACCATGCAGGGCGTCAGTTATGATAAAACACTGTTTATTGTTTCGAGCCAGTTTGAGCTTATCCGGGATAAAATCATCAATGACCTGAACCGCGGAGGAACCTTTATCCCGGGAAAAGGAATGTTCAACAACGCAGACAAAACCATCATTTTTACTGTACTCAACCGCCGCGAACTTGCCATTCTGGAAGAATACATCCACCAGGTTGATCCGAAGGCCTTTGTTACCGTGATGGAAGCCAACGAAATCCTGGGCGAAGGGTTCAAATCGCTTCACGACAAAATCAGCGAATAGCAACCAACGCCACCCTCCGATCATTCAACAATCAGTGAAATATGGCATTCCTCCAGAAAGACAAGCTTTTCACCCGCAAATGGTTCTATTCCTACGCATTGATTGTTGCAGGCACCTTTCTTGTTTCCCTGGGATATGTTTATTTTATTACCCCCTATAAAATTGTTCCTGGCGGCATCTACGGGATATCCATCGTGCTGCATCACCTTTACGGATGGCCGGTAGGACTTACCGCACTGGCTTTCAATATTCCGCTTACTATAATAGGAACCCGGGTGCTTGGACCCCGTTTCGGAACCAAAACCGTTGCCGGATTTGTCTTTACCTCGCTCTTTGTTGACCTTTTGTCGTTCTATTCGGGCTTCAAACCACTGGTCGACAGTGACCCACTGCTTTCGTCGCTCTTTGGCGGGGCCCTGGTAGGAGCCGGAGTGGGACTGATCTTCAAATCTAAAGCAACCTCCGGTGGATCGGATGTGATTGCCATGATCATTGCCCGCTATACAAAGCTTCCTCTGGGGCAGCTCATGATGGGCGTAGACTCGGTGATCGTACTGATAGGTTTTCTGGCGTTCGGCGACTGGCGGATACCACTCTACTCCTGGCTCACCATTTTTGTGATGGGCAAAGTCATCGATGCCGTGCTCTCAGGGATTTCGTACGAAAAAACCATTCTGATCGTTTCCGACAAGCATGAAGAGATCCGTGATAAAATCATCAGAGACCTCAACCGCGGAGGCACTTTCCTGCATGGAGAAGGCATGTACAACGGCAATCCGAAAAAGGTGATCTTTACCGTGGTTAACCGCCGCGAACTTGCTATGCTGGAGGAATTTATCAACCAGATTGATCCTAAAGCATTTCTCACCGTTATGGATGCCAATGAGATCCTGGGCCAGGGATTTAAGTCGCTGAAGGATAAACTGGAAGATTAAGGCATGGGGCTTGGAGCTTGGAGCATGGGGCATGGTGCATGGAGCTTGGGGCATGGTGCTTGGGGCCTGTCTGACTGCCGTCAGAGCAGGCAGGCATGGGGCTTGGCGCTTGGGACCTGGAGCATGGAGCTCATCATTCCATCATTCCATTATCCCATCACCCTAACCTTCCACCCTTACAATGTTACCTGAACAGCTTCACAATATCGTTCCCGTTTGCGAAGATCAGCAGCCCGAACAGCAGAATCATTCCGACAATCTGGGCATTTTCAAGAAACTTGTCGGATGGTTTGCGGCCTGTAATCATTTCATACAACAGGAACATCACATGTCCGCCGTCGAGCGCCGGAATCGGCAGCACATTCAGGATGGCAAGCATAATCGATAAGAACGCTGTAAGGCCCCAGAATGCTGCCCAATCCCAGGTGGACGGGAAGATGTTGCCGATGGTGATAAATCCGCCTACCGACTCGTAGGCTTTTACTTCAGGAGAGAAGAGCAGTTTAAGTTGTTTCAGGTAGTTTCCGACCCCTTTCCAGGTCTTGTTGAATCCGGCGGGAATGGCAGCCAGAAACGTATAGTCTTTTTCGCTGAACTGAAACTGCCCGGCAGGATTGGTGTAAGCACCGATCAGCCCAGTTTCGGGGACTTTAACATTGAAAGCAAGGGTATCATTCTCCCTGATTGCCTTCAGGCTGACTTCCTTTGATTTGTATTGTGGCAGCAATGCCCTGAATTCATCGAAATACGCAACCAGCGAATCATTGATCCCGATTATCCGGTCACCCTTTTTCATTCCGGCTGCTTCTGCGGCCGACCCTTTGGAAAATCCCTCGACAATAAACTGCATACGGGCATTGATAAAGTCCGGCGACTGATGTTTGAGAAGTTTCGCCAGAAAGCCTTCCGGAATCTGCACAGTGGTTGGCTTGCCATCGCGCTCAACTTCAATGGTCCGGGCATTTTCGAGGATGATTCTGCCGGGAATTTTAAAGAAATCCTCCACGGGCTGGTTGTCAACCGAAAGGATCTTGTCCCCGTTTCTGAGCCCCATTTCCTGAGCCACAGAATCGGCCACAATCCCGTATTTTACCTGTGAAGTTGGCAGATACTGCTCACCCCACACCCACAACATACCTATATATATAGCGATGGCAAGCAGAATATTGACCGTTACCCCCCCCAGCATGATAATGAGGCGCTGCCATGATGGTTTGCTCCTGAATTCCCAGGGTTGGGGCGGAAGCTGCATCTGCTCTTTATCCATCGATTCATCGATCATACCGGAGATTTTTACGTACCCCCCCAGCGGCAGCCACCCCAGCCCGTATTCAGTTTCCCCCTTTTTGAATTTGAAAAGTGAAAACCAGGGGTTGAAGAAAAGGTAGAATTTTTCCACCCTTGTTTTAAACATCTTGGCTGTGATAAAATGCCCGAATTCATGAAAAATTACAAGGATTGACAAACTTAAAAGCAACTGAGCCGCTTTGATGAGAATTTCCATTTTTAAACCGTTTAAATATTTTTGAACTACTTAACAATGTTTTTGAACGAAGGTTTCGGCAGGGAGTTCATCAACCGGTAAACCTGAGGGCCAGTTCCCGCGTCAGGCGGTCCGTGACAGAATAAACTTCAAAATCCGGCTTTGCCACGAACTCCGATTTTTCAATACATGTTTCGATTACCGAAGGGATATCCGGAAACCCGATTTTGTCTTTCAGAAATGCATTTACCGCAACCTCATTGGCAGCATTGAGAACACATGGGATATTCCCGCCTGCCTTCAGTGCCTTGTATGCCAGGTCAAGGCAGCGGAAACTTACCCGATCCGGTTTTTCAAATGTCAGCTCCGGAAAGTCTGCAAAGCTGAACCGGGGTTGTGCAGTCCTGAGCCTGACAGGGTATGACAGGGCATACTGAATCGGAATTTTCATATCGGCCAGGCCGAGCTGGGCCTTGATGGACCCGTCTTCGAACTGAACCATGCTGTGTACGACTGACTGCGGATGTACCACAACCTCAATCTGCTCAGGGGTAAGCCCGAAAAGCCACCTGGCTTCGATCACCTCCAGCCCTTTGTTCATGAGGGTTGCAGAATCTATGGTAACTTTACAGCCCATGTTCCAGTTGGGGTGCCTGAGTGCCTGTTCTTTGGTAACAGAGCGCAGAAACTCCATATCCCGGCCACGGAAAGGTCCGCCTGAAGCCGTAAGATAAATTTTCTCAACCGGATTGTGCAACTCACCGGCCAGACATTGAAAGATTGCCGAATGTTCCGAGTCAACGGGAAACAGATTCACCCCTTTTTCTCTTGCCCTCCGGGTAACCAGTTCGCCGGCAACAACAAAGGTTTCCTTGTTTGCAATGGCTATCTGACGACCGGCTTCAATGGCACATAGTGTGGGTTTGAGGCCGGCATAACCTACTAGGGCGATCAGCACCATATCAATGGTCTCCATTTCGAGTATCTGACACAGGGCTGCCTCACCGGCATATACTTTAATGTGATAAGAGTCCAGGGCAGTGGAAACTTTCTGATAAAGGTGATCAGCCCCGATAACCACTGCATTGGGCCTGAACTCAATGGCCTGCCTGATGAGCAAATCCGAATTGTTGTTGGCAGATAAAACCTCAACCCCGAAGAAATCCTTCTGTTCCCTGATCACTTCCAGCGCCTGGGTTCCGATTGATCCGGTTGAACCGAGTATGGCGATACGTTTCTTCAAGTTTCTACTATTTGGTCAGAACGAGATATATTGTTCAGGATCAACCGCCCTTCCGTTTATCCAGAGCTCGAAATGCAGATGAGGCCCGGTCGACAACTCGCCCGATTCCCCAACAATGGCAATACTTTCACCGGCTTTTACGTATGCCCCCTGTTTGCGGAGTAATACCGAATTGTGCTTGTAAACAGTAACCACGTTATCAATGTGTTGCACAGCGATCACATATCCGGTTTCAGCAGTCCATTCAGAGAAAATCACCGTTCCGTCATAGGCCGCCTTGATCGCTTCGTTGCGGGCAGAAACCACATCAAGCCCGAAATGCTGCCTGGAAGCATTAAAACGGTTGGTGATCACACCCTTCAGGGGTGTAAAGAAACTGAGCTTGCTTAACGACGGGCTGTGCGGTGTTGCTTTCTGGCCTGGACGCAGGTTATACCGGCTCTGGTTCTCCACCTCAGCGCGGAGCAGTGAATCTTCCCTGCCACGGGTATTGCGTATGCCGGCATACTTTGTGCGGGATGCGGAGTCAGACTTAACCGGACTGGCCGATGAATTCTCCGGTTCCTCACCCGAAATCACCCGTTTCATATTCTGAATAAAAAGGTCCTTGTCTTTCACCGCTGCTTCGATGGAATCGGCCTTCAGCTGCAATTCGTAGAGTTCCTTCTGAATGTTTGTATCTTTATAACCCGGAATGTACTCCCTCAAAGGTGTAAAAGCAATCAGATAACTGGTAAGAAATACCAGTATGATGGCCAGCATGCCGGTAATCACGAATACATTGAGTCTCGAAAGCCTGAAGGACAATTTTTCTTCAAAAGTATCCTCGTCAAGAATAACCAGGCGGTATTTATCCCTGAGTTTCTGATACCAGCGAACCTTTGGCTCTTCAGTGGGATCAGCTTTAACTTTTCGGGATGACATGGCAGGAATGCAATGGTTTGATTGGTCAGCAAATATCGGAAAAAAAAGTGTCTGGGCCTGATTTTATGTTTTATTGGCACTTTTCGGCGATCAGCGCCTATAGAAAACACCATGAAGAAGGTTACCGATGCTTTACCGGAATTTAACATTCACCTGAACGCCCGTTTTCAACATGCAATTGCTTGCGAAAAGAAGCTTTCCCCGGATTCTGCCTCATATAATGCGGTATAATCTGCCCGATTCAAAAAAATAAAATATTTTTGCAAATTGTCAGTTATTTAATGAAACTGTAAATCCGCATTTACTTGACTACAAAATTTATAACCCATCGCAGGTTTTTTTTATCGGGTCTGGTGCTGATGCTTGTCATCACTGCCTGTTCTACCCGGAAAAACACGTTTACCCGCCGCGCATTTCACAATGTTACAGCCCACTACAATGCTTACTGGAATGGCAATGAAAGCCTGAAAGAAGGCATTGCCGAACTGCGTAAAAATGCCCGCGATAACTACACCACCGTGCTACCGGTATATAATCTCGGAACCCAGAGCAATGCCCAGACGATCAACCCCAATATGGACAGGGCCATTGAAAAAGCTTCAAAAGTCATTCAGAAGCACAGCATGTACTTCGACAAAAAGGAACATGTGAAATGGGTTATACAGAGCTACATGCTGATCGGAAAAGCAAACTTCTACAAACAGGATTACAATGCAGCCCGCAGGGCTTTCGAATATGTGAGCAAGCAATACAGCGAAGAGCCGGTGAAGTATGAGGCGGAAATGTGGACCGGTCGCTGCTTTAAGCAACTGAAACAATACGATAAGGCCATCGCAATCTATGATAAAATTACTTCTGAGAAACCTGAGCTGCAGTTGCCCTGGATTGTCAGAAAAGAATTGCCGCTTGCCTATGCCGATATGTTTATCGCACAGGGAAAATACAGTCAGGCCCGGCAGTTTATTGAAAAAGCCATCCCGCTTAACCGCAATGCCAAACTCCGGACCCGCCTCAATTTTATTCTGGCACAGATTTATCAGCTAGAGAAAAAGGATGTTCGTGCCAGTGAGTTCTTTACCAAAGTAGTGAAAGGAAGTGCTTCTTTCGAGATGGCTTTCAATGCCCGCATCAACCTTGCCAGGGTTTACAGCTCAAACAGCGGCGACAAGAGGATGATTGTTAAAGAACTGGAAAAAATGCTGAAAGACATCAAAAACAAAGACTTTCAGGATCAGATCTATTACGCCCTTGCGGATATCGCTTTTAAAGACAGGAATGATACCCTTGGCGTAAAATACCTCCGCAAATCGGTGGCCAGCAGTGTAAACAACGATTATCAGAAATCAGTTTCCTCTCTGAGGCTTGCCGATATCTATTTCAAAAGACCCGATTACGGTCAGGCTCAGGCTTATTACGACAGCACCATTATGTTTCTGCCGAAAGATTTTCCGGAATATGATAAGATCTATGCCAAAACAGACATCCTTACCCGCCTGGTAAGTTTTCTGCAGACCGTTCATGTTCAGGATAGTCTGCAACAACTGGCCGGAATGTCGGAGACTGATCGCAACAAAGTGATTGACAAGGCTATAGCCAAATTTATCAAGAAAGAAGAAGAAGAAAAAAGGAGGGCTGAGGAAGAGCGGCTTGCCGAAATGGCCGGAGTGGGGATTCAGGGCAGGCAGATTGTAGATCAGGATAAAGGGATGGCTTCTATTGGAGGTGGTGGCTGGTATTTTTACAACCCTTCTGCCATCAGCATGGGCTACTCGGAGTTTTTAAGGAAATGGGGCAGGCGAAGGCTCGAAGACAACTGGCGGCTGAGCAACAAGCGCCAGGTTACCATGGACGATCTTACAGAAGTGAGCGGCGACAACCCGGCTGACTCTACCGGCGGAGATAAGAAAGATGGCAAAGGCAGTGTTGATTACAAGAGCCGCGACACTTACCTGAAGAATCTTCCCTTGACCCCCGAAAAAGTTTCAGCCAGCAATGTTCTGATTGCTGATGGTCTTTTCAATGCCGGGATGATTTACCTCGAAGAACTGCTTGATAAGCCCAAAGCCATTGAGACCTTTACCGAACTGATTACCCGCTTCCCGGATGACTCAGCGGTACTGCAGTCAAGTTACCACCTTTACAGGGCTTACCGCGACCAGGGAGATTCCGTGAAAATGGAAACCTACAAAGAGAAAATAATCCGCGGGTTTCCTGACAGCGACTATGCCAGAATTCTGAAAGACCCGAATTACAAGATTCAGCTTGAAGAGCAACGTAACAGGGTTAAAACCCTCTATGAAGAAGCCTACCTCGCGTTCGAGCGGAAACAATTCCGCACAACCATCATCTATTGCAACGATGCCCTTACAAACTACAAGGATGAAAACCTGCTGCCCCGGTTCGCTTACCTGAAGGCTGTTGCCCGTGGTAAAACCGAAAACGCCGATTCGATGAAGGTTGATCTGACCAGGCTTATCAACCAATACCCGAAGAGCGATGTGGTACCCCTGGCCCGCAAATTGCTCGGACAGGAAGCACAACCCCTGGCTTCACAGGCCACTCCTGGAAATGATACAACAAAAGCCGCTCCCAAACCTGCAGACATCTCCATGTATAAATTCAATCCGGCATCTACCCATTTCTATGCCCTGGTGGTAGATGGTACCGCCGTGAATGTATATGGTACCAAAGTGAGGATCACCGACTTTAACACCAAAAACTACAGCGTGGAAGGCTTGCAGGTGAACAGCGTGCTGCTCGACAACAACCGGCAGATGATTACCATCAGCAGCTTTAATGAACTCGAAAAAGCACTGAGGTACTTTAACGGACTGAAATCGGATACTTACGTATTTTCAGGAATGCGTGAAGGTACCTATGAGCAGTTTCTGATCTCATCGGAGAATTACCCCATATTCTTCAAGGAAAAGAATACCAGGGCATATCTCGAATTCTTTGAGAAAAACTACATCAAAAAATAATTCTTAAAGGCGTTAACCCCAAACCCCGGACACATGGCAAAAAATACCATCCCAGAACCTCCCCCATCAGCGAACCTGATTCAGTCAGGTACTACCATTACGGGAGATATCCAATCGAACGGGAACATCCGGATTGACGGAATACTCACCGGTACCATCAATGCCGGAGGCAAGGTAATTCTGGGCTCAACCGGATCGGTGGAGGGCGATATCCGGTGTATGAATGCCGATATTGAAGGCAGGGTCAACGGCAGCATCAGGGTGAGGGAATTGTTATCCTTCAAAGCTACTGCTGATGTTACCGGCGAGATCTTTACAGGAAAGCTGGCCATTGAGCCCGGTGCCCGTTTTACCGGCACCTGCCGCATGGACAGCGCCCCTCCCGATCAGACCGAAGAATGACAGAGCCCGATTCAGACCGGAAGAAAGGACAGAATCCCTTGTCATCCTACGGAAGATACTCATCTGTAGCCTTTCAGATGGGCCTCCTGATTGCTGCAGGCTCCTTCGGCGGATATCAGCTCGATAAACTCCTCAGAACACAATTTCCCGTTTTTACGATTGTGATCTCAATACTTGCTGTTTTCGCATCTATGTGGCTGATGGTTAAAGAATTAAACAATAAAAACAACAGAAAGTGAATCAGAAACTCAGTGTTTTTACCAAACAACTTCTCATCGTTGCCACCGTTACCGGTCTGGTGGTCATCGCCCTCATGTTCTCCATTCCTGCACATTACATCAGCCCTGCACTTCCTTACCTGCTGATCTTCTTCACCGCCTCTACCCTCCTCTCTTTTTATTTTATACAGAAAAAAATGCTGTCATCCGCTTCGGGCTTTGTGACTGCCTTTATGGCAAACTCCATCATCCGGCTGCTGCTTTATCTTATGGTCATTGTAGCTTATGCTTTTACCAACAGGGCTGATGCCATAAACTTTATCATCAGTTTCTTTGTCCTATACATTATTTTTACCGCCTTTGAGGCCATGTTTTTCCTCAAATCAAAACAGTGATCCGCCTGAATCCTTTACCTTGACTTTTGAATATCTGCTGACTTCTGTTAGTTTATTTTCAGCGAATTCGCATGACTATTTCTCCTTTTTGCCAAATCTGCGGAAATAAAAGACCTTTGTACAAACTATTTAACTGAAATTATGTTTAATGTTCACCCAAATTCTTTAAACAATTAACCTGGGCAGAAGTTACGCTGCTGAAGTTTTAACATTTAACTTTGGGACAAAATTGTGACCCATGATTTACATTACCCGAAAAGAACATTTTAACGCAGCACACCGGCTTTTCAGGCCTGATTACAGTGATGAAAAGAACCTCGAGGTATTCGGAAAGTGTTCGAATCCCAACTGGCACGGACATAACTATGAGCTTTTTGTAACCGTTAAAGGAGAAGTGGATCCTGAAACAGGATTTCTCATCAACCTGAAAGAGCTGAGCAGGATGATTAACGAGCTTGTGGTAAATAAGCTGGATCACAAAAACATTAATGTGGAGGTTGATTTTATGAAAGACAGGCTGGCTTCGGCTGAAAACATTGCCATCGCGATATGGGAACAGCTCGAAGGACCGGTCTCCGTTGCCGGAGCAGCGCTTCACAGTGTTAAACTATTCGAAACAGAAAGAAACTTTGTTGAGTACTTCGGTACCTGACACTAAAAAACCTTACCGATGAGCAGTGAAATAGTGAAAGACATGATCATTGAAAACATGATGGATGATTATGAAATGGCCGACGGCTATCAGAAACGCGATTTATACAATGTAAAAACCATTGGAAAACTCGCGAAACATTACCATGAAATCCTTAAACTGATCGGGGAAGACCCTGAACGTGAAGGTCTGTTAAAAACTCCCGAACGGGTGGCAAAGGCCATGCAGTTCCTGACCCATGGTTACGATCTGAAACCGGAGGAAATTCTGCGTTCAGCCATGTTTAAGGAAGACTACAGGCAGATGGTGCTGGTAAAAGACATTGAAGTCTATTCAATGTGTGAGCATCACATGATCCCGTTTTTCGGCAGGGCACATGTAGCCTACATCCCCAACGGACACATCGTTGGGTTGAGCAAGATTCCACGGGTTGTTGATGCTTATGCCCGCCGGCTTCAGGTTCAGGAACGGCTTACTACCCAGATAAAGGAAGCCATTCAGAACACCCTGAAACCCCTTGGCGTTGCCGTAGTTATTGAAGCTCAGCATATGTGCATGAGCATGAGGGGAATACAGAAACAGAATTCCGTAACCACGACTTCCGACTTTACCGGAGCATTTCTGGTAGATAAAACCAGGGCCGAATTTATCCACCTCATCGGGTCCAGGCTTCACGGTTAAATATTGAACCATCACATTCGGGCAGGTTTCTCGCTTAACTGCAGGAAACCTGCCTATTTTTTGTCCTAAGGTCAGGTAAGAACTTAAGCTCAGCTTATCAGAATGGATCATCGGATTGCCACACCCGATCTTTTCCGGGATATTGGCGAAAAACCGCTGCATTGCGTTACATTTGCATAAACTGCACTTCTGTTTCATTAACCCGGAAAAAATGTACCGTTACCTCCTCCTATTCATCATGGCCATCCCCGGAGTCATTGCCGCACAGGCACCCCCAACACCTGCCGGATCGACTGATTTTTCGAAGGTTACCGCTTACAGCGAAATAGCCCCCTTTCTCGCCAACGCACAAAAAACCTCTGCTTTTCTGAAAACCACGATCATCGGTCAGAGCGTTAATAAACGCAATATTTATGCAGCGACATTCTCCTCCGGTGACTTTGGCAAGGATTCCACGAAAGTGAAGGTGCTGATTTTCGCCCAGCAGCATGGCAACGAACAATCGGGCAAAGAGGCCGCCCTGCTGCTGATCAGTGAGCTGACCAGACCCGAAAACCACTATCTGCTCAGCCGCCTCGACATCGCCATCATTCCGCAGGTGAATCCCGATGGTTCTGAGGTCAATCAGCGGCGCAATGCCAACCAGGCCGATCTGAACAGGAATCACCTGATTCTTACCGAACCCGAAACGAAAGCGCTTCATGCATTCTTCGATCAGTACCTGTTTGATGTTGCCCTTGACGTTCATGAATACTCACCTTACAGTGAGGACTGGCTCAATGCCGGTTTCCGCAAGAACACCCAGGTTGCCCTGGGGGCCCCTACCAACCTGAATGTATCAGAAAAGATCAGAAACTTCGCCGCGGACAAAACCCTCCCCTATGTAATGAACCAGCTTTCGCTGAACAACTATTCATCCTTTGTCTACTGTCCGGGCGACCCTCCCGGAAAGGGTTATATCAGGCACTCCACCTTTGATATCAACGATGGCCGCCAGAGTTTCGCCATTCAGCAGACCCTTTCTTTTATTCAGGAAGGAATGAACGGAACCGATAACTTTGTTCAGAACCTGAAACAGCGAAGCCTGAGCCAGATGACAGGGATGAGGTCGCTGCTTGAGTTTTCCTACAACAACAATATCGAAATCCGGAAAATCGTCAGCGACGAAAGAAAGGCAATGCTAAAAGAGCCCGGATCATCACACATCTCCATTCAGGCAACCCATGCCGGCAACGGCCGGCAACTTCAATTGCCGGTTCTATCAGTGAAAACGGGCAGGGATTCGACGGTGATGATCACCGATTACCGGCCGATCGTAAAGTCGGTCGCAGACGTGAAAAAACCTGTTGCCTACCTCATCCCCGACGACCTTACCGAAGTGGTTGAATGGGCTGAAAGACAGAATCTGATAAAAAAACCATACAAACCGGCGGCAACCGACAAAATTGAACGGGCTTTCGTTCAGCGGATTGATTCCATTGATTTTGAGGGAGATATCATTGTCAATCCAGGCCTCGAACCTAAGATTTTTACACCGGAAGAAATCAGTAAAACGTACATTGAAATTCCGGTGAATCAGCTGAAGGGCCTGATGGCAGCCATCGCCCTGGAACCGAAATCCATGCTGGGACTGGTTACCTACGACAAATACCGTCACCTGCTCCGCGACCTGACGTGGTTCCCCATTCTCAAACTTTACCGGTAATTGCAGATTTACCAATGGTTTTAAACTCAACAATCTGTAAGTTCTCAAAATCACGCAATGACGCAATGACGCAATGATTTGATTAAAACTGATTCATTTACTATGAGTGAATGAATTATAATCCCTTTTAATTCAACATATCAGCAATTTTATATTAAGTCCTGAAACTGAAAGAGAAATGAAAATTGATCGTATTGAACTGAGACACATCCGGATGGAACTGGTAAGCCCTTTTGTCACCTCCATGGGCACCGAATATGACGAAGAACACATTATTGTGAGGGTTGATGGAGAAGGGGTTACCGGATGGGGCGAAAGCGTGGCAGAGGGCACGCCTTTTTACTCTTACGAAACGGTGACCACCGCCTGGCACATCCTGAAAGATTTTCTGATCCCTCCGGTACTGGGTAAAAACCTGAATTCGGTTGCCGAAGCCATTGCTCTGAACGAAAAAGTAAGGGGGCACCGTATGGCCAAAGCAGGCCTTGAAGCAGCCTTGTGGGATGCCCTGGCCAAACAGCAGGGAATTTCGCTTTCGGCCATGCTGGGCGGAACCCAGAAAAAAATCGATGTGGGTGTGAGTATCGGCATACAGAGTTCTGAAAAAGAACTGATTAAGAAAGTTGAATCCTACCTCACCGAAGGTTACAAAAGAATCAAAATTAAGATCGCGCCGGGGCTGGACCTTCAGTTTGTGAAAGCCCTGAGGAAGGAATTTCCCGCCCTGCTGCTGCAGGTGGATGCCAATTCGGCCTACACCCTCAGCGATGTGGATTTGTTCAGGAAAATGGATGAATACGGGCTATCCCTCATTGAGCAACCTCTGGGTTATGATGATATTTACGCGCATTCAAAATTACAGCGCGAAATTACCACCCCGCTCTGCCTCGACGAAAGCATCCATTCGGTGGACGACACCCGGGCCGCCATTGAACTGGGCAGTTGCCGCATCATCAACATCAAGCCGGGACGAGTGGGCGGTTTTACCGAATCGGTGAAAATACACGACTACTGTGCCTCTGTGAATGCACCTGTCTGGCACGGGGGTATGTTGGAATCAGGGATTGGCAGAGCTGGCAATGTGGCCCTGGCTTCACTGCAAAACTTTGTCCTTCCGGGAGATATCTCGGCCAGTAAAAGGTATTACCGCGACGACATCGTGGAACCCGAATTTCTGGTTAACCCAGACGGAACCATGGATGTGCCCGAAAAACCCGGAATCGGAGTGGAGGTAAACATGAAAATGCTTGATAAAGTAACCGTCAGGAAAGAAATTTTCAGCCTCTGAAATCCCCCTTCACTGCCATGACCCACGACGAGACCATTGAAAAAACCATTGCTTTTGTAAAGGAGACACTCGCGGGTGCCGAAGGCGGGCACGACTGGTGGCACATTTACCGTGTATGGAAGCTCGCAGTGAACATCGCTGCCACGGAAAAAGCTGACCTGCTGGTGGTTGAACTCGCAGCCCTGCTGCACGACATCGCCGATGCAAAATTTAACGAGGGCGATGAAACCAAAGGCCCCCGGATAGCCGGAGAATTCCTCGCTTCGCTGGACGTTGAAGCCTTCATCATTGAGCATGTACAGAAGATCATCAGCAACATCTCCTTCAAGGGTGGTCAGGTTGCCATGACTTTCAGCTCTGCCGAACTTTCTGTGGTTCAGGATGCCGACAGGCTTGATGCCATGGGGGCCATCGGCATTGCCCGCACCTTCAATTACGGAGGGTTCAGAAACCGTGAAATCTACAATCCGGGCATCCCTCCGGTAACAGGAATGGACAAAGAAACCTACCGCCTGAGCCAGGCACCTACCATCAACCATTTTTATGAGAAACTGCTGCTGCTGAAAGAGCGGATGAATACCGCAACCGGCAGACGCATGGCCGAACGAAGGCATGACTTTATGGTGGCTTACCTTGACGAGTTCTTCAAAGAATGGGAAGGCGAGAATTAGTAAGTAAAAAGTAAAAAGTAAAAAGTAAAAAGCCTGCCTGTTTGCCACAGGCAGACAGGTAAAAAGTAAAAAGCAGATCAAAAAATGGATCAGGTTCCTGAGGCATTTTTCATCCAGATCAATCCTTTTTCAACCGATTCTGTTTATCTTTGTTGTTTAACCACAGAAAAAATCCAGAAACAATGACAAAAATACCTTTTTCGAAAGATATTCTGAAAATCAAAGATATTGAAGCACTGGCCAACCATCTTGGCAACCTGCTGAAGGAAGAAATTTTCTTTAAATACAAACGCAAGGGAGCGGTCATCGGCATCAGCGGTGGCATCGACTCGTCGGTATCCATGGCGCTGGCAGCCAGATACATCGGCCCCGAGCGGGTTTTCGGAGTAATGATGCCCGAAAAAGACTCCAGTCCCGACAGTGAGAGCCTGGCTGAGAAACTGGCCAAACAGTTTGGGGTTCCCCACATCGTTGAAAACATCCGTCCGGCCCTTGAAGGTTTCAAATGCTACGACCGCCGTGATGAGGCCATCCGCAGGGTTTTCCCGGATTTTGATCCCCTCACCGACAAATCGAAAATCGGGATCAACAAAACCGGACTTGACCAGAAGCTACCTCCCGTATTCCACCTCACAGTAATTGACAAAAATGGCAACCAACGCAGCAAAATCATCCCGGTGAGGGAATACCTGCAGATTGTAGCTGCTTCGAATTTCAAGCAGCGCTGCCGCATGTCGATGGTCTACTACTATGCCGAAATGATGCATTACATGGTGATTGGTACGGCCAACAAGCACGAGATCGATCAGGGGTTCTTTGTGAAGTTTGGCGATGGAGGTGCTGACTTCTACCCACAGGCCAACCTTTACAAGACCCAGGTTTATCAGCTTGCCGAATTTCTCGGTGTAACCAGGGAAATCATCGAACGCACACCAACCACCGACACCTACAGTGCCGAACAGACGCAGGAAGAATTCTTCTACCAGCTTCCGTTCGAGATTATGGATCCGATGTGGTATGGCTTCGAAAACGGTTATTCAACACAGGAAGTGGGCGAAGTAATGGGCATGAGTCCTGAAGAAGTTCAGGTCATTTTCGACAATTTTGCCAGAAAAATCAAGACCACCGAGTACCTCAGGGCAAATCCCTACTACTTCCCGCTAAGCTAAATTGATGCTTATGAATGTGTGCGATTTTCTGCTCGAAAACTCAGCTACCCTGGAGAAAGAGGCAGTGGTTGGCCGCGAAAGCATCTCCTATCCCGGTCTGAGTGCACGTGTTATGAGTGTTGCCGGGGCATTCAGGCAAAAGCACGGAGAAAACAATTATGTGCTGATCCTGAGCGAGAACTCCACTTTTCTCATTACCGTGTATCTGGCCCTGATGAAATCGGGCAACATCGTTGTCCCGCTCAATCCGGCGATTGAAACGGAGAACCTCGGTAAAGTGCTCGAAAAAACAGGTTCTACCATCGCTTTCATCAGCAAACGCTACCAATCACGGTTTGCCGGATACAATTTCACTGTTTACGATCAGGAGTCAACCGAAGCATGGTTCACTTCAGCAAGTGCCGGAAAGTCCTACCTTCCTGAAAAAGAGTTCGACGACAGACGTATTGCCGAAATCATTTTCACCTCAGGCTCAACCGGAGAACAAAAGGGGGTGATGATCACCCACCGCAACATCATTGCCAACACAGAATCCATCATTGAGTATCTGAAGCTTACCCAAACCGACATCATCGAAGTGGTGATGCCGTTCTACTACTGCTATGGATTGTCGTTGCTGCATACCCACCTGAGGGTCGGCGGAGCCGTGCACATGAACAATGCATTTATTTTTGTGGGCAGTGTTATTGATGACCTCAACAAGTACAACTGCACCGGATTTGCCGGAGTACCAAGCCATTACCAGATATTGCTCCGGAAAACCAAGGACTTCAAAAATACGGCATTTCATTCGCTCCGCTACGTAACACAGGCTGGTGGAAAGCTTCACAATGCCTTTATTGAAGAGTTTACCGAAGCCTTTCCCGGAATAAAATTTTATGTGATGTACGGGCAAACGGAGGCTACAGCCAGGCTTTCGTACCTTCCGCCTGAAGTCCTGCCAGAGAAAATCGGTTCGCTTGGAAAGGGAATTCCCGGTGTTACGCTGCTGGTAGCAGGTGAGGATGGAAATCCGGTAAAACCCGGCGAAACCGGTGAAATTCTGGCCAGGGGCGACAACATCATGGCCGGATATTTCAACGATCCTGCTACCACCGCTGCCACCATTGTTGATGGCTGGCTGCACACAGGTGATATGGCCACTGTTGACGACGACGGCTATATCTTCCTGCAGTCAAGGGCCAAAGAAATCATCAAGGTCAGGGGAATCCGCATCAGCCCGAAAGAGATAGAAGCGGTAATTGTTACCTACCCGGGCGTGATCGATTGCACCATTTCGGCCATCAACGACGACATCACCGGAGAAGCCATCAAAGCCACCGTGTATGTGAATGAAACGGAGCTTGATCAATTCAGCGGGGAGGCCATCCGGCAATACTGTGCAGCGAATCTTGCATCCTACAAGGTGCCTCAGCTGGTGGAATTCGAAACGAAGCTGAGTTTTAACGCAGCCGGCAAGAAATCGAAATACTGATTATTTTACCACTTCTTCTTTCACCCATATTTTTCGCACCAGCGAATCCATCATGGTTTTGTTGGGATGAAAATAATCGAAGAAATTATCCCGGTTGGCTTTTATATCGGTCAGGAGATCAAGATCGATGGTTTTGCCCAGGGCGTGAATATCCTGCTTAAACCGCGCTTTCTCATCGGTAAGACCAGTCTTTTGCAGGTGCTTGTCAACCCCTTCATACACCGGCAGAATAAAGAAAACAAGCTTTATGTTTTTTTTGTTGCAATAGCTGATGATCTTTCTGAACTCAGCAGCATACTTCGTGGGATAGGCATACTTGCTGAAAAAGAGATTTAACCTGAACTGAGCTACATCTTCCATCCTGTCGGCAGGTAGAAATTCATAGGAGCGCTGCACAATCCAGGGGTTGCGTGTGGTTACCCAGGCAAGGTTGGCCACAGCATCGAAGAAAATCTCTTTGGTGGTGAAATAATTCACCGGCTTATCGAAATAGTCCATTGCAAAATGGAAGATATCATATTCGCGCTCCGCATTGTAATTCATAAAAGCAACCTGAAAATAGACTGTTTCAAGTTCAGCATGTTCTGCGGTAAACCAGAAAGTCTCGAACATGGTGCGGAAGCTGGCTCCCGGAAAGCAGAAATTGTAATACTGGTCTCCGGTAATCTCTTTGATCAGGTCAACATCAATGTCTTTTCCCTGCGAATCACCGATGATGACCTTTTTACAGGGATTGCGCCTGAACTCAATGGTTTTCCACAGAATGTTGCCACGGGGACTGCTCTCATCGGTCCGCTGTATCACGGTAAACTTATCCTTATCGCTGATGATATGCGACACATTCAGAAAATTGTAGGGATCAACCACAACAATGACAAGCACATACAGAAAAACCGGTATGCTGAACAGGAACAGCCGGAGAAAATATCGTTTCATAGCACCTTTTAGCATTGGTCAGAATTTGAGGTAAACAAACGTGTCACCAGCTCCGCTGTAATAGAAAACCGCCATGATCAGAATATAATACCCAATCCACCGCACCATCCGGGGCAACCCGAGGAAGAACTTCGCGACATCAACCCCCTTTTCCTGATAGATTTCAGTAAAGTACAAAAAACCGAAAGCACCCAGGGCAATAAAGAAGCTGGTTGCGTCGTAAATCAGCTTATTGCCCGACAGGTTAAAACTGAAACCTGAAAAAATATGGGTGATAAAGTGAAATGCATCGCCGATGTTCTTTGAATTGAAGAATATCAGGGTAAACGAGAAGAAAAGGTAAGTGAGGGTCCTGCTTACGAAGGCAACCACGGCAGGATTCATCTTCGAAGCGATCTGCAGGCGTTTCTTTTTGGTAGCAAACTCATAGCTGATGGCGATTCCCTGCAAAAGTCCCACAACCACAAAGGTCCAGTTGGCTCCGTGCCAGATACCGATGACAAAGAAGGAGAGGAAAATACCGGCAATCGCTATGTTGTTGCCGAAACGGCGGTATTTGACGATAAATGGGGAGAAAATAAAGTCATTGCACCACGAAGAGAGTGAAATGTGCCATTTACGCCAGAATTCGCCAACATTCCTGGCAAAAAACGGGCGGTTGAAATTATCCGTCAGCTTAATCCCGAACATACGGGCAATGCCGAGGGCCATATCGGTATAACCGGAGAAATCGCAATAAAGGTGAATCGCCTGCAGAAAGAAAACAATCAGCAGGGGCAGTCCGGAGTAATGCTCCATATTGCCGTAAACCAGCCCGACCGGTGCTGCCAGGTTATTTCCGATCACCACCTTTTTAAACATCCCCCACAGAAACAGCCTCATTCCTGAGGTCAGGTTCTCTTCACTGAAACGTATACCTGCAATGAGCTGAGGAAAAAAATGGTTCGATCGTTCAACCGGACCTGCAAGAAACTTCGGAAAGAACGTAAGGTAGTTGGCGAAATGGATGAAGTTGTGTTCCGCCTTTTCGGCGCGGCGGTTGATGCGGATAAGGTAGCCCAGCGCCTGGAAGGTATAGTAGGAAATCCCGACTGGAATAATCAGGTTCAGATAAGGAATGTTAACATCTGCTGCAACCAGGCCCAGCAAGGCGTTGATGTTTTCAAACAGAAAATTGATGTATTTGTAAAAAGCCAGGATACCGATGTTCGTGTATATGGCTGTCCAGAATATCTTCAGCCGCCATTTTGTATCTAGCTGATTTTCAAGAGCCCTTCCCAAAAAATAATTCAGCACCACAAAGGCTAAAGTAAAAAGTACTAAATTTGGGGAGAGCATTCCGATAAAGTACAGACTCGCCGCCAGTAAGACAGACTGCCTGAATTTCCGTCCCACTCCGTAATAGAGCAGGATGCTGACTGACAGAAAAACGAGGAAGTGAAATGAATTGAATAACACTACGGCGGTGATGTTGAGGTTAAAGAATGCAGAAGCTAAATAAACTAAAACTGAAACACTATGTTTAAGACAAAAGTATCTTTTTTTATCCTTGTGGCTTTCATTGCCGCAACAATATTCGTCATTCCGTCGTGCAAAAGTGACAAAAAAATGGCCCCGACAGAAAATGCTTACAAAATTGTATTTCTCCACCACAGTACAGGGCATGTGATCTGGAAAGGTAAACCTACTGGTTTAAAGAGTCTTACGTCAATATTCAGTAATTATGAATTTGTACCGGAATGGTTTGCCGATTACAATAAGACGAACGGAAAAGAATACTTCATCACAGAGCAGAACTTCCCCAAAGCCAAACCTTACGGATGGAACAATTATCCTTTCGATTATTACAACATCTGGGTCAAGAATGCCGGTAACCAGCCCTACCTTGAAGAGTCAACGCTCGAGATGCTGACGAAAGACTACGATATGATTATCTTCAAGCATTGTTTCCCGGTCGGAAATATTGTTGAAAGTGCTGATTCGGCCAATCCTGAATCGCCGGAGAAAACAATTCAGAATTACAAATCCCAATATCTGGCATTAAAAGAAAAAATGCATGAGTTTCCAGAAACAAAATTCCTGCTCTGGACGGCTGCTGCCCTGGTAGAAGCTCAGACCAATGCCGGTGAAGCCGCAAGAACCAGGGAATTTGTTGATTGGGTTATCAATGAATGGGACGAAGAAGGAGACAACATCTTCCTTTGGGACTTTTACAGCCTTCAGACAGAAGGCGGACGGTACCTGAAACCGGAATATGCCGTCGGCGAAAACGATTCTCATCCAAATGGTGCATTTGCCAACAAAGCAGCCCCGCTCTTCTGCCAGCGTATTGTGGATGTAATCGAAACAAACGGGCAGAAAACGGGTTTATCAGGTGAATCAAAATAAATTCATTATCAAACTACATTAAAAACTTTTCAAATGACTGACATTGCTGCTGTTAAAGAACAGCTAAAGAAATTTATTGTCGAAACCTCCTTTGTACCGGCCGAAAAGGTGCAGGATGATACCCTGATTTTTGTTGAAGGAATCTTCGATTCGATGGGATTTCTATCACTGATTAACTTTATAGAGGAGAATTTCTCTATCAAAGCTGCTGATTCAGAGTTGCTTGAAGGCAATTTCGAATCGGTGAATGCCATTGCCGGTTTTATTGAACGGAAGTTAAACTAAGTAACAGACCCCATGTGCGGTATAGCAGGAATTTATAATTTCCCGTCAGCCGGAACCCCTCCTTCAGAACAACAACTCACCTCGATGCTGGCGGCTATCCGATACCGCGGGCCCGATGAAAGTGGTTTGTATCTCGGGAAGAAAATCGGACTCGGTAACGTAAGGCTGAGTATCATCGGGCTTTCTTCGGGACAACAGCCCATTACCGTCAGAAACAAACGATACTGGATTGTCTACAATGGCGAGCTGTTTAATTACATCGAAATTAAGCGTGAGCTTGAGGCTTTGGGGATTGAATTTCATACCCAGACAGATACCGAAGTGGTGCTACAGGCCTATGCACAATGGGGGCCTGCCTGCCTGCAACAGTTTGTCGGACAATTTGCCATCGCCATCTGGGACAACGACAAGCAGGAGCTGTTTCTGGCCCGCGACAGGGTTGGAATCCGTCCCATTTTCTTTACCCGCACCGGCAGCCAGTTTGTCTTCTGCTCCGAAATCAAAGGCCTCTTTCAGGTGCCTGGCGTTAAAAAAGCCATCAACCACAAAGGGCTGTCACAGATATTCACCTTCTGGACAACCATCACACCCGACACCCCGTTTGAGGATATCTTTGAAGTCTCTCCCGGCCACTATATGCTGATTAACGACCAATCGGTGAGCAGTCACAGGTACTGGAGCCTCGGATTCCCTGCGCCGGAAAACTACAGCCGGAAAAGTACCGAAGAGTCCGCTGAGGAACTCCGCGATCTTTTCAGGGAAGCTGTAAAGGTGAGGCTGAGGGCCGATGTTGAAGTGGCCGCTTACCTCAGCGGTGGCATCGATTCGAGCGTTACCACAGCCTTTATTCACGAGGTTGAACCCGGGGTGCTGAACACATTCTCCATCGGTTTCAAAGACAAAGCCTTCGACGAAACCGCCTTTCAGCTTGAAGCAGCAAAGTATTTCAACACCAACCATACTGCTTTTTCCTGTACCTCCGGAGAAATCGGCCGGTATTTCTACGATACCATCCGTCACACCGAGTTCCCGATTCTGCGTACCGCCCCTACCCCCATGTATATGCTTTCCAGAAAAGTGAGGGAGCAGAACATCAAGGTGGTGATTACGGGCGAAGGGGCCGATGAGATGCTCGCCGGATACAACATCTTCAAGGAAGCCAAAATCAGGCGTTTCTGGGCCAGAAACCCACAGTCAGACATCCGTCCGCTGCTGTTGAAGAAGCTCTATCCCTACCTGCCGATGATGAAGGAGGCCAAAACCACCGTGCTCAAAATGTTCTTTGGCTACCGTCTGGGCGATACGGACAATCCCTATTACTCGCACCTGCTGCGCTGGCACAATACTTCCCGCATTCAGAATTACTTCACCGATGAGGTCACTGCCGGGCTTAGCGGCTATGAGCCCCTGAATGAAGCCGGAAGACTGCTTTCGGAGAATTTCTCCTCATGGGGCGATCTGGCAAAATCACAGTACCTCGAATCAACCATCTTTATGTCGGGCTACCTGCTCTCATCACAGGGCGACCGCATGGCCATGGCCAATTCAGTGGAAGGAAGATATCCTTTTCTCGATCACCGGGTAATAGAATATGCCGCGCAACTGCCTGAAAGCATGAAGCTCAACAGCCTCAACGAGAAGTTTATTCTCAAAAAGATGATGAAGGGAAAAATCCCTGAATCCATCCTTAAACGGCACAAACAGGCCTACCGTGCACCGGTATTTTCGAGTTTTATCGGGCCGGAAGCACCTGAATATGTGAAAGAGATGCTCAGCGAAGCTACCCTGAAGAATTTCGGCTATTTCGATGCTGCCAAAACAGAGAAACTGGTTTCGAAAATTGAGCAGGGCACCCAGGTAACCGAAATAGAGAACATGGCGCTGGCCGGTATCCTGTCAACCCAATTGCTTCACCACTTCTTTATGCAGGGCAACATTCTGGTTGGTCGCGACGAGAAACCTGCCAACATGATGATTATCAGAGAATAAGCAACCTTAGTCTTTGATTTTCAGATGTTTTTGTGTACTGATCCCTTATTCGTATTTTTGCGTCATGTTATCAACGTAACCCATTCAACATGAAAGCAACCATTTTTCCCGGTCAGGGCGCCCAGTTTGTGGGCATGGGCAAAGATCTCTACGAAGGCAATATCCTTGCCCGTGAGATGTTTGAAAAAGCAAACGATATTCTTGGTTTCAGGATCACCGACCTTATGTTTTCGGGCACTGATGAAGACCTGAGGCAAACCAGGGTTACCCAGCCGGCCATCTTTCTTCACTCGGTTATTCTTGCTGCTACGCTGGGCGATGCCATTAAACCTGACATGACTGCCGGCCATTCGCTGGGCGAATTTTCAGCGCTGGTGGCTGCCGGAGCGCTCTCTTTCGAAGACGGTTTAAAGCTAGTATATGCCCGCGCCATGGCCATGCAGAAAGCCTGCGAAGCTGAGCCCTCTACCATGGCTGCCATTCTCGGCCTCGACGATGCGAAGGTTGAAGAGGTATTGGCAGGTATCGGCGAGGTTGTGGTTCCCGCCAACTACAACAGTCCGGGACAATTGGTCATAAGCGGTTCCATGAAAGGCATCGAAATGGCCTGTGAACAGCTGAAAGCTGCCGGTGCCAAACGGGCGCTTCCACTCAAGGTAGGCGGAGCCTTCCATTCACCGCTTATGGAACCGGCACGGCTTGAACTGGCAGCTGCCATCAATGCCACCCATTTCAACAAACCGATATGTCCTGTTTATCAGAATGTTACAGGCAAACCTTATACAGAACCTTCGGAAATTCAACAGAACCTGATTGCCCAGCTCACAGCTCCGGTAAGGTGGACACAAAGCATTCAGCATATGGTGGCCGACGGCGCCAGCGTATTTGTGGAGGTCGGTCCCGGCAATGTACTGCAGGGATTGGTCAAAAAGATTGCCCCCGAAGCAGAAGCAATGGGAGCCTGAAAAACTGAATGAGAAAGCCGGTCACCCGGCTTTTTTTTATTCCCTGCCGATCATAACCTCGGTCGACTTTATGATCGCGACCACCTCATCACCGGGTTTCAGGTCCATTTCTTCAACACTGTCGGTTGTTATCACAGCGCTGATGGAATTACCGCCACCGATGTCAATGGTTACCTTCGCCGTAACTAAACCGGGTTTAATCGCGGTAATGGTACCCCTGAGCTGATTTCGTGCACTTATTTTCATGGTTTTTTCCCTTTCAACAAGCAGGGAGGCCGGTTGTTCAATCATTTTTCTGTACCCTGAAAGATTGATCTCTGGTTGCTGAGTTAATTCACCAAATCGATCCGGTAAAATCGTGGTGAAAACCGGACTGTCCCTCCAGGTATTTAATATCTAATACAGTCCGGAACACAGATGAAACGGGCGCATGATCTTTTGCAAAAATGATTAAATTTACCTGTGAAAATTCAGTCCTGGCGATTACAAGCCTGACAGCAAAAATTTTAATCCGGAATGGGAACCGACTTCATCATTATAGGTTCAGGATTTGGCGGAAGTGCAGCTGCGCTGAGGCTGGCCGAAAAGGGCTACAGCGTTCTGGTTTTGGAGCAGGGCCGCCGGTTTGCCCCATCTGATTTCCCGGAATCTGACTGGAACCTGAAAAAATTCCTGTGGGCTCCCCGGCTTGGGTGGCATGGAATTCTCCGCTGCAGTTTTTTCAGGGAGGTATTCGTATTATCAGGTACCGGTGTTGGCGGCGGAAGCCTGGTGTATGCCAATACCCTGATGAAGCCCGGTGATGAATTCTTCAGCAATCCTTCATGGAAAGCCGGTTCCGGCTGGAAACAAAAACTGGAACCGCATTACGAAACGGCCAGGCAGATGCTAGGTGCGACCCCCTACCCCGTTTCCGGGAATCCGGAAGATCAGCTACTGAAAGAGCTGGCGGTTGAAACCGGACGGGCAGATACCTTCAGCATGGTGGATACAGGGGTTTATTACGGAGACCCCGAAAAGGAGACAGACCCCTACTTCAGCGGGAAGGGTCCGCTGCGTAAGGGATGTACCGGGTGTGCAGGTTGTATGACCGGATGTCGTGAAAATGCCAAAAATTCGCTCGATAAAAACTACCTCTGGCTGGCTGCAAAGCTTGGGGTGCAGATTCTTGCCGGAACACAGGCGGTTAAAATTGAACATCGTGAAGGCCGGTACTATGTGCACACCCGAAAATCGGGCAAGGGAGGTTTCCGGGGGGTGCTGAGCTCAGACAGGCTCATCGTCAGTGCCGGGGTACTCGGAACCCTTGAACTCCTGCTCAGGCAAAAACATCATTATAAAACCCTGCCCGGTTTGCCTGAAGCCCTGGGAACCAATGTACGAACCAATTCGCAGAGCATCAGCGGACTGGTTGACGCGGAGATGAAGCTGAACAACGGCGTGGCCATCACCTCCATCTTCAGCCCGGAACCCGGCACCCATATTGAAATGGTAAAATTCAACGACCGCAGCGGGGCCATTACGCATCTTGGCGGGTTCAGCGCTGATAGCCCGGTACCGCGGAAAAGGGCTGCACGTGTGATGATCAGAAGTCTTCTGCATCCCTTGAAAATGATCCGGCTGATTACCTGCTTCCGCTGGGGAAAACGAAGCATTGTGATGCTGGTGATGCAAACCCACGACACTGCCATGACCATGGAGCTCCGCAAAGGCCTTTTGCGGCCGCGCCTCAGGTTTTCCGCTGACAGTGGAAGGATACCGGCTTATATCCCAGTCGGGCAGAAAATGCTGGCCCGCTTCGCTGAGAAAGCAAAGGGAACTGCGTTGAACAGCCTCACCGAAAGCATCTTCAATATGTCGACCACCGCACACATCATCGGCGGATGTCCGATGGCCGAAACAAAAACTGAAGGCGTGGTCGATGAGAACTTTATGGTGCACGACCATCCGGGAATGTACATTCTCGACAGCTCGGTGATCCCCTGTAACCCGGGTGTAAACCCCAGCCTGACGGTACTTGCCATCAGCGAATATGCTATGGGGAAAATAGAGCCGAAGTCAGATTGAATTCCGGATTCAGTGAGTTTTTTCCAACCCCTTTACAATCCGGAAGGCTGATGAAGGCTGAAAATTCAGTCACCAGGAGTCAATCTCAAAGTCTGCCTGTATGCCACAGGCAGACAGGTAAAAAGTTCAAAGCCTGCCTGACTGCCGTCAGAGTAGGCAGGCTTAATGTAATCAGTTCAAAAAATCCACCTGCCATATACCCTCTGTGTAAGCTTCTCCTTGTCCCCTTGTCCCCTTGTCGCCTTGTCTCATGATAAGCAACGAAATCCCCAAATGAAGAAAAAGCGGGAATTCGTTTACCTCTTTACATACTGCTGCTCATAGTACTTCTGATAGTCACCAGAAGTAACATTGTTGAGCCATCCCTCGTTGGTGATGTACCATTCAACCGTTGCTTCGAACCCCTCAGTAAACCGTATCGTCGGTTCCCAGCCGAGTTCTTCTTTTATTTTGGTTGCGTCAATGGCATAGCGCAGGTCGTGGCCGGCCCTGTCTTTCACATAGGTGATCAGTTTCGCAGACTCACCCTCTGCACGACCTAGCTTGCGGTCCATAATCCGGCACAATTCCTGAATCAGCCTGATGTTCTGCCACTCGTTGTTGCCGCCGATGTTGTAGGTTTCTCCGTCAGATCCTTTGTGGAAGATGAGGTCGATGGCTTTGGCATGGTCTTCCACGTAGAGCCAGTCGCGCACATTCTCCCCTTTGCCATATACCGGCAGGGGTTTGTTGTTGCGGATGTTGTGAATAAAGAGGGGGATCAGTTTTTCAGGAAACTGATATGGTCCGTAATTGTTGGAGCAATTTGACAATACAACCGGCAGGTGAAACGTATGAAAATAAGCCCTTACCAGGTGATCGCTGCTGGCTTTGCTGGCCGAATACGGGCTGCGAGGGTCGTAAGGGGTGGTTTCGGTAAATTTACCATCTTCGCCCAGCGATCCGTAAACCTCATCGGTAGAGATGTGATAAAACCGCTTTCCCGTTGTATCATCGCCCCAGATCGCCCTGGCGGCGTTGAGCAGGTTTACGGTTCCCACAATGTTGGTCATGATAAACTCCATGGGATTGGCAATAGACCGGTCGACATGCGATTCAGCAGCCAGGTGCACTACCCCGTCGAAACGGTATTTCCCGAAAAGCTCTGAAATCCACTTTTCATCGGTAATATCGCCCTTTTCAAACACATAATTGGGCAGCTTCTCGATATCATTCAGGTTGGCCAGGTTGCCGGCGTAAGTAAGCTTGTCGAGGTTAACAATTTTGTATTCAGGGTATTTACGCACAAAGAGCCTGACTACATGCGACCCGATGAATCCGGCACCTCCGGTGATAAGAATGGTTTTCATGATTGCGATGGTTAGTTTTCAATTCATTGTTTTTTTGCTGCCAGCGACTGTTCCCATTTCCAGGCAGAAAGCATCATCTCATCCAGTGATTTTTCAGCTTTCCAACCCAGTTCCTCATTGGCATAGGAAGTGTCGGCCCATACTTTTTCAACATCCCCGGGCCGGCGGTCTGTAATCTTATAATTCAACGACTGGCCGCTGACTTTTTCGAACGATTGAATCACTTCAAGCACGCTGAAACCGTTTCCGGTGCCAAGGTTGAAGATTTCATAATCCGGTTTTCCGGCTTCTTTCATCATCCGGTTAACGGCAACCACGTGGGCTTTGGCAAGGTCAACCACATGAATGTAGTCGCGGATAGCGGTTCCGTCGGGCGTGTTGTAGTCTGATCCGTAAACATTCAGGGTCTGGCGGAGTCCGATGGCTGTCTGGGTGATGAAAGGCACCAGGTTGTTGGGGACACCCAGCGGCAGTTCCCCGATAAGTGCCGATTCGTGTGAGCCGATGGGATTGAAGTATCGCAGGGCGATGGCTTTCAGCTTGTAAGCCTCCACGGAGAACCTGATAATCTGTTCCGACATCTGCTTGGTATTCCCGTAAGGTGACCAGGCCTCCTTCACCGGGGAGGTTTCCCTTACCGGTAAATCATCTGGCTGACCATAAACGGTGCAGGAGGAGGAGAACACAAGATTTCTGATTCCGTGTTCTTTCATCCCCTTCAGGATATTGATCAGCGAACCCAGGTTGTTGTGGTAATACATCAACGGATCGGCCATGGATTCACCCACAGCTTTGAAGGCTGCGAAATGGATGATCCCGTCAAGATCGGAGTGGTTTGTAAAAAAGGCCGCTGTTTTCTCTCCGTCGGTGAGGTCGAACTGATGAAACTCTGGTCTTATCCCGGTAATCTCGGCTATCCGGTCAACAACGTTGGCATGTGAATTTGAAAGATTGTCAACAATCACCACTGTATGCCCCTGTTGCTGAAGCTCAACAACGGTGTGAGAGCCAATGTATCCGGTTCCTCCGGTGACTAGTATGTTCATATTTCAGTAATTACTATTTCGTTATTTTACTCACGATTCCATCGTTGATCTTGTATTGTTCGCCGCTTTCAGGGCACACTGCAACACCGTTTTCATCGAAATTGAGGCGATGTCCGTATTCGCTCATCCAGCCAACCTGCCTTGCAGGGTTACCAACAACGAGCGCGTAGTCAGGCACAGTGCGGGTTACGACGGCTCCGGCACCGATAAAGGAATACCGGCCGATATCGTGACCACAGACGATGGTGGCATTGGCCCCGATGGAGGCCCCTTCCTTTACCACCGTCTGAGAATACTGTCCGCGGCGGATAACAGCACTCCTGGGGTTCACCACATTGGTAAATACCATGGAGGGCCCCAGAAAGACATTGTCCTCGCAGATAACGCCCGTATAGATGGATACATTGTTCTGCACTTTTACATTGTTGCCCAGTATCACACCGTTCGACACAACCACATTCTGCCCCAGATTGCAGTTCTCTCCCAGCCGGCAGTCGGGCATGATGTGAGAGAAATGCCATATTTTGGTCCCTTTTCCGATCTCACAACCCTCATCGATGATGGCTGTTTCATGTGCAAAAAAGTCTTGTTTCATAAGGATAATTTTTGGGTTTGATCAACCGGAACAGGCAAAAGACTCAACCGGCTGTAAAATTATTTTTACAACTGCTTATTTATACTCAAATGTAACGATAAGTTACTGGTAAACCATAAAAAAAGCCGAAATCTCTTCCGGCTTTGCTATTCTTTATCGTTCTCCTTTTAGCTGGCAAAAAACTCCAGCACCGACGAAGTGATGTATTCAAGCTGTTCTTCATCGAGTTCTGTGTGCATCGGCAGGGAGATCACCGTGCGGCAGAGGTGTTCGGTAACAGGGAAGTCGCCTTCCTTATACCGGGGATCCAGGTAGGCTTTCTGCATATGCAGGGGAACCGGATAGTAGATCATAGCCGGTACCTCTTTCTTTGCCAGAAAATCCTGAAGGGCGTTGCGGTCAATGCCTTCAGTTACCAGGGTATACTGATGAAATACATGGGTGGAACGATCAAACCGTGCAGGTGTCTTCAGGTTGGGATGGTTGCGGAAGGCTTGATCATAATACTCAGCAGCCTTGTTGCGTGCAGCGGCATAGTCATCAAGCCGGGCTAGCTTAACTTTCAGCACCGCGGCCTGAATGCTGTCGAGACGACTGTTAACACCCACGTAATCATGGTAATACCTGACTACCATACCATGGTTAACCACCACATTGAGTTGTTTGGCAAGTTCATCGTCGTTGGTGAAGATGGCACCGCCGTCGCCGTAACAACCCAGGTTCTTGCTCGGGAAAAAGGATGTACATCCTACATGACCGATGGTGCCGGCCTTTTTGCGCGATCCGTCGGCAAAGATATAATCTGCTCCGATTGCCTGGCAGGCATCCTCAATCACAAACAGGTTAAACTCCCTGGCGATTTCCATCATGGCATCCATATCGGCACACTGTCCAAAAAGATGAACCGGAACAATTGCCCTGGTTTTTGGGGTGATTGATTTCCTGACAGATTCAGGGCTGATGTTGAAGGTATCGGGGTCAACATCCACCACCACCGGCGTAAAGCCCAGCAGAGCAATCACTTCGGCGGTTGCGATAAATGTAAAGTTGGTGGTAATCACTTCATCGCCCGGTTGCAGGCCCAGCGCCATCATGGCTACCTGAAGTGCATCAGTACCGTTGGCACAGGGGATCACATGCTTAACTCCCAGGTAAGCTTCCAGATCCTTCTGAAAATTCTTCACAGCCGGGCCATTGATAAAGGCTGTTGATTCTATCACTTCCTGAATGGCCTGATCAATTTCAGGCTTGATTTTCTCGTATTGACTTTTTAAGTCAACCATGGCAATACGCTTCATCGGCAATTGATTTTAGTCTGTTCTGATTTGTTCAAAGGGCCTGCTGAACCGCAGTGTCCTGAGGCGGCAAAGATACAATTATTACATTGAGCCCGTCTGCATTCTTAAGCCCCGGAAAGAAAAAAGTACTTTTACCGGCCTGAGTTTGAAACAGCCACCCATGGCGTCTGTATTTAAATCCACAGGACGATATTTTGTAAATCAGGCAGTCATACCAAAACGCCTTTACTCATGTGATTATTTCAGGTTCCTCTTGTAAATCAGCAATTTTTGGCTTAGGTTTGTACCTTGAATCAGGTACCGCTTTTTTTCTCAATCCTTCCCACTAATCTTGTTTACTGCCATGAACTTACGGTCAATTCTGCCATTGCTGCTGCTGCTTGCCGCCACCCGGTTGCCGGCTCAGAAAAGTATTGCCGATTCAGCGATTTCAGCCAACCTCATCCATGCAAACTTTGCCCTTCAGTTTCCCGGGGGAGATCTTTCGGAACAGTTTGGCATGAATTCCCTTGTTGGGGCAGCCTATCTGCACAAGACCAGCTCAAACTGGGTATTCGGCTTTGAAGGGAATTTCATGTTCGGCGATCAGGTGAAAAACGAAAATGAAGTCCTCAGCCTGATCGAAACTTCTGATGGCAACCTCATCGATATGGAGGGGATTTATGCCAACTACAATTTCAATGAACGTGGGTTCACCGCTTTTGTCAAAGCCGGAAAAGTGATTCCTGCCTGGGGTCCCAACAGCAATTCAGGGTTCCTTGTCACACTCGGAGCCGGGTACCTGCAACACAAGATATACATTGAACACCGCGACAAAACCGCACCCCAGATTACAGGGGATTACCTGAAAGGCTATGATGAACTGAAAAACGGGCCGGCAGCCAACCTCTTTGCCGGATACCTGTTCCTGGGCAATGCGAATAAAGTCAACTTCTATGCCGGTATTGACCTCACCCTGGCATCAACATCCTATGTCAGGCCTTACTCCTTCAACAGGATGGAATACACCTCCGGCAGGTTCACCGATTTTCAGGCAGGGTTAAAGATCGGCTGGATCATACCAGTTTACCGGAGGGCACCTAAAGAATACTATTATTACTGATGCTTTACCCATGTTTGAATGAAAAGTGGCCGCGTAATCAGATTCTAAAGTAAAAACTCAGGAACAGAAAGCTGAAGCAAGATGCATGCTGGCTTGACCCAACCAGAAATCCCGACGACCTGTTACAACTGAAAAATGAGCGCCGGCCCGCATGAACCGACCAGGATGAAAAGAGAAAGGGTCATATTTTAAATAATTCATTTTGTGATTCTTACAATATAAAGCCGGAAATTGACCGAAGATGACAGGAACCTTTGCTTTTTTGTCCTGTCAATAATGATTTTAGTTTTACTTTTGAATGTTCTTTTGTGAAATCAAAACTGCTTGCATGAGGCTAATTTACAGCACCGGGATCCTTTTTTATTACCTGTTCCTGAGGTTTGCCGGATTGTTCAGTGCGAAAGCCCGGGACTGGCATTATGGCCGCAAGGAGCTGTTTGATAAACTCAGCGAAGTATTCTCCACGCACTACGCATCAGAAGACCCTTCTCCCGTTGTATGGTTCCATTGCGCCTCCCTCGGCGAGTTTGAACAGGGGCGGCCGGTGATTGAAGCCTTCAGGGCCAGGCATCCGGGCTACACCATTCTGCTTACCTTCTTCTCTCCATCGGGATATATCCACAAACAACAATACCAGGGTGCCGATTACATCTTTTACCTCCCCATTGATACCATTTACAATGCCAGAAGATTTGTTTCCATCACCCGGCCTCAGTTTGTTGTCTTTGTTAAATATGAATTCTGGTTCAACTATCTGAACGAGCTTTTCCGGCATAAAATACCCGTTTTCACGGTTTCAGCAATCTTCAGGCCGAACCAGCATTTCTTCAAATGGTACGGTGGATGGTTCAGAACTCACCTCAGAAAGATTAACAGGGTATTCGTGCAGGACGATGAATCGGCAGAACTGCTCGGACTGGTTGATGTTAAAAATGTGACCGTGAGCGGTGATACCCGTTTCGACAGGGTAACAGCCATCAAGGAAGTTCAGAAGCCTTTCCCGCTGATCGACAGGTTCACAGGAGGAAAACATGTAGTGGTAGCCGGTTCCACCTGGCCTCCGGATGATCAGCTATTGCTGGCCCTGCATGAAAATACAGGGGATCAGCTTAAATTCATCATCGCGCCGCACGAAATCAATGCCTCCTACATCAGGGAAATTTCAGGCAGGTTGGGCAGCAAATCGGTGCTTTATAGCGAAGCTCCCGGTACCGATCTCAGCAGCAGGCAGTTTCTGATCATCGACTCGGTCGGAATCCTCTCCCAATTGTACCGATATGCCAGTGTAGCCTATATCGGTGGTGGATTTGGCGTTGGAATTCACAACACCCTCGAAGCCGCGGCCTATGGTGTTCCCATCTTCTTCGGCCCCAATTATCAGCGGTTCAGGGAAGCCCGGGAAATGACTGCCGAAGGAATTGCTTTCAGTGTAATGAATGCCAATGAGTTAACCCTTGGAGTTGTCGGACTGCTCTCCAACCAGTCGCACCTTGAAGAGGTTTCTCACAAAGCAGGCGAATATGTCAGGACCCGGACAGGAGCAACCTCAATCATCGTTGATGAACTCAGCAAACAGGTTCATGAACCCCTGCATTATCCCGCACCAGCCATAAAATCATCCTAAAGCAGTTCCCTGCCCGAGTCAGTCGGATCGTCAAGTTTAAAGGTAACCAGCGCAAGTTCAGGGCCCTGGTGGGCAGCCGAAAATGAATGGGTACGCCCTTTCACTTCTTTCCAGTTTCCGGTTAAGGATGCTGATTCATGAATGTGCCCGTGCAGCGTTATGTAGGGTTGCCTGGCCTCAATAAAACGCTGAATTGCCATGCTGCCCACATGTACATCCAGGGGCACATGATCAATCATCTGCCCGTCAAGGGCAGCACGGTCAAGGGCTGAATTGTATGGTGGTGAATGAAACAGGAAAATGGCTTTGTCCATCGGCTGCCCGTCAGTCAGCGCTTCGAGGTCGGCGGCAATGGTTGAGAACTCCGGATCATAATCCGGGTGGGCCGTACGGTAACCCTCTGCCGGTGCAATGCAACCCGGGTCAACGAATCTGGAAACATCGTACTTCTCCCAGTCCTTGCAACGAAACGGTGTGGGGGGCACATACGGATAGCCGTAAATCATGTAGGGCCCGAATTTAAATGAATTATTGCTCAGGTATTTCCAGATCTCTTTTTGCTCTGCTTCAATCAGCCTGCTTTCTTCTTCCCGATGGTCGTCGTTGCCCATAATCAGGAAAACCTCAGGATAATTACACCCCAGTTGCTTCTTAACCCGCTGAAAACCAGGCACCAGATAATCGGAAATGAAATCATTAACGGGTTTCCCGTTGTATTCCAGTGGCTTACGTGAATTGGGAAGGATATCACCACCGATGAATAAAAACGACGGCTTCCGATGAATCATCTCCCTGAAAAGGGTTTCATAGCGGTGAAAACTTCCGTGAAGGTCTGATACAAAAAAACTGCTGGTCATTCAGGTAAATTTAACAGACTGAAAAATTTCACAATTGTCAGATTAATTTTATAAAAGTATTGCACCAAAGGCTCAAAGACCCTAAGCCTGGCCGGTCTGTTTGATACAGTCAGGCTCAGCGTAACTGCTTTTATGATTCCTAAATCCCTGAATCAGAGTGCCTTGATGTGAAGAGTTTTTCTTCACCACAATAGACACAATAGGTCACAATAGGTTTCTTCCCCTCAAATTTTTAAGGTTCTTACCTCTTACTTCTCTCGTCATCCCGCTGCCGCATGCTTACGAGACAAGCTACTTCTTACTTTATCTTCTATCCGACTTCCGACTTCCGACTTCCGACTTCCGACTTCCGACCTCTGACTTCTTTAAATCCCAGCGCCACTTCTTCACCACAATAGACACAATAGGTCACAATAGGTTTCTTCCCCTCAAATTTTTAAGGTTCTTAACTCTTACTTCTCTCGTCATCCCGCTGCCGCATGCTTACGAGACAAGCTACTTCTTACTTCACCTTCTATCCGACTTCCGACTTCCGACTTCCGACTTCTGACCTCTGACTTCTTTAAATCCCAGCGCCACTTCTTCACCACAATAGACACAATAGGTCACACTAGGTTTCTTTCCCTTGAATTTTTAAGGTTCTTACCTCTTCCTTCTTACCTCTTACTTCATCTTCTTTCCGACTTCCGACTTCCGACCTCTGACTTCTTTAAATTCCAGCGCCACTTCTTCACCACAACAGACACAATAGGTCACAATAGGTTTCTTCCCCTCAAATTTTTAAGGTTCTTACCTTTTAATTCATCATCTTTCCAACTTCTGACTTCTGACTTCTGACTTCTTTAAATCCATGCCCCCCTAAGCTTTCTGAAGCTTTCTGAGCAATCGTGCACTGTTATCCACAGCGCCGATCATTACTGCAAAGCTTGTCCCTTCCTTTATATCCTTGTCGGTAATCAGATGAAGGTCGATCAGCCGGTCAGTCTGGTAGCCTGTCTCCTGAAAGTTGACTTCGGCCAGGCAAAGGCTCCAGCCGTCAAGCCATGAAACAAGACACCTGAGTTGCTGTTCACTGGCATGATGATGGATTAGCAGATCAATATCACTGCCGGGGCCAGCTGTTGCATTTTTCGTACTTCCGATCAGGTAAACGGCATCAACGCCGAACTTTTCCATATCCATCAGCTGACTTATGCGCTCAGCCATTCTGCTGCGCCATTTCCAGTGCCGGTCGTTGGTACTTTCCGACAAAACGTGTCCATTACCATTGCCATTGCCATCGCTCTGCAAACCGTCCTTTTCAAGTACTTTCAGCGAGTTGCGCAACCGTTGCTGAAAGATATAATTCCCCACCCGATCTGCAATGGTATTAAGGAGCTTCTGCTCTTCCGGCAAAAACTGACTGCCATTAAACTCCCTGATCAGGACGATGTACGAAACGGTAATGTCGCCGCAAATGCAGTTATCAATCACAATTTCGGCTTTCTGCATCCAGTCGGTCTGCCGGAAATCATCGGTTTTCCACTCCCTGTTTTCAAACTTCACACTGATTTCACAAGCCGAACTGTATTGCCATCCGGCAGGCATCAGCGAAAGCAGGCCGCGGAAAAGCCGGTCATTGTCAAGCCCGGGAGTTGACAACAACTCATCCAGACGATAAAGGGTGTTCAGTTCCTTTTCGCGTTCCTTAAGCCTTTGGAGAACAAGGTTATTTATCATGCCTTTCGGTATGTTTAATACTGCTTTAAAGTGAATTAACTTTGAGTCTGTTGTATCTGAGATTCAATGCTCAATAGGCCTGTCCTTTAGGGCGGGCATGGCAAAAAGAAACAAACCTGGCGGCAAAATCATGAAAAATTTATTATGAATTTACAAATTTTTCATGATTTTGCTACCTTCTTTTATCATCTGATTGACACCCGCCCTAAAGGACGGGCCTATTTTCGGACCAGAGCAAAATTTAAACAGGCTCTTTATCCCATTGAAATATACGGCTAAAGTAGCAAAATCTTATCTTTGCCCTAAATTTAATTAACCATGCCAAGAACTACCGATCCGGATGCCAGGCCTGTTGTGGGGATCACCCATGGTGACATCAACAGCATCAGTTATGAAATTATCATCAAAACCTTTGTTGATAACCGTTTGTTCGAAATGATGACACCGGTGGTTTACGGATCTTCGAAAGTCGCCTCATATCATCGCAAGACATTAAATATCAGTGATTTTACTTTCAACCTGATCAAAAAGGCCGATGCAGCAAACCCTAAAAGGGCCAACATTGTCAACATCAACGATCAGGAAGTGAAGATTGACCTGGGTAAATCAACGCAGGTGGCCGGTGAGCTGGCACTTCAGTCACTGGAAGCAGCCATCGACGATCTGAAGAAGAATCAGATTGATGTATTGGTTACCTCACCCATCAATAAAAAGAACATACAGTCGAAGAACTTTCATTTCCCTGGTCATACCGAGTACCTGGCCAGTAAATTCGGTGCCACCGATTACCTGATGCTGATGGTGAGCAACTCGATCAGAATCGGCGTCATTACGGGGCACATACCCCTCAAGGAGGTTTTCGAACAACTGAATGAGGATCTTATCCTTCGGAAGATGAAAATACTGCAGCAGTCGCTTATCAAGGATTTCGCCATTCAGAGTCCCCGCATCGCCATTCTTGGGCTGAATCCGCATGCCGGTGACAACGACCTGCTCGGCAAAGAAGAATCACAGATCATTATTCCAGCCATCGAAAAAGCTAAGGAAGCAGGAATCAGGGCATTCGGGCCATTCCCGGCCGATGGTTTTTTCGGTTCCTCAACTTTCACCCAGTTCGATGGCATTCTGGCTATGTACCATGATCAGGGGATGCTGCCCTTCAAAACGCTGTCGTTTGAATCTGGCGTCAACTTCACAGCCGGTCTGCCCATCATCCGTACCTCTCCGTCGCATGGCACCGCGTATGAAATTGCCGGTAAAGATGTAGCTTCGCCCAATTCATTCAGGGCGGCCATCTATCTGGCCTGCGATATTTACAACAACCGCCGCGAGTTTGAACAGCTGACAGCCAACCCGCTGAAGGCCATGAAACAGGAAACTGAACACTAAACAACCGGGAATGTTCCAGCAGGGCTATTCGCTTGTAGATATTGCCCGGATGACCAGCGGGCGGTTATCAGGCCAAGCCGGCAATCAGCTGATCGATGAACTGCTCACCGACAGCCGCAAACTGACTTCGCCCTACCGCAGCCTTTTTTTCGCACTGATCACCCCACGCAACAACGGGCACCGGTTTATCGGCGATCTGTATGAAAAGGGCTTACGCAACTTCTGTGTTTCTGAAATGCCTGAAACACCGCCGGAGGATGCCGTATTCATTCTGGTTGATGATACCCTGAAAGCCTTACAGCAACTGGCCGCTGCTCATCGCCGTAGTTTTAACATCCCTGTAATCGGGATTACCGGGAGCAACGGTAAAACCATCGTGAAAGAATGGTTATGGCAGCTGCTCTCCTCCGAAAAAACCATCGTCAGAAGTCCGAGAAGCTACAACTCCCAGATCGGGGTGCCGCTCTCTGTGTGGCAGATGAATCCCCTGCACACCCTGGGCATCTTCGAAGCAGGCATTTCGCAACCCGGCGAAATGCAGAAGTTGCAGGAAATCATTCAACCCAGCCTGGGAATCTTTACCAATGTGGGTCATGCACACGATCAGTTCTTTGCATCGCAGCAGCAGAAAACAGAAGAAAAATTGAAGCTCTTCAGGGATGTGGACCTGCTGATCTGCTGCAGTGACCACCCCCTGATCACAACCGCCCTTTCAAAGGCAGGTTTCATGGCTTCAAAGCTTTTTACCTGGGGCAGGCAGGCAGGGAATACCCTGCAGATTAAAGCAATCAGTAAAAGCAACAACAATACCCTGATCTCAGGAATTTACCGGTCGGAATCCCTTTCCATCGAAATCCCCTTTTCGGATGAGGCTTCCATTGAGAATGCATGTCACTGCTGGGCGGTGATGCTGGCGATGGGCTATGGCCCCGATGTCACCGCCAGCCGTATGCGCCGGCTTACCGGTGTTGCCATGCGGCTCGAAATGAAGGAAGGAATCAACGGCTGTTCTGTCATCAACGATGCCTACAATTACGACCCGGAATCACTGGCCATCGCCCTCGATTTTCTCTCACAGCAGAATCAGCACCTGCAGCGCACGGTTGTACTCAGCGACATGCTGCAGGGAAGTGCCGACGAAGCTGCAACCTACAGGGTAATTGCCGGACTGCTGCTCGATAAAGGCGTTTCACGCCTGATTGGTATCGGCACTGTGATCAGCAGCTACGCACATCTCTTCGGCTCTGACAGCCGGTTTTTCAGCAGCACCGAAGAATTTCTCTCCGGATTCAGACCTGCGTGGTTCAGCAACGAGACCATACTGCTCAAAGGTGCCAGGGCTTTCGGATTTGAACGCATCCACCAGCTGCTTCAACAGAAATCGCATGAAACAGTGCTCGAAGTCAACCTCAATGCGCTGGTTCATAACCTCAACCATTACAGGTCGCTGTTAAAACCTGATACCCGGATCATGGCCATGGTGAAGGCCTTTTCCTATGGCAGCGGCAGTTTTGAAATTGCCAATACCCTCCAGTTTCACCGGGTAGATTATCTCGCGGTAGCCTATGCTGATGAAGGCGTTGAACTCCGCAAAGCCGGAATCAGTCTTCCCATCATGGTAATGAACCCCGAAGAGAGCGGAATGGAAGCCATGCTGCAATATGAACTTGAACCGGAAATTTACAACTTACGCAGCCTCGGGATGTTGCTGAAAGCCATGCATGCAACCGGACGGCCACATCCTGCTCAAGCAGACGTTCATATAAAGCTGGATACCGGGATGCATCGCCTTGGGTTTGATGAGCAGGAGATTGGCGGGCTTATAAAGCAACTTGCAGAATCTCCGGCCATCAGGGTGAAATCAGCATTCTCGCACCTCGCCGGAAGCGACGATCCTCAACTGGATGCCTTCACCCGGCAGCAGTTGGCACTGTTCTCCGCTATGACAGAAAAACTGGAAATGGCGCTGGGTTATCCTTTCCTGAAGCATGTGCTGAATTCAGCGGGTATCTCCCGATTTCCTGAAGCGCAGCACGATATGGTCAGGCTGGGAATCTCCATGTATGGAATCTCGTCAGATCCCGAAGAACAGAAGATGCTTGAAGTTGTCAGCAGCCTGAAAACCAGCATTTCACAGATTAAACACCTGAACCCGGGCGAGTCGGTTGGCTACAGCAGAGCCTGGAGAGCAGAGAAGCCGGTAACCATCGCCACCATTCCCATCGGTTATGCCGACGGACTCAGCCGCAGGTTGAGCAACGGCCGTGGTACCATGCTCGTAAACGGATTCCCGGCCAGGGTAGCCGGCAATATCTGCATGGATATGACAATGCTCGACATCACAGGCATAGCAGCAAAAGAAGGCGACGAAGTCCTTGTCTTCGGAAAGGAGCTGCCGATAGCATCACTGGCTGAAGCCATGGATACCATCCCCTATGAAATCCTGACAGGAATTTCAAGACGGGTAAAACGGGTCTATTTTCAGGAGTAATCATCACTTACCAGGAACCTCTGTATCCCCAAAAACCACCATACGGCGAATGAGAAAGCTTTCCATCGTGATACCGGCCTACAACGAAGCCGCCACCATTCACCTGATACTTGACAGGATCATTGACGTGAAATACGTCTATGACATTGATTATGAAATTATTGTTGTCAACGATTGTTCCAAAGACGGTACAGCTGAAGCCCTGGTAACTTACAAAAATGAGCATCCGGGGCTTCAGATGGTCATCTTTAACCAGGAAACCAACCAGGGAAAAGGAGCTGCACTGCACAAAGGCATTGAGCTTGCCACCGGCGACCTGATCGTGATTCAGGATGCTGACCTTGAGTACGACCCAAGGGAATACAACCTTCTGCTGAAGCCATTGATGGAAGGAGCTGCCGATGTGGTTTACGGTTCACGGTTCATGGGCTCCGGACCGCACAGAATCCTGTTCTTCTGGCATTCCATCGGAAACAATTTTCTGACATTCCTGTCCAATATGTTTACCAACCTCAACCTGACCGATATGGAAACCTGCTATAAGATGTTCCGGTCAGACATTGTGAAGAAACTGAACCTTACCGAGAAACGTTTTGGATTTGAACCGGAGGTTACAGCACGCATTTCACAGATTCCCGGGATCAGGATTTATGAAGTTGGCATCTCATACTACGGCAGGACTTACAATGAAGGTAAAAAAATCAAAGCCAGGGACGGTTTCAGGGCCATCTATTGTATTTTTAAATACAACCTTTTCAACAAGAAGGTATTCAGGGACGGCTAGTGTCAAGGCAAAAGTAAAAAGTCCAAAGTAAAAGGGTGCGAAACTATTTAAGCGTTGAAACTTTCATTAAATCCGATGCGACACTGTACGCTTGACATAACGCTTGTTGCAAACCATACCCTCCCTACCTGGTCAGATCCGGGAGAATTTGCACGCAGAAATCGTCGGCATAAAGCTGCGTTTGTTCTGACCCCCAGATGAAAACGAGCAATTCGTCATCCTGCCGGAAACCAGACCGGAAATCACCGGCCTTTGCCACCTGCACCCAGCGGTTTTGATCAACAGAAAGTCCGGTCAGTGGAAGGGAAAAGGTCTCCACCACCTGATCACCGCGTCGTTGCTGCAGAATCAATGAAGCTCCCTCAGCATCTCCTCTAAGCCTGACTTTTGCCAGTGCGGTAAAAGGTTCACCCGGAGAGCCCGGCCACTCTCCTTCGCTGCATTTCAGCCTGAAGGATGCGCTTCCCGGTGTGTTCCGGTCAATCCTGTTTGCGTACCTGCCGCTGAACGCGTGCAATGTGTCGATGGCATCAGTGTGTCCGTTCCATCCCGTTACCGGCTGCTCAAAATCATTGGTTGTTTTATAGCCTCCACCATCATTTCCCCTCTTCAGCAGGCTGAAAAGTCCGGCTTTACGGAGCTTCTTCCCTCCCGTTTCATCCCATGAGGAGAAAAGCGCCTCTTCTTCCGGAGAAACCGGTGCAAAAAGCCTGACCCTGGCCAACTGGCCGATACTTTTCATTTCAACTGTATCCATGATACCCAACAGCAGATTCAGATCAGCAGAACGGGCAAGATTGTAAAAAACAGCTTCGCCCTTAAATCCTGCTTCAGCGAGTGCCTGCTTCATCCGAAACTCGTTGTCGGCATTGATGAATGCCAGTTTTGCCCCGCTGTTGCAGACCAGCCCGGCAGCTTCCCTGTAGGCAGCTTCCTGCCGCGAATCATAGGCTGACCCCGGATAGAAGCGGAGCAGAAAGGCCGCCAGAGGCAGTAACCAGACCAGTGCAATGAGGGCTGCTGTCCATTGCTTCCTGCCCCTGAAAGCAAGGAGCGCAAGCCAGGTTAAAAGAAGAAGGATGGTTAAGTATGAGATCAGGAAAGCCACGACAATCATCCGGTTGCTGTACACAAATTCAATCTTGTGGCTTCCGGGGTTGCATACGATGCTCATAAACATCCGGTTTGAAATAAAAACCGGGGTCTTTTTCCCATCGGTAAACACCTCCCATCCGGGATACCAGGCCTGCAGCAGGGTGAGCGCAACCGGCCTGTGCACCTGAATTTCAGCGCTGGCATAACCCGGGTAAAACGAAGTCAGCCTCAGCGAATCATCAGGTGTTCTATCCAGGGCTGCCGGAACAGCGCTGAGAAGATCTTTTTCAACGACAAGGGCAGTCGGGTCGGCCACATCAGCAAAATTCCGGTTGCCGGAGAACGGGATCAGCGTATCGGAAAAGTAAAGAACCGGATTCTGAATCACCGTTTCTGCCAGTCGGGGCAACGAATCTGCCAGGGTTACACACCCCCGGAGTCTGAAGGAATTGAACCCGCCGAAAGAAACCACCTTGCTGAAAATACTGGTATTCCGCCACAATACCCCATAGGAGGAGGCCGCATCGGTATTTGCAGACACCGGAGCATCAGCCATAGGCAGTGGGAATCCCGGCGCCCGCTGCCTGAGACTGGAAGCCAGATCAAGGGGCCTGACTCCCGGAGAAACCACGGTATAGTAGGTATTTAGCTGAACAGCGGCTGTCATCTCAACCAGCACCAGCAGCAGAACCGCCGCTACCAATCTTCGCTTCACGCTGTAGATCACAACAATAAACAGGGTAAGAAAAACCAGCTGAATCACCGAATGAACCACCAGGTGCTCATAACGGGAGGGTTGCATCAGCCATTCCTGAAAAGTGCCGGCCTTCCCGAAAATGAGAAAAGCTCCACTCCCCTGCTGATGCAGACCGTAAAACAACAACACCAACAGACCGGAAGCGGCTACCAGGCCAATCCGGAGGATATTGCGACGCAGGGTTGCCGGATTTTCAAAGAAACCACTGAAGCCGGCGGCCGCTGACAGCACTATCGCAAGCACTGCAAAATAGCTGAAGAAGCTTGAATGGCGGAACAGGTCCATCAACGGGAGTGTGTGAAAAAGAATTTCACGCACCGGGGTATATTTCCCGAAAGAAGCCAGCAGCGAGACCAAACCGGATATCAGGAACACATTCAGCAGTAAATTACGTTTTCTGAAGAGGCTGAATATAAAGAACACGAGCACGATCAGTCCCACATAGGCATTGCTCATCGAAACATCGGTATCGTACCAGGCGGCATCTTTTACTGTGGCGAAGGGAACCAGAAACGACAACGCCGACCGGGGGGAGAAGGGCATAAACCAGGCATCATTCAGTGATACCCCCGACAAGCGGCCCAGATGCGGCGCAACCTGGAAATAACTCACAGCAATTACGGTCAGACTCAAAGCGGTGAGCGCCACCAGCAGCAGGTTGAGTTTGATCAGCTGCACAACTTCGCGCCGTTTACCCTGCCTGAGTAGCCGTATTATCCAAGCCAAAAACAAAGCCAGAAGCAGGTAAAGCAGAATGGCCCACAGGGCCTGATAGCCCCCGGTAACCAGCAGGAACGAAAACAGCGCGGTTCTCAGCACATCGGCAACCTGCCGGTATTTCAGCAAGCGGATAAAGTAATGGAGAACAAACGGAATCCAGGTTGCAGCGATGATCCCGAACATCTCCTGGCCATGACCGGTGAAGAACCCGGAAAGCAGGTAAGCTGCCCCCGCCAGCAACGATGCACGCCAGTCATCCGTAAAATGGGAACTAAGCAGGTAAACTCCAAGGCCTGCCAATGACAGATAAACAATAAACAACAGATGAAGGTGCAGGTTTGAGTATCCGCTCACAAGCCCGATGATCAGCGCCTCGGGATACCACACCGACCTGAGGTCGGCATGAATGGGATATCCTCCGTGGGTATAAGGGTTCCAGAAAGGGAAGATTCCGTTCTGCAGGCATTCCCCCACATGATACCGCCAGGGAAGGTAGCAGTCGATGACATCCCATTTCAGGCTGTTCTGCAGAAAGGCTACCTGCCAGTAGGCCACAACGGTAACTGCAAGAAAAACAAGGTAAACCCGGAATGCGGGGGGGCGGTTCTGCATATTTGGTCGACGATCTCTTTGGTGTAGCGAAAGTAAGCAGAAAAATGCCAGCTTCCGAGCCTGAATTATTGCTAACTTAGCCACTGACTAAGCAACAGGCTATGACGTTTTCAGTTTCCGTCGTTATTCCCTGCCACAACGAAGAGGATAACATAGAAATCCTCTACAGCAGGCTCACAGAGGTTTTATCAGCATACCCCCGCCATGAGCTGCTGTTTGTTGACGATGGCAGTACCGATCATACGCTTCAAAAAATCACGCGCCTGGCTGAAAACGACAACCACATCCACTACCTGTCACTTTCGCGCAATTTCGGTCATCAGCATGCGCTGAAGGCAGGCCTGGATCATGCTTCCGGCGATTGTGTGATCAGCCTCGATGCCGACCTGCAGCACCCGCCGGCACTCATTCCCCTGCTGATTGACCGGTGGCAGGAAGGTTATGAAGTGGTGAACACCCTCAGGGGAGCACAGAAATCACTTCCCCTGTTCAAAAGGATCACTTCAGCCCTGTTTTACAAAAGCATCAACAGACTCTCTTCTGTTGAAATCAATGCCGGTATGGCGGATTTCCGGCTGCTTGACCGCAAGGTGGTGGATGCCTTGAAACAATTCAATGAAAACTACCTGTTTCTGCGCGGATTGATTCCCTGGCTGGGCTTCAGGCAGACCTCCGTGGCTTTTGAACCGGCAGAGAGAAATGCAGGAACCACCAAATACCATTTCACCCGTATGCTGAGGCTGGGCCTTGATGGGGTTACCTCGTTCAGCAGCAAACCCTTGTACCTGTCCATTGCGGTTGGGGTGGTGATCGCTGCCGTAGCGTTTCTTTACGGTCTGTATGCCGTGTATGTGCACTTCTTTACCGACAATGCCCTTCCGGGATGGACCTCCATTACAGCGAGTGTGCTGTTCATCGGTGGGTTGCAACTGATTATGCTCGGCATTACAGGGATCTACCTGGGCAAGCTGTTTATCGAAAACAAAAGAAGGCCGAATTATATCATCAGCAGGAAGAATTTCTGATGACAGGGCCAGGTTTTTCAACACTGGTCTGTTTCATAAAAGGGTTGAATGCGGTTGAAAAGAATTGCCAGCGAGTAATACTACACTGATTTGTAAACAATTATTTTACAAATTTGATCTTGTTCATGGCATAAAACACCATCTTCAGCAACAACCAGCCATGCTTGAACCGCGAAATGTTGGTATCACCATAAATTCTTGCCCGGTAACGGATGGGTACCTCGACGAGTTTCAGATTCAACTTGGCCGACCCAAAAATAAGATCAAAATCGCCAAACGGGTCAAAATCACCGAAATATGACCTGTTAGCAGCCAGTTTCCGGTAATTGTCGGCTGTAAGTACCTTGGTTCCGCATAGTGTATCCTTTATACGCTGACCCAGCAGCCAGGAGAACATGACCGAGAAGAACTTGTTTCCCATCATATTCAGGGTGCGCATGGCTTCATCTTCCATGGGATAAACCAGCCGGGTTCCGTTGATATATTCGCCCTTTCCAGTTGCAATGGCATTGTAAAACTTAGGGAGGTCTTCAGGCGGGACCGTAAGATCGGCATCCAGAATCATCAGGATGTCACCCTTTGCATGCGCGTAACCTTTTCTCACAGCATCTCCTTTCCCTTTTCCATCCTGAACCAGCCAGCTGACATCTCTTTTATCCTTATAGAGCTCACATATCCGCTTTATTTCAGCCAATGTATCATCCGTTGAATTCCCTTCCACGAAAATAATCTCCGTATGACTGCCCATTTGAGGTGTGCGGATCACTGCATCTTCAATGTTACCTTTTTCATTTCGTGCAGGAATGATCACACTCACGCTGTATTCATGATTGTCAAACGGTTTGTTTTCTGGTAAACGTGCTACAATGTATCCGGTCAGACACAAATTATTAACCAGGGGCAGGTAGGCAAGATATTGATTGAAAAACCAGGAAAGAACCGGGATATATAAAGGGAAAAGAAATCGCTTTCCCGATTTTATCACATCATATCCTTCTATCTGGAGCAGGTTTATTACATCCCCGCGGTTAAGCCAGTTCAACCGCTGGTGGGGCATTTTTAATCCGATCTTCTGCGCCAGCCATAAAAAAGGCTCCCATAAAAAATTATGGTATGAAATGAGTATACGGGTTCCGGGGTGTACAACTTTTTTCAGTTCACTGAAAGCTTTCTGTATATCTTCAAGATAACCCAGGGTATCGGAGATAATGATGTAATCAAATTTCTCCTCCAATGAAAGTGCTTCTGCATCCATTACCCTGAAATGCAGGTGCGGATATTTCTCTCCGGCAATCCGTATCATGGAAGGTGAGAAATCAATTCCTAATCCATACGAAGGCTCTGTTGCATTGAGTAAAAAACCGGTGCCGCAGCCTATTTCAAGAACCTTTGAACCGACTGGAATATTAAACCGAAAGAACCTGACCAGATTTTTATAATAATAACTGTTCTGACGGATGTATCTGTTACGTCTTGGAGCTACATGCTCAATGGCATCCAGTACCCGCTGTTTGTTTCGTGAAATACTATTCATTAGCTTTTAAATCAATCGTTAACGGAGAAATCCTGTCGCATCTGAAATCATCGAAAAAGACTGTTTCTTTGCCGCTGTTCCAAACGTATATCTTTATTTTCTGGTCTTTAATTTCCCTGTCAACTGTGAAGTCCATCGATATCTTTTTCCAGCCGTCCTGATCTTCGGCAAGCAATGCATTGGATGAGATATAAAATTCCTTGCTATCGAGACCAGAGCCAACCAGAACCACGTTCTTAAGGTCTCCTGAAACCCAGACACCCACAGAGAACTTTTCTCCCGGGCGAATACTATCTTCTTCAATACCAAAAGCATACGGAAGTTCCGGAGTTGTTTTTACACAACTCAGTCCTGTATGTGACTTTTCAAAGGTCAGAATTCCTGTATCACCAGACTTGGTTTTGCTCAGGGTATTAATCATGGTCTGAGATCTGTCCAGGGTTTCGGCTCCGTTAAAAATGATTTTTCTGGATGCAAAAACTCCTTTCTCATCAACCTTTACCGGTGCCAGTAGCTTTGCCCTGCCATTGTATGTTTCGGTCATTCTCCATCCTGAAGAATCTGAAAGGTTCAGCAGGGATGGATCGGGTTCGACCCAGCCGGGGGTATGCAATATTAACAGATTACCGTGATATTCCGCGAACAGTGCATCAGGAGTGATTGCATCTCCACCCCAGTGTACAATGCGCTGATTGTAGGCATCAAGAATATAGTAGTCAGGATAAATCTTCTGCAGGTCGGCCACATACCGGTTATGGCTATAGGCATTTCCGAAGAACAACCCGGCAACCGGAGATGCACCGGGATTGGTAAAAACAACGGCATGTTTCTGATTGGCCCCGGTAGCGGCTCCCCAGGCTTCCTCAAATTCCCAGTTAAAATCAGTGCCATAAAGCTGCCTTTTACGATCCAATCCCGATCGTATGCCATAATAAACCAATCCCATTGTTATCAGAGCAACTACAACAGTTCTGATAGTTTTCCGCTCGGGAAATAAGCGGATAAAAAGATAAACAATAAGGATAACATTGATGGTCGCAATGCACTCGTAGGGAAGCAGGTAAGCTGCTTTGGGCTGCTTGGCAATGAGCAGGTATCCGGCACCCTGAGCCACCATTACTGCAAGCAGAAGACGAGCAGCCGCCGGATCGGAATACTTTTTCCTGAACACCCTGTACAACACCATTGCCAGCAACAAGAGTGCAGTCAGCAGCGCAATTCCTGATAGATACGGATTGACCTTGATCAGGTTTATCAACTCACCAACATATTTTGCCTTGTCGATCACCTCAGCACTCCCGGAACCATATTGACCGGAATGAAGGAACAGGTTGTAAACCCATTTGAACATGGCCGGGTACATTCTGATCACCGGTAACGTGAACAATACAAAAAACAAAACCGATAAACCAATAAATGAAGCTCTCTTTTTCCACCCTTCAAGAAGAATAAACGGAATTACCAGCAAGGGAATAAAAATGATCTTGGAAGCCAGTCCGAATCCGGAGATTACCGCAAACCACAGGGTATAGTTTGTACGGTCTGAATTATACCGTTTGAAGTACCAGTGCAGTGCAAACGCTGCCATCGCAAAAGCAGCAGACATCTGCATGACTTCCTGGGTTACACGGGTAAATCCGTTAAAAAGCACAAACCCCGAGATAAATGGGGTGAGTTGAAAGATGATACCGACCCAGAATAAGCTGGTTGAGTGTGCTAAAAAAAACCCGAGCAGTAACAATGCGAGACAGCCGGTAACGGCAGTGGCTATATTCAGTTGCCTGATGTAATGCTCCGGATCGGAAAGAACGGCCGTTTTCAGGTCTTCACCACGCGGGTCGAGAAGCCATGACACCCTGAGCACCAGGCCGCCGGCAACCTGCATGGTCGTTCCGGGATGATCAATATGGCCGGCCAGCTTAAAGGTAGCCATATTGAGTGCATTAAAAAGGTAAGCATACTCGGGATCGTATCCGCCGGCATACCAGGCCTTATTCCGCGAACTGATGGTGTCGAGCGACGTGATAAACAGTATTACCGGAATGATCATCAGAAGGAGATAACCCGGGAGACGGAGAAATCTGTTACTGAATATACGATCGGCTGGCTTCATGTTTCCGATGTTTGGCCGGCAAAGATACTAAAACCCTTAATGGCAGTTAAGAAAATAAACGACTGATTCTTATCTGGCTTCACGCCAGAATCCTGCCGATTTCAGCCAATTCGTCTTCAGTAAATGCGCCTCCTTTCAATGTGCCGATGGCATCGTCGATCTGGCTGACACTACTTGCCCCGATCAGCACCGAGGTTACCACCGGATTCCTGAGCACCCAGGCAAGGGCCATCTGCGAAAGCTTCTGTCCGCGCTTCCGGGCAATTTCATTGAGCAGCATTGCTTTGTTTACTTTTTCATCCGTAACCTGCTCAGGCCTTAGGAACCCATGCTCACTGGCAGCCCTCGACCCGGCCGGAATACCCTGAAGGTACTTGTCGGTGAGCAGTCCCTGCGCCAGGGGAGAATAGGCGATGGCTCCCATGCCTTCCTCCTCAAGCAACGCAAGCAAGCCCGCTTCCACCCAGCGGTCGAACATCGAATAGCGCGGCTGGTGTATCAGACAACGCACCCCAAGGCTTTTAAGAATTTCCGCAGCTTCGCGGGTTTGCCCGGCACTGTAATTCGACAAGCCGATATAGAGGGCCTTGCCCTGCCTCACAATCTGCTCAAGGGCTTTCATGGTTTCTTCAAAGGGCGTCTCAGGGTCGGGACGGTGCGAATAAAAAATATCCACATAATCAAGGCCCATGCGTTTCAGACTCTGGTCGAGACTCGAAATCAGGTATTTTCTCGAGCCCATCTCACCATAGGGCCCCGGCCACATATAGTAACCAGCCTTGGTTGATACCACGATTTCATCACGGTAACGGTGCAGATCATCTTTCAGTATCCTGCCAAAGGTCTCTTCGGCACTCCCCGGAGGCGGACCATAGTTGTTGGCCAGATCGAAATGGGTGATCCCGGCATCAAAAGCATGCAGCACCATTTCGCGGCTGAGCTGGTAAATGTCAACGCCCCCGAAGTTATGCCAAAGACCGAGGGAGATGGCCGGAAGCTTCAGCCCGCTTTTTCCGCAGCGGTTGTAAATCATGCTGCTGTATCGTTGTTCGTTTGCTGTGTATGACATAAGGCTTTGATTGGATTGATCCATCAAAGATACGATCAGATAACCATTTAAAGGTAAAATAAATACATGCGCCTCCTGAACATGTTAATATGTTACCCCCCTGAGCAACATGAACATCTTTAACAATTTCAACAGTTAAATTCTATAGCAACCTGATTATCCCCAACCGATAAATGCGATAACCATGGTCAGGGTTTATGTTCTGCCGTAACACTCAGCAGGCTTCATTAAATTCAAATCTGAATTAAAGGCAAAACCGGGAAAAGAATACAATACATCCCTTTTGCAATATACTGCCTACAGCAGGCAGAGGCTGTTATGGGTCGCAGTTATTGTCCAAGACTGATTTTGAAATGAGGTAATTCAACACTTAACATCACTTTGGCCTGTAAGGCATTAAATACTCTCATTAAAGTTTCTATCGTAACATTACTGGCATTATTCTCAATTCTTGAAATTTGAGCCTTTTGCACGCCAATAAGTTTCCCGAGTTCTTCCTGGGTTAATTTTCGCTCTTGTCTGGTCTGTTTAATAGCTTGTCCGATTAAGTCCATTTTTAGTTCATACTCAAATCTGTCCCGGTTCGGAGTGCCAATTTTACCGATGAGTTTGTCCTGGACTTCGTCTAATGTATGTGTTTTCATTTCTTTGTCTTTTTAGTGTTTTCTTTGTCTTTAAAATATTGTGAACGAACTTGCTTTGCCCTTTGAATTTCGCTGTCAGGTGTTTTACCAGACTTCTTGATTATTCCATGAGTTGAAACAACAAGTGTATTTTCAGAGTCTGTCTTATCCCAAAATGCAAACAGCCTGTAATGCAACCCCTGATAAAGCGTTCTGAATTCCCAGATTTCATCTTTCAGCTTTTTGAATAGTTCAGGATCATGACTTGTCTGAGCTTTTCGGATGTTAAAAAGGATTTTTTCGTAGTGTTTCTTTTCAAGATTACTGAGGAATTCAAAGACCTCTTCTAAAAACTCAATTTCAAAAAGTTTGTCCATTCATTTGATAATTGAAAGTGCAAAGATAACTAAAATGTTTCATTATATAGAAACCATCTTCGGGTTTTTGATTTTTCTACAATGGCCTACAACATCATTATAAGCTGTGGTATAAGGTTTTTCTTTCTGAACATCTGATCATGCTTTATCAAACTCATGTTTAAACTGCTCCTGGTAAGCGGATTTTAATAGCCCTGGGCCAGAGTGTTTATGAGCTTCGATTTCACATCCAAATATAAGTCCATTCCGAAAACTGTTTTTCTTACACCATCCCGAAGGCCTATCGGGATGGTGTCAAATCTTCTGTTTTGCCTTTTCAGAACAGGCTCAGATATTATTTTTGGAGCACTACTTTCAGGGAAAAATTCCCACAATCCGCTGAATCCATTGGCAGGGTGGGAAAAGGCAACGTTACGCCCCCGCTATCTCTGGGGTAAGCGCTGGGGCTTGCAATTTAGGTTAGGTCGACTTTTCTATCAACCTTACACTGCTCCCCCGCCGTTGACAGCTTGCCCCGCTTTTTCAGCGGGGGGGGCAAGCTGCAGCTTTTAAAATAGTATCAAGGAAGTATAATACATATAATCAATTAGTTAAAGCAGGCAATCAAAAATTACACCATAGAATTTCCTGATAACTTCCTGGCACCTAAAATTTCACCGGACAATATTGTTTTGAAAATACATTTTCGTTTGATTGTACCCAATTCCTTAGTGTATTTTGCGAATTCTTTGTGCGTTTTGTGGTACAGCAGTTTCACGAAGTAACATAAAGAAGTCGCGAAGCTATTCCAGGATTTGGTTCCGAACAGTTCAGAACAAGAATTAGCTGTCAATCCTGATAACCAAAGAACGGAATACTTTTTGCTATAATTTTGTATAAAGAAAACAACTTCCGCTAAAACCGAAATCATGAAATCCCGCCTCAGACCTTATGCAGTCGTGTTATTCGCACTCCTGCTGATTCCTGTTTTCAACGCCTGTCTGCCCGAAGACGATCTTGATCCCGACACCGGTGATCCACGCGACAAGTTTATTGGTTCATGGATCTTCAGCGATGCGCCTGCCCTGCGCAGTGTAAAGGCTACTTATACAGTAACCATTTCCAACGATCCGGGCAATTCTTCTCAGGTATTGTTGCGCAATTTTGCCGGAGCCGGTGGAATGTATTCTGCCTATGGCATTGTTACTTCCGACAGAATCACGGTGCCTGAGCAGGAAATGGCGACCGGTTTCATCGTGGAAGGCTCGGGAGATCTGACCAGCGATGACTTTATGGAATGGGAATATACCATTACAGCCGGCGGGGATATGGAAAATTTTTCGGCCTCTGCCAGCCGATAGAAATGGCAACCGTTATAAAACCAAACCCTGCGTTCGGTCGAAGCAGGGTTTGATATTTACTTCTTAACAGTAACCGGTGCCTTTTTTACGGTTGTATCCTTCACCGGCTGTGGGGCTGCCTTCTGGTTTGAAACGCTGTCTTTGCGGCGGGTAAGGTAAATGATTACCGAATCGGTCATGGCCAGAAATTCTTCAATGTCAGCCTGATAATACTTCAGGTTGCTGTCGAACTGCGCCTGGGTAACCCCGTATTTGTTGTACAAAGAATCATAATATTTGCCGGAAAGCAGCTTCACGCTGTCGCGCGACATCTTCACCTGATGGTTTTTCAGCAGTGCTTCCGTTAGTTCCATCTCCGCCATCAGCCGCACCATCTGCTCGCGCGGAATCACTTCCACATCTGCATCCGGCAGCTTATTCCTGTTGCTGCAGGAAACCAGCAGAAACAACACGAAAATACCCAAAACCCGGGAATTGAACCTGCCCAAGACCATCATGCGCTTATTTTCCGGAAACCGAATATTCCTCATTCAACAGCCTGATCACGTCTTTGGTGATGTCAAGTGAATCGTTGGCTGTGAGAATACTTCCACCTTTGTTGTACGATAAAATGTAGTCGAAGTTCATGCGTTTGTTGTAACGCTTCAGGAAATTATTGAGGCTGTCGAGCAGCAGCAGGTTTAGGTTATATTCCTGTTGCTGAAGCTCAGCGGAATATTTCTCCCGCAATTCATACAATTTCTGCTGATCGCTCATCAGTTGGCCATAAATCTCCTGGGCAGAGGCTTCAGAGATGGATTTTTTATCTACCTGTTCCTGAAAATAGGCAGCATCCTTCTCAAAGGCAGCCTGTTTTGTTTTCAGTTCATTTTCGAGGCGTATGGTCTTGGCTTCCAGCTCATCCCGCATTGATTTTACCAGGTCGTAGTGGGCCAGAATGCTGTCGCTGTTAACATAAGCCAGCGTCGCGGCACCGCCGGAAGCTTTCTGAATCAGAGCCATGTTTGGCGTACTGTCTGATTTAGAGCCAAGTACAACAAAATACAGAATTACCAGGCCGGCGAACAAACCCAGGTTCAGTACGGTTAATATCAGGTTCAGGTTCGGTTTTTTCTTTTCGGGTTTAACTCTTTCAGCAAAGCTGTTATCCGCGGTGAAGTTATTCTCCGGTGAGGTTTCAGGCATTTCTGCCCCTTTGTTGGTTGTTTCGTCCTGCATAAATCAATGATTGGATTTGCAGCAAAATTAAACTAAAAAACAAGGTCGGCAAAAGATAATCAGTTCAAACGGAAATTCATCCGTTACGAATCCTCTTCATGTTGATGTGAGGCAGCATTGTCAATGCAGTGAAACCTTCCATTCTAAGATAAATGTCGACCACCGGAACCATTCTCTCATACAGGAAATATCTTTCCGTTTCATCCGTTTTTACAGAAAACAGAGTGGTCGGCTGCAGTATCAGCCATGATCACCTGAGCACCAGCCACTTGTCCCTGCCGGTGGTGAAGTGATAAAAAAACTCCGGCCTGTACGACCGGAGTTCTTCGGAATGAGAATTCTGAGGTAATGTTATGAAAGTTAAAAAAAGTCAGCCGATCTGCTAATTGCCCAGATCAGACATGAATTTGATGCGCATCAGCCTGACTTCATCCTCTGTAAATTCGTCTTCGCCCAGCTCGCTGATGGCATCTTCGATGGAATCGCTCTCAGCCTCGCGGAAGTAATCGTAGATTTCCTCCTGGTGGTAGGGATCAACATACTCGTTGACATAATAGTTAAGGTCGAGCTTGGTACCTGCCGAAACGATTCTTTCAATTTCAGTCAGCAATTCACCAATGGTCATGTTTTTGGCGATGGCGATGTCTTCGAGGGAGATTTTCCGGTCAATATTCTGGATGATGTAAACTTTGAGTCCCGACTTGTTTACGACGGACTTCACTACCATATCCATGGGGCGTATAATTTCGTTTTCCTCAACATAGCTTTTGATGAGTTCTATGAAGGGAGCCCCGTATTTCTGGGCTTTACCGGCCCCAACGCCGGTAATCTGTTTCATTTCGTCGAAGGTAATGGGGTATTGAATGGCCATATCTTCGAGCGAAGGATCCTGAAAGATAACGAACGGAGGAAGGTTTTCCTTGCGGGAAATCTCTTTCCGTAAGTCCTTGAGCATGGAAAACAGCGTTTTGTCGGCGGTGCTGGTTTTGGCTCCACCACCGGCAAAGAAATCCTCTTCCTCAGAGTTTTCGTAATCGTGATCACGCGTAAGCAGGATAGAGTATGGTTTCTTAAGGAACTTCAATCCTTCCTGTGTAACCTTAAGCAGTCCGTAATTTTCGATGTCTTTTACCAGCAGTCGTTCGATAAGCATCTGCCTGATGACGGCATTCCAGTATTTGTCGTCATGTTCTATGCCTTTGCCGAACACTTCCAGCTGGTTGTGTTTGAACGATTTATTGTTGGCTGAGAGTTTACCGGTGATCACCCCGATCACATGCTTGGCCTTGAAAAGTTGCTTGAGGGCCAGCACTGTTTCGAGCACCAGTTCCACGGCCTCTTTGCCTTCAAACTTGGTTTTGGGGTGCAGGCAGTTGTCGCAGCTTCCGCAATTATCGTCCTTGTATATTTCACCGAAGTAATGCAGCAACTGTTTACGGCGGCAGACTGATGATTCGGCATAGGCCACCGTTTCGAGCAGCAGCTGACTGGCAATTTCCTGCTCAGCAACGGATTTGTTTTTGTTGAATTTCTCCAGTTTCTGAATGTCGTCGTAACTGTAGAAGGCGATGCAGTTGCCTTCGCCGTCGTCGCGTCCCGAGCGGCCGGTCTCCTGGTAATAGCCTTCGAGACTTTTGGGGATGTCGTGGTGAATTACATAACGCACATCAGGCTTGTCGATCCCCATACCAAAAGCGATGGTGGCAACAATCACATCAATTTCTTCCATCAGGAATTTATCCTGATTGATAACCCGGGTGGCTGAATCAAGGCCGGCATGGTAAGGGAGGGCCTTGATTCCGTTCACCTGCAGCGTTTCGGCGAGCTCTTCAACTTTCTTTCTGCTGAGACAATAAACGATTCCCGACTTTCCGGCCTGGGATTTTATGTATTTGATGATGTCTTTGATTACATCTTCCCCTTTGGGCCTTACTTCATAATAGAGATTCGGCCTGTTGAAAGAGGAGATGAACAGGGAAGCATCCATCATGTTGAGGTTCTTCTGAATATCCTGCTGAACCTTGGGTGTGGCAGTTGCAGTGAGGGCTATGATAGGAACCCTTTTACCGATGGCTTCGATGATGGGGCGGAGGCGGCGGTATTCCGGCCTGAAATCGTGGCCCCATTCCGAAATGCAGTGAGCCTCATCAATAGCAAAAAATGAAATGTTGATCTCTTTGAAAAACTGAACATTCTCCTCTTTGGTAAGTGATTCAGGTGCAACGTAAAGCAGTTTGGTTTTCCCGCTGGTGAGGTCCTTCCTTACATCGGTCATCTCCTGCTTCGAAAGCGAAGAGTTCATAAAATGGGCAATTCCCTGCTCAGCCCCGAAATTCCGTATGGCGTCCACCTGGTTCTTCATCAGGGCAATCAGGGGAGATATGATTATGGCCGTTCCCTCACTGATAATGGCAGGCAACTGATAACACATCGATTTTCCACCACCTGTGGGCATGATTACGAAAGTGTCCTTCCCATCAAGCAGATTCCTGATGATGGCTTCCTGATTCCCTTTGAATGAATCAAAACCAAAAATCTTCTTCAACAACTCATTAAGCGAATAACTATCCACTTTCTTCATCTGTGTCACTTTAATTAAAAACTCCCCGGCGCAGCAGAACAGCCAGACCAATGGCACTAAAAAATCCTGAAATCAGCTTCACTTTAACGTTACAGATTCTTCTATCCGTGTATTTCAATTGCTGACTTAAAGTTACTTCATTTTTGACTGAAAAATACAATCATCTTTTCAAAAATATTTAAAAAATTGATCCAAGGCCTTTTTCATGAACCCATCTTTTAAATCACAACAAAAAAACCTGCCTGATAAAGCAGCAGACATTCCAAACAATGTGGATGATGGAAAGCTGATTTGCGGACCTTCATACTGGTTTCAGCGTTGCTGTCATAATTTCCCGGTGATGACAGGTCATTTTTGCCGAAGCCAAAAGGAGCACAAATTTCTAAAAAAAAACATTCCATGCAATGAACCATAAAAAAGTGTTTCAGAGATGTTTTTTAACAATTATTGTCAGTTGTTGCGTTTCCCTGAAAGGCAGGTAACCGGCAAGCTTCTCTAATGTTTATATCTTTGCAATCCGATGATAATGAAACATCAACTGAATAGCTAAGATAATACATTATTTATCTTTGCAGAAACTTTTTTCACAGAAATCAACCAGTGCCTGGCCTGCGATCAGCTTTTCCGGCAATCTGTTACAGGTGGGATTTCAGTTTTGTGAGCGAATTTCCCTGATTAGAGCCGGGCAGACTGAATCCTGAAGCAGATTGAATCCCCCGAAGACAGAAAAGCACAGGTGAGCTGAGGGGGGTCTCAGCGCTGAATGCAGCAGCAGAATAAAAAACAACGGATGAAATCAACCGAAGAGATTAACAGGATTGCACTGCGTACCATCCGTGAAGAAGGTGCCGCTATTGTGCAGCTGGGCAATTACATTAATGATGATTTCGCCAGGTGTGTTGAAACCATCATCAACTCAACCGGCAGGGTAATTGTTACCGGCATCGGGAAAAGTGCCAACATTGCCTCCAAAATTGTGAGTACCTTCAACAGTACCGGCACTCCTTCCATTTTCATGCACGCAGCCGATGCCATTCATGGAGATCTGGGCATGATCAGGCCTGAGGACATCATTATCTGCCTGTCGAAGAGCGGCGATACCCCTGAAATAAAAGTACTTGTCCCGCTGTTGAAGATCATGGGTAACAAGCTGATCGGTCTGGTCGGGAATACCGATTCTTTCCTGGCCAGGAATTCTGATCTGGTGATCAACTCAACGGTTAACCGTGAAGCCTGTCCGAACAACCTTGCCCCCACTGCCAGCACTACGGCCCAGCTGGTCATGGGCGATGCCCTTGCTGTAGCATTGCTCGAATGCAGGGGCTTTACCCGCGAAGATTTTGCCAGGTATCATCCTGGCGGGGCACTGGGAAAAAGGCTTTACCTGAGGGTATCCGACATCTTTGGCAGCAACGAAAAACCTGAAGTACAGATCGACGACGATATGCGGTCGGTGATCCTTGAAATTTCTTCAAAACGATTGGGAGCAACCGCGGTACTGGATGGAGATAAACTGGCAGGCATCATTACCGACGGGGATATCCGCCGCATGCTTCACCGCGAAGGGCCGGTTCACCTGCTCAAAGCCGGCGACATCATGACCCGCGATCCCCTCACCCTCAGCGCCGACATCCTGGTGGCCGATGCCCTCGATGTGATGCGTAAAAACAATATAACGCAGATCCTTGTTTTAGACAACGACCGCTATGTGGGTGTGGTGCACCTGCACGATATCCTGAAGGAAGGAATTATATGAATCGGGTACCTTTCACGAAACGCAGGTTTTATCCGGAAGCCGGGCGGTTGATTGCCCGGGTGACATTTTCAGGATGAGTAAATTAATCATTGTAATCTGAATCAGAATATGGGAATAAAAGCCGATGAATTCAACCAGTACAGGCAGAAAATGAACGACCGCCTGCTGGGTGCGGAGAACAATAAAATCATCAAACGCATCTTCAATGTGGATACCAATGCCTATATGGACGGGGTGCTTCCGGTAAAAACGAAGGAGATGCTGGGCCTGGTTTCATCCCTGGTACTCCGGTGCGATGATTGTATCCGTTACCACCTGATTAAATGTCACGAGAACGGGGTTACCGAAGACGAGCTTTTCGAAATCATGGGTATTGCCAACCTGGTTGGCGGCACCATTGTGATTCCGCATACCCGCAGGGCCATCGAATTCTGGGACGACCTCAAACAATAATCCGGCACCCTGCCAGAACACTCCCCCTCAACTACCTGAACAATGCCAACTCCCGGAAAAGCTTTTATGTTGCGATTACCGGCCCGGTCACTGGCCCTGACCCTCATTTTCACTTTTTCGCTGCTGACCTTCAGTGCCCTGGCTCAGATCACCAAAGTGAGGGGAAAGGTCTCTGATGCACTTACAGGCGAACCCATGCCCTTTGTCAATGTCTTCTTCAAAGGAACAACCACAGGGGCAACCAGCGATATCGACGGGTTCTACAGCATCGAAACCAGGCTGGCCACCGATACCCTGGTGGCATCCTGTGTCGGATACGAAATACTGCGCAAACCAGTGGTAAAGTACCGTTATCAGGAAATCAATTTCCTGCTTCAGCCAAACCAGATCAGCCTCTCCGAAGTGGTGATTGTTCCCGGAGAAAATCCGGCCGAAATCATCCTGAAAAAGGTAATTGAGAAAAAACCGGAAAACAACCGCGAAAAACTTGATTTCTACGAGTTTGAAGCCTACAACAAAATACAGGTTGATGCCAACAACCTCTCTGAAAAATTCATGAACAGAAAAATTCTGAAACCCTTTCAGTTCATTTTTGATTATGTGGATACTTCATCGGTCAATGGCAAAACCTATCTGCCGGTCTTCCTTTCTGAATCGCTTTCTGATGTGTATTACCGCAAAAACCCGACTGCCTCACGGGAGGTGATCAAAGCCAACCGTGTATCAGGAATCAGGGATGAGAGCGTATCGCAGGTGCTTGGCGACAAGGTACAGCAGGTAAACATTTACGACAATTACATCACCCTGTTTTTCAAGAATTTTGTCAGTCCGGTTGCCGGGTTCGGACTGCTCTATTATAAATATTATCTGGTCGACAGTGCGAACATCGATGGTCAGTGGTGTTACAACCTGGCCTTCAAACCACGCCGGAAGCAGGAATTTACCTTTACCGGCAATATGTGGATCCACGACACCACATATGCTGTAAAGAGGGTTGACATGCGCATTGCCGATGATGCCAACATCAATTTTATCAACGATATGCTGTTGCAGCAGGAATATACCCTGGTCGACAAAAGATACTGGATGCTTTCGAGAGACCGGCTGGTGGTGGATTTTAACCTTACTGAACGGGATTCTGCTACCAACATCGGTTTCTATACAACCAAAACCACAACCTACCGGAACTTCGTGATCAACACCCCGCGGGATAAAGAATTTTACAACACCCCGGTGGCCGTAATGGTTGATAACAATGCCAATGAAAAAACCGATGAATTCTGGCAGAAATCGAGGCACGAAGAGCTCTCGCGGCGCGAAAACATGGTTTACCAGATGGTTGATACACTGAAAACACTGCCCATTTTCAACACCTGGGTTGACATTATCCAGATGGCCACCACAGGATATTATGTCAAGGGAAAGATGGAATGGGGACCTTACATGTCAACCTATAGTTTCAACTCCCTCGAGGGGCACCGTCTCAGACTGAGCGGACGTACCAGCAACTCTTTCAGTACCCGTATCATGCTCGATGGGTATACCGCCTACGGCTTCCGTGATGAGCAACTCAAATACGGCGGAGGCTTTATGTACATGGTTGACAAAAATCCCCGGAGGGTGCTGGGCGGTTCATTCAAATACGATGTTGAACAGCTTGGCCAAAGCCAGAATGCTTTCAGGGAAGATTTCCTGCTGGCAGCCATTTTCCGGAGAAATCCGGCCGACAAACTCTCCATGGTGAGCCAGTACAAAACCTATTACGAACATGAGTGGTTCACCGGCCTTACCAACACCTTCAGTTTCACCCAACGCAGCATCTGGAGTGCCGGCCGTGTTCCCTTCGCCCTCAACTGCGACAATGGCGATTGCCTGAAATTAACCGATGTTCTGAGAACATCGGAGTTTTCTTTGTCCACACGCTTTGCCTATCAGGAGAAGTTTATCTCGGGTGAATTTGAAAGGGTGAGCCTTGGCGCCAAATATCCGATCATCGAACTCAACTACACCTATGGGGCACCCGGGCTTTTCGACAGTCAGTTCGAATTTCACAGGCTTCAGTTCGGGGTCAGGCACTGGTTTAACATTATGTCACTGGGGTGGTCGAAATATGCTGTGGAAACCGGCAAAATCTGGGGCTCTCTCCCCTATCCGCTGCTCAAAATCCATCCGGGCAACGAAACTTACTGGTACGATGAATCGGCTTTCAACCTGATGAATTATTATGAATTTGTCAGCGATCAGTACATCAGTTTCTATTACACTCACCACTTCGTCGGTTTTTTCCTGAATAAAGTCCCCCTCATGAGAAAACTCAAATGGCGTGAAGTAGCACAGGTTAAGGGCGTTATCGGAAATGTGACCAAAAGAAACCTTGAATACTCCTCACTTCCGCCGGGAACCTTCACAACAGGGAAGCCCTACTTCGAAGCAGGCCTCGGAATCGAGAATATCTTCAGGTTTATCCGTGTTGATGCCATCTGGAGACTCAGTTATTACGACCATCCGGATATCACAAAATTCGGGGTGATGGTTTCCATGCAATTCGATTTCTGACATTTCTATTCCCTCGCCTGTGATAATTTGATAATTTTGCTTTTTATTCTGCCGCATGAAGAGTTTCCTGCATCCGGCACTCCAACAGGGTTTACCAGTAAAGCCAGGCTACCAATGATTTTAAGAACAGAGAATCTAGTAAAAAAATACAGGCAGCGGACCGTTGTTGATAAGGTGTCAGTTCAGGTTGAACAAGGTGAAATTGTTGGTTTGCTGGGGCCCAATGGAGCAGGTAAAACGACTTCGTTCTACATGATCGTAGGACTGATAAAACCACTTTCAGGCAAAGTATATCTCGATAATACCGACATCACAGAAATGCCCATGTACCGGAGGGCCCAGATGGGTATCGGCTATCTGGCACAGGAAGCATCTGTATTCAGGCAGCTGAGTGTTGAAGACAACATTGCAGCAGTACTGGAGTTTACTTCGCTTTCAAAAGCCGATCAGAAGGAAAAACTGGAATCGCTGATCCAGGAATTCGGGCTGGGCCATGTGAGGAAAAGCCGCGGCATTCAGCTATCGGGCGGTGAAAGAAGAAGAACGGAAATAGCCCGTGCCCTGGCCGTAAATCCCAACTTCATTCTGCTCGATGAACCTTTCGCCGGCGTTGACCCCATTGCTGTAGAAGACATTCAGCACATCGTTTCGAAGCTCAAGGATAAAAACATCGGCATTCTGATCACCGATCACAATGTGCATGAAACGCTCAACATCACCGACAGGGCTTACCTGCTTTTTGAGGGTTCGGTCTTGAAATCAGGCACAGCCGAAGAACTGGCTGCCGATGAACAGGTAAGAAACGTATATCTGGGGAAAAATTTCGAACTGCGGCGCTGAAAAAAAACTGTCCCGAACCTGCTCTCAGATACCTGCAAGCTCACGGCAGACAACCGAAACCTGTTTTAACTGCAGGGCCTTTTCCTTCTTGCCCGACTTATCAAGGTAACTGATGATGGAATCGACCACATCAAAGTTCACCGCAGCCATGTTTTCGTTTTCGAGCAGCTCATTGTAGGTTTCAATAGCCTGATCGGCCCCTTCTTCTATGGCCGTCCGTGTGATCAGGTCGGTAACCTCAGCCTCATCATTACCCAGGATGATGGCTTCTATTTGCCTGGTGAGTTCATGGTTGATGCGCGTGCTGGTGTTGTTCAGCACGATGATGGTATTGCGGTGGTCGGGATATCGCATGAAATTGGTCCGGGCACCTTCCCACAATCCGTTGTGATATATTACCCTGGTTTCGCCTGCATACCTGATTCTGAATCCATACCCGTATTGTACTTCTTTCCCACCCGTGGTTTCAACCGGTGTAAAAGCTTCCTGAATCAGTTCCTGGCTGATCGGTGAGTCGGTGTACAGGGCACAATCCCACTTGAACATATCACCCACGCTGGAGCACACGCCCTTATCGCCCACCGGGCCATTGTTGCGTGTATCGGTAATGCGTGAATAGCCATGCCGTGTAGCCCTGAAGCCATCGGCCTGCCGGCGGCTGACCAGTGAATCGGCGGTGCTGTATACATAAGTGGAAGTCATCCCGAGCGGACCAAAGATGCGTTGTTGAAGAAATGCATTCAGGCTCATCCCTGAAACCCTTTGAACCACGGTTGCGAGTAACATGTAACCGGTATTTGAATAATCGTAACGCGACCCGGGTTTGAAAAAAGCAGGCAACCGGTACTTAGCCATCAGCTCAACCACATCTTCATTGTCGGGTGGCAGGTCGCTCTTCCAGTATCTGTCGGTCAGGTACATGTAGTTGGGTAAACCACCGGTATGGTGCAGCAATTGCCGGATGGTAACCTCAGGATAGGGAAGCTCAGGAATATGCCTGATCAGAAGGTCGTCAAAATCGAGCTTACCGTCTGCTTTCAGGATCATGATGGCTGCAGCAGTGAACTGCTTGCTCACCGAAGCCAGCTGGTAGATGGTTTCGGGCCTTGCCGGTATTTTATTCAGCGGATCGGCATAACCGGCCGAAGTCTGGTAAACATTGAAACCATTGAGCGCAACCAGAATGTTTCCGTTGAATCTGCCATTCTGTTTATAGGCACTGATCAGCGAGTCAATACGTTGAATGCCTGATGCATTGATGATCCTGCACAATTCAAGATTTTCCTGATCTGTGAGAATATCGCTCTTATCCAGGGTCGCACTCGAAATTGCACCATCGTTTCCGGTTAAACCAAAAACAAGGGAGACAATCAATAAAATCCTGAAAATAAACCGCATCTGTTCAATCCTTCTTAGTCAGTTTCAGTAAACCGGTAGTTTACAAAAATATAATTTTCTTTCAAGTTTTATCAGGAATCCGGAAGAAAGGTAATCATTCATTGCATTTTTCTGCTCCTTTTCCCGACTTCCTGTATCCAGGTTAAGCGTAAATTCAATCCACTTCAAACCAGCAGGTAATTGATTATTAAACATTTCCATTTTTACCGGCTAAAGAAATCAAAACATAGGCTATCACCAGCAACGGGATTGAAGCCCATTGCAGAAAGAGAAATCCGGCAATGGCCAGCAAAACAAGCAGGTATTTGAGTTTATTGACCTTGAATGAAAACCCATGGCTGAACTTCATCGCGAGCAGCGGAATCTCGGAAACCAGCATAATGCAGGAAACCGGGATGAGCACAAGCAGAAAAACCGGATTGCCGGCTAGTACCGTCAGCCAACCGGCATCCTGAACAGCAGCCGGGCCGGAGAAAAACGGCAGGGAGGCTATAAACAAGGCGTTGGCCGGTGTTGGTAAGCCAAGAAAAGAATCGGTCTGCCGGGTATCCAGGTTAAACTTTGCGAGCCGGAGGGCCGAAAAACCGGCAATCAGCAGTGCTGTATAAGGTACATAGTCAGTCCATCCGGGCTGAAGCACGCGGGTGTGCTCCCTGATCAGGTAAAAAAGGATCACCGAAGGTGCCAGCCCGAATGAAATCACATCGGCCAGGGAATCAAGCTCTTTGCCGATATCAGACTTCACCTTCAGCAGCCGGGCAACAAAACCATCGAAGAAATCGAAAACAGCAGACAGGCCGAGTAAGGCTGAAGCGAGCAGTAAACTGCCCTCCAGGGCCACAATCACTGCCATTGACCCACTGAAGAGGTTGAGCAGGGTAATGCTGTTGGGTATGTGTTTCTTGATCATCTGAGTCCTTTGTTTCGCCGGAAATCAAAAATAAGCAGTTCCTGAAAGAATATTTAGGGCTTTCCCCCAATAATATCAACCGGGCGGTGTTTATAAATCTGAACCCCCGGCCCTCGCTCACCGGATTCATGACAGAAATTGGTTTTCATCATAATTTTCCGGATTTTGTTTAACTTTTTGATGATTTTTTTGTTGATGATGAGTACGTTCGGAGGAAAACGTACCGGATAACAACCAAATACTTACCGGATGGAAAACAGAAAACACATTGAATCACTTGGTTTTGTGATTAAGAAAGAAAAGCTGTCGAACCTGGCCAGCGATTTCCGATTTAATGAGTTGTTGCTTGAAGACCTGGACCCGTTTCCAGGATTTTACGACCATTTCCACATCCCGATGAGCGAAACCGAACAGAAGCCACGTTCGATCTTCGCTATCATCAAGTCGATGTCGTTTGAGGATATGGATGACTTTATCAGAATTACCAGAACCATTAAAAAAGAGTTCAAACACAGGTTTGATGCTGTAATGGGACGACTGGAGCTGCAAAACAGCCTGGTTTCTTGCATCAGAATCTATATGGAAGATTATTCTGTACTTCCCGAACTGATCGGGTTGTATGCAAAGCAGGGAATTGTCTTTCATGCCAACAAAACGGTAAAGCCTTTCAGCAGTCTCATTAATGTCAGGAAATACTTTGTTCTTGATGAGGTTGCACCGGAGATTTATCACGATGAAGACCTGCCTGACACTTACTACTTCTCTGTTGACCGCTATCTTCCATGGAACAAATTTGAAACGGTAACAGTAACCATCCGCAACAACTGGGATCACAAGGTGTATGATGCTGCCCAGGCAGGCATTTATACCAAAAATGGTGTTGTTGAGCTGGTTCGTATCTACGACCGCAACGCCACCATGGAACACCTGCAGTATCTGAAAGAAAAATACAGAATCGAAGCCAACCGCTGCCTCTAAAAATTACGAAAAATGCTCACTGCCGAAAGATTCTCACAACTTTCAATCAATGATCAGGTGACAACTGCGCTGAGCAATGGCCAGGAGTTGCTTGAGCGGATTTTTGTCAACAACATCATCAAACTCTACCTGCTCGATGGTTTCTATGTGGAGATCTGGTATCAGCAGATTACCAACCGCATCACCCGGGTTGGCGTTGTGAACATTGAAGATGTATTGCATCTTTATGAAAGCCAGATTAACATTACTGATCTCTTCAGATAACTGAAAATTCATCCGGGACTGACTGTATTTTGAAGCCGGGCAATCGTCCCGGCTTTTTTGCGCTCTGTGACAATGTTTCTTCGACAACTGTCAGCCAGAATCCGGAGGCCTTTTCCATAACCGGGAAAATTCAAAAACCAAAATGGCGAAAAAAAAACCGCCTTGAATGCTTCTGCATTTCAGGCGGCTTTGGTCTCCCCGACAGGATTCGAACCTGTGACCCAATGATTAAGAGTCATTTGCTCTACCAGCTGAGCTACGGAGAGGTTTGTTTATTAAGGGCTGCAAAGATAGTACACTTTTTTAAACCATAAAAGATTTCAGGTTGATTTTTAATATCCATATATTTTTGAAATCAGGGTTGTCCGGATAAAGGTAAAGAAACCTTGACACCATAACCCCTTCCCGATACTATCAAGACACCATAATCGTTCTGAATCAGATAAGTAAGTTGGTGATTTCGTGTATTGGTGTCAAAAAAAAAGAAAGTAAGGTACCCGTTTTGAATAATGGCTGTAATCCAGTATTACCAATCAGTTCAAAGGAAACCAATTATTTTCCCCGGACAATGGTGTTTTGAAATGCTAAAAAATTGTTAAATAATTGTTTTTCAATTTTATGTATTGAACCATTCCTCAAGGGCACGTGTTTTTACTATAACAAATTCTATTCGTATAAATCATGAAAATAGCCATATTCGGAACCGGCAGTGTAGGACAGGCCTTGGCCGGAAAATTATCACAAACAGGTCATTCAGTGCTGGTTGGTACCCGTGATGTAGCAGCAACCCTTGCCAGAAAAGACAATGATGCTTTCGGGAATCCCCCTTTTTCAGCCTGGATCGGAAACCATCCGGAAGTCAGACTGCTTTCCAACCATGATGCAGCAGCTGCTGCTGAGCTGCTGGTGAACTGTACCCTCGGGAATGCATCCATCGAGACCCTGCGCTCGGCTGGTGTGGAAAACCTGAATGGTAAAATCCTGCTCGATATCTCCAACCCACTCGACTTTTCACAGGGATTTCCGCCATCGCTCAGTGTTTGCAATCATACTTCGCTCGCCGAACAGATTCAGCAGGAATTTCCTCAGGTGAAAGTCGTAAAAAGTCTGAATACCATGAGTGCCATGATCATGGTAAATCCTGCACTGATCAGGGGTGACCATTCTGTTTTCCTCAGCGGCAATGACGCCGATGCGAAATCCACTGTCAGCAGCATACTGAAGGAATTCGGGTGGGAGGAACGGAATATCCTTGACCTTGGCGATATCACAACAGCCAGGGGCACAGAAATGCTGCTTCCGGTATGGGTAAGACTGTATGGGACCTTGCAGACACCCTTCTTCAACTTTCACATCAATACTGCCGGAAACCACTGAACCCGTGTGCATTGCGCATGAACCACCGTTATCCTTGTCCGAGTTTCATGCGGTAGCCGATGTTGTGAATATTTTCGATCTTTATTCCTGGGTCTGATTTCAGCAGCTTACGGATGCGTGAGATGAAGACATCGAGGCTTCTGCTCGAAAAATACTGATCGTTGCCCCATACTTCCATCAGAATCTGTTCGCGTTTCACGATCTGGTTGAGGTTATCGTTCAGCAGTTTCAGCAACTGGCATTCCCTGAAGGTCAGCGATTGAAACTCACCATCCATCTTCAGGCTCTGGTTAGAGGGGTCAAAATCATACTGACCCAGCCTGACCACTCCTTCCGCAGGTTTTCTGAAGGGCATGATTCTGCTTCGTTTCAGAAAGATTTCAATTTTCAGCACCAGTTCTTCCATGCTGAAAGGCTTGGTAATGTAGTCATCCCCGCCCAGTTGCAAACCGCGGATCCTGTCCTCCATAAATGACCTGGCAGTAAGGAAAATCACCGGTGTTTCCGGATTACGCTTCCGGATCTCTGTTGCAAGGCTGAATCCATCCATCCCCGGCAGCATCACATCGAGGATAAAAAGATCATAGTCCTGTTGTTCTGTCATTGCCAGGGCTTTCAGTCCGTCTTCGGCAAAATCCACAGCATATCCTTTCAGTGTCAGGTTATCGAGGGTAACGAATGCCAGGGTTGGATCGTCTTCCACATACAGGATCTTTGCTTTTCTCTCCATACAATTGTTTGCTTTACTCAGGAATTTCGATTTCAAAACAGGCACCCCCCGCCGGGCTGGCTGAAAGGCTTATTTTCCAGCGATGTGCCCGGCAGATGTTCCTGACATAATACAATCCAAGGCCAAAACCTTTCACATTGTGAACATCACCCGAAGGCAAACGGTAAAATTTTCTGAAGACCCTGGCTCTGAATTTCTCCGGAATGCCAGGTCCGTTATCGCTTACCGAAAGTACGATCCTGCCATTGAACCTACCCGTACCGATGATAATCTCCGCCTTTTCACCGGCGTACTTCAGGGCATTGTCGATCAGGTTGTACAGGATATTGGTTACATGGGTGAGATCAGCGGAAACTTCAGCGGTATCCTCTCCGGTGTCTACAACAATGCGGCATCCGTTTGGCTGACCGGCACTGAAGTTCTCAGCAATCGTCCGGATGAGCTGGTTTAATTCAACCCGTTCCCTGCGCAGGTGTACACCGCCTTTTTCGAAGCGCGCAACCTGCAACACTTTGTCAACCAAAAGATTAAGCCTGCCCGCCTCATTACTGATGATGTTACCGTAAATGGCAAGCCTTTCCGGCTGACTGACTATGCCGGGGTCTGAAATGATACCTGCAGAAATTGCGATGGATGAGAGCGGTGTCTTGAATTCGTGCGTCATGTTGTTGATGAAATCTTTCTGCATTTCAGAGAATCGCTTTTGCTGAAGGATCACAAAGATGGCATAAACGAAGAAGACAACCAGAACCAGCAACACACCGCTGAAGAAAAAGAAAACGGTCATCTCAGCGGCAATGGTGTTTCTGAGCGCCGGAAAATGAATGCCAAAATAGTAGAGATAGCCTGTGTATTTCGGGAGATTCTTCCCGGCTACCGGTTCCGCCTGCCTGTCCCCTCCGGCGATGTAATCCCCGTATACCATGCGATCGGTTTCGCAATCATAAATCGCATACTCATAATCGGTATGTATGTTGAGTCGTTCGAATTCACTTTTCAGGTAGTGCTCGAGTACATCGGCATCGATCTCCGCGTTAACATCCACCACATAATAGTTGGAAGTCATCTGCCTTACCGGATTCTGAGATGAAGGGACCGACTCATTCAGCCCGCTGATCTTGTGGGCCACTGTCCTGAGGGCAATGCTGATGCTCTGATTCAGTTGTTTCTCCCTGGTACTCCAGGCTTCAAACAAAAAATAGGCCTGGGCTGAGATAATCCCGATCACCGAGATTGCCCCGAGAAGTACTACCAGTCTGACCTGTTGCCTGCGCATAATCCAGAAACCTTCAGGATGTGTTACAAATAGCGGCTAAGATACAGTTAAACCACCAATCATTCCCGCATTTACAATTCGTTCACATTGTTTTACATGTTGTTTACATTCTTTAACATCCTGTTAACCTGTGAAATCTGATTCGCGCTCTACATTTGCTGATGTCAAACCAAACACAGAAAACATGAAAAAATTCATCTCCTTCTCCATCGCTTTTGTCCTTTTCGGACTTTCAGTTTCCATGGCCCAGAATCAGGCAACATCAGGGCCACAACCCGGACAGGCACGGGTAGAAAATCCCAACGCAGCCATCGCTTCGTTTGATAAAACGATGTTTGATATGGGCAATCTGCCACAGGGAATTCCGGCCGTTGCAAGTTTTACCCTTACCAACGACGGGAAAGAGCCGCTCATCATTTCTTCGGCCAAAGCATCTTGTGGCTGCACCAACCTGAAATACGAAAAAGACCCGGTGCTTCCGGGAAAGTCAACGCAGATTTCGGTTACATACAACGCTGCCGCGCCCGGCAATTTCGTAAAAACCATTACCGTTAACACCAATGCCAGCGAAAAGCCTGTCGTGCTGAGCATCAAGGGAACCGTTGAACCCAAGAAGGAAGAACCGAAATCCTGATCAGCGAAAAAACATTGGATTAAAATTCCGGGAAACCGGATGTTTAGCTGAAAAAAAAAGCTGGGATACGATGGCTCGTATCCCAGCTTTCTTTATGAAAGAGTCCTGGATTACAGGCTCTTGATTTCGGCAACCAGCTTCTGCAGGGTTGCTTTGGCATCTCCGAAGAGCATCCTGTTTTTCGGATGGTAGAACAGGTTGTTGGGGATGGCGGCATAACCGGCAGCCATACTTCGTTTCATAACGATGATGTTTTTCGCATCCTGTGCTTTGATGATGGGCATACCGTAAATGGGGCTTGAAGGATCATCCTCAGCGGCCGGATTTACCACGTCGTTGGCTCCGATCACGATGACAACATCGGTGTTGTTCATCTCGTTGTTGGCATCTTCCATTTCGACCAGTTTCTCGTAAGGAACATCGGCTTCGGCAAGCAGTACATTCATGTGACCGGGCATACGGCCGGCAACCGGGTGGATGGCATATTTAACCTCAACCCCCTTACTTGCAAGAAGATTATCCAGTTCGTGGCAAAGGTGCTGTGCCTGGGCAACAGCAAGTCCGTAACCGGGAACAATGTACACCTTCTGCGAATAGCTCAGCAATACTGCTGCGTCGCTGAGTGAGATCTCCTTCACGGTTTTATCGGCAGCTTCTTCACCTCCCGATGCACTGCCACCAAAGGCTCCGATGATCACGTTGAGCAGCGAGCGGTTCATGGCGTTGCACATCAGAATGGTAAGAATGGTTCCTGATGAACCAACGAGAATACCACCGGTGAGCATGGCCTGGTTTCCGTAGAGGAACCCGCCCATGGCTGCAGCAACCCCGGTAAAGGAGTTGAGCAGGGAGATTACCACCGGCATATCGGCACCGCCAATCGGCATCACAAAGGTTACACCATAAATCAGGGCGGCAGCGGTAAATACATAAATCGGCCAGTTGTTTCCGGCAACCGGCTGCATGAGCATAATGACAACCAGTGCGACCAGAAGTAAAACGAGGAACGAAAGGTTTACGATTCTGAGAACCGGATTTTTAATATCCCCGATCCGGCCGTCTAGCTTCAGGAAAGCGATCATACTACCGGCAAACGAAACGCTTCCGATCATCAACCCAAGCAGAATGGCGATGGCTTCACCGGTAAGCATGTGGGTGTCGCCGGCAGCGGCCAGTTCATTCTGCAGGCCCGGGAACTCCATCATGGAAATCAGGGCTGCACAGGCACCCCCCATTCCGTTGAAAATGGAAACCATCTGTGGCATTGCCGTCATTTTCACCTTCACAGAGGCATACCAGCCGATAAATGAACCGATGGCGAGTGCGGCTACAATCCAGGGAATGTTGCCGATGCTTTTGACAACGGTGGTACCATCGGCGTGCGTGATGGTTGTTTTGTGAAACAGAATGGTAAATAAAATCGCGGCAGCCATACCGGCAGCAGCCCAAAGGTTACCGGCACGTGCCGTGAGTGGGTGACTCAGCTTTTTAAGTCCGAGAATAAACAGCACGGATGCCACCAGGTATGAGATTTCGAGTATGGAGATCTCGTTACTGAATTCAATCAACTTCTGAATTGTTTCCATAGAAAGGCCTCCTTACTTTTTCTTTTTCTTAAACATTTCGAGCATGCGGTCGGTAACCACAAATCCGCCGACCACGTTAAGCGTTCCAAGCACAACAGCCAGGAAGCCCAGAATCTTGGGCAGCAGCTCCTCGGCGTGTCCCATCACGATGATGGCACCGATGATTACCACACCATGAATGGCATTGCTGCCCGACATCAGCGGGGTATGCAACACCGCCGGCACATGCGATATGACTTCAATTCCGAGGAATACCGATAAGGTTATGATGAAGATCATATCCTTGTATTCCAGAAAAAATTTCAATACTTCTTCCATGGGTTGTCTATTTTATTGTGTGATTACAGATTTAACGCGTTCGTGAACAATCTCACCATTGTGGGTTACCGCAGTACCTTTTACAATGTCGTCTTCCCAGTTGAGGTTGAGTGCACCCTCTTTGGTGATGATCAGTTTCAGGAAGTTGATCATGTTTTTACCAAACATACGGCTGGCATCGGTAGGCATATCGGTCGGAAACTGAGAATTTCCGATAACCTTAACACCCTGATGAACAATGGTTTCGTTGTCTTTGGTAACCTCGCAGTTGCCCCCAGTTGATGCTGCCAGGTCGATGATTACCGAACCGGGCATCATGGCTTCAACGGTATCTTTCTTAATCAGCAGCGGAGCCCGCTTGCCGGGTATCTGGGCGGTGCAGATGATCACGTCTGATTTCACGGCCTGGTCATGAATGGCTTTGGCCTGACGCTGTTTAAATTCTTCCGTCTGTTCAACGGCATAGCCCCCAGCTGCTTTATCGTCGATGGCTCCTTCTACTTCCACGAATTTTCCTCCGAGTCCGACAACTTCTTCCTTCACGGCAGCCCTTACATCAAAGACATAAACCACACCGCCCAGTTTGCGTGAGGTAGCAACAGCCTGAAGTCCGGCAACGCCGGCACCCAGAATCAGGATGTTTGCCGGCTTAATGGTACCGGCAGCCGTCATGAACATAGGGAAAAACTTGGGCAATGAATTGGCAGCAGTCAGTACCGCCTTGTAACCGGCAACGGTTGCCATCGACGACAGTATGTCCATGGCCTGGGCACGGGTTGTACGGGGCACCACATCCATGCTGAAAGCCGTGATGTTGCGCATTGCCAGTTCCCTTATCAGCTCACCGTTAAAATAGGGGTTGAGCACCGACATGATTACCTGACCGGCTTTCATAAGCGCAATCTCTTCGTCGGTGGGTGGCTGAATCCTGATCAGAAGATCTGCCCCTGAAATTACATCCTTCTTAGTCTGGACTTTTGCTCCTGCTTCCTCATATTGCTTATCCGAAGCAAAGGAGGTGAGTCCCGCTCCGGCTTCAACAAGCAGGTTAACATTCATTTTAACCAGCGTAGCCACACTTTCCGGCAGCATAGCAACCCGGTTTTCGCCGGGTGATTCTTTTAAAATTCCTATTGTCATAACATCAGGAGATTAAGGTTTCTTAAGTGGCGTAAATTTAGAAATTTAAAATTAACTGCAAATTTTACCGCTTTAATTCAGTAAAACTCGCAAGTTTCCTGTTTAATTAAGACCTTTGCAGACCAATTCTGCACGAAGGAACAAACCGGAAGCTGCACACAAATCACAGCTCCGGCCGATACCCAGGGAAATTATGGATGCTGAAAACAAGCGTATTTCTGAACAGCCGTCTGCATTGAAAGTACAGGAAGGGATTGAACAGCCTTCTCCGCTTAACGATCATGCAATCAGCAATTTCCGTAAAAGCCACAGGGGCCTGCTCTCTGTGGATGCCTATATGGAAGGTATCCTGAGTTTCAACCGTACTGTTTTCAGCCAGGCCATCACCCTGATCGAAAGCTCCCTTCCAGGCCATCAGGCCATGGCCCAGGAACTGATTCTGAAATGTCTGCCCTATTCAGGAAAATCAGTCCGACTGGGAATTACCGGCGTTCCGGGTGCGGGGAAAAGCACCTTCATCGAATCATTGGGGCTTCACCTCACCAGAGCAGGACAACGGCTGGCAGTGCTGGCCATTGACCCGAGCAGCAGCCGCTCGAAAGGCAGCATTCTGGGTGACAAAACCCGTATGGAAGGATTGTCTGTTGAACCCAATGCATTTATACGACCTTCTCCCTCAGCCGGTTCGCTGGGCGGAGTAGCCCGCAAAACCCGTGAAACCATCATCCTGTGTGAAGCAGCCGGATTCGACACCATTTTCGTTGAAACCGTCGGAGTAGGACAATCAGAGATTGCGGTGCACTCCATGGTCGATTTCTTCCTGCTGCTGATGATCTCCGGCGCCGGTGACGAACTTCAGGGCATCAAGCGTGGAATCATGGAGATGGCCGATGCCATTGCCATCAACAAGGCCGACGGGGATAACAAAGCCCGGGCAGCCATCGCCTGTACCCAGGTAAAAAATGCGCTTCACCTTTTCCCCCTGCCCGATTCAGGCTGGTCGCCCCCGGCAGTTACCTGCTCGGCTGCCACCGGCGAGGGCATTCCCGAAGTATGGAACCTCATTACGGATTATATCAACTTCACCAGAAGCAATGGCTATTTCGACCTGAAACGAAACCATCAGGCCCGGCAGATCATGATCGATGCCATTGACCGGCAACTGCACGACCACTTTTACAACGACCCGAAGATTAAACCACTGCTCACTCAATACGAACACCTGCTCGGGCTTGGTCAGATCAGTCCGTATCAGGCCGCTGCTCACCTGCTCGGTGAATATTTCGGTAAAAGCTCAGAATAAAAACCCGCCTTAATGATGATTGCCGGCCGGATACGAAAAATGCAGGAACCAGCCTGAACGGATTCCTGCACAGAAGCAATTACTTTCCGGTTTTCTTACAAGTGCTGATCGTAATAATCAGCCAGTTTGCGGTACATGTGTGCCCGGTCGATCCCCCTCACATTGTGCTCATGCGTGGGGTAAACAAAATAATCGACCTGTTTCTTCAGCTCAATGCACTTGTTGAGGAACTGCAGGCTGTTCTGCCACACCACGGTATTGTCCTGCGCCCCGTGAATGATCAGCAGTCGCCCTTCCAGTTTGTCAATTTTGTTAAGGACACAGGCATTTTCATACCCTTCCGGATTTTGTTCAGGGGTATCCATATAACGTTCGCCATACATGACTTCGTAGTATTTCCAGTCGGTGACAGGACCGCCACAGCTAGCCACTTTGAAAATCTCCGGATGGTTCAGTTTCAGGTTGAGGGTCATAAACCCGCCGTAACTCCAACCATCAACGCCGATGCGCGAAGCATCTACCCAGGGTTGCGATTTCAGGTAATCCACACCTTTCAGCTGATCCGACATCTCTTTAACCCCAAGATTGCGGTGAATGCAGCTTTCAAATTCAAATCCACGGCCGGCAGAACCCCGGTTGTCGAGTGTGAATACCACATAGCCTTTCTGGGCAAGATAGTGATCAAAAAGACCGCCCCCGTTGAGCCATCCGCCTGTAACAAGCTGTGCATGAGGGCCTCCGTAAACATAAATCAACACCGGATATTTCTTTGAAGCATCAAAATCAACCGGTTTGGTAAGCCGCGCATACAAATCGGTGCCATCCTCTGCCTTCAGGGTTACAATGCTTACTTCGCCCAATTTATAGTCCTTAACCGGATTGATATCTTCGTGTACAATGCGGTTGAGCTTGCCTGAGAAAGAAATCAACTTTGTTTGCAAAGCAATCTGAGGATTGCTGCAACGCGAAAGGAAATATTTTCCGTCGGGCCTCACCACTACACTGTGTACGCCTTCATCCATTGTAAGGCGGGTGCTTTTTCCTGACCTGAAGTCAACATAATAAAGCTGATCCTGAAGCGGACTTACGGCGGTGGAAGTGTAGAAGACTCCCTTTGCATTCAGGTCAAAGCCAAGCAGCTCTGTAACTATCCATTGTCCTGTGGTTAGCTGCTTAACCAGCGTTCCATCAGGATTGAAGAGATACAGGTGATTGTACCCATCGCGCTGGCTCTGCCAGATAAACCTTCCATCGGCGCCCGGTAAAAAGACCATCGGATGGAGGGGCTCAACATAGCGGTCATTCTTTTCCTCAAACAGGGTACGGATGAATTTGCCACCGGCAACATCGTATTCATTGAGCTTCATGTGGTTCTGATCGCGGTTGAGCACGGCGATATAGAGTGATTTTTCATCCGGGCTCCAGGCGATGTTGGTGAGGTACTGGTCGGCCGGAGAACCTGTTTCGACAAACACCGTTTTCTGTGTCTCAGGATTAAAAATGCCGACGGTTACCTCATGGCTGGTCATTCCTGCCATGGGATATCTGATCATATTTGCCTTTGCTATCCGCTCTGTAACATCTACCAGCGGATACTCGGTGACCATGGTTTCATCCATGCGGTAAAAAGCAAGCAGCCTGCCCGATGGTGACCAGAACGTCCCCTTACTGATGCCGAATTCGTTGCGGTGAACCGACTGTCCGCTGACAATCCCTTTGTTGTCCTCTCTGGTTACGGCGAGCTGCTCCTTACCATTGTGGATAAACAGATTGTTATCGATGGTATAGGCAATGTAGCGGTTGCCGGGTGATGTTTCGTGGTTTGCTGAATTGTCAGGCACTTTAAAAATATTGCTTAGCTTTCTTTCCGGAAGTGACAACAGATACCAGTCCGTGCCGGTTGAAAACGAGCAGGCATTTTCATCTACCCATTGAATCCATGGGAACCGTTTTAGCTCTTCTGCACCGGACTCTGTGAGGAGGCTGTTGAGATCCGTCAGTCTGATGAGGGTGTCGTTTTTTTCACGTACAACGTTACCGGCTATCAGCGATGTTGCATCCTGCCAGGTAAACTGTCCGGAATTGCCCCTCCATTGCAGGTTTGAAAGCCCGGTTGGGTAAAGTTTACGGTTGGAGGCTATTTCCTCGGGTGTGAACAGTTTGTCCTGAGCTTGTGAAAATATCACCAGCCCGACAAAAACAAGCAGAAAAAGATGTTTTTTCATGAATTTGAATATTTCTGGTAAAAAGTCTAAAGTTTTAACGGTTTAGGGTCAGGCAGAAGTCAGAGGTCAGAAGTCAGAAGTCGGAAGTCAGATGCCTCAGACAAACATATAAAGGACTGTGGATCGCTGACCTCAGTCTCTTGACAAGCAGCGAAATCTCCAAATGAAGCAGAATCTATTCGCCTTGTCCCCCCTTCACCCCGCCTACACGCTGTTTCGGCGGGCAGGCTTGTACCCTTGTCTCATGATAGATGACGGAATCTCTATAGGAAGCAGAATGCCCTGCAACCTGTGGCTTCGATACATTTTTCGAAAACATCATCCTGCTTCAAATCATCAATGATTTCGAAAAACACTCAGCCACCAGGCTCCATGCTCCAGGCTTAAAGTTCCAGGCCCCAGGCCCCATGCTCCATGCTCCATGCTCCAGGCCCCATGCCCCATGCCCTACATCCTTTGGCTTCGATACATTTTTCGCAAACATCATCCTGCTCCAAATCATCTTTCATTCCGAAAAACACTCAGCCACCAGGCTCCATGCTCCAGGCTTAAAGTTCCAGGCCCCAGGCCCCATGCTCCATGCTCCAGGCCCCATGCCCCATGCACCATGCCACATGCTCCATGCCATTTCAAAGTTCCTTCACGGCCCTGACGATCTCGTGGATTCTGCCCGGGTCTTTTTCAAAGACATTCCCGATTACCAGCAGGTCGGCTCCGGCTGCAGCACTCTCAGCCGCTTTCTCCGGGGTACGGATTCCGCCACCCACCATCAGGGGAATATCAATGCTCTGTTTCACCTGGCTGATCATGCCCGGAGCAACCGGATTGATGGCACCACTGCCGGCATCCATAAAGATCAGTTTCATTCCCAGCATCTCTCCGGCCATTGCTGTGCACATAGCAATATCATCCTTGTCGTGCGGGATGGGATCTGAATTACTCATATAAGAAACAGCGGTGGGGCGGCCACTTTCAATCAGCATGTAACCGGTGGAAATGACTTCCAGCGGACTCAGCTTCAGGTAAGGAGCAGCGATCACATGACGGCCGATCAGCATCTCTGCATTCCGTCCTGAAATCAGTGACAGAAACAGGATGGCATCGGCCTTCCAGCTCATTTGCAGGGTATTACCCGGGAAAAGCACTACCGGTAGCCCCGATATATCCTTCACAATCTTAATACAGGCGTCAAGCCGGTTGTTGATGAGCAGACTGCCGCCGACAAAAAAATAATCCGCACCGCTATCACCGGCAGCCTTTGCAAGATTCTCCAGCGTCCGGTCATCCGATTTATCAGGATCGGCTAGTACGGCGATCTGCTTCCGCCCTGCGGCTTTCTGATCAAGAATTTTGTGGTAAACAGTCATTTCTATTCAGTAACAATAACGCTGCAATGATAAGCAAAACAATGGTTCAGGCCGTTGCCCGTACGCCCAATTTTACAAAAATCCCCCAAAAAACCTGCATTTGCTAAACAAAACACATGATTCAACTATTCATATATTTATCTCATAATCAAATACTAACAGCAAATAACCCTAGTCAGGGCAATGAAAGAGCATGGTTTGTTTGCGGATTTGTCACTTTAATTCGTCATTTTTTAAACAAAAACAGAGTGACATTTCAGCAATTTACGGATAAACCCCTGTAAGCGGCAAAAATCATCTGCTGCGGGCCCTTGTAAAAGGTGCCGGAAATCACAAACAATCACTGAATACAAAAACCTGCCGGCTCGCCCGGAACTCATCGTTTAGGAAAAAACCGAAGGAAATGACAAAAAATTTTACACCATGAAACGATTGCTTTATCTGCTGGTATCGGTTTCCCTGCTTACAACGCTTTCGTGCCGTAAGCTGGACGACATCTATATAGAAAAAACCGACACTGAAAATATCAAAAACAACGAATATCCGGAAACATTTCAGTGGTCGACCTTACAGACTGTAGATTTAAAGATATCGGGATTTCCCGGGCTACCGGCAATGTACAAGACACTGAGTGTTGAATCTACCCTGGGTGCAGTATATCTGAAGAGGCTGGTGAATATCAGTGAAAATCATCAGGTAACAATTCAGATACCCGCAACAGAAAGTACAATGGTCGTCAAGTGCGGCAAGCTATGGTTTTCAGTTCCCGTAACTGACGGTGCTGCAACGTGTTCACTGCAGACTGGTAATCCGGATGATTAATGTAAATCCCCATTAAAATGAAAACGAAACAATTGCTTTCAGGACTCCTTCTGATCATGTTCACGCCCTTCATAGCCCATGCAGTGGTTGGAGGGGTAAGTCAGAATTTTGAATCGGGCAACCGGGTTATTGAACGTGGGTATTGCTGGCAGTTTATCGGGACATCGATATCTTCGTCCAATAAAATTTCAGGCAACTACAGCGGGTATACCAGTGCCCTGAACAATCCTGCAGATCCCAGGCGATTCATTTCGCCCTGGGTTGAATTCGACGGCAGTGATGAGATTTCCTTTCAGCACAAAGTGACCAGCCTTGCAGGGGCCACGCAGCATTTTATCCAGGTCTCTCTTATTGACCTGAACGGTAATACCACTCAGATTCTGAATTATCAATATGCAAATACACAGGTTCAGACACAAACCTTAACGGTGAACGTAACAGGAGTCTATCAGGTTCAATGGCTTTTCAATTCCACGGGGGGAGGCAGTTCCCGGGGGGTAATCGATGATATATTCATTACGGGAGACTATATGGCCGATCCTACCAACAACCCGAACGGATCAGGAGCCTGCGCCCCCATGCCTTCCGGCGATGATGAAGACGGTGACGGAGTGGCCAACCTGGATGATGCCTACCCTGATGATCCTGCACGCGCCTACAATACCTATTTCCCGGCCCAGAGCTACGGAACCCTGACTGTTGAAGATCTGTGGCCACGGTTGGGTGACTACGATTTCAACGACTTTGTGATTAAATACCGGTTTCTTCAGGTCAGCAACAGCAACAACGACGTGGTAGAAGTTTTTGGAGACTTTATCCCTCAGGCGGCTGGTTCAGGTATTAAAAACGGATTCGGTTTCATGCTGCCCGTGCCTGCTGCAACTGTCGCTAACTGCACTGGAACAAGCCTTACGGAGAATTACATTAACCTCAGCGAAACCGGCATCGAAAGCGGCCAGCAGAATGCCGTTGTCATTGTACTTGACAATGCCAAAAACATGTTTACCGGTGTCAGTGGTACGAACCCGGAGGGCATAACCGGGGTTAATTCATATACCGGGGGGAGAACCGGCAACGGAACGCCCATCGAAATCTCGGTGTATTTCGAACAGCCAGTAAACCCTCAACTACTCGGAAATCCGCCTTACAACCCCTTTCTCATCATCAACAGTCAGCGGGGAAAAGAGGTCCATTTACCTGATTTTCCGCCAACCGACCTGGCCGACCTGAGTTTGTTCGGAACCGGCGACGATGCCTCTGTTCCCGGACAGGGCCGGTATTATAAAAGTCCGGATAATCTCCCCTGGATGCTCAACATTGCTGCCGACTTTGACCACCCGATTGAGAAATCACCGATCCAGCATGGCTACCTCCGTTTTATCGAATGGGCCATGAGCGGTGGAACCCAATATCAGAACTGGTACATGGACCTGAACGGATACCGCAATCCGCAAAACATCTATCATGCAGACCAATAACCGTATTCCGTTCAATTGTTTCGTAATGGTGTATGAAAGGGCCTTCTGAAAATCTGATTTTACAATTAAAAAATCTCTTACAACCGGTTGCCTTACTAGTTTGACTAAAACCTCAACTGAAACTGAACTAAAACAAACCCCGATTATTTTGTAAAAGAGGAAAGCCGGGCACTCCATGTCCCGGCTTTCGGGTTATTCATTATTTGATTTGCCAGAAAAATATATTACTTTTAACATAACATTAAAATTAGAAAAATATGACACCAATTCTCCAAAACACTAATTATCACCAAAAAAATTTAGAACCGATTCCTGAAGAATTGGATGCAATTGGTAAACAAATAGTTGATGCTGCTTACACAGTACATAAGATTCTTGGACCTGGACTCCTTGAAAAAGTTTATGAAATATGTTTTTGTCATGAATTATCAAAAAGGGGCTTATCTTACCAACGCCAGATTGATGTTCCAATCATTTATGATAACATTGAATTCGACGAAGGGTTGCGTTTAGAC
>JAEUTG010000036.1 GCA_016788045.1 Bacteroidales bacterium
GTCGTGGAACCTGTAACAATATCCGGTTCACAATAGCTTGTCCGACCCCGCCGGGGTCGCCAACCTATCCGGAATCGCTATTTCTATATACATGCGACCCCTCCGGGGTCGGAGACTATTCTTCAGAGCAAATATCCGGACTCCGGAGAAGCCAAAAGATGACAAAAAGCGGGAATAAACTGAGCGTTTAAAGCCCGAAGGGCCCGGAAACCACATTTCAGAACAACTTCACCTGACTCCGGAGGAGTCAAATGTTTGTAGAAAGCATGATGTGAAAGTGTATATACGACCCCGGAGGGGTCGAATGTTTATTCATTACGGAATATTAAGCAGAAAATCCCGGAACCTAAGCACCGGGATTTTTCTAAACTTATATAACGAAACAGGAATCTGCGAAATTCTAGTTAAAGAGGTCCTTATACTCAGCAGGGATCATATACATGCGTGATTTGAACTCTTTCAGCATATCCTCCTGTCCATATTTTTTACCATATTCCCAGATGCGTGCCATAACGGCAAATGCCTGCATCATATCGTCCTCGTAATAGCTGCTGAATTCAGGGCTAACCGATGTATAATAGGTGATGTTGGCAAGGTAAATATCGGCAAGGTCTTTCGCAAAATTGTTACCTTTCACAATATTGCCTGCCTTATAATAAACTTCGGCAAGCGGAAGCATGTAGTAATCAAAAGTCATCTTCTCATTGGGAAACTCTGACAAACACTTATCGGCAACGGCAATGGCTTCTGCATTTTTTCCTTTGTTCACCAGGGCCTGGGCCAGACGCATAAAGTTCTGCTTATGCATCATGGCGTTGCGGTAGCTTTCCCTGTCAACATATACGCCGGGCTGATTCAGGTTGCCCCATTTGCATTTGTTCATCAGGATATCGTAAGATGCTTCTGTATCCACACCACCGAGTCCGGGAATGTATTCCTCAGCCGGTACGGGGATAAACTTGTACACCACACCGGTCTGGTGGCAATACTTATCAATGCCCAGCACTTTATTCACACTCGACGGACTGGCAAAATACAACGGGCGTTCCCAGTTGTTGCTTGCAAGGAAGTCGAGCAGCATCAGGTCGTTTTTGTAGAGGTAATTCGACTTAATCTCCCATTCAACTGCCGGAACGATGCGATCCGCCATGTAGGCCGGAACGATGCCGTTCTGCACCGCCCTTGCTGAGTCAACGGTGAGCCTGACCTTACGGGCCGGGAAATAGTTGATGCTTTCGCCACTCTGAAGGGTTATTTTACTCCTGTCGGATTCATCGGCGATAAAATCAACGATCTCCTTCAGTTCAAACTGCTGTCCGCCACCACGGTCAAAAAACGGGATAAACTCGTTGACTCCTTTGTTGTATTGTTTTGGTGTGAGTGTGAACTTCAGTGGTTCGGAGTTATAGATTTTTCGGGCCAGCTGATGCACATACCAGTCGCCTGAAGCCAGCATATAATTCACTACCCTGATGTCAGTTCTCAGACCTTCAACCTCCTGGGCATACCAGAGCGGGAAGGTATCGTTATCGCCATTGGTAATCAGCACGGCATTCGGCGCACAGGAATTGAGGTAATTTGCGGCAAAATCGCGGGCAGCAAATTTGTTGCTCCGGTTGTGGTCGTCCCAGTTCTCACTGGCCATAACCCCGGGTACCAGAACTGTACAGACTGCTGTTACAGCCACAGCTGAAATCGCCGGTGATAGTTTTTTACTCAGCAGATCATACAGGGAGAGTACACCAAAACCTATCCAGATGGCAAAGGCATAAAACGAGCCCGCGTAAGCATAATCCCGTTCCCTGGGCTGGAAGGGGGTCTGATTGAGGTAGAGCACGATTGCGATACCGGTCATAAAGAAGAGCAATGCCACGACCACTCCATCCTTGTAGTTTTTGTTAAAATGGAAAAACATCCCGATCATCCCCAGAATGAGGGGCAGCAGGTAGTATCTGTTACGGGCCGGGCTTTCCATACTTCTGGGAAGATCGCTTTGGGAACCAAGCCGCGAATCATCCAGGAAACTGATGCCACTGATCCAGTTACCATCGGTGACGCCGCCATGCCCTTCAATATCATTCTGGCGTCCGGCAAAGTTCCACATAAAATAACGGAAATACATGTGGCCCAGCTGGTAGCGGAAGAAGAACCGGAGATTCTCTGTGAAGGTCGGCCTGATCAGTGTTTCTGATTGTCCTTCGTTGTTCTGTGCGGTAATCGGAACTCCCTTGACCTTACCCCAGCTTTGATAAGCTTTGACATGGTTATCCTGCGGACTGTACATTCGGGGGAAAATGGTGGTAAACCGCGGATCGTAATTTGCCTCTGAGCCTTTGCGTTCATCGGTGATCACATATTTTCCCTTTTCTGAATCACGGATGTAGATCGGGTTGCCATCGGAATAGGGATTCGAAGGATCAAGGGGAGCACTGTAGTATTGACCGTGAAAAATCGGCCATGATCCATACTGCTCACGGTTGAGGTACGACAGCAGACTGATGGCGTCGTCGGGGCTGTTTTCATTGATGGGGGTATTGGTGTTTGCCCTGATAACCAGCATCAGAAAGGATGAATACCCGATAAGGATGAAGGTGATGGCCAGAAAGGCAGTATTGGCGATCAGCTTTCCACGCTTGCGCGTATACCGGATACCAAAAACCAGAAGACCAATGATAAGGGCAAAATAAAACACAGTCCCCGAGTTGAACGGCAATCCGAATGTATTGACAAAGAGCAGCTCAAAACGTGCCGACAGATCAACCACCCATGGAATGATGATGTACATGATAAAGACCAGCAGAAAGACCGATACCAGTGCCGTAATAATTGTTCCTTTGGGAGTAGGCTTATACTTTTTATAGTAATAGATAAATGCAATAGCGGGTATGGCGAGCAGGTTGAGGAGGTGCACCCCGATAGAAAGACCGACCAGATAGGCTATAAGGATAATCCAGCGCACAGCGTGTTTCTCTTCTGACTGATCTTCCCATTTGAGGATGGCCCAGAAAACGATGGCTGTAAAAAACGAAGACATGGCATACACCTCACCTTCGACGGCTGAAAACCAGAACGAATCGCTGAATGTATAGGCTAGGGCACCAACCAGACCACTGCCCAAAATAGCATACAACTGGCCATTGGTAATCTCATTGTCTTTAACCACAATCTTCCTGGCCATGTGGGTGATGGTCCAGAACAGAAAAAGAATCGTGAATGCACTGACAAGGGCCGACATCAGATTGATCATGAGGGCAACATTGGCTGTATCGCCCATGGCAAACAATGAGAAAATCCGGCCTGCCATCTGAAACAGGGGCGCTCCAGGAGGATGACCTACCTGCAACTTGAAAGCTGTTGCTATGTACTCACCACAGTCCCACCAGCTGGCGGTAGGCTCAACAGTAAGGGTGTAAACAACAGCGGCAATGGCAAAACTGATCCATCCGAAAATGTTGTTAAGCTGTTTGTAATTTTTCATGCCTGGTATGTGAAAGTTAAATGTTGCTGTTTATGGTAATTTTATCAGATACTGAATACAAAGGGTGAACACCTTTATCTGCAGCTGAAATGCTATAACACTGTTGCTGAGTTATTGTAAACTTGCCTGCATGCAGTCACGCGATTACAGAGGAAACTGATATTCAACAGCTTATATCACCAACCGCAAAAAACGGCATTGTTAAAACAGTCAGCCGGTCAGCACCTGCTGAAGCGGGGCGAAGTTAATCATTTTGAACGAACTCTATACCAGTCTGAATCACATAAAGTGTTAATGAAATGAAAATGATTAACGTCTATATGCCAATGTTTTAAAGGTATTAGTTTTGTAATTAAAAAAAAATACCTATTTTTGCACACCTTTTTAAGGGAGTCTGTCCGATAGTGTAATGGTAACACGTCTGATTTTGGTTCAGAAGACTCTAGGTTCGAGCCCTAGTCGGACAACTGATTGGATCCTATCGCCTGCCGTGCCTGTGCCGGTTTGTTTTCTGGCGAAACGATAGTGAGGGGACTGATTTGTCCCCTCTTTTGTTAAACATACTGAAATGATAACAGCAGAAGAAATTCGGTCAACCGTTGAGCAAAAGCTTGAAAACACTGATAAATTTGTGGTGGAAATCAAGGTAAAGCCCGGCAACCACATCACCGTGCTGCTCGACAGTGATACCCACATCACTATCGACGACTGCGCATTGATTACCAGGCATATAGAATCTGTTTACAACAGAGAGGAAGAAGATTACGACCTGGTTGTTTCATCTGCCGGAATTGATCAGCCTTACAGACTGCTTCGGCAATATGTAAAAAATATCGGACGCGAAGTCGAGGTTTCTCTGACTGACAAAACCAGGTTTACCGGAAAACTGGTTGCCGCTGATTCAACAGGGATCAAAGTTTACCGGAAAACCAAAGTGAAAAAGGTAGAAACCGAGGAAACGAGGGAAATTCCCTTTTCTGATATCAAACAAACCAAAGAGATCATCTCTTTCAAATAAATCAATCATCATCTGTTACAGCGAACAACTTTAAACAAATGGAACATATCAATTTAGTCGAAACCTTCTCCGAATTCAAGGAGTTTAAAAACATCGACCGTGAAACCATGATGCGCATCATCGAAGATGTTTTCAGGCACATGCTGATCAAGAAACACGGCTCTGATGAAAATTTCAATGTTATTGTCAACATCGACAAAGGCGACCTTGAAATCTGGAGAAACCGCGAAATTGTTGATGATGGAGCAGTTGAAGACGATAACCGTCAGATTGCCTATTCAGAAGCCATTAAAATTGAACCTGATTTTGAGGTAGGTGAAGAGGTTTCTGAAGAAATCAAGATGAAGGATTTCGGAAGACGTGAGATTCTCACCATCCGGCAGAACCTCATGGCCAAAATTCAGGAATTTGAAAAAGACAATATTTTCAAAAAATACAAAGAGAAAATCGGGGAAATCATCACCGGTGAAGTTTATCAGGTGTGGAAAAAGGAGATACTTGTCCTTGATGATGAGTACATTGAGCTCACCCTTCCACGTTCCGAACAGATCCCTTCCGATTTTTACCGCAAAGGTGATACCATCAGGGCGGTGGTTTCAAAAGTTGATATGCGCAACAACACACCGGTTATTGTGCTCTCGCGCACTTCACCGGCATTTCTTGAGCGGCTTTTCGAGGCTGAAGTTCCTGAAGTTTATGATGGCCTGATTACCATCCGCAACATTGTGAGGGTTCCCGGTGAACGGGCAAAACTGGCCGTTGAGAGTTACGACGACCGCATCGACCCGGTGGGTGCCTGTGTGGGTATGAAAGGTTCGAGAATTCACGGCATTGTTCGCGAACTGCGCAACGAAAACATCGATGTAATCAACTTTACCAGCAACCCTTCACTGTATATCACCAGGGCACTGAGTCCGGCTAAAATCTCTTCAATTTCTATCAACGAAAGCACCAAAAGGGCTGATGTTTATATGAAACCCGATCAGGTTTCCCTCGCAATCGGTAAGGGTGGATACAACATCAAACTGGCCAGCAAACTTACCGGCTATGAGATAGACGTTTACCGTGACACTGATTATGACAATGAAGATGTTGACATTCAGGAATTTGCCGACGAAATTGATCAGTGGATCATCGATGAACTGAAAGCCATCGGCTGTGATACAGCCCGCAGTGTGCTTGATCTGAGTATCGAAGAACTTGTCACAAGAACCGACCTTGAAGAAGAAACCATCAAAGAAGTTATCAGGATTCTGCGTGCGGAATTTGAATAGAGTACTCTGTTAAAACAAGTGTTAACCAGGATTATTCCGGAATTCGCAGGGTTTGAATAACTTAATTAGCGTATTTTTACAGAAAATCCGTCCTAACAAACGGATTGTAACATCAGAATTCAATATGTCAGAAGTAAACAAAAGCACAAGACTAGGAAAAGCGGCGCAGGAGTTTAACGTCGGGGTGCCTACTATTGTCGAATTTCTCCATAAAAAGGGGATTAAAATTGACAATAACCCCAACACCAAACTCGACCCTGAGGTTTACGCTATGCTGGTAAAAGAGTATCAGCTGGAGAAAAACGTGAAGGAAGTCGCAAAAAAGATTGAGCTCGAGTACACCCAGCATAAAACATTATCGATCAACGATAAACGCCCTGCTACTGAGGATGAATTCGATGTTGAAAGTGGCCGCAAAGAGTTGTTCATCCGCAACATGCCACCGGAGCCGGAACCAGCAGCTGTGAAGCCAAAACCGGTTGCTGAAGAAGCACCGGTGAAACCAAAACCTGCCGAACCTAAGCAGGTTATTCCGACTGCTCCGCCGACCGCAGAAGAGAAACCTGAGGTTGTTGCTACGGCTGAGGAACCCGTTGCCCCGGTTCTGCCAACCGAAGACAAACCTGTTAAACCGGAGCCTGTTGAGGCAAAACAGGAGACTATTGAACCTAAACCGGAGCCAAAACCGGAGCCCGAAGCCAGGGTTGCCGAACCAGCGGCCCCGCACGATGATAAAACACTGGCTGAATCAGCATCAGCAACCAGTGTAGCCGAAACCGGCACCGAAGAGCCTGCCCAGATCGGTCAGTTAAAAGTGCTCGGGAAGATGGATCTTGATTCACTGAACAAACCAAAATCGAAATCCAAAACTAAATCAAAATCTGATAAAACAGCGGAGGAAACAGCGCCTGCAGCGGAAGAACCCACCAGTACCGAAGTAAAACCGAAAGATACTCCGGAACCGGCAGTTGATCAGCCTGTTGCCGCTACACCTGCTGAACCGGTTCAACCGGTGGAACAACCAGTTGTTGCCCAGCCTGAAAAGGAGCCTGTTGTTGAAAAAGAATCCAATTTCATCAAAACAGATTTCAAAAAGCTTGAAGGTGTAACCATCCTGGGTACCATGAAACTTCCTGAAGTGAGGAAACCTGAGCCCAAGAAACCGGTTGCCTCCTCTTCTGATGATCTCAACAAATCGAAGAAGAAAAAACGCAAGAGGATCAAAAAGCAGGGAGAAGAAACCACAGGTCAGAACAGAGAACCCCAGCAGGGCAGCCAGCAATCGCAGGGTACAGGACCGCAGCGAGGCAAACCTCAGCGCGACAAAAAAGGAAGCCCACGCCGCGAAGCACCGAAAGTTGAACTCACCCCTGAAGATATCCAGAAACAGATCAAAGAAACGCTGCAGCGTTTGAGCGGAGGAGGAAAGTCAAAAGCCTCAAAACACCGTCGTGAGAAAAGAAGCCTGGTTAGCCAGATGATGGCTGAAGAGGCCCAGAAGATGATTGATGACCAGAAAGTAATTACTGTAACTGAATTCGTCACAGCCAACGAAATGGCCAGTCTGATGAATGTACAGGTTACCCAGGTTATCTCCACCTGCTTGTCACTCGGACTGTTTGTCTCCATCAACCAGCGTCTGGATGCAGAAACCATAGTGGTGGTAGCGGATGAATTTGGATTTACAGTGAAGTTTGTCGGACTTGATGCTGCGCATGGTGAAGAGGATGCTGAGGATACCGACAGCCCCGATGATCTGGAACCAAGGGCCCCGATCGTTACTGTGATGGGTCACGTTGACCATGGTAAGACCTCATTGCTTGACTATATCCGCCATTCCAATGTGATTGCCGGAGAGGCCGGAGGGATTACCCAGCACATCGGAGCCTATGAGGTACAGCTTGACAATGGCAAGAAAATTACTTTCCTCGACACCCCTGGTCACGAAGCGTTTACGGCGATGCGTGCCCGTGGTGCCAAGATTACTGATATTGTAATTATTGTGATTGCAGCAGACGATACCGTGATGCCGCAGACGATTGAGGCCATCAACCATGCCCAGGCCGCCGGTGTACCCATTGTATTTGCCATCAACAAAATCGATAAAAACAACGCCAATCCGGAGAAAATCAAAGAGGAGCTTTCGAAACGCAACATTCTGGTTGAAGACTGGGGAGGTAAATACCAGAGTCAGGAAATTTCAGCCAAAAAAGGTCTGAACGTAGAGCTGCTGCTTGAAAAAGTATTGCTCGAAGCCGAATTGCTCGAGCTCAAGGCAAACCCCAACAGACTGGCCAGTGGTACAGTGCTTGAATCATCACTTGACAAAGGAAGAGGTTATGTAGCCAAAATCCTGGTTCAGACAGGGACACTCAAGCCAGGCGACATGGTGTTGGCCGGTACCACCTATGGTAAGGTAAAAGCAATGTACAATGAACGGAACATCCCGATCAGGGAAGCCGGACCCAGTACACCATTGCTCCTGCTCGGACTGAGCGGAGCTCCGCTTGCCGGCGACACCTTCAAGGTAATGCGCGATGAAAAGGAAGCCAAGAGCATTGCTGCCAAACGTATGCAACTGCAACGTGAGCAGGGTATCCGTACTCAGAAACACATAACCCTGGATGAAATCGGACGCCGTATCGCCATCGGAGACTTCAAAGAACTTAACATCATCGTGAAAGGGGATGTGGATGGTTCGGTTGAAGCGCTTTCCGATTCAATGATGAAACTCAGCACACCGGAAGTTCAGGTAAACATTATCCACAAATCGGTGGGAGCCGTTACCGAAAGCGATGTATTGCTTGCTTCGGCCTCCAATGCCATTATTGTCGGATTCCAGGTGAGACCATCACTCAGCGCCAGAAAACTTGCCGAACAGGAGCAGATCGACATCCGCACCTACTCTATCATCTACACAGCCATCAACGAAATCAAGGCGGCCATCGAAGGTATGCTTTCTCCCGACATCGAAGAGAAGATTGTCTGCAACCTCGAAGTGCGCGAAGCATTCAACATTACCAAAGTGGGTACTGTGGCCGGATGTATGGTGCTTGACGGAAAGATTACCCGCAACACCAAAATCAGGATCATCAGGGATGGCATTGTGGTGCATACCGGAGTACTCGGTTCACTCAAACGCTTCAAGGATGATGTGAAAGAGGTAAGCGCCGGTTATGAATGCGGTCTCAACATCGACAGGTTTAATGATATCAAGGTAAAAGACATCATTGAAGGTTATGAAGAGGTTGAAATCAAACGCAAACTGTAATTCTTACTTCAGCGATAAAAATCAAAGGCTGCCCCGAAAGGCAGCCTTTGATTTTTTGTATTACATCCGGAACTACCTGCCAACCGCAGCCTTGAGCCTTTTGTCAACTTCAGGCCAGTTAACCATCTTCCAGAATTCAGTAACATAATCAGCCCGCTTGTTCTGGTATTTCAGATAATAGGCATGCTCCCATACATCAAGAGCCAGCAGGGGGATGCCCTTGCGTTCGGCAACCTGCATCAGGGGATTGTCCTGATTGGCTGTTGAAGAAACAAAGAGTTCTCCGTTCAGGGGATCGTAGGATAACCAGGCCCAGCCGGAGCCAAAACGTGATTTGGCTGCTTCGTTAAACTTTTCGGTAAAAGCACTGAAACTGCCAAAGTACTTCTTTATCATTTCAGCAAGTTCGCCGGTGGGCTCACCGCCACCTTTGGGTGACATGTTTTCCCAGTACAGCACATGATTGTAGAAACCGCCACCATTGTTGCGCACGGCTACCGGGAACTCAGCAATATTCGCGAATATTTCGGTTATTGGCATCGAAGCCATTTTTGTATCGGCGATCGCTTTCATAAAATTGTTGTAATAGGCCCGGTGATGCCTGTCGTAATGAATCTCAACGGTGAGTTTATCAATCACAGGCTCCAGTGCACCATACTCATAGGGCAACTCAGGAAAAGGCAGTGCCGATGAGGCGGACGACCAGAATGAAATTCCGGTTTTTACCGCCGGCAACAAAACCGGAGCCTTGTTTATGGTGGTTTTACTCTCTGTGGCAGGGGTGTCTGATTTAACAGGGTCGGCCTTTTTTGCAGCCGGTGATTTTGCAGGTTTTACTTTCACTGCCTGCGCAATGGAGAAATCGGGAAAAGATGCAGCAAAAATCAGGGCTGCAACCAGAAAAAGTCTGTACTTCATTTTAATTTAAATTATGGTTAAACAAAAAAACCGTCCTGTATTAAACAAGCCGGTTTTAAAAAGGTTGATCGCGTTTTGCAACTTATTATTTCAGAGCCTTCATATAGTTTTCAGATACTTTCTCCCAGTTTACAAGACTCCAGAATGCACCGATATAATCAGGCCTTCTGTTCTGGTATTTCAGGTAATAGGCATGCTCCCATACATCAAGACCGAGAATGGGGGTACCCTGACAATCGTGGACATCCATCAGGGGGTTGTCCTGATTGGGGGATGAACAGACACACAGACTGTTGTCGGCTTTAACACTCAGCCATGCCCAGCCGCTTCCGAACCTGTTGGCAGCTGCATCGTTAAACCTGGTTTTAAACTCATCAAATGAGCCGAATTTTGCCGCAATGGCTTCAGCCAGTTTGCCAGTGGGCTGTCCGCCGCCGTTGGGTGACAATATCTCCCAGAAAAGGTTGTGATTGAAAAATCCGCCGCCATTGTTCCTGACGGCCACCGGGGCTTTGCTGATTCCGGCAAATATTTCTTCCAGGGTTTTTGATTCAAGCTCCGTGCCGGCAACAGCCGCTACGAATTTATCAAAGTATGCTCTATGGTGTTTGGTGTGGTGAATTTCCATGGTGAGCTTGTCAATGTGCGGCTCAAGGGCATCGTATGCATAAGGCAGTGACGGGAATTCAAAATTCATGTTTCCTCCGTAATTTTTCGGTTAATTAATTTATTCAGAACTATTCTAAATAACATTTTTAAGGAGAAAAGGTTTCCTTCTTCCCTTTAAAAATGAGTAAATCAATACTGAAATCAGAACTGTACGGAGATCTTGAGGTTCAGTTGACGGGGTGTCAGGTAATTGGGAACCGCATACTGTCTGTTGTTGACATCCTTCACCCACAAATAGGAAATGGTGTTGCTTACCTGAAGCAGGTTCAGCACTTCGAGGCTGATCCAGATATCGTCAACATGCCTCATAAACCCTTTGAGGTTGGTTTGCCCATTGTCGCGTGATCGTCCCGCAATCTGTTTGGAAAAGCCGATATCTACCCTTCTGAAGGAAGGCATGCGCCGTGCATTGCGCCCCCTGACACTTCCCGGGGGACTGTAAGGCAGTCCGGTGCCAAAGAGCAGGCTCAGGTTCATCTTGAAAGTCGGGTTTTTGGGGAGATAATCCTGAAAAAACAAGCCGAAAGTGAGCCACTGATCGGTAGGACGCGGCATACTGCCCCGGCTGATGACGGCGCTGTCGGCAACCACATTGTTGGTGGTATATCCGGGGATGATGCGCTCACCCTCATCGTTGTAGTAGTTGATGTAGGTATCCCCTTCCAGGTCTTCACGGGTGCTCATCAGCGACATGCTTGCCCAGGACTCCACTCCTTTCACGAATTCACCGTTCACCTTGAGGTCGAGGCCGGTGGCATAACCCCTGGCACTGTTTGTAGCAAAATACCTGATGCGAACATTGTCTATTTCATAGGGGATCAGGTTATCAAGGTATTTGTAGTAAGCTTCGGCCACAAATTTAAACGGACGGTTCCAGGCCTTGAAATTAAAGTCGGATCCTGCAACGAAATGCAGCGAAGACTGGGCCTTAAGCGATTTATTGATTTCTCCGTTTTTGTTACGTAACTCGCGGTAAAACGGTGGCTGGTAATATAGTCCTGATGAAAAACGGAAAACGATGTCGCTCTCCCATTCCGGTTTGAAAGAGACTGAGCCGCGGGGGCTGAGCAGGAACTGGCGGTTGAGGTCCCAGTAATTAAACCTTGTACCCAACACAAAGCTCCACTGACCTGAATTTCCCTGCGCATCCCAGCCATGCTGAACAAACCCTGACAAACGGTTTGAACTGAGGTTGATGGTGGTTTTTACCACATCCTGCAGGGTAATATTATTCTGGTTTCCGGCTTCCCCGGGAATCCCCTGATGCGAAGGAAGGGTATACCCTGCCGAATCATTCATGTTCCATTCATTCAGCCGGTCGTTGATGATTTCATGCTGAAACCTTAGCCCCCAGTTGGTTGCCGAAGCAGGCCGGGTAATGGTTCCGCGGTGTTCGGCTGTGCTCACTACAGCGTCGAGGTAGTTTCTGGCATGGTTGAGGTAGGTACCTACACCTTTGGTTTCGAGGGCTTCCCCGAATGAGTCACTCCCCTGGTCGGTTTCAAGCTGGCCGATCCAGTACTGACCCATAATATCGAAAGTTTCGCTTTCGATGGTCTGGAAGGATGAAAGGATCAGTTTGAGGGATACATTTTCAGAGGGCTTGTAGTTGGTGGTGAAGGCTCCCAGGTAATTGATAAAGCGGTCTGTCTCGCTTCCATCGAAATATACCCTCAGCTGAAGGGCTTCGTTGATGGTACCGAAACTGGTTTCGCGGGTAACCGGGACTATGCGGTAATAATTCCGGGCATAATTCCCCAGAAAAGAGAATTCAAGTCTGGGATTTACCTCATACATCAGCATACCCTGGAGATCGGTAAACGAAGGTTTGTAATCACCCTTGGTTTCCAGGCTTTTAAGGATATACTGGTTGGATTTCTGCCTGAATCCCATCAGATACATAAAACGGCGGTCTTTGGAAGATCCTTCAAGGTGCATGGAAGCTCCCAGAAGGCTTCCGCTGACTGAACCGGCAACCCGGGTTGGTCGCTTGTAACGGATGTCGAGTACCGAGGACATTTTATCGCCGTAGCGTGGTTCAAAACCACCGGCAGAGAACAGAATGGAAGCTACCAGATCGGAATTCAGAAAACTGAGGCCTTCCTGCTGACCGGAACGTATGAGAAAAGGTTTGTAGATCTCCACATCATTCACATACACCAGGTTTTCATCGTAGTTCCCTCCCCTCACTGAGTACTGCGAACTGAGCTCATTGTTGGATGAAACTCCGGAAAAGGTTTTGAGCAGGGCTTCAATACCTCCGGAAGCGCTGGGGATGAGCGCAGAGAGTTTCGGATCCAGGGTATTCAGATTTGAATACCGGATCTGCTTGTCTTCAACCACAAAATCAGGAAGCTGTGTGGTTGACTCCACCAGCCGGCGGTTGATCTCGTAACGTTCGCCCGGCTTGAGGCGTATTTTTACCTTCTCTGTATTGAATCCCACGAAAGTAAATACCAGGGTGATCTCTTTATCTGCAGGCACTTTCAGTAACCAGGAGCCGTCATTTGCGGATACCGTCCCGCCAGGTTGTCCGGCAATCGCAATGTTGACCAGCGGTAAGGGCTGATTGCCCACATCGGTTATCCTGCCAAACACCTCTGCCATATCCTGGGCAGAAAGCGGAATGTATAAGACAGCTGACAACAGAAAAATCAGGAAATATTTCAGAACAGAAAAGATTTTCAGGTACATATTCTCAGTCAGTGTGTCAGTTTTTCCTTTTGAAATCGCCTCTTTTCCAGGCTTTGATAAACTCAGCCCAGGCAAAAGGATTAAAAATGTTCATCGGCTGGTACTGCCCCTTATAATAGAGTTTACCAACCTGCTGATCCATATAATTCCGGTAGTTCATACTTCCATCCATGGGCATCACCATTGCCCTTTGCCGCAATTCCATTCTGTCGAGGTTTTTCTGAGCAATGGTAATGTCATCATCGGGAATATCATTCCATACAAAGGCAAGCTTGAACTGTTCTCTGGATGGCCAGGGATATATAACGGTTTCTTTCAGTAAAATTGTGTCCTGGGTCATAATCTGAATCAGTGAATACCGGCTGGCCCTCAGGGTATCAGGGATGTGGTATTCACCGCTTCTGAAACCGACAGCCGTAAACTGCACTACTTCGCCTTTACGGGCTACCAGAGAGAAGAATCCCGAATAATCGGCTGACACTCCCCTGCTTGTCCCCTTGACCCTGATATTCACATAGGGCACCGGATTCAGACTGTCACCACTCACCACCAGTCCTGAGAACTGAACCAGATCGTTGTCGGCCTGCTGTGAAAAAAGCGTGTTGCTGACAAACAGAAGCAACCATAGAACCGGAATCAGCTTTCTCATCGTAACACGCAAATATATGGCTTATTTGCCGGCCAGAGAATGCTAAAGCCCCGGTACACAAAAAAAAAGCTGCTGCGGAAAGCAACAGCATGAATCAAACAGAATGTATTTTAAGGAAACCTCTTGATTATTTGATGTATCCCTTTTCAAAAGCTTCTTTCAGACAGGCACTGATCCCCTTTTTGCTGATGTTGCGGATACCGGCGGCTGAAACCTTAAGGGTTACCCAACGGTCTTCTTCAGGAATGTAGAACTTTTTAATGTGAAGATTGGGATAAAACCTGCGTTTGGTCTTTATGTTGGAGTGGGAAACACTGTTTCCGACAATCATTCCTTTTCCGGTAATCTGACAAATCTTTGACATGGGTATAAGCTTATAATCAGTTAATTTTTTTCGGACTGCAAAAGTCGGAAATTATTCTGAATTTACAAACAGTTTCATGTTTTTTTTTCCGAAAATCAGGGACAAGTCACAGGATGCGCAACTATATCACTGAATATCAGTGGATAATACTCAATAAGAGGACCATATGGTTATTCCGGCCAGAAGTAGGTTTCCGGTGAAACGACGCGGATCAGGGGTTTCACTGACTCTGGTTTTCATCGTGTTTCCAGGTAATGGCAGCCACCCTTTTCTTTCCGTCCATTCTGATGGAGAGGGGTTGACCGAACCTCACATGTTTGAAATAGGTTGACCGTTGCACCAGGGGCTGTTTATCGAGGACTTCCCAGCGGATGAATGAATTGGCAAGCTCCTGTTGCACAGAGAAATAGCCAACATTCATGGAGGTAACATTGTGGAAGAAGTGCGAGCCCGAAGAGGCATCGAGGGGATAGCCTTCAAGGCTGGTTTCCACGATTACCTTCGCCGAGGATATCTGAGGCCAGTTTACCGGGATACCGATCCAGCGGTCACGCGTTCCCCACCGGCCCGGACCAATCAGCAGATATTTTGTTTCTGCGGCCATCATCTGCCGGTTTAAAGCCTCAATTTCGAGTGCCATCTCATTGGTTTTGCTTTTATCGAATGCCGCCACATCAATATAAATCACATCCGCGATATCGTCAATCAATCCGTTGCCCATTCCCTTTTCAGACAGCAACAGCAGGGAATCCTGATCTATCTTCGAAGCATCAAAACTGTAATCCTGCATACTTCCGATCAGTGGTTTGATCTGGAGCAGGTAAAACGATGCCCTGAGCTGCTCATCCCTGGTGAGGTCAACAGCAAATTCGATTTCCACGGGGGCTCCCATGGCTTCTTTAACCACATCAAGCACAAGGTCAATGGTTTGCGCCAACGGGATGTAGTTGTATTTCAGAATGTTTGAGAAATTGATGATCCTTGGGCCGGCATGGGTCAGACCGGGAACAATCCGCTGATTGTCTGCATCAAATACCGATGCCAGGTGTCTGAGGTTTCCATGTCGTTCCGCATCATCCAGATCGAGTTTCACCAGACCGGCGGTTTCGCCTTCCATCAGGTCTATGTCCTTCTTTTTCAGATCCACTGCATAAAAATCAACCTGGGAGTTCTTAAGCTGATCTACCGGGGTATTGATTTCCGTTGTCGGATATTTAGGCGAAAACCGATAGGCCTTCTCCCCTTCCACCACCTGCTTCCCAAGCCCCAGGGCGGCTACCGCAAAACCCTCTTCGGGTTTCATGTGGGCAAACGGGTAATAGTTGTACGACTGTGCCACCCCGCTGATGTGCGGATAATAACTTTCCTCGTATTTATTGCCCACCACTTCCTGAATGATGACCGCCATCTTCTCTTCTTCGATTTTATAGTGAATGGCCTCGATGTAACCACGGGCAATCTTGCTGAATACCGAGGCATAAACCAGCTTGATGGCATCCATGGTCTGCTGGAGACGGATATTGAAGTCAGGGTGGTTGTTAGGTAGCAGATATGTTTCAAAGATACCGGCAAATGGCTGCATCAGCGAATCCTCAAAGAGGCCGGATGACCTGATGGCAATGGGATTGGTGATGTGTTTGAGCAGTATTCTGAGGCGTTTCACCAGGGTTTCGGTGAGGGAGGCATTCAGGAAAATACGCTTCACCTCGTCATAATCCATGCCAGTGACCGCCAGGTCGTAAAGCTTGTTGCGCTCGATAAAATACTCAAACTCATCGGTGCCGATGATGGAAGTTTTCGGGGTACGGATGCGGATGTTCGGCAGCAGTTTCTCAAAATCGTGGTTATAGATGAGGGTGTTGATAAAGGCCAGTCCGCGCCCCTTCCCCCCCAGCGAACCTGAACTGAGGCTCACCACATTGGTTTCATCGAGGATGGCCGACTCCTCAAAGGGGATTACCTTGCCCTTGTTCTGCTCATTCCTGAACTTCTGAATCACCTCAACAAGGTACTGTTTCAGCTTGGCAGGACTTTCAAAGTCGTTGACCTTGGCCGGGTTGATGATTTTGGCAACCTGAATTTCGCCGCGGGCCATCAGCCAGAGCGAGAAATGATCCTTACGGGCATGGTAGATCAGCGACTCATCGGGAATGGTGATCAGCAGTGATTCAAACTCCTTGAGGGAACGTGCCACGGCGATCTGCCGGCCATCCTTGTCGCGGTAGATAAAATTCCCGAACCCCAGGTAATGGGAAATAAAACTCTTGAAATCCTGCACGAGGGTTTCAGAATTTTTATCGATAAAGGTTGCCTTCAGCTGATAGGCCATGCGCGCATTCTCAGGATTGTGCGACTGAATGATGGTCGGCAGTTCCGGATTGAGCGAACGGGCATACTTTGCCAGCTCGAAACCGGCCTGATTGTCAGTTTTCCCGCTTTTCATGTATTCAACATCCGTGATCAGACAGAGCATATAATCCCTGAATTTGTCGAGAATATCACGGGCTTCCTCAAAATTCGAGGCGAGCAGAATTTTTGGCCTCGCCCTCATTCGTAATACCTTGTACAATTCATCCGTGCTGACATCCTCAATAATCCGGCGGGTCTGTTCCATCACAATGCTGTAAAGCAGCGGCAGGTATCTGGAGTAATACTGCGGGGAGTCCTCCACCAGCAGGATCACCCTGACCATCCCGACCTTGGTGTCGTTCTCAACATTGATTTTATCTTCAATGTGTTTGATGATCGCGAAAAACACCTTGGATTCCCCGTTCCATACAAAGATGCGGTCGATGTGCTTCATCTGCGGCTTTTCGCTGAAATAGGAAATATCCTTGTTGTTGTTGAGGAGCAGGAAAATGGGGATGTAGGGGAATTCGGCCTTGATCTTCATACTCAGGGTCAGGGGCATATTTTTTTCGACGCCCACCATAAAAATGATCAGGTCGAAATGCTTGCTCTGCAATTGTTCGAAGATCTCTTCTTCCGACGACACTCCGGTAATCCGGGGCATGGAGGTCAGGCTGAGCTGATGATACTCACCCAGCACATGTTCTGAAAACCGGCCCTCTTTTTCAATGCTGTAGGCATCGTAAAGATTGGCAACGAGCAGGATTTCCCTTACCTTAAACGGCATCAGATCGTGGTAAACATCGCGGTCATAATTGTTTTTATTCAGGAACTTCTGGAGCAGCTGACGGCTCGAAGCCGGAGACTGTTCACCGGGGCTCTGCTTGTCGGTGGTTACCCAGCCCGGCTGGGTTTTCCTGAGAATGCGGCTTGCCTCCTGGCTGTTGAGATAGCCAGTGATCATGTTGGCAAGGTTGGAAATCAGGTGACGCTCTTCCTTCAGGAATGGCCCTTCATCGGCTGCCACAAACTCCTTGAGGTAAAAGATTTCAATCGCCCCCTTCTTGTCGTTGATGGTCTCGAAATGCTGGCGTTGCTGCCAGCGGCTTTCCTGAAACCCTACCGATTTGTATTCCTTGCCATCAAATTTAATTCTGGCCGTAGTGTATGCAGGATACTGCCAGGCTGCAGGAAAAATCATCGCAAGCTGTTGCAGCGTTTCGTCAACCGGCTTGCCCTCCTTCAGAATCTGGGTGGTCTGGTTGATTGCGGCAAGTTCTTTCAACCGCTCACCCTGCTCGTGCAACAGGGTCTTTATATCCGGAATATGCTCTGACATAGACTTCTTTGTTAAATCAGGAACCAAGGCACTAAGTTATGAAAAGAAGTTTAGCAAGCAGACCAATTCCCGGGCGATTTAATACATCGGGATTTGGTTTTCACACTATTTACACTAATTTCGTCAGCAGAAATGCGGAGGCCTTAAAGTGAACAAAATTGAAGTAATCCTCGTAGATGACCATCACATTGTATGCGAAGGCATTAAATCGTTGCTGTCTGACAGTCAGAGTATTACCATAATGGGGTGTGTCCGTAACCTGTCTGAACTGCTCATTAAGCTGCGGATACTGCCCATCCATGTGGTGCTGCTCAACACCTATGAACCCGGTGATCACGACATCGACATGATCCGGATCATTCAGCGTGAGCATCCGCAGATAAAGATTCTGATTCTTGCAATGACGGTTCAGGAGAGTTTCATCCTGCGCACCCTGAAAGCCGGTGCCAAGGGCTTTCTGAGCAAAGATGCCGACCGCAATGAGATGATCGAAGCCATTATGACGGTGAGGAGTGGCTATGACTATTACAGCAAGTCTATTTCCAACATCATTCTCAAGCGTTACCTCAAGCAGTCGGGCAACAATCCGATCAAAAACAACCCCAACAGCACGCTGAGTGAACGCGAACTGGAAGTCCTGAAGCTGTTTGCCGACAGCTACACGAACAAGGAGATTGCCGATAAACTGTTTGTAAGCATCCGCACTGTAGAATCTCACAAAAACAACATCATGCGGAAAATCAACCTGAAAACCACGGTGGATATGGTGAAATTCGCCATCCGGAACAACCTGATTGAAGTTTGAGCTACGATCAGGGACGAGGGGCATGGAACATGAGACGTGGGGCGTGGGACATGGGACGAGGAACGAGGGACGTACAAACTGAGCATAATTAAACCTATGGCCAAAACCAAAACAGCATTCTTCTGCAGCAATTGCGGGGCACAGTCACCCAAATGGATAGGCCGCTGTCCTTCGTGCGGGGAATGGAACACCTATATCGAAGAGGTTGTACAACGGGCGGAAAGCCATTCATCCTCAGGCCTGAAAGTAAAACAGCCCTCCAGACCTACCCTGATCACCGACATAGAAATTACCGGGGAAACCAGGATAAACACACGCAACGGCGAACTTAACCGGGTGCTTGGCGGCGGACTGGTGCCGGGATCGGTGATTCTTGTCGGTGGTGAACCCGGTATCGGAAAATCCACCCTGATGCTGCAGGTGGCCCTCACCATCAGCAACCTGAAGGTGCTCTATGTTTCGGGCGAAGAGAGTGAACAACAGATCAGGATGCGTGGCGAACGACTTGGGATGGGGAAAAACGAATGCTATATCCTCACCGAAACCTCCACCGGGGAAATCCTGCGCCACATTGCAGCCATCAACCCCGGCATCGTAATCGTGGATTCGATTCAGACGCTGAGCAGTGAAAATATTGATGCATCTGCCGGCAGTATCTCCCAGATCCGTGAAACCGCTTCTGAACTGCAGCAGTATGCAAAAACAGCCAATGTACCGGTTTTTCTGATCGGGCACATCACCAAAGAAGGCAGCCTTGCGGGTCCGAAACTGCTGGAGCATATGGTAGATACGGTACTTCAGTTTGAAGGTGACCGCAACTACGGATACCGGATTCTACGGTCGGTAAAAAACCGCTTTGGCAGCACCTCGGAACTCGGCATCTACGAAATGCAGGCTGAGGGATTGCGTGAAGTAAGCAACCCCTCTGAAATCCTGATCACCCGGCACGACGAACCAGTGAGTGGCTCAGCGGTGGCCGCCACCATCGAAGGCCTGCGTCCGATGCTGATCGAAACCCAGGCGCTGGTGAGCACAGCAGCCTACGGAACACCCCAGCGATCCTGCACCGGCTTTGATACACGGAGACTGAACATGCTGCTGGCCGTGCTCGAAAAAAGAAGCGGTTTCAAGCTCGGGATAAAAGATGTCTTTCTCAACATTGCCGGCGGCCTCCGCGTGGATGATCCGGCCACTGACCTGGCCGTGGTGAGCGCCGTGCTTTCGTCAAACATCGACATTCCGATCAGCTCAAAAACCTGTTTTGCTGCCGAAATCGGCCTTTCCGGTGAAATCCGGCCGGTATCCCGGATTGAGCAAAGGGTGGCCGAAGCCGGAAAACTTGGGTTCGATACCATCGTGGTCTCCAAACTCAACTTGAAAGCAGCCCGGAGTTCAGCCAAAGGAATCAATATTCAGCCTGTGGGGAAAATCGAAGAAGTGTTTCGTTTTCTGTTCGGCTGACCCTTAAGCAATACCTTAAATCCTGTTACCTTTCCATGAAACCTTCGATGCTGTTCAGCCTTTTGCTCACTTTCCTTCTCCTTCTGTTACAGTTGTCTTTGCCGCTTCAGCTGCGTAGTCAGGTCCTTATCGGAATGCAGGGAGGATTTTCTCAGATAACCCCTACCCGATTCGTCACCCTCGATGGGGGTGGCAGCTACTCGGGCGACGGAGCCAGCTTTGCCGGAGCGCTGATCAGGTTCAAAACCGGACGGAATCTCTGGTTTGAGTCAGGTGTGCTCATTTCGCGCCATCACCTCATCAGCACCCCCGAATTTATGCCCGGTATTGACATGACCCCCGAAAAGAACGTTTTAACCCTCGTCAGCGTCCCGCTCAAACTAAACCTTGAACTGGGCAGGTACTTTTTCCTCAACGGCGGCCTGCTGATCGACCTCGAAACAGACCGAACCGGTTCGTATTTCGACAACCAGAGCGGAATGGGTTTTGAGCTTGGAACCGGGATAAATTATCAATACCGGAATCTTTACTTCCGCCTCAACCCGCTGCTGAGAATGCATGCATTCCCTGCTTTTCAAAGGGAGAACTACCAGCAACACCTGCTGGAGGCTGGAGTGGGAGCCGGAATCGGGGTTATTCTGGGTAAGAAACTCACAGACAACCAGGCAGCAACTACCAGATAACATGAATCTTATGTTCAGAAAAATACTTTACATCCTCCTTTTGCTCAACCTGCTGAGAATCATCCCCGGGTGCTGCGAATGTGATGAGACCACAAGACCTTTCTCGTTCAACAAAACTGACATCGTTAACCTCAACAATACCGGCCCCTGGCCCGAATACACCGACAGTGATACCATGCGCCCTGCTGCCGTGGCTTTTTCAGTCTCCCTGTTTGATTCAGCCGGCTATTTTTACGCCCAGGCCCCTGCCGTTGAAACCTTCGGGTTCAGCAAGGCACAGGCCTTTGCCAAATGCGATTGTGCCTTCCCCTTTATGGCCAATCAGCACCTGACTGATATCCGGATTGAAAGCCTTACTCCGCTTTCGCCCGACCTTCCTGCCGGTGATGTGAGTGCCTTATTTGTGGCCAAACCTACATCAAACGCCGCCTCCGGGAATCTTTACATCCCGCTGAACGACCTCTGCAGGCAGACCATCGGCAAGGTCTATTACGACGGGGGGATTGAATCCTTCGAGTTGTACCTTAAAACAACAGTGCAACATGCGGAGGTACGTTTTGCCTTCCAATTCACCTTTTCCGACAACCTGGTACTGCGCGACACCACCAGACTGATCACCATTGCTGAACGATGAAAAAAGCCCTGTATTTACTCTATTTTCTGCTGGCCACACTGCTGCTCATATATCCTGCAGAAGGCATGGCACAACAAACAGGATCTGGAGAGCGTTTGAGCGTTGACCTGCAGGCAGGCATACGCACCTATCACCGCGACAGCCTTCCTGATGGCAAAAACATCGACTTCCTCAATTTCCTCGACACCGGAACCGGATGGGATGCCTTTCAGTTTATCGGCCTTACTGTTTCCCTGAAGACCTCGGACCGATGGACCTTCACCAGCAACCTGAAGCTCTACAGCGACTTCGGGCCGGGCCATTTCGGAATCGCTTCACAGTACAGTTTCAGAAAAGCTTGTGGACTGTTTCATGGGGGACTCCGGGGTGTTTTCGGTGTCAGCAAACTGTACATCAATCAGTTCAACCAGTACCATGTGCGCAACGACAGCGGCTTCATCGCCGATCTGAACCCGAACTACCGCCAGATCAACCTCACCGACCTGAACCTCGGTGTGAATCCCTTCGCGACCCTCGACACCCGGCGCTTTCACCTGAAACTCGCCGCCGGCGCGGGCATCAACCTGTTTATTCCGTTCAGCGAAACGATCGTTCAGAAACAGGTAAACGGGAACCTGAAACGTGAACTCCGTTACAATACAAAACCCGGGACGGCAATCTATGCCGATGCAGAACTTACTGCCCGCTTTGACCTGTTGAAGTCAGAGGATTTAAACGCCGGCATTATGCTTCAGGCCGGAGTTCTGTTCTCGCGGCGAGCACTGCCCTACCTCAGGGAAACCAACACCTGGACATACGAAAATACCGTTTCCGATGACATCAGGCCTGCAAAGGAGTGGTTTTCGCGCAGCGATGTCAGCATGGGCATCTACCTTGGCCTCTGACGCTTTGCTGATTAAAATAGATTACCTTCGCGGCATAATTCAACCCTTTAACCCGCATCACCCATGGCCACTCCCGGAAAATACAACACACTTCACATAAGCCGTATCGTTGACTTCGGGGTATATCTCGATGGTGAACAGCTCGGTGAGGTTCTTCTACCGATGAAGTGGGTGCCCGAAGGCAGCCGCCCCGATGATCAGATTGAAGTCTTCATCTATTTCGATTCAGAAGACCGGCTGATTGCCACCACCCGGAGGCCGTTTGCCCAGGTGGGCGAATTTGCCCTGCTCAGGGCCCGGGCAGTGAACGATGTAGGCGCTTTCATGGACTGGGGACTCGACAAAGACCTGCTGGTGCCCTACCGCGAGCAGAAATCGAAAATGATTGCCGGCAAGTCGTACCTGGTTTACCTGTTTGCCGATCCCAAAACGGGAAGGCTGGCCGGATCTGCCAAAATTGAGAAATTCCTCGAAGAAGATACCTCAGAACTGAATCCGGGCGACGAGGTCAGTCTCCTCATCTGGGCCAGAACCGACCTGGGATATAAAGCCATTATCAACAGCCGTTTCGAGGGCTTGCTCTACGACAGCGAAATTTTTACTGAACTGGCCCCGGGCATGAAAACAACTGCCTATGTCGTGAAGGTTCGTGAAGACGGAAAAGTTGACCTCAACCTGAACAAACCCGGGTTTCATAAGGTGGATGAACTGGCAGAGAAGATTATCAGCCTGCTGAAGGATCATCAGGGATTTATCGGAATCACCGATAAAAGCCCGGCCGAAGAGATCTACCTGATGTTTGGTATGAGTAAAAAAACCTACAAGAAAGCCATCGGTGCGCTCTTTAAGCAACGGATTATCACCCTTGAAGAAAACGGAATCCGGCTCCTGCAGTAAGAAGTCCGTTTCGCTGTAACCACGATCAACAACCCGCAGCCGGATGGCAACTCTGGTATCAGGCTAACCTAGAGTAAGGCCTCCTTAAACGAAACCAGACGGGATTGTTTTTCGTCCCACAACCGCAATTTCAGCGTTTCAAAACTTGTGATGAGTGTAACCGGCTTTACATTCCGGAAGGGTTCATTTTCGTGATGACACTTTTCAAGGTTGTAATTGGGCACCTTTGAGCTCAGGTGATGGATGTGGTGAAAACCGATGTTGCCCGAAAACCACTGAAGAACCTTCGGCAGCCTCAGGTAGGATGCCCCGTTCATGGCTACGGTAGTATAGTCCCACTGTTCGTCGCGGTACCAGTGCACGTCGGGATACTGATGCTGAACGTAGAAGAGAAAAACACCGGCCATCGCGGCAATGTACATCACCGGCAGCTGAATCAGCAGGTAGGTTTTAAATCCGATAAAATAAGAAAGGCCTGCTGCCAGCAACCCAATGCCCAGGTTGGTGGTCCATACGCTGATCCGCTCCCTGCGGGAGAAGCCCTTACGGGTGAACCGGTTCATAAACAGGAACATCAGCCCGGCTCCCAGGCCAAACATAATCAGCGGATTGCGGTAAATGCGATAGAATAAGCGTTTCCGGGGTGGCAGATTCTTATACTCGTCTACGGTGAGCGTCCACACATCGCCAACCCCTCTTTTATCGAGGTTACCGGCGGTGCGGTGGTGAATCAGGTGGGCATGGTGCCAGCGGTGATAAGGGGTAAAGGTGAGTATCCCAAGCACTATCCCGGTGACATCATTGGCTGTTTTTGATTGAAAAAATGCCCCGTGACCGCAATCATGAAAAATAATGAACAACCTCACGGTAAACCCGGCTGCCAGGATCATCAAGGGTAGCACCAGCCAGAATGAAACAGCGGACAGGTAGATCATGCCCGCCCAGAGGGCGATGTAGGGAAGCAGGGTATTGGCCAGTTGCCATACAGACCGTGAAACTGCCGGAACTTTATAGGGATTTACCAGCTTGAGAACGGATTTTATCTGTTTATCGTCAGCAACAGTCTGGGTCATGTTTTTTTAACAAAGATAAACTTTTACCGATAAAAAAACCACCTTAATCAACAGATCAACTCAATTTATCAGTTAATTCGTACCGGAATAAAGTAATGTCAGAGAAATTAGTAGTTTTGGAACACAAAAGCTCAGGAAAACCTGTCAGTGCATTCAGTGTCTGATTCAGTGAGTTTTCATTTTTATTGAAACCAGGTAACCATGAATGAGCGAAAAAGCAGCTTTCTGATTTTCAACCGGAGTGATTTCTTTTTCCGTCAGGACGAAAAGAAGGAGGCTGGCCATGAAATTCTCGGCATCAACCTCCGCAGGCTGGTCTATCTGATATACCTCGGATTTCCTGTGACGCTCAGCCACATCTTTCTGTTTTCCTATCGGTTTGATGCTTCCTCCGGTGTTGAACATGCCTGGCGCACAAACCTGATCTTTACGCATTCACTGCTGTCGGTGGTCTTTCTTATTGCGGGAATTCTGGCCTTTCTCACCACACGAAAGAAAATCAACTGTTCCCGTTTCACAACAGTGCTTCCACACTTCATTTTTGTTTTTATCATGGTTATGGGTGCTGTGATTGCCGGTTTTGACCAGCTGATTACCAATGCCATCACCCCTTACCTGATCGTCAGCCTTCTCTCGGCCATTATCCTGATCGTATCTCCCCTCTGGTCAGCGATCTATTTTCTGACCTCTTTTCTCACCCTGGTAGTGTTCATCAATCTTTATCAGATTGACAACGATGTGATCCTGTCGAACCTCGTTAACGGGCTGACGGCCATGGCCATCGGATGGTTTTTATCGATCACCCTGTGGAGAAACCAGCTGCTCAGGTTCAGGAACGACCGCATTATAGCCCAGCAGCAGTCCCGCCTCGAAGAGCAGAATGCCCGCCTGCAGCAGGTAGCCGATGAGCTCAGCCAGGCGAATGCGACCAAAGACAAGCTTTTCTCGATTGTTTCTCACGACCTGAAGAGCCCGCTTGCCAACCTCGAAGGCCTGCTGAAGTACTACCAGACCGGCGATCTGAGCCTTCAGGAGTTCAACACCATGCTGCCTGCCCTTTACAATCAGGTGTTTGCAACGGGGGAACTGCTTGAGAATCTGCTCAACTGGTCGCGCGGCAACCTGAAGGGAGCCGTACTCAAAAAGGAGACCTTCAACCTCTCCGCTGTCACCGACGGCATCCTGAAACTCTACAGCCACAGCATCCGGGAGAAACAACTGGAGATCATCTCCAGGCTGCCTCAGGAACTTAACATCAGTGCCGACAAAGGGATGATATCGCTGATCATGCGCAACCTGATCTCCAATGCGGTGAAATTCTCCAGGCCCGGAGGCCGCATCACCATCAACCATACACCGGCAGGCCAACTGGCTGAAATCAGCGTCAGCGACACAGGGGTGGGTATTCCAGAAGAACGGCTTGCTTCAGTTTTCACAGACATCAATTATACCACACAGGGCACCTCAGGCGAGAAGGGCAGCGGGCTGGGGCTGATGCTCTGCCGCGAATTTGCCGAAGCCAACGGGGGCTCCATCACCGCAGAAAGCAAGCCAGGCAAGGGCAGTACCTTTAGGTTTACTGTGCCGGTTAGCCAATAAACTTAATCCGAGTTACCCTTGCTAACCAGATTTGCCGATAGCATGAAAATAAAAACAAAAAATTAATTCAGGTAATAGTTTCGCCATTGTTGCATCTTTCTATACTTTTATCCTACCTAATATATAGAAAGATATGAAGACATACAAAACAATGATGCTGACCGGAACCCTGCTTATCATTATATTTTCCAGCACCGCGCAGAATTACCGCGTACTGCAACCAGACAAAATCACAATGTTTGAAACGGAATATGGCAATATTCTTGGAATGCGCATCGATTCGGTGAAAACCGAAGGAAGCGATACCATTTACCATCTTCTTAAGAACCTGCAGCAAATAGAATATGAATGCTACCAGATTGAAGGTCCCTCCTGGATGGGTGACCACATCGTTATCCATCAGAACGGCGATACCGAATTTTTCAACCTGCAACAGCAAAGCATCCTGATCAGAACAAGGGCTGCCCCCAATGTTTCCTGGGTATGCTATTCAACCCCTGCTCTTTCGTTTATAGCCACGGTTGATTCAGTCAGCCTTTCAGAATTCCTCGGTATCACTGATTCGGTCAGGTATATTTCATTTCAGGCACAAAACGGCAATGGTCAGAACATCTCCCATTACATAAATTCTAAAAAAATTGCCCTTTCAAAAAATTCCGGTCTGACAAAGACATTCAATTTTTTCAATTTCCCCGATATTGATTTCGGATTTGAACTGCACGGTGTTCATGAAATGAACCTGACAGGTTTAAACAACCCACAGTCAGGCGTACAGAACCTCACCTGGCAGCGGGTTCATGATCATCAGCCAGGCGATGAACTTCACTGCATTTCAGAAAACGGGAGCATGTATACGCAAAGTGAAACGGAAGAGATTATGCGGCTGATCGGCAAATCTGTTACCGGAGACACTGTGACCAATGTATGGGAAAGAAAGATAAAGCACACGGTTTATCAATCAGGAAACAATACGTTTACAGCAAGCCTGGATACAGTAACAAGGATCATTACCCCGAAACCAGACTTTGATCTGCTGCCCGGCGTTGCCTGCAGCCTGAGTTATCTGAGATTTGACGAATACAGTACACATACCATGCGCAGGAATGACATTGCCCTGGCAAAAAGCAACGGTAGTGTGGATAATTTTGTTTCGTGCTGGAACGGTGATTGCTGTGCTCCCGGAATCTTCGACGGATGCTCACCGCCCCATAACTATTACGAAGGCCTGGGAGGCCCCTATTATTATTGTTCATTCTTCGGATTTGACTATACCAAGAGACGGCTTGTCTATTACAAAAAAAACAGCGTGGAATGGGGCACGCCTCTCGATTTCACGGTAGATACCCACCCCCTGGTTGCCACTGCTTCCTTCGCCGGCTTCGAAGTTCAACCCAACCCGGCCCGCGATGTGATCCTAATCACCTGCAAAAACGATCCGGGCAACTATCGGCTGCTACTTTACGACAGTTCGGGCAGAACCCTGATCGATGAAATGCTGCATGGCGCAACAAACACTCTGAACGTTACAGAACTGAAACTGGGCCTGTACTACCTCCGGTTTGTCACGAAAGATCAAAGTTTTACCAATAAACTGCTTAAATTCTGATTTTCTTTACCGCATCGTCTGCTCCAGATGCAACGTCCGGAAGCCCTTTTCAAAATCCTCCCAGCGGATGGTTTTCGGGCAGCTTACGGTGCGCACCTCGCCCGGCTGCATATCGAAAAAGTTGTCGGAGAAATTCACCTCCGTGTTGTCGCTGATCAGCATCAGGTTTTTGCAGAAGGCGGTGGCACTGATTTCAATGGCCAGGTGGTCGCCCTTGTCGCTGATGCGCGTTCTGAGGCCGGGATCGGGAAGTTTGAGGTCTTTAGGCTTTGCAAAAAACAGCATTTCCTGGTCCAGCTCCCTTGCACCCACCGCCAGGGTGGCCGACAGATAAACTTCCCGCTCGCGGTAATTCAGGGGGAGCTCTTTCAGGTCGATGCTGTAAACCAGGGCGGCGCTGTTGGCGGGCAGGGTCACCTTCACAGGGCGGTTCCAGAGCGAAAGGCCGCTGAAATCGGCCAGGTTGAGCCTGATGACAGCACTGGTTTTCTCGGGCAGGTCGGAAACCCCGTAAATCAGCAGTTTGCCGTTTTCAATCACGGCATTGATTACCTGATTTTTGCAGGCCTCGCGGGCAGCATAGTGCAGCGCCTTCCATTTGCCGTAATAGTCGATGCCCGACCACGAAGCCACCGGCCAGCAGTCGTTGATCTGCCAGTAAAGCGAGCCCATGCAATAGGGCATGTCGCTGCGGTGGGTTTTCAGGGCCATTTTGATGGCATCGGCCTGCAGCAGCTGACCCACATACAGCAGTTTTTCAAAATCATCCGGGATACGGTAATCCTGTTCCATGTACTGCCGTATGCGGAGGTTGCCGATGCCGCTGCGCTGGTGCAAGGCCATCACTTCCGATTCGATGGAGTAATCCTCAGGGAGGGTATATTTCCGCACGCTGTTAAACTCTGGGAACGACTGAAAACCGTATTCACTCATGAAGCGGGCCCTGTACCGGCGGAAATCGCTGAAGGGGTGCTGTCCGTGCCAGACGCCCCAGTAATGCATGTCGCCGGAGTTGGTATCGTAGCCGGCCAGTTTGCCCATGCCGGCCGAGGGTGATGAATGCCAGTAAGGCTGGCTGGCAGTGTATTGCTGAACCACCGCCGGCAATATGTGGTGAAACAGGGTGTCGTAGGCTTTCCAGATAGTTTCATGCTGCTGTGGGGTGTACAGTTCTTTCCAGCCCCAGCCCTTGCCATCGTGCCCTTCGGCCCAGGCCACCTCCATTTCGTTGTTGCCGCACCAGAGTGCCATACAGGCATGGTTGCGCAGGCGCTTCACGTTGTCTTCGGCCTCCCGCCTCACGTTGTTCAGAAATGCCTGATCACCCGGGTACATGCTGCAGGCAAACATAAAATCCTGCCACACCATGATGCCGTATTTATCGCACAATGAATAAAAAAGGTCGTTCTCATAAATCCCTCCGCCCCACACCCGGAGCATGTTCATGTTGGCATCTGCCGCTGACTTCACGATAAATTCATAAGTCTCCGGCTTCACCCGAGGCAGGAAGACATCGTTGGGGATGTAGTTGGCCCCCTTGGCAAATACCGGGCGCCCGTTCACCTCAAAGGTAAAGCTCTTGCCGGTCCCTTTTTTGTCGGGGGTACGCAGCAGCCGGATGGTTCGTAGTCCGGTCAGGTTTTCCCACCTGCTCAGCTCCCCGCTGCCTTTGAGCAGCTTCACTTCGACCTTGTACAGTTTCTGTTTGCCCAGTCCGTTGGGCCACCACAACTCAGGATTTTCGATGTCGAACATGACCTCATGCGAAGATTTTCCTGCCTGGAGGGTGACATCGCGGCTGCTGCGTACGACCCCTTCGACCTCCACGGCGAGGGTAAAGCTGCCGGCTTCTTCAGCTTCCGTTTCCACGCGGGCAGTCAGTCTTGCCAGCTTATCCGAAACCGGACCCTGAACGATGAGGACGTCCGCGATCCTTGATTTTCCGGAAAAGCGCAGGTAGGCCGGGCGCCAGATTCCGGAGGTAACCAGGCGGGGACCCCAGTCCCAGCCGAAATGGTAGCCGGCTTTGCGGGTGAAAATACTCACCTGGTTGTTGCCCATGCCGCCGGTAACTGACTGGTCGTTGGAGGCGGGCAGCGGAAAACCGAACTGCTCCTGAAGCTGCATCCCTTTGATAACGGGTGAAGTAAAAACCACCCTGAGGGTATTCTCGCCTGCCCGCAGAAATTTCCCAACCTCTATATTCCACGTAATGAACATGTTATCTGCCTCAAGGATGGGCTGGTCGTTCAGAAAGACCTCAGCCCAGGTATCCAGGCCTTCAAACACCAGTTCCGGTCTTCCGGCCCTGAGTTGCTCCGGCGTAAGGTTGAAGGTTGTTTTATATTCCCAGTTCACCTTGTCGATCCATTGCACCGAACGTTCGTTGAGGCGGTAATAGGGGTCCTCAATCTTACCGGCGGCCATCAGGTCGGTGTGCACGGTTCCTGGTACGGTGGCCGGCATCCAGGTGGTGGTACCCGTTTGGCGGAATTGCCAGTGGGTAAGGGGGAGGGTTCCATTGGAGGGTGTGACGGCGAAGGCAAGGGTGCCGGCAAAAGCAAATGCCAGGCTGAGTATCAGACTTCTGAAGCGAGGTGAAATCATAACGGCAGTTTTTCAGAAAAACATTCTGATTGCAAATGTAACCAAAGGGTAGAAAAATGGAAGTCCGGCTTTTGAGTATGGAGGGAGAATTAACCCAAAAAACAATGACGTTTATATCATATTTTCACATAGCGTTGATATACAATTGATTAGAAATTGAAATCTGGTTTTATCAAGGTCGTTCAACGGACAATAAAATGGAGATTGTTTACAAAGATAAGGTTGAGTGTAGTATTTTAGCCCTTTCACTCAGCTAAGAAAAACGATGACAGCAACAACGGAGGAAAGTGTGGTGGCCGGAAGCAGGTTAAGGTTGACTTCTGCGGTTATACTGCTGGCAGGCTGGATGCTTTGCTGGAATTGCGGGAGCCTTCAGGCTCAGGATCAGAAAATAGAGTTGATTGAGGCCATCGGTTCTTCGGAGTTACCGAAAATTGACATTAACTGCATAACCCAGGACAGTGCGGGATTCCTGTGGATTGGCACATGGAAGGGGCTTTTCCGTTTCGATGGCCGGGAGATCATCAATTATTCCCTGGCATTCACCAACAAGATCGGCCGGAAGATTTCATCCCTGTATCTCGACAACAAAGGAAATCTCTGGATAGGCACTTACAGTGAGGGGTTGTTTGTGCTGAACCCTAAAAATCAGCAGATCAGGTCGTACAATGTCATCAACAACATCAGGACCGGTAACATAGTAAGCATTACCGGCGGCAGAAATCACCGGGTAATGATCGCTTCGTACGATGGGATTTTTATTTACGATACGCAGAAAAATCAGTTTGAGCCGAAGAGTCTGACCTATAGTGAGCAGAACAACAATTTCAGGCTCACTCAGGTATTTGAGGATTCGAAAAACAACCTCTGGGTCGGCTCAGACCAGGGGATCCTGAAATTTGACCGGAACAGGGGGAGGTTGAGGAATACCGGTCAGCTGGGCAAAAAATACATTCATCGCATCATTGAACTTGACAATGGCTGGATCGCGGTTTCCAACCTGGCCGGAATCGACCTCTTTGAAGTGATCAACGGCGAGCTGGTTCACCTCACGCAGAACCCGCTGGGCAGGACGCTGGCCGGAATCACCGGAGAATCGAATTATTGCCTGACCCTGAAATCCAATCCTTCGCTTCTGTGGGTAGGTACCCACCAGGGGATCAGGATTGCCGACATCAAAACGGGGCAATTGCTGGCCGAACCGGTATTTAAGGAAGCCGGCATCAAAAGCGGATACCATGTTGAATCGATTTTTGAGGACAGGCAGGGCATTGTTTGGGTGGGCAGTAACAAGGGTCTGTTCAGGTATGACCGCAACCAGAAGCCTTTTTATCTGATGAAGCCCGATCAGCCAGGGACTGAAGTATCCACCATTGCCATAAAAGCCCGGAACACGATCTGGGCAGGAACCAGGGGATCGGGCATTTTTCTGGTTGAAACCGATGCGGACGGACATCGGCTGAGTAGCAACAAACTGGTTCTCAATTCAGAACAGATTGACGGATATCTTAAAGAAGACATTTTCAGCATTGAGACAGGCCTTGGCAATGATTTGTGGATAAGCACCAAGGGAAAGGGAATTGTTTATGCGGACAACATCAGAAGTACGGGCAGCGGGGTTATCACGGCCAATGCTGTAAACTTTAATCAGGACAACGGACTGGCTGACAACCATGTAATGACGCTTTACCGCGACAGCAAGGGAACCATCTGGGGGGGCTGCTGGTCGAACGGGTTGATCTACTATTCAAAAGATGACAACGCCTTCAGAATACTCCAGGGCACTTATGCCCGTGAACTGAAGAAATCGCCCATTGTTAAGATCATCGAATCGGGCCCAAACAGGTTTTACCTCGGCACCCGGGGCAATGGACTGATTCTGATAGAGATAAGCAGTACCCGGGATTCCATTATCCATATGGAACACTACCTTCAGAATACGGCCGACAGCACCAGCATCTGCAACAATTTCATCTCCGACCTGATCACCATGCCAGGGAATGACCTCTGGATTGCCACAGAATATGGAATCTCGGTACTCAGGGCAGGTGAAAAACGATTTACGAACATCGGATTGCACGGTGAGATAAAAAATCCGGTAATTCAATCCATTATACCGGCTTCTGATGCCGAAATATGGGCGGCTACCGAAAACGGCATCTGCAAATTGCTGCTCAGCAAAGGCATGCCCCAGCAAATCAGAAATTACACCAGTTCCGACGGACTGGGAGTTTCATTTTTCAACACCAGCTGCAGTGTGATGCCTGAAAACGGGTACATCTATTTTGGCGGTATGGAAGGCATCTGCTATTTCAACCCGATGTATATTCAGGATTCGAGGACCATTCCACCCCTGCTCATTACCAAAATCAGTCTGCAGAACCGGGTACTGATTGCCGGTGAAGAGTACGATGGGGTTCAGATTCTGCAGAATTCGGCATGGTTCACCAATTCTATCAGACTGAAGTATTTTCAGAATACACTGTCGTTTTCCTTTTCAGGCATGGATTTCAGTGTTCCTGAAAAAATATCGTATGCCTATAAACTGGAGGGGCTGGATAAAAGCTGGACCTACACACAGGTACCGGAATGCAATTATCCCCGACTGAAGCCAGGAAGGTACGTTCTGAAAGTCAGGTGTTCAAACAGCGACGGCATCTGGAACAACGAAGTTACCACGCTCAGCATCAACATTCTGCCCCCCTGGTGGTATTCGAACATTGCCTATGGAATTTACTTTCTGCTTTTTCTTGTGATGGCCTATTTTGCCTACCGGCTCATCACGTACAGGCAGCGGCTGCGCATCCGGCAGCTGGAGCAGGAGCAGGAAATTGAGCTCAACGACATGCGCATGCAGTTCTATACCAACATTTCGCACGAATTCAGGACACCGCTGACCCTGATTATGGGTCTGACAGGAAGGCTACGGTTGAGCGATGACCCTGAAAAAAGAAATGATTTTTATGAAAAGATTGACCGGAATGCGCGGATTCTGCTTCGTCTGATTACCGACCTGATGGACCTTCCGAAGATCGATAAGAACGAGATAAGGTTGCGTAAAGACAACATTGACCCGACCCTATTTTTCAAAACCACCTGTGAGAGTTTTGCCCATCTGTTCCCGACTAAAGGGGTTGAGTTTGTTTATACCAGTAAAATCACACAGGCCACGGTGATTTCGGGTGATCCGGTAAGGCTTGAATCGGTGGTTTACAACCTGTTGTCGAATGCTTTCAAGTTTACGCCCAATGGTGGCAGGGTTGACTGCGAGTTACAGCTCGTGCGTAAACTTCCTGAGCTTAAGCATCCCCTTACCTTCCTGTCAAAAAGTAATCACTACCGGAATTTCGTTGCATTCAGCGTAACCGACACCGGGATCGGGATGTCGAAGGCACAGGTTAAATCGGTGTTTGACCGGTTCAATAAAAACAGGTTTTACAACAATACCGAACCCAATGCCAACAGTTACGGCATCGGCCTGCTGTTCACCAGATCGCTGGTTGAGCTGCATGGCGGAGTAATCGAAGTGGAAAGTGAGAAAGGGAAAGGCACGCGTGTGACTGTTTATCTTCCCTATTCCGAGGATACTGAACTGAAGATTATCACCCACCCCACCCTGAGTCAGCAGATCCTCAGCAGTCCGATCCCTGAAAAATCAGTGAACAGCGAATCCTCCGGGAAAACGAGCGACGAACGGATCATACTTGTAGTTGACGACAATGTGGAAGTCAGGGAATTGCTCAGGGATATCCTTACCCCTGCCTATACCATCGCCGAAGCAACCGATGGGGTTGATGGCTGGAATAAAGCCTGTGAACTGGTGCCGGATCTGATTATCAGCGATGTGATCATGCCTGAGATGGATGGGAACACCCTGTGCGAAAAACTGAAAACCTCCAACATCACAAACCATATTCCGGTAATCCTTCTTACGGCGCTCCCGACGAATGAAGACCGGATCAAAGGGCTGAAACACGGTGCGGATTCTTACATTCCCAAACCTTTTGATGTTGAACACCTTCTGGTAAGGGTACAGAAACTGATCAGTTCGCGCCTTCAGCTGAAGGAAAAGTACATGAAGGATTTTCTGATCATGCCTGAGAAAAATCCCGGACAGGAAGTGAACCCTTCAGCCGAATACATTGCCCGCATTAAAAAGGTCATCGAACAGAATCTGACCAACCCGGAATATGATGTGGCTGACCTGTGCCGCGACCTCGGAACCAGCAGGATGCAGCTCTACCGCAAGTTAAAAGCCACGGTAGGTTACTCAGCAAACGAACTCATCAGAAAAATCAAGCTGTATAAAGCTGCTGAACTGATGCTCAGGGGTGACCTGAACATTGCCCAGGTTACCTACGAAGTCGGATTCAGCGACCTGCAGTACTTCAGAAAGTGCTTTAAAGAGGAGTTTTCCATGACCCCGTCGCAATACATCAGGGACAATACCGGAGAAGGGGACCAGAACGATCAGAAAATTGATCCTTTTGAGCAGGAATAACACCCAGACACCATTTGTCTTTCCCACACCGGGCATCTTACGGCTCCCTGAGCCTGTTCTGCCCGGATTTCCAGCCAGTTTTGCAATGCCCGGTTTTCTCAGAACCATTTCTAGTCCTTCAGAACCGGGAACACCCCCGGCAGAATCCGCTGAGATGAATTCATGAGAGACCGGGTCAGGAAGTTGACCTGCTGATATCACACTCCGGCAAAGGTTGTTGTTTCCATTCAATGTTCTGTTCACGGTTACAAACAGATTCTGGGGCAAACCGACCAGTGAATGGATAAGAGAAATCAACGATGAAATTTCTAATTATCTGTTTATCTGTATCTTACGTGTATTATGGTGCAAATGTTACCTGTCCGGAAACAAATAACCACCCTATTTGATATAATTGTCCACTGCTAAGCAGTTCTGTAGTCTATACTTTTACCCTGCAATGAAAAAGAAATTTGCTCCGTAATTTGTATTTCACTAATATGGTAACGGGCAAAAGGTAATTCACAGTGCATTAACCAAAAAAATAGCAAAAGGATTATGAGAAAATTAAATCTACTGCTGGTAATTATGCTGCTGACAGCCATGCAGGTACTGGCACAACGTACCATCACAGGTACTGTAACCAGTAAGGATGACGGGAAAGGCATTCCGGGTGTTACCATTACCGTGAAGGGAACAACCCAGGGAACCATCACGGAGCCTGATGGTAAATACAGGCTTCAGGTACAGAAGGATGCTGCGGTTCTGGTGTTTTCATACATTGGTATGAAGAAACAGGAAGTAAGCCTCACGGGGTCGGATGTGGTGAATGTAGTGATGGAGAATGAGGCCATTGATGTGGAAGGTGTGGTCGTTGTCGGATACGGAACATTAAGAAAGAGTGATGTTACCGGCAGTGTGGCTAAAATCAACGTAGAAGAGCTGAAGAAAGTAACCTCCATTGATGCAGCCCAGGCTCTGCAGGGGCGTGTTGCCGGTGTCAACGTCATCTCCAATTCGGGTAACCCCGGATCGGGTGTAAAGATCAGGGTACGCGGTATCGGAACTATTAACAACTCTGATCCTTTGTTTGTGGTAGATGGTTTCCCGATGGGAGACATGAGCCACATTGCACCCAACGATATAGAAAGCCTTGAGGTGCTGAAAGACGCTTCTGCAACGGCCATTTACGGCTCAAGGGGTGCCAATGGTGTTATCCTTGTAAAAACCCGCTCAGGCTCCAAAGGCAGCCGGTTTGAAGTACAGGCGAACGTTCAGACAGGAATCTCAGAGGTTGCCAGAAAACTGGAGCTTGCCGATGCCACTGAATTTGCCAATGCCCGGAAAGCTATCGGAGCCACAGACGACATTATTAATTATGTATTGGCACAGGAGGAAGCAGGAAACTACCTGAAAGGAACCGATTGGCAGAAGGAGATTTACCGTCAGGGAGTCAACAACCGCTATAATGTCAGCGTACTCGGAAATACCGAAGCCTATTCCTATGATCATGGATTCACTTACTCAACGGAAAAAGGAACCGTTAAGGGAACCTACCTTGATAAGCTGATGTTCCATTCAAACAACAACCTTACCCTCACCAAGAAGGTGAAAATGGGATTGAACTTTAATTTTGTCCATTACGAAAAGCCTGGCGACAGAACCGATTACTACAGCGGAACGATTACCGGGGCATTGCGTTCAGACCCGATCTCTGCTGCCTGGGATGACTATACCAACTTCTACGGTGAAGTTTATTATTCACAGGCAGCCACCAACCCCGCCTTGTCGATATACCTGGCCGGAAAAGAAAAATACAAAGGGAACAGGGCCATGGGCAATGTTTATCTTCAGATTGACGACCTTTTCACCAATGGACTGTCATTCAGATCGCAACTGGGCACCCAGCTTGATTTTGACGATCAGAAAACATACAGCCCGAAATATTTCATCACCCCAACCCAGAAGAACGACCAGTCATCCCTTTATCAGAAAAGGCCTTACGGATTCAACTGGGTAAACACCAACTATTTCACCTACAATAAATCGGTGAGTAAGCTGAACATCAATGCTACCTTAGGAACCGAGCTGCAGGCCAGTCAGTGGTCTGACATCTGGGCCACCGGATACGATGTTCCTGAGGATGCAGACTTACAGTATCTCGGTGCCCATAAGGATGCCGTAAAATTCAGCCTTGGCGGAGGAGCCAGTGAAACCCGCCTCTCCTCTACCTTCCTTCGTGGAAACTTCTCCTGGGACAATAAATATGTTGTTACCGGAACCATCCGTGCTGACGGTAGTTCGAAATTCACCCCCGAAAAGCGCTGGGGTTATTTCCCTTCCGTGGCAGCCAGCTGGAATATGCATTACGAAAGTTTCATGGCCGGTTTATCGGATATCCTTCCATCGCTCAAGCTGCGCGCCGGCTGGGGTATTGTCGGAAACCAGGGCAGTGCCGGAAATTTCGACTATGTTTCGAGTGTCAACGGCGGTTATGTGTATGCCCTGAATGGTCTTCCTGTAGAAGGCGCTGTTCAGCTTCAGCTTGCCAACAGGGAGCTGACCTGGGAAGGTGCCGAACAGATCAATGTGGGTGTTGACTTCGGATTGCTCAGCAACCAGCTGACCGGTACTATTGACTATTTTGTCAGGAATACCAACGATATGATCCTTCAGCGTCCTATTCCGCTGTATGCAGGAAAAAAGAAACCTGCCGTAAATGCCGGCACCATGCAGAACAGGGGAATCGAAATTGCGCTGAATTACGCTGAACTGAAGAAGGATTTCAAATACGATGTTGGCTTCAACCTTACCTTTATCAAGAATGAAGTAACCAGCCTCGCCGGTGGTGATCCCATCCGCGGTGGATCTGCCGGAAGAATGGGAAGCTCAACCATGACCGAAGTAGGCCGTGAAATTGCCTATTTCTATGGATACGAAACCGACGGTATCTTCCAGACACAGGAGCAACTGGATGCACATTCCATCGACGGTGTGGCGATTCAGCCCAATGCCGGCCTTGGTGATGTGAAGTTTAAAGACCTGAACGGTGACGGTAAAATCACTGAACTTGACATGACCTATCTTGGCAGTGCCAGCCCGAAAATGACCGGCGGATTCAACCTCAACATGTCGTACAAAGGATTTGACATGGTGCTGTTCATCACCGGAACCTATGGAAATGAAATTGTTAACTCTATGTATCAGACATTGTACAGTTCAAAAATGTTTGAAACCAACATCAGCAAGGACCTCGCAGTGAACCACTGGACCCCGGAGAACCCGACTTCTGACGTTCCACGGCTCGATGCTGCCGATCTGAACAAGAATACCGAAAACTTCTCTGATCGTTATGTAGAAGACGGATCTTACCTGAGACTCAAGAACCTGCAGTTTGGTTATTCATTACCCGCGAAAATCAACAGCAGAATTCACGTGAAAACGCTCAGGATATTCGCTTCGTTCGACAACCTGCTCACGCTGACGAAATATACAGGACTGGATCCGGAATTGTTCGGATTGTATGGAAATCCGTTCTATTATGGTGTGGACATGGTGAACTATCCGCAACCACGCATGTACTCGGTTGGTCTGAACATAACCCTCTGAGAAAAAAGACCGGACACGGGCCCGGGGATAAATCCGCAGGGGTTTATGTTTCTGAGGCCGGTCAGATCAAGTATAAAACAATAAAACTGTAAACAATGAAAAAAATAATCAACATAATCATCATCGCAGCCTTTACGGTATTTCTTGCCGGCTGCGATAAATTCCTTGATGTAGATCCTCAGGGAGCGGAAAACAGCGGTAACTTTTTCAACTCAAAGGAAAACGGGATCCGTGCGATTGTCGGATTGTACGACATGCTGCAGCTTGACGAAGGTGCCGGTCCCGATGGTCAGTGGATGGGCCACCACCACGATTTCTTTATGGGCGACATCCGCTCCGATGATGCTGAAAAAGGAAGCAACGACGGAGACTACGGCGAAATGTGGGAGATGGTAGAATACACCATGACACCGCAGGTGGGCTTCTCAACCAATTTCTGGATTCATGGCTACTGGGGAGTATCCCGTGCCAATTATGCACTCGACAACCTTCCTTCAGTTACCTGGGATCCTGCAGTGCGTGATCGTCTGATCGGTGAAGCCTCCTTTATCAGGGCTTATTTCTACTGGTATCTGGTACGCCTTTATGGTGGTGTTCCTCTGTTCACCACCTCGGTAAGCCCGTCAGAATTCGGGAATGCCAAACGCGCCAGCCTCAATGAGTGCTATGCTTTGATTGCCAGCGACCTGAAAAAGGCAATCGAAATGCTTCCTGAAAAAAGTGCCATATCTGCGGCAGAAACCGGCAGGGTATCCAAAGGCGCAGCCAGGGCTTTACTGGCCAGGATTTATATGTACCAGATCGGTACCGACATTCAGAATACCGTTACCTGGCAGGAGGTATATGACCTTACCAATGCTGTAATCTCTTCAGGAGAATACCGCCTGGTGTCCAACTATGCCAAGTTATGGGAAATTGAGAATGAAAACAGCGAAGAGTCAGTGTTTGAAATCCAGTTCGGCATCGGCGCCAGTGATCAGGCTCCGGCATCTATCGGAACCAACTGTTATAACTTCCAGGGCAACCGCAAAGACGATTCAGGCTGGGGTTTTAACAACCCGACACCCGATCTTTTCGAGGCCTACAATGTTGAAGAAACCAACGACCCCCGCCAGTCATGCATATTCTATGGTGAGAAATACAACAACGGCATTCTGTACGGCGTAAAACGCAAATACGACCGGAATGAGCAGGGCTCAGACTGGCTGAACAGAAAAGCCGCCCTCCCCGAAAAACCTGCTCAGGCAAAAGCCTCTGACCGCAACATCATTATAATCCGTTATGCCGATGTTTTACTGATGCATGCTGAAGCTGCTTACCATACCGGTAACATCGGTGAGGCTCAGGATAAACTGAACATGGTACGTGAAAGGGCCCGCAACAGTACTTATTGTATGGGTTATGCCGAAGGTAAGATGGATTACAGCGCTGCTCCTGCTTCGGTGAACCTGCCCGATATCAATGTATCCGGCGAGCAACTGCTGGAGGCAATCTGGCATGAACGTCGCCTTGAACTTGCCATGGAGGCACTGCGCTTTTACGATCTCGTGAGAACCGGCCGCTACTTCGACGTTATGGATATTGAGAAAAACCAGAAAAGGGCTCCGGGCGGAACCTACGGTCTGGGCGACAAAGCGTACAAACAGTTCCCGGGACTTAAAAACAACGGTATAGCAAAATCAATTCTTGGTCCTGACGGGCACAGGGTTCCGCTGATGCCGATTCCTCAGACAGAAGTGCAGGCCTGGGGTCTTGAGCAGAATCCGGGTTATTGATACTCCAGTAGCAGCATTGCTCAACGATTATTAGAAAACAAAAACAAAAACATAACTGATCATGAAAAACATCGTGTCAAAACTAATCCTGATTTCAACCATTATCATGGTTGTATCCGGATGCAAGAAAGAAGAGCCTTTCTCCAAGGACTATGACATCAATCTGCCTGCTGCCATCGTGACTTCTATTTCTGACGATAAACCCTTTGTGGGCGATACCATCACGCTCAGCGGCGAAAACCTGCTGACTGCCCAGACAGTTTCGATCGGCGCATACAACTTTACCATTGTGGATAAGAAAGACAATTCACTTACCCTGATTGTCCCCAGGGTGATTGATGCAGGATTTATCACTGTTGTAAACGCCTACAAAAGGTCATTTACCACTGAAGTCAGCCTGCAGCCGCAGTTTTATCCGGCAGTAATCACTACATGGCCTTCTGAAATCCAGAGAGGTAAGGCTTTTATACTCAAAGGAGAGAACATCGACCTGATCAAAGAAGTTAAGGTGAATGGAAAACTATCATCCATTGTCGGATCAGCCACCCCTACCCAGGCCAGTTTTGCCACAGCAGGCATTGAACTGGGAGAAACAGCCGTGATTGATGTTACCCCGAAAGCCGGTGAGAAACAAACCTCACCCCTGCTGACCGTAATTGCACCGATCGACACCTATACACCGCAGCAATCGCTGATGCTCTGGGATTTTGAAACTCCTCCGGCAACCACCGAAGGCTGGGGCGGAAGTCCGTTTACAGCTACCAACGGACCTGGATTCTTCGGAAAAGAATACAAGGTATACTCCGCAGCCGGTAACGGATGGAACGGATGCTACATCAGGCTTACCAACGACAATGGCGGAAACGGCTTCGACCTGTCGGCCTACAACAAACCTCACATTACTTTCCTTGTGAACACCTATGGAAAGAAAGGTTATGTAAATCCCGCGATCACAATTGGTGGTACCGAGTCTGACAAACACTTCACCGGTCAGGGTGGACAATACAGCGATAACTATATGATTATGACCGAAGGCTGGGAATGGAGATCCTACGATCTGGAAGCCATGGGCTGGGCCGATATCATCGGCAAACTCGATAAAATTGACATGTGGTTCAGGGGCGGTAACGTCGGTGAAGGGGATGAATTCGAGATTGCGCTCGACCAGGTAATGATTACCGACGGGCCATTAACCCCCACCCTCATCTGGGATGCCGAAGAACCTGCCGGCGGTGACCTGCCGATTACGTTCAACGGTGGTACCGGACTTACCGGATACAGCCAGGGACCCAAGTATGCTTCTTACCTTTACACAGTAGGCAGCGACACCTGGGCATGGCTCGGAAACATCATGGCCGTAGGCAATCTGACCCTCGATCCAATGGCTTATTCCAATGGAATTTACATCAACTTCCTCGTAAATACAGGAGATTCTGAAGGTTATGCCGGCATTCAGGTAGAACAGAACGGGAACAAAGCAGCCAACCAGAAGCTTGACCCTGCTTACGGAGATAATTATAAGTTTAAACCTACCAACGGCGCCTGGGAATGGAGATCCATGAAGTTTGATATCGCCAGCTGGGATAACTGGGGCGGAACCATCGGCGATATTAATCTTGCCGAACCGTTCAACCTGAGCGTGTATGCCCGTGGTGGCAACATAGCCAGCGGTGTTAACGCACAGCTGCATATGGATTACTTCTGTTTCACCACAGTTCCGCTTGATCCGAACCTCAAGCCGGAATAAAACTGAAACCATCAGAATCGTCCGTAAAAATCAGTAAATTACAATCTGACAAACCATTGCCGGTATGAACCCCTCTGACAAAATGTATTTAATTCAGATTCAGTCTGTTGAAAATTCAATAGTCAGAGGCAACCTGCAGGGTGTACGGTCATTATAAAACCTGAAAGGGAGGCCTCCGTGCTTCCCTTTCTTTTATTCTCTGCCAGTTATGAAACTCCGCAACCTTATACTCTTCCTGTTTTTCTCCGTTATACTGACGGGAGGCTCCGGTGCCTATTCCAATGTCATTGTGGTTGACGATTTTAACAACAACGTCGTAGGCCCTGAATGGCAGATCGAAGGGACCACCTTTGCCCTGTCAGCGCAGGATGAAGCACTCAGGGTTCTGTATGTAAGGAACGCTTCAAGCTGGGAATGGGATCAGTTTCATTATTCCTTTGCCAGTCAGCCGGTTTTGCGTCAGTACCAGATTGTAGTCAGGCTGAAATCAACCATTGCCACCGAATTGGCTGTGAAACCTGTGAATGCCGACGGAAGCAGTGACTGGCTGACAGCAGACATTCCGCAATCGGCAGATTATCTGGACTTTACCTTCTCTGTACAATCAGCGAACGAGAAAAACCTTCAGGTAATTTATTTCTATTTTGATGCGGGTACAACCGCTCCCCGGAACGGTGAGATCTTCATTGACCAGATTACCATTCACACCACCTATACCGGATTGCTTTCCCTGGCTGTTGAGAATGCCGGGATTTTGCTTGACCATGCGGTTGATGGAAATGCGGAAGGCAACTTCCCTGCTGCGGCCATCGATGCGTTCAGCGCTGCCCGATCAGCCGCTCAACTGACACTGGCGAACCAGCAATCCACTCAGGAAGAGATTGACCAGGCCCTGTTTCTGCTCAACGAAGCCAATGGGACCCTTGAATCTGCAAGAGTCCTCTCTCCGTTGCTGAACGGGTTGACCCTGGCCTGCACCCATGCCTCTTTTGAAACTCGCAACATGTATTATAACCTGAGGCAGATTGCCCGCTACAATACCCTTTTCGGGATGCAGGATGCCACGGGCTACGGGGTTGGCTGGTCGGGAAACAACTACCGCTCCGATGTGGAAGATGTGTGCGGGGCCTTGCCTGCGGTTTGTTCCTGGTCGGTAAAAGACGTGGCGAAAGGAACCGGGTTTGATGATCTGAGGGAAAGGATATTGTACATTTATAACAAAGGCGGTATCAATACCCTTGAATGGCACATCGACAATCCGTATGGAGGCGATTTTTACTGGGAAAACAATCCCTATCCCGATTCAAATGTTGTCAGATCCATTCTCCCGGGCGGAGTTAACCACCTGAATTACCGGAATCAGCTCGACAACATTGCGTTGTTTATGCGCAACCTCAAAGGTAGCAGAGGGGAGTCGGTGCCGGTGATCTTCAGGCCCTGGCACGAGCACAACGGCGACTGGTTCTGGTGGGGGAACGCCCATTGTTCCATCGACGAATACAAAACGTTGTGGGCATTTACCGTTAATTACCTCGTTCAGGATAAAAACGTTAACAACCTGCTATTTGCCTATTCTCCTGACCGGTTCTATACCAAAGTCAGTTACCTGCAAAAGTATCCCGGTGACAATTACATCGACATTTTTGGTCACGACAACTACGGTGATGTATCCTCGCCATCAGGCATTACCTCCCTCCTTTCGCACCTGCGAAATCTGGTTGAGATGGCCGAAGAAAGAGGAAAGATCCCTGCTTTAACCGAAACGGGACTCGAAGGAATTACAAACCAGACATGGTTCACACAGTTTATGCTGAACCCACTAAAGCAGGATGCTGTAGCAAAACGTATTGCATACCAGGCAGTATGGAGAAACGCCAATTCGTCGCACCATTATGCACCCTATCCCGGACATGCCGTTGTGCCCGACTTCATGGTCTTTTACAATGATCCCTTCACCACCTTCATTACCGATCTGCCGGATATCTATCACCAGGCACTTACCATCTCTTCCCCGTTATCCGTGAACGGGCCTGAGAATGCCCGGGAATCACGGATTACCCTGGCTTCTAACCCTGTAAATGATCAGTTGAATGTGATCAATCACGGCCCCAGGGCTCAGTATCAGATTCTGAGCATTCAGGGGAAGCTGATGTTGAGCGGAATGCTGAATGCGGAATCAGAGTCCTTCATCAGTGTACTCAATTGTCCCCGGGGAACATACCTGCTGAAAACCACTTCCGGTAAAGGCCCCGGGTCATTCATCAAATTTGTGATTCAGCACTGACAACCGCGGCTTTTGCCCTTTTTCACTCAACCATTTCAATACGCATCCTCCAAGGCGATGGCGACAGCCATGCCCCGATTAAACCACAAAAACCATGAAACTACCGAACATCAGTATCATCCTCAGCATAGCCCTGCTGTTGCAATTGCCGGGCATCGTTTCCAAATCAGCCGCACAAAACCCGGGTACCGGATTCAGGCATTTTATTACGCGCAAGGGCGACAAACTGATGGATGGGGATCAGGAGTACCGCTTTTTCGGACTGGCAGCTCCCAACATTCAGCAGAACGAATCGCAGATCCGGGAAGACCGCAGCAACCGCTTCCCCGATGACTATGAAATCAGGGACATCTACAGCGGGATACAGCGTACCGGTGGGCTTGCGACACGCACCTTTTCGCTTTCGGTGTATCATCCCGACGACAAAAACATGCCGGTGTACCTTCCCTCGCGCCGCTCTTACAACGAAGAAGCTTTTCAATGCCTCGACAGGGTGATCGCCCTGGCACATGAATACAACATCCGGCTGGTCATACCTTTTATCGCCTCTCAGTCATTCGGTGGAATCAGAGGTGTGGATGAATTTGCCGCGCTCAGCGGAAAGCCCGCCGGATCTTTCTGGACCGACGAGGAGGTGAAAGCCGATTTCAGGCACTTTCTCGATTACATCCTGAACAGGAAAAACACGGTGAACGGACTGAAATACAAGGATGATCCGGCCATTCTGTGCTGGCAGCTGGGCAATGAATTCGGCAGTTATGCCGGAGACCGCGGGCTGAGCTATGATGTCTGGAATCCCATCATCCTTGGCTGGAGTCTCGAAATGGCATCGTACATCAAATCCGTTGATAAAAATCACCTGCTGATGGAAGCCGGCGGTGCTGAGCGGAAAGCGTTTCTGGCAGATCCCAACATCGATATTATCAGCGATCATCTTTACGAATACTGGAACCGCATGGGAGGGCGTCCGTGGCAGCTTGCCCCGATTGCCCGTGAATCGATGAAGGAATGCCGGGGCATCAAACCCCTGATGGTGGATGAATTCGGGCTTGGATCAACCGAAAATCTGAAGGAACTGATGAAAACCATCCGCGAAGAAGGAATCAGCGGTGGCCTGATCTGGAGCATCCGGAGTCACCGCCGCGATGGAGGCTGGTATTATCACAACGAAGGGGGCACCCCGGTCAACTCTTTCCACGTGCCGGGCTTTTCGGTTGGTTATGTTTACGACGAAACCCGCCTGCTCGATCTGTTACGCAGGGAGTCATTCCTGATCCGGGGCCTCAGTCCTGATGAGGTACAAAAGCCATCGCCGGCTCCTGTACTTTTCCTGCAGGGTGATGGATTTACCTGGAAGGGATCGGCCGGGGCTGAATACTATACCATTGAAAGAGCAGAAAACCCGGCGGGACCATGGAAAGTAGCCGCAACCGGGCTCGAAGATTCGGTGCTTGCCGATGTGGTAAAATACGAACATTCCCCCGCCGCTGCAGAACCGCAGATACTCTGGCACGACGAAAACAGGCAGGAAGGCCAAACCTGGTATTACCGCATCAAAGCAGTGAATCAGGCAGGCGAAACCGACTATTCACCCGTATGCTCAAAATAATACCATGGAAAAAGATTGGCTAATCCGCGGGAATATCCCGGTAAGAAACAAAGAAACCAGCATTCACCTGCTGGATTTAAGCTTGCATTACAACCATTCAACCGACGATGACATCCATCACAAGCCCGGAAACAACCTCTCTATGCTGGGAAAAGGAGTCCGCAAGATCGGCGGGTGCCTGTTCGATATCCGGGGAATCGTACAGCTTTCGGGCAGAAATTCGCTTCAGATTACCACAATTGACTACCCTGATTCCGCCGGCCCGGTGAAGGCAGGTTTCATGCTGAAGAACCTTCATTTTCTTCATGCCTCAGCATGGAATATCGATGATGAAACCGTGGAAATCGGCGAATACCTCATCCGCTATGACGATGAAAGTGTCGAAAGAATCCCGCTGGTATACAGGGAAAACATCCTTGACTGGTGGGGAAAACCGGGCGAGGAACACCAGAAGGCAGCCTGGAGAGGCATAAACGAAAGAACCCTTTCTGTAAGTCACCACCTCAGGCTGTTTCATTTGTGCTGGGAAAATCCCAGACCGGCAAGTATAGTCCGGGAAATTGAGTTAAAATCATTCAACACCGGGCCAGGCATTATGCTGGTGGCCATCACTGCCGATCCGGCTTAAACCATTCACCGATGAATTACCTTGCAAAGGAATCAAGATACGATCAGTTAAGTTACCGACGCTGTGGCAAAAGCGGGTTAAAGCTTCCTGAGATTTCTCTGGGGTTATGGCAGAACTTCAGCGACAACGACCTCTTCAGCAATTGCCGGTTGATGCTGAGAACAGCCTTTGACCATGGAATCACCCATTTCGATCTGGCCAACAACTACGGACCTCCGCCCGGATCAGCTGAAGAAACCTTTGGGAGGGTTATGCAGAAAGACTTCAGGCCTTACCGCGATGAGATGATCATTGCAACCAAGGCAGGTTATGATATGTGGCCCGGCCCTTACGGCGACTTCGGATCAAGGAAATACCTGGTGGCCAGCCTCGATCAGAGTCTGCAACGAATGGGCATTGATTACGTTGACATCTTTTACCATCATCGTCCCGACCCTGAAACACCGCTGGAGGAAACCATGATGGCCCTTGATCATATTGTAAAGCAAGGCAAGGCTCTCTATGCCGGAATATCCAATTATCCGGCCAGTCAGTCAAAGGCAGCCATTGCGATTCTGAAAGAGCTGAAGACCCCCTTCATCATCCATCAGGCTAAATATTCCATGTTTGAGCGCTGGGTTGAGGATGAATTGCTCGGTGTTCTGGAAGACAGCGGGGCCGGGTGCATTGCCTTCTCACCACTGGCACAGGGGCTGCTCACCGATAAATACCTGAATGGCATTCCAGCAAATTCCAGGGCAGGCAGAGAACACACCTCACTACGCCCCGATCAGCTGCTGCCCGAACGCATTGAAAAAGCACGCATCCTGAACAAAACAGCCCAGAACCGCGGGCAATCGCTGGCTCAGATGGCCATAGCCTGGCTGCTCAGAGACCACCGGGTTACTTCTGTTCTGATCGGTTCGAGTACACCGCATCAGTTGCTCAACAACCTGGATGCACTCACAAACAAACAATTCACCACGGATGAGCTGAATGCCATAGAAGGCATTCTGGCTGACTGAAAAACCACTGCCACAGAACATGAAAAAATACGGCTTTCTTTTCCTGCTTATGCTGAATCTGCTGTTCGTGCACCACGGTTATGCTCAGCTGGCAAACCCCCATGCAACCCCTGAGGCACTTGCCCTGAAGCACTTTCTGGACTCTGTGTATGGTCACAAAATCATCAGCGGACAATGTGACGACAAATACCTCAACTACATCGAAACAGTCACCGGAGGTAAAGCGCCTGCCATCATGGGTTATGACTTTAATGGAATCTGTCCGTCGCAGGGCGGAAACAACGATGCCGCCAAAGCCATCCGATGGGTCAGAGACAGAAAGGGAATCGCCCAGTTTCAGTGGCACTGGATATCGCCCGATGCCAACGGCGACTGGTCATCATCAGACTTCAGCCTGGCCGCGGCCCTGGCCGACACAAGCAGCGATTCGTATCACCATATGATCCGCGACATTGACCTGGTGGCAGGTGCTCTGAAAACCATGCAGGACAGTATGGTCCCGGTCTTGTGGAGGCCGCTGCACGAAGCTGAAGGTGCCTGGTTCTGGTGGGGCATGTCGGGAAAAGATGCCTGTATCCAGCTATACAGGCTTATGTACGACAGGCTGGTTAACCATCACCAGCTCAACAACCTGATCTGGATATGGAACAGTTACGGCACCGACAAACCAAACTGGTATCCGGGTGACGATGTGGTGGACATCATCGCCTGGGATTATCCGCGGTATACCGGAACCAACAACTCCTGGGATCAGTATCAGCATTTGTTTGCCGGAAACGGGAAGCCTTTTGGCATTGGTGAAGATGGACGGCTGACCGACCCGGAGATTCTGGATGAACAACCCTGGTTGTACTTCCTCACCTGGGCTTACATGATTGAAGACAACAACACCCCTGAATGGATAAACCAGGTGTACAACGATCCGCGGGTGATCACCCTCGACGACATGACACCCGGGCCCAAAGCCAAACCGGGACTGAGCAGGACACTCTTCGATATGAATGGAGACGGCCTGGAGACAACTACCCTCGATGGTACTGCCAGCTATACCAGCAATGGAAGCATCGTCAGCTACCAATGGAAACTCTCCGGTATAACGTTGTCGGAACTGGCATCTTTTGACTACAGCTTCCCCATCGGCATCCATTCGGTCACCCTCACGGTTACCAGCAGCACCGGCGAAACGGCCTCGGGCAATGTGGTGATTACCGTTCGCAGGCCAGGCCTGTCGCTGAATAAATCAGTCCGGGTTTCGTCAACCGAGGCCAACCTCGGCAATGTGGCTGCCAATGCAGTGGATGGAGACGAGAGCACCCGCTGGTCGAGCATGTATGCCGACCCCCAGTGGTTCGAGATCGACCTGGGAAGCACCTGCTATATCAATGAAGTTATCCTCAGATGGGAAGTCGCTTCAGCCAGGGAATACACCATTGAAGTATCGGACAACGCCAGCCAGTGGACCACCCTCAGCAGTCAGCGGGAGATGCCTGCCGGCGCAAGAACTGATCAGCTGAGCAACCTGAACGGAACCGGAAGGTATATAAGGATGCACGGAACCAAACGGAATACGAACTATGGGTATTCCATCTACGAATTTGAAGTCTATGGCAATCAGGCCTCAGGTAACGGGGAGCTGCCGGATGAGAAACACCGCATTTATCCGACAATCCTCGAAAACGGACAACCGATCCGGATCAGCCTGCCAGAACAAACCGGGTTGCTTGATTACAGTATTTACGATACCAGCGGACAATGTATTGCTGCCGGGAGCATCAACTCCCTGAATCCGGAAATCATCCCGCAAACCACACTACCGAAAGGCCTGTTTTTGCTCAGAATTGAATCCGCTGAGCGCTATTTCACCGGGAAATTCATCATCAGATAAAAACGGCTCAATGTTCAGAAATACGCCAGCGCGGCTCTTTCATGTTTTCCTTGTTTCTGCCTGTTGCTTTTTCCCGGGGCTTCCCGGCAGCAGGGTGCAGGCGCAGGTAAACCTGGCGTTACACAGGGCGGCCTGGCATTCCTCAGCGGCCAACTTCAATCAGACTGCACACCTGGTTACAGATGGAAATGAGCTGACATCCTGGAAAAGCAACAACGGTAATAGCGCATGGCTTTACGTGGATCTGGGCGAAATCAGCGAAATCAGTTCAGTGCAGATCCTCTGGGGTGAAGTCCCTCCTGCCCGGTTTGAACTACAGACAGCTGTCAGCGGCAAACCTGACTTCCCTGAAGGCTGGAGCACCAAAGCACGAAAAACAGCAGCTGCGGGCAGTTCAGACCGATACCCCCTGAATGTCAGGGCACGCTACGTCAGGATTCTGATGACACAGAAACCGGATTCAGCAGTCGAAATCCGTGAACTGAAAGTTTTTGGCAATCAGCCGTTTCGCGGGACTATAGGTTCCCATTCAGCGATGATTGCCGGTAATCCGGGTTCTCTGAACGGCCGGCAGTGGAAGATCCGGCGAAGTACTGAGGTTCAGGGCGATGCAGCGTCTGTCTCATCTGCCGGCTGCGATGTTACAGGCTGGATTGACGCCTCCGTACCGGGAACCGTACTGGCCAGTTATGTTGAAGCCGGGGCTGTGCCTGATCCTTTGTACGCTGACAACCAGCTGCAGATTTCCGAATGGTATTTCAACGCAGATTTCTGGTACCGGAGAGAATTTATAGTCCCTGAAAGTTACCGCGACAGAAATATCCGGCTCAACTTCAAAGGGATCAACTGGAAGGCTGAGGTCTATGTCAACGGGCATTTCGCAGGCAGGATTGATGGCGCTTTTACCCGGGCAAGCTTTGACATTACAGGGCTTGTCAACCCGGGAGAGCAGTCGGTGGTGGCTGTCCTGATAAAGATCAACGACCATCCCGGGGAGGCCACACTGCAGCACCTGAACGACCCCGATGGCAATGGTGGCATCATCGGCCGTGACAGCCCGACCTATGTTTCATCCATCGGCTGGAACTGGCTTCCCACCATACGGGGCAGAAATACCGGAATTACCGACGATGTCTACATTTCGGCTTCCGGCAGGATTGAGCTCAAAGACCCTTTTCTAACGACTACCCTGAACCTGCCCGATACAACAGAAGCAAGCATCGGGCTGAGTCTGGACCTGGTGAACCCATCGAAGGAGGTGCTCGATGCAACTTTGCACCTTTCCTGCCATTACTTCAGCACCGTAGTCAGGATTACCGGACTCCAGCCTGGAGAAGTCAGGCAGATACAGTTAAACGAAGACAACCTCCCCGAGCTGCGTATTCACCACCCACAGCTCTGGTGGCCCAACGGATATGGAAAACAACAACTGGATACGCTCACCATCGTATGTACAGTAGGTGACAACGTATCTGACAGTCTTCGCATCCCATTCGGAATCAGGCAGATTGAATACAGATATGTCAACAGCACGCTGTTCCTGCATGTGAATGGTTATCCCCTGCTTATCCGGGGCGGTAACTGGGGACTTCCGGAGGCCCTGCTTCGCTGCGATGCGGCAAAATACGACCTGCTGGTTAGAATGCATAAGGACATGAACCTTAACATGATACGCAACTGGGTCGGGCAAACCAGCAACGATGCTTTTTACGACGCCTGCGACCGGCATGGCATCCTTATTTTTGATGATTTCTGGCTGGCCAACCCGGTTGATGGCCCCGATCCGGCAGATGAATCCATGTTTATCCGCAATGCTGCCGACAAGATCAGGCGCTTCAGGAATCACCCTGCACTTGCATTATGGGCCGGTCGCAACGAAGGCTTTCCACCTGCCAGCCTCGATTCAGCAATGCGGGATCTGACAAGCCAGCTTGATTGTACCCGGCATTACATCGCACACTCCGCCAGCAGCCCGGTAACCGGACTCGGACCCTACGAAAATAAGGACCCGGAGTGGTATTTCAGCAACCGGGGAGCCACTTTCCATACAGAACAGGGCATTGTATGTGTTCCGACCCTTGAAAGCATGTGTGCAATGTTGCCGCAGCAATCACGATGGCCGGTAAATGATCTGTGGGGCCTGCACGACTGGACTCAGCCAAGGGTGCAACGCTATACCGACGACATGATCTACCGCTACGGAGCACCGGAAAGCCTTGAGGATATCTGCCTGAAAGCCCAGATGCTGAATCTGGAAGGCCCGAAGGCTATGATGGAAGCCTGGCAAAGTAAACGCGGTCCGGGAGTCCTTGTCTGGATGACACACCCCGCCTGGCCTTCCCTGATCTGCCAGACCTATGACTACTACCTGCAACCTTCAGCAGCATATTTTGCGCTGAAACGGGGCAGCGAACCCGTTCATGTTTTCCTGAACCCTTTGAACCATTCAGTGCAGATTTCAAACAACACCATCCACCAGCTCAGGGCTATCACGGCCAAAGCGGAAGTTTACAGCATTTCGGGGAATAAAATCAGCGAAAAGTCATTCCACACAGAGGTAAATGCCAGCAGCACAAAGGATTGCTTTAGCGTGGATGTGCCATCACCAACCACCGGGATCATGTTTGTTAAGCTTTCGCTGAAGGATGAAGAGGACAAACTCCTGTCGGATAATTTCTACTGGCTAAGTCCCGACTCCCTGAATTACCGTGAGCTCAACCGTTTGCCCGGGGTACAGCTGAAAGCCACTGCATTCATCGATATGATCAGAAACAAGGATTGTATCATGGTGAAAATCACCAATACCACAAAGAAAATTGCATTGATGACGGAACTTGTGGCAGCGGATGAGGCCAGAGGTGAGCGACTGCTGCCGGTCTTCCTGAGCGATAATTTCTTTTCGCTGGTACCGGGTGAAAGCCAGACTGTAACCATAACCCCTGAAAACGGGCTCCCTGACAGAATGCTGATCACCATCAGGGGCTGGAACATTGCTGAACAGCACATTACACTGATTAAGGCGGACTAAATTAACCTGACATGAAAATAGTCAACATTCTCTTCATTTTCTTAGTGCAGAATATCTGCCTGATCGCGGCAGCGCAGGTACCAGCTGGATACAAGGGCCTTCCCTACCACGAAGAAGGCTGTAACAAGGGCCCGCAACTGATTCCCGGAAGGGTTGAACTGGCTTTTTACGATACGGGAGGTGAAGGGGTCGCCTATCACGATGTAACCCCCGAAAATGAAGGATCGAAACTGAATCATGAAGTCCATGATTACGGCAGCCACTGGCGCCCCGGCATTCCCGCATCCATCGCCTTCTTCCGTGAAAATGAGGGGGTTGACATCTCATATACCAAAGACTGGGCCGACTTTAACCATCCCAACAAGGCAGATCCGAAAGTGAACCAGTTATACATCGGCTGGCAGGAAGACGGAGAATGGACGAATTATACGGTAAATGTTCTGAAACCAGGAAAATACAGAATCATCACCATCTACGGAAACAAGGATAATCAGGCTGAGTTGTGGATCAACAACCACTTTGCCTGCAAGCTGCTGCTGCCTGAAGATACCGGTAACTGGCACAACTGGGCACAGGCAACCATCGGCGAAATTGTCTTTGAACAGGAAGGTACGCAATTGCTCACGTTAAAATGCAACAAGGGGGCAAACCTCGCTTTTCTCGATTTTCTGCTGACAGAGGAAATTATCAGGAATTAACAACAACCAAAACCGCTCGTTTATGCAATTCATCGGATGCTTCAGAAAATTCAGCCTGATCCCCCTAATCACTCTACTATGTTTACCGGCCTGGTCACAACCGGATTTCAGGCTCTATGCTCCGGCTGATAAATCAGTAACGACCAGCAATATGCCTGTATTTTCGTGGCAACCAACTTCCTGCAATTACTATGAGCTATGGATAGATGGCATCCTTATGGAGAAAATTCCGGCCACGAAAAATGCCTGTGTCCCCTTTCCCCTGTCGTTTGGAACGCACAGCTGGTATGTGTACGCTGTACAAGGAGACTTACGGATCAGGAGCAACATCCATACACTCACCATTGACGATCTGCCAGTAGCCGATGTTCCGGCCAATGCCAGCCTGCTCAGGCATCACTGGAAAGTTGCTTCATCGCTGAATGCAGGAAATGACGGGCATCTGCTGACCATGCAGAAAACCAGCACGCTTGACTGGGCCACCACCAGTTTACCGGCCACCGTGCTCACTGCCCTCGTAAGAAACGGCATCTATCCGAATCCATACTATGGCATGAACAACATGTTTATTCCCGATGCTAGCGATGCGTACAACACCGACTACAACCTGATGAAATTCAGCCACATCCCTGGCGTAAACCCCTGGAAAAATCCGTATTGGTTTTACAACGAATTTGTTGTCCCCTCGGATTATGCAGGCAAAAGAATCTGGTTGAACTTCGGAGAGATCAACTACAAGGCCGAAGTATGGCTTAACGGAGAGCGTATTGCCGACACTTCGGTCATGATCGGGATGGAACGGCAATTCCGTTTCGATGTTACCCGCTATCTGCATCAGCAGGCCGGCAATATCCTTGCAGTGGCTATTTACCCGCCCGATTATCCGGGAAAGCCGGCCCCCGAACCGCTCACGCCCTTCGCTGATCCGGGTCAGAACATGGCCGATGGCGCCATCAGCCGCAACTATACCAAGTGGGATGTAATGGGCTGGGACTGGCAACCGGCAGTGCGCGACCGCGACATGGGAATTACCGAAGATGTATTCCTGACGGCCACCGATGCCATTGAGCTGTCGGACCTCTACGTGGCTTCAGACCTCAGGCTTCCCGACACCAGCTTTGCAGAAATCACCGCTTCAGTTAACTTGATCAACCACTCAGCTACTGCTGCGGATATCATACTCAAAGGATCGGTCACTGGTGGAACTGAACCCATTGGATTTTCCCTTAAATACAGGCTGGCAGCCCATGAAACCAGGGAAATTGTGCTGGATAAAAGCATTCTTCCGGCTCTTTACCTTAAAAACCCGCGTCTCTGGTGGCCGGCCGGCTATGGTAAACAAAATCTCTACACGATTTCACTGCAAGCAGAAACGGATGATAGTCAGAAAGCGGTCATTAGCTCAGATTTTGGGATCAGAAAACTCGAAACCTACATCGGCAACAAGGAACGGGTATTCAGGATAAACGGACGTCAGGTTTACCTTCGCGGGGGGAACTGGGTGATTGACATGATGTTGAACTGGAATTCAACACGTTACGAAGAAGAAATACAACTAACCAAAAATGCCGGACTCAACATCCTCAGGGTGTGGGGACCTACCGGCGCAGCTCCCAAAGCCTTGTACGAGGCTGCGGATAAACACGGAATCCTTCTCTGGCAGGATTTTCTGAACGACTTCTGGGGAACATTCAAAAACACACCGGGTTATCAGCCCGACATCACCCTTTTTGAGAAAGCCACCACCGCAATCATCAGGAAATACCGCAACCACCCGTCACTGATCATCTGGTGCGGCGGAAATGAAGGCCCCAATCCCAGGGAAGCGCTCATCACAGGTAAGTTATTGCCGGCCAACGACCCGAGGGGCAACCGTCATTACCTCACTCAGTCTGACGGCGACGGGCTGCATGGCGGAGGACCCTACCACACCCTCGAACCTGCAGGATATTTCCAACACCCCAAACTAACCGGTTTCAGCAGTGAAATCGGCCCAAGCGGAGTGCCTGAACTGCAGAGCCTGCTTAAATTCATGCCCGAACCGGCGAAAACATGGCAGCCGGGACGATTCCCGATTGATGGCATGTGGGCCTATCACGATGCCAACGACTGGCCGGGAGAAGATACCCGGAAATTTACCTCATACGACAACATCGTCAGAAACTTCTACGGGCCTCCCGACTCAACCGGGATGGAAGGGTTTGCAGCCTACAGTGAACGCTGTCAGCTGGTCAATTACGATGTTTACCGTGCAGCCATCGAGTCCATCAACCGACAGCTTTGGTCCGATGCCAGCGGAATCCTGCTCTGGAAATCCAACTCCAGCTGGCCCAGCGCTACCTGGCAGGTTTACGACTGGTATTTACAGGCCCACGCTGGCTATTACGGGGCTAAAAAAGCCGGCGAACCGCTGCATATTCAGCTTAACCGCGATAACAACAGCGTTTCGTTCATAAATATGTCGGCCAGATCGCTCCCAAGGGTACAGGTAATGGCACAGCTACTCAACACGAAGCAGGAAACCCTCTGGAGCATGAACACCGGGATCAGCGCTCAGGCCGGTGAAGTTACCGGTTGCGGAATCACCGTACCAGTGCCGGAGAACATGGCTTACCTCAAACTGACTGCCACAGATCAGTCAGGCAGTGTATTGAGTGAGAACCTTTACTGGTTGAGCAGCACAAACGATTACAGGCAACTGAATGAGCTGACAGATCAGGACATCAGCATCAGGATCAAACCCACTGACGGAGATAAAGCTGGTTTTTATCAGGTTACCCTCAAAAACAATGGCCCAAACATCGCCTTTATGCTGCGTATGCGGATTGCCGGGAAGGAATCACATCAGGAAATGCTCCCCTCCTGCTGGAGCGACAACTACTTCTCCCTGCTGCCCGGTGAAGAAAAAACCGTTGCCGTGGAAACAGCCATTTCGGGAATGCTGGAAGAACCGGTATTGCAATACAAAACCTACAACATGAACGATTTCATCACCATTGATTTTTAACGTTTCAGACATTGAGCTATGACAGAACAACCGATGAACGGATCAACCGTTACATTCTTCCGGGCCCTGGAACAACTGATTCCTGAATTCTCTTCCAACCCTGCCGATGCTTTTGCGGAAGGCAATGTGGCAGTCTGCGTAATCGATGATTCCGGAAATGTGAACGGCAAAATCTGGGGTACCCACAAAATCAAAGGACGTCAGTTTTTCAGGAATGCCTGGATCAAAGCCAGCCAGGTGTGGATTACCGGCATGAAAACCGGTGAATATGAACGGAAACTGTTTAACGGCGAATTTGAAGAGGAAAAATTCGGCATCGGAATGCCTGACCTCATTGGCTGGGAAGGCGGCCAGCCTGTAGTGTTGCCTGATGGAACAAAGCTGGCCGTGGGATTCAGCGGCTTCAGGGGATTCAATGATCTGATGATTGTGAAATCGGCTTTGGCAGCCATGGAGGCAAAACGATGAAAACCTGCTGTTCACCGAATCCCCGGCCCATCCCGGAACTTTTGACAATTCTGACTATGAAACGATCCTTACTCCTTTTCATGATGATGTTTGCTGCAGCCACCCGGCTGACGGCACAACCCGTTTGCATGCCCTGGGGCAACATCAAAGGAATGATCATCGATGGAGAAATGATGGCCTTTGAAACATCACTCAGGTCGGTAAGTCCCGGCTGGGAAGCTTATGTAAAAACGGAAAAGTACCACTGGGCAGGACAACAGACCTACACGGTGGAAGGCGAAAGCCACCTGGTTTCGCACTATCTGCTGGGAACTCCGCTTCATTACCGGTGCCGGATGACCGGGACCGGTGCCGGAAAAGCCAGTACAGAAATTGACATCAGGGCTGAAGAAGCATACAAACAGGCAGGTACGTTCTACTGTTTTGAAACACCTGAGTCAGAATTCTCCGATGGAAGTCTCATTTTCTTTTTAAAAAACAAGCAGGTAGCTACACTGAGCCTGAATGAAGCTGTGAAAAACGAAAAAGGAGAGCTGATCCGCCTGAGGGCCGACCGGGTGGAATGGAAATCGCCCCGCCGCAACTACCGGATAACAGCGGGTAAAGCCACTGAAGTGTTTCTGCGGCAGGACTTCGACAGCAACCCGGCTTACCGCAACGATCCCTGGCCACAGCAGCAGTTTGCAACAAGCGACCCACGGATGGAGAAGGCCGGTTATCAGCTCTACTTCACCCTGATTGACGGCAATGCCGGAAAGGGTGAGTCACGGAATATGGCTTTCAGCCTGGAAGCAAACGGCACCATAGACCGGGAACCTGCAACCGTAAGAATCACCCCTTCACAACCGGGCAGGGTATGGAGCGGCATCAGCGGCAATTTCCGGTTTCAGTTCCCTGAAACAGACCCGATGGTGATTGATTACTGCCTCGACAGTCTGCGGGTTACCATGGGACGTATTTCCATGTGGTGGGAAATGTGGCATGCTGACGAACATTCAGATCCGGCTGAGATGGCGAGGGCAGGAAAACTTCCGCTCCGGTTTTACGAGCAGATGGAACTGGCCCGGAAACTGCAACAACGAAGCATTCCGGTGATTGTTTCGGTTTGGTCGGCCCCTGACTGGGCCGTGGATAAAAACAACATTCCACGCAAAGGAGTGCACCTCGATCAACAAAAGATGAAATCAATCTGTGCGTCAATTTCCGGATTTCTGCTTTATCTGAAACAGGAATACGGAGTGGAAGCAGTGCTGTTTTCCTTCAATGAAACTGATTGCGGGGTAGAGGTATTTCAGACCCCGGAGGAACATGCCCTGTTTAACCGGGCCATTGGTGCTGAGCTTCAGGCCAAAGGGCTGGCGACAAAGATGCTGCTTGGCGATACCGGCCATGGCACGGCAGTGGCCAATCAGCTGGTGTGGCCCAGCATCTCCGATCCATCGGTGCACAATACCATCGGTGCCATTGCCTTCCATACCTACCACGGATGCAATACCGCCGACCTGGAAGCCTGGGCCCGGTCAGCAAGAGCCATCAACGTTCCCCTGATGGTAACCGAAGGCGGCACCAATTCTGCAGCTCACCGTTACCCCCTGGTGTTTCTTCAGCCCTGGTTTCAGCTCGGGGAGATCGATACCTATATCCGCATCTGCAACATCTGCCAGCCTGCCACAATCATGGAATGGCAGCTCACTTCCGATTATTCGGTGCTAACAGGAAAGGGCCTATATGGTGACAATGGCCCGCTCCGCCCGACACAGCGGTTTTACAACCTGAAACAACTGGGAAACACTCCGGAAGGATCGTTCTGGATCCCGGCAAGCTGCGACCGTCCGGAGATCAGCTGTGCAGCTGCAGTGGATATCGCCAATGATACCTATTCCGTTCACATGGTAAATAACGGACCCAGGCGGGAAGTTGTCCTGAACGGCTTCCCTGAATCTGTTGAGAATCTGTACATTTACATTACTGATGCAAACAGAGGAATGAAAAGAATGAACAACATCCGTGTAGTGAACGGTACAGCCCGGTTCACAATTGAACCACAAACTTTTACCAGCCTCTTCAACAAACCTGCCGAAACAAACCACATACGATGAAAAGATCATTTGTTATAATCAGCCTGTTTCTGACCACTTTTTACCTTCAGGCTCAGATTCTCGGCAGTGTTTTGCTAAACGATGAAGTTAAGCTTTATCAGAAAGCCGAATGGGACATCACACTGAAGGCATCGTTCAACAATCCGTTTGATTTTACGGATATTGCCCTGGAAATGGTACTTACTTCGCCGGCAGGGGAAAAACTGAACCTGCCCTGCTATTACGAATCGGGTCAGAGCGGCACAGAATCGCATTGGAAAGCACGGTTTGCAGCCCGTGAAACCGGTGTTTATTCATATCATTTTGTTCTGAGCCAGGCAGGTAAAAAGGCTTCATCGTCACCTGTTGCCAACTTTGAGGTTTTAACCTCAGAGGCAAAAGGATTCCTGAAGCCCGACAACCTTTGGACCCTGCGTTACGACAACGGGGAGCCCTTCCGCGGCATCGGGATGAACATCTGCTGGGAGTCGAGGGATGAAGATGATTCGAAATACTTTAAAGCCCTTCACGAGGATAAGCGCTTCAATTACCCTTATATGCTGAACAAACTCAAGGCAAACGGTGGGAATTTCTTCCGCACCTGGATGATTTACTGGAATCTGCCTGTTGACTGGAAGATTGTGCAGAACAACAGCCGCTACAGCAACTCCGCTTCAACCTTCAACGAAAGCGGGATCAGACGGATGGATGAACTGGTGGAGCTATGCGATTCCCTGGGTATCCATATGATGCTCGCTCTTGAAAGCCATGTGGGATATATGGGTACCGGTTGGGAGATCAGTAACTACAACATCCTGAACGGTGGCTACGCCCGCACTCCTGCTGAGTTTTTCGCGCTGCCTGAATCCAGAAAGCAATACAAAAACAAACTCCGGTATATGATTGCGCGCTATGGATACAGCCCATCGGTTGCTGTCTGGGAGTTTTTCAACGAAGTAGACAATGCCATGTACAACGTCAGACCAGAGGATCAGATTCCGGCTGAGATCGTAACAGACTGGCACAATGAAATGAGTACCTGGCTTAAGCTCAACGACCCTTACGGTCACATCGTGACTACCAGTGTTTCACACCGCGATATTCCGGGCATGAACGACCTCAGGCACATCGGCATCAACCAGCGTCACATGTACAAGAACACGGATGCCATCCCTTCAACCATCCGCGAATACGTGAAAAAACACAAGAAACCATATGTCATCGGTGAATCGGGTTACGAATGGGACTGGAGTAAAAATTTCAACGAATTCGCGGATGAAATGGATAAAGATTTTAAAAAGGCCCTGTGGTATGGATTGTTCAGTCCAACCCCTGTGTTGCCCATGAGCTGGTGGTGGGAGTTTTTCGAAAACAGAGGTATGATGAAATACTTCAGCAGGATCGCGCTGATAAACCAGCGTATGCTGGATGCCGGGCAGGGAGCTTTCGAAGAGGTAAATGGTTCATGGCCGGTTGAAGCAACCCATGCCCTGGGCGTCAGGTGCGGCCGCACTCTCTTTGTACTCCTCACCTACCCGGGTAATGACAACGAAAGCATCCGCCTCGCTTTGAGTCCCGGCAACGACAAGGTCAGTAAGGCTGAATGGTTCGACTGCGAAACGGGTAGATTTTTCCCGGCTGTATTCACAAAGCAGGCAGATAAAAGCATCCTGATCGGAAGCCTGGGGTTTCAGCCTGAGGGAAGCATGATTCTTATACTGGAATAACCGCCTGAGACAGGCATAATTCCTATCCATTACATTCATTACAACTTTTCACCGCATCAAAGATGGGAAGGTTGGTTGCTGACCACATTAAAGTTCACAACGAAACTATGCGGCCAGAAGGCAACCTGCCCTGTTGATGCACTGCATGCACTGTCTGTTTGCAGGAATCCCTCCGACTTATTAAAATACAATGGTTGATTAAGGCCCCCCGGCCAGTTTGTTCAACCATTGTCCGAAGAACAGGTATGTTGAAATTATTTAGATTTATTCTAAACAATTTATTCTGAATTCCTGTTATAATACAATCAAAAAAACAGCTCTATATGAAAGCAAATCTACACTTAAAAATTTCAGGAATTATTCTGACCCTTCTTTTATTGTCGAACCTTAACACCTTCGCACAGATCACCTTACTGTCGCCGAATGGTGGAGAGACCTGGGTGAACGGGAATATGGAATTGATTGCTTTTGAGTATTCAGGCAATGGCACTTATGTTGCTGTTGAATACTCAGCCGACAACGGCAACTATTATCAGGTTGTTGAATATCTGGAAGTACAACCCGGAACAAACGATGCGTTGCTGTACAAAATTATCCTGTTTCGGATCAGGCCCGTATGAGGGTATCGGATGTGAACAATCCGGCACTTTCTGATGAAAGCGATGCAGCTTTTACTGTAACATACCCGGCTTATACTTTTTATACCCCATACTATGGAGATGTCTTTTACCAGGGACTTCCGGTTAATGTGCAGTGGAATTCGCTTAACGGAGCCCCTACTGACCTCGAATTGTCAGCAGATGGTGGAAATACCTGGCAGCTGATCGCTACCGGATTGACGGTTCAGTCGTACACGTTTACAGCTCCTGAAGTTGATTCAGACAACTGCGTGCTGAAACTTTCAGAAACTGCTAACCCCGAAAACAACGCCATCAGCTATCCCTTCAGCATCACTCCTCAGCCTCAGATTACCGTTACAAGTCCGAATGGTGGTGAAGTATGGAATTACCAAGATCTTGTCACCATCAGCTGGACAGGCTCAAATCTGCCCGATTTTGTAACGGTTGATTATTCACTCGACAACGGCCTTACATGGATAAACCTCTGGTATTCAATGAGTGATCCCGATGGCGGTACTGACCAGATCAGTGTTCCACAAGCCTCTTCATCACTGGCTAAAATCAGGATCAGCCTGCCCTACCACCCTTCGGTTTACGATGAGAGCGACAATGTTTTCACCATCGTTACCCCACCTTTTATCATCTACAGTCCCCAGGAAAACAGCCGCTATTATACCGGTCAGCCCATCGAAGCAAGCTGGTATTCTTTCGAACCAATGGAAGTGGATGTTGCACTTTCTACCGATGGAGGCATCACCTTTGAAACGATTGAAACCAACATCTATTCCCAGTACTACGGCTATTCCACCTTTAACGCCCCTGCTGAAGCTTCTGCCAATTGTGTGCTGAAAGTCTCGAAAAGCAGCGACCCGTCGATTTACACACTCAGCAGCGTATTTCAGACGGTACAGGCACCGGTATTGTCAATTGTTTCGCCCAACGGTGGTGAAATCATCGACAACGATTCATCTTATGAAATCGTATTCGACTATGATGGAGAGACTCTTTATTATACATATCTCCAGATTGATTTCTCCAATGACAACGGACAGACCTGGCAGGTTTTGGACTACATTTATTACCTTGGCGAGCAGAATTCCTACACCTGGCAAACTCCGGCATCAACCTCAGCGCAGTGCCTGATCAGGATTACCGATTATTATTATCCATTCATCACCGCCACGAGTGCTTCACCTTTCAGGATTGAAGATTTTCCGGAAATTCAGATCTGTATGGTCGGGGTTGATACGCTGTCAGGAAAAAACATGATCGCATGGAACAAACCGGTGAGTTCGCTGATCAGCGAATACGTTGTCCTCAAGGAAGGAAACCAGGCGAATCAATACGATGAGATTGCCGCAGTTCCGGCTGATGAGCCAGCACTCTTTATTGACCTTTCTTCAAATCCCCGTGAGAAAGCAACCCGGTATAAAATCACTTTCCGTGACGAGGAAGGTAACCTTTACCCGGCTGGTGATTTTCATCAGACCATGCACCTCACCATCAGCAAGGGTGTGGGTGAATCATGGAACCTGATCTGGAGTCCGTACCTGGGTTTTGATGTAGAATCCTACAACATCTATCGCGGAGCCACTCCATCGGAAATGGAACTCATCGGTACAGTTTCGGGCAATTTCACCTCGTATTCCGATTTCAACGCACTTCCGGGTTTTGTGTATTACATGGTGGAAGTGATCAATCCGAACGATTGTTCAACCGGAGAACGCAGTCAGCGACTGAGCAGCAGTATGTCGAACATTGCCACCAACTATGCCGTGGGCATGGAAGACAATCTCCTGTCATCTTCCCTGATGGTTTACCCGAATCCGGCAACTGAACACCTCCGCATCAGCCTTCCTTCAGAAAAGAACGGAACATCAATATTGCAGATCCGCAACATGGCAGGTAGTCTTGTTGTCGATGAGCAACTGAGCTCAACAGCGCTTTCATCCGGAACCGATCTGAATGTTTCAGCACTCAGACCCGGTATTTACACCCTCATGGTTATCTCTCCGGAAGGCACTGCAACCAATCGATTTGTGAAGAAATAAGTTTGCATTCATCGGATTCAGGTAATTTTTGCAACACTTACCCACAGGCTGTCTCTAAAGGCAGCCTGTGTTGTTTTCAGGAGTCCTTAACAGCCGGCTTTCCCCCATCAGTTCTCCGATGCGGGTGAGACATGAAATCCGGCAGGCTACCTTGCTTCAGATCAGAAAAATGCCTCACCAGGAATTACGCTCCGTTCCGGTGTAAAAACATGAAGATGAAGGCCAGAAAGGATGATTCCGACGTTAAAAAAACATCTCCGCCGGAGCGGAGATGTTACACACACTATAACCAAACAACCTCCAACCAAAGAGGATCTTTTGACTGATCAGGAACTGCGGATTTCAGGAACCGGCAGTATCAGTATACAGATCAAGGATGTCCCTGAGCAATGCAATTCTTTCATTGTTAATAAATTCCACAAAGTCAGCTGCTGAACCGTGTCCCGGATAGGGCAGAAAATGATGGTCATGTTTGTAATTCCGCCAGAACAGTACCCAGGATACTGAACTGGTCAGATCGCTGTGAAGCAGACATGGAAGAAGTTTCTCTGTAAAAAAGCGGTGATCGGCCACATTGGTACATCCGGTTTCAGTAAAAGCAGCAATTTTATACTTTTTTCTGGCGATTCCGGTAATAATTTCCAGGTTTCTGACAAGCTTCTCCGGTTGATTGGTTCGCAGAGACTGGTAATCGTCAAGGCCGATTACATCGACTACATCATCGCCCGGATACCTGTCGAGGTATTCTGTCGGGGAGGTAAAACCTACATCCGGTGAGAATGCGATCAGCAGATTGTTCAGATGGTGTTTGTTACGAAGGTATTGTATGGTAAACCGGTAAAGTTCAATGTATTCATTTTTCGAGCAATGAATGCTACCCCACCAGAACCAGTTTCCGGTATGTTCGTGCCATGGTCTGAAAACAATGGGAATTAACTCACCGGAACTGTTTTTCAGACTGGAAAGAAAGGCAGCCACCCGGTCGAGGCTGAGGATCAGTTTATCGTGGTGTTGTCCGCCTGGCAGCAACAGGGGAACCACCGGATCCGGGATACGGATATCGGACCAGGAACCAGCTCCGGTAACCGGATTGAAGGCATGCCAGCTGATGGTATTCACACCCCCCCTGCTGTAGTTTTCCATTATACGCTGCCTTATCAGCTCAAACGGAACTGAATCAAGGTTTTCACTCATCCCCATCTCAATACCTCCGATGTCCCAACCGACAACCGCAGGGTGCGATCCGCAGAGAGCCTTCACATCAGAGCGGTCATCATCTCCTTTCCATCCGATGCCATAAGCCAGCGCATCCTGATGTCCGATCATGATTGTTTTCCCCGTCATGGCAGACAGATTCTGAAATAAATTTCTGGTCAGCCGGCTGGCTGACTCATCCGATGGTCTTACTCTTTCTGTACTGATGCTTTGGGCTGAAAGGATAAAGCCGCTGAACATCAGCAGGATCAGTAAGAACAACCCGGCAACAGGTACCGGCAAAGCTGTATATATTAATCGTTTCATAATCAATACTTCGCGGGTTGAGAGCTGGCAGAAAACGGGAGTACATCAATCCATTGCGGTACCCTTTTCAATATTTCAATACACAATCTGGAATTATGGTAAGGGCATTTCCACTCCCCGGCAAGGTCCTGACTGAAGTCTGGCTGAAGGTTTTCGTCAACCAGCCACCACCATTCACCTGACGGGTGTTTCAGATGAGACTTAACAAAGTTCCAGGTATTCACAGCGGCTTCAATAAATGTGGCATCGCGGCCTATCTCCCAGGCATCGCAAAAGCCTATTACTGCTTCTGCCTGCGGCCACCAATGCCTGCTGGTGTCGGTGACCAGCCCATTCTTCCCTTCATTCAGCAGCGATCCGTCGTGCCGCGATATTCCTTCGGCAAGAATAACCCTTGCCATGAACAGAACTTTCAGATTCACAGCATTGATCAGCACCTGATTGCCGAGCACCATGGCAGCCCTGCGCATGAGCCAGGCACCTTCAATGTCGTGGCCATACGAATAATGCGCTGATTTCACGTTCCATTCCATGTCAAAAAACAACCTGAAATGACCTGTACGACTGTTCAGAATCTTATCGAGGTGCAGCTGAAGCAGATTCTGAAGCCTGATTTTCAATTCCTTGTCCTTCCATACCAGAAACAGATTGGTGTAGGCTTCGAGTAAATGAAGATGCGTATTCATACTCTTGGGCTCATTGGCATCTTTCTCACTCAAACGCTGATCTTCCAGCTCCTTCCACCCGGCCGACAAGGCTTCGGTATAACCGTTGTGCTTGAGGTCGGCTGCAAACTTCTCTATCAGGGTATAAATATCAATGGCCAGCAGCAGGGCCTCACTGGTGTCGCTCGCTTTGTAAAATTCCGAAAGGGCATAAATTGTGAATGCCTGGGCATAAATCTGTTTGCGGTCGTTGCATACAGTCCCACCGGCATTCACCGACCAATAGACTCCTCCATGTTCTTTGTCAATAAAATGAGCTGCAAAGTATTCATAGGAATAACGGGCAAACTCCAGGTATTCTTCCCTTCCGGTGGCATTATAAGCTGCCGAAAAGGTCCATAAAATTCTGGCATTCAGCACCGAGCCCCTGGGAGCATCGCTGACGATGGTTTCATCGTGCAAGGCACGGCCATGGAACCCTCCGGTACTGAAATCCACCATTTTTTCTTTCCAGAATGGCAGAATCTGATCGTGCAGTTCTGATTCCAGTTCAGAATACAATAACAGCAGCTGTTTTTCAGTTGACCCCATTGACTATTTGCTGGTTAAATTGTTTTGCATGCGTTTTTCGTTCAGTTCAGCGGTTATTTTTCCCATGGTCTTTTCGCTGAGCGGATACATCGAAATAAAAATGACTGAAAGCAAGGTCCCGACTGCGGGGAAAATGCTGAGCATTAACCGTATACCTGTCTGCACACCGGCAGTTTGCTCAACATTGGCCTGAAATCCGTAATACCCAAGCAACCAGCCGGTAAGTGCTCCGCCGAGTGTCCATCCGAACTTCTGCGACATGGAGGAAGAGGAGAAAATCAAACCAGTTGCCCTCCGTCCGGTTTTCCATTCCGAGAAATCGGAGATGTCGGCATACATCGACCACAGCAAGGGGAAGATACTGCCGGCACAAAGGCTGATCAGACACTGAAGAATCAGTATCCAGACCACGCTGTTGCTGCCAAGGAAATAAAAGACGATGCTGAGGAAGGTGGCCAGCACCATGGCTCCGAGATAGACATTCTTTTTCCCGAACCTGTTTGAGAGCGGTGTTACGAAGATAATTCCAACGATGTTAAACGCCTGTCCCAAAACAAGATAGAAAGTTGTTATGGTAAGTGAGGCACTCAGGAAAGGCAGTTTGAAGTTGCCGGTTTCAGCCACATAATACTTGAAATAGTAAACTGCGGCGCCATCGCGGATGGAGTTGAAAATGAGGGCTGCAATGCCGGCACCGAGTAAAATCCACCAGGGCCGGTTTCTGAAGAGGTCTTTGATGTCATCTTTCAGAGAGTCCTGTGCTTCACTGATGGGTTTTACCCTTTCCTTAGTCAGGCCAAAGCAACCCAGAAAAAACAGCACGCACATAATGGCGATAACCATTACACCATAAGTCCAGCCGAGCTGAACCGATCCGGTGATGCCGGTAAAAAATTCAACCAGCGGCTCAATCAGAATAAGGGAGATAAAGCTTCCGATGAAGGCAAATACCATTCTGTATGATGAGAGTATGTTCCGCTCCTTTACTTCGGATGACATAACGCCGAGCAGGGAGGCGTATGGAACATTGATCATGGAGTAAACCATCATCATCAGTGAGTAGGTGAGGTAAGCATAAACCAGTTTCCCGGTTGAACCAAACGATGGGGTAACAAACATCAGCGTTCCTATCAGTCCGAAAGGCAGGGCAAACCAGAGCAGGTACGGCCTGAATTTCCCCCAGCGGCTTCTGGTGCGGTCGCTCAAGACACCCACAACCGGGTCGAACAGCGTATCCCAGATTCTGGTAATCAGAAACATGGTACCCACTGCTGCCGCCGGAAGGCCAAAAATATCGGTATAGAAAAACAACAGGTACATGCCGAATATCTTCCAGAACATACTGGAAGCCAGATCACCGAAACCATAACCGATTTTTTCCTTTAACCTGAGCCGATCACTTATCATACATCAATTTTTTAAATCAGATTTTGCAGAAATGCCAAAGCCGGGGCTTTCATCAAGTTTACAGATCAATCCATTTGTTTGATCCGGCCAGTTTACAGATTGCAGCCACGGAGGCTCCTGTTCTGAGACCATCGGCAGGGGTATGCAGACAATAATCCACGAGCCTGCTGAGTTCCGAAACAGCCACATGAAGGCGCGTATCCGAGGAAGCATAGTAGATGTAAACGGTTCCGTCATCATCTGCGATCCAGCCGTTTGAGAAGAGTACGTTCGAAACATCACCGATCCGTTCTTCGTTCTCCGGGGCCATAAAATATCCGGCAGGAGAAGCGATGAGCTGAGAGGGATCCTCCAGCGAGGTCATATACATATATAAGACATACCTGAGGCCAGCGGCACAACCCCTCACGCCGTGGGCAAGGTGAAGCCAACCCTGCGGTGTTTTTAACGGTGCGGGGCCTTCTCCGTTCTTCAGCTCCTTGATGGTGTGATAGTAGCGATGATCGATGATCTTTTCGTTTGTAACTTCCGCATTGGCGATATCTTCCACCAGCGCCCAGCCGATGCCACCTCCTGAACCGGTATCGATAAATCCATCCTGCGGCCTTGTGTACAAAGCATACTTCCCGTCTACGAATTCGGGATGTAAAACCACATTGCGCTGCTGACTTTTCGATTTCAGATCGGGCAAACGCTCCCAGTTGATCAGATCGCGGGTACGTACAATGCCGGCTGCGGCAACTGCCGAACTCAGATCGCCGGGCAGTGCCGCGGGATCTTTGCGTTCGGTGCAGAAAATCCCGTAAATCCAGCCGTCTTCGTGCCGGGTAAGTCGCATATCGTACACATTGATATCCGGATCGGCGGTTTCAGGCAGCTCTACAGGAAATTCCCTGAACTCAAAATTGTCAGTTGCACTTGCACTCTCAGCTATGGCAAAAAATGATTTCCGGTCGGCTCCTTCAACCCGGGCTATCAGGGTATATTGATTGTTGAAGTATATCGCACCTGAATTAAAAACTGCGTTGATGCCAATACGTTCGAGGAGGTAAGGATTGCTTTCTTCGTTGAAATCATAACGCCATTGGAGCGGAGTGTGTGCGGCCGTGAGTACCGGATACCTGCAGCGGCTGAATAGACCGTTCTCTGAACTGAGAACTTCATTCATCCGCTTCAAAAGCTCCTTGTGTTCTTTCTTCAGTGCAAACATCCGTTGTCCGAAATCCTGATTCATCATATTTGTTTTTGTTGATTCAATAAAAGATGCCTTGTTCAGGTCAACAAATATCGGATACACCCCTAAGGATGTCCGTTGGCTTTTTCTCCAAAAAAGAGTGCCTGATGTAACAATTTCGCATAACCTGTCCCGGGGTCGCCTATTTCAATAGTTCTTAAACTGTTGAATAACTGTAATTTATAAAACAGCTATCGAATTCACGAATGCCACGGCCTATGTTATCGATGCATCTTCAGAAAATCTGCAGGTTATTAACGGTATTAAAAAACGTGACTGTCTGGCATCTTTTTCATACCTTAGTACCGGCAAAAAACCAGCGTTTAACAAGTAATAAATGATGACCAGAGTATTGATCGTTGATGACGATCCCACCTTTTGCCTCATGCTGAAATCTTTTCTCGGTAACAAAGGTTTTGATGTAAAGGAAGTTTTCAGTGCGGGAAATGCCATTAAAGCGGCCGGAGAATCCAGGTTCGACATCGTACTTACGGATCTGCGGCTGCCCGACTTTGATGGCATTGATCTCATCAACCGGTTAAAACAATCCCATCCGGAGCTTCCAGCCATCCTCATGACCCGGTATGGCGATATCCGTTCCGCAGTAAATGCCATTAAATCAGGGGCGTTTGACTATGTCACCAAGCCTGTGAATCCCGATGAACTTCTGTTGACCATCCACAAGGCCCTTGAAAAAACCCAGGCAGAGAAATCAGCTGAACCCATAATCCGTAGTGAAGTGCTGCCCGGCAGCCTGAACTATTTCCGGGGCACCAGTGAATTGTCTTTGCTTGTTGAACAGTATATTTCGCTTGTTGCCCCTACCGATATGTCGGTCATTGTGCAGGGAGAGAGCGGCACCGGCAAAGAGTACGTTGCCAGGATGATTCACATGAAGAGTTATCGTCACAACAAGCCTTTTGTGGCCGTAGATTGCGGAGCCCTCAGTAACGAACTTGCAGCCAGCGAGTTGTTCGGGCACACCAAAGGATCGTTTACCGATGCGCACAGCGATAAAACCGGGCAATTTCAGCAGGCCAACGGCGGAACACTTTTCCTGGATGAGATCGGAAACCTGTCGTATGAAAATCAGCTGAAGCTTCTCAGGGCCACCCAGGAGCGCAAAATCAGGAAGATCGGTGACACACGGGATGTGGATGTGGATGTAAGGATCATCGTGGCAACCAATGAAGATCTTGCTGCCAATGTAAGTAAAGGAACCTTCAGGGAAGACCTGTTTCACCGGCTGAACGAATTCAAAATCAGTGTGCCGCCCCTGAGACAGCGGGGTGAAGACATTATCCTTTTCGCCAATTACTTTCTGCAGCTCGCCAACAATGAGCTCTCCAAAGAAGTGAGCGGTTTTGACAAGCAGGCCATTGAGATCCTGCTTTCATACAGTTGGCCCGGAAACATCAGGGAAATCAAAAACATCATTAAACGCAGTGTATTGCTCTGCAGCGGCAGTCTGATCACCCCCGCCGAACTCCCTTCTGAACTGGTTGAATTTCAATCATCTCACGGGTCAAAGAAATCAGGAACCATCACCGACCTTAAATCGCTTGCAGAAGCCAACGAACGCTCAACCATTATGAGTGTATTGCAGCAAACCCGGTTTAACCGGACCAGGGCAGCCCAGTTGCTGAACATTGACCGCAAAACCCTGTATAACAAAATGAAGCTCTACGGCATTGACGGTTGAGGACTATTCCTGTTCCTTGCCATCCGGTCCCGAAAGCCTGAGCAATTCAGCTTCAAGCAGGGGGTGAAGCCGGTTGTTGACCGAGGTTATCTTCACGAGCAGGTTCTTCATTTCTTCCTTGCTACAGGTATTTTCATCAAGCGTTTCAAGATTTTCCAGAACCGGTATAGCTTCACTCACGCCCATATGTCCGTAGGCTGTCAGCAACTTATGGGCCAGCATTCTGATTGCCTGATAATTGTCATCATCACAAAAATTCCAAAGTTCGTGCAGCGATGCCTGTGAGGTATGGATAAACGACCGTATTATGCTGGCAAGCTGAAGGTTATTGCCTGAAGTAAACTTCTCTGTCTCGCGCAGATCATACAGTTTTTCTGCAAATGCTGATTTGTAAATCCCTTGATTGAAGGTTTCAGGGGCTGAGAGATAAGCACTGGCATGGGTGATAAAATCGGCCTCGGAAAAAGGCTTTTGCAGCACCTCATTAAAGCCTGCACTGGTGTATTCGGGGTCAAAACGACCGACTTTTGCCGCGGTGAAAGCAATCACCGGAATTTTCGACAGTTCAGGAATCGCGGAGTTGCGGATAAAATGAACCAGTTCAAAACCGCTGATTTCCGGCATCTGAACATCTGTCATGATGATGTCGTAGGTATTCTGGTTAAGAATCTCTATGGCCTGCCGCCCATTGGAAGCCACATCTACCTGCATACCAGCGTTTTCAGCGATAATCCTGGCCAGCAATATGTTAAACACATCATCGTCAACCAGAAGCAACCGCCTGCCCGCGAGGGTGAAAGAGCTGACCTCAGCAAGCTTCTCTTCTGCGGCTGGTGTTTGATCTGATTCCGGGAACGGGATCTTCAGCGTAAATTCAGACCCAGAGCCCGGGGTGCTTTTTACGGTAATGTCGCCTTGCTGCAGCCGGGCAAGCCGGCGGCTGATGGCCAGCCCCAGGCCTGATCCGCCGAATCTGCGTGCCTGTGATGATTCAGCCTGCCTGAAATCTTCAAAAATTTCGCCAAGTTTTTCTACCGGTATGCCGATCCCGGTATCGGTTACCCGGATAATGGCTTCACAAATCCCCTCATTGCATTCCAGCTGGCATTCAAAACCTACCGTCCCCTTCTCGGTGAACTTAAGGGCATTGCTCAGCAGGTTATACAGAATCTGCTTCAATCTCAATGGGTCGCCTTCGATCACTTTACCCGGGGGAACCGAACACCCTGAGACGAACTGAATCCCCTTTTCCGTTGCAGATAGCCTGAAAGGGACAATCACATCGTCAATGACATCGTGAAGCCTGAACGGTATTTTTTCAAGCTGCAGCTTTCCTGAACCGATGCGGGAGAGGTCCAGGATATCGTTGACAGTTTCGAGCAGATGCTTCGATGAACGTCTAACAGCTCCGAGGTATTCTGTTTGAACAGTATTGAGCGGCGTATGAATCAGCTGATCGGAAAATCCGATGATGGCATTGAGGGGAGTCCTGATTTCGTGGCTCATATTGGCGAGAAATTCTTCCTTCACCCTGGCAAGTTCGGCTGTGCGCAGGTTTGCTTCGATCAGGTTTCGCTTAAGCCTGTTGCTGCGGCGGATACTCCCGAGAATCAGGCCAATCAGCACCAGAATGGCCAGCAGTGAAACTGAGCCAATGATAACAATAGACAAAATAGAGCGGTCAGCCTTATAGAATGCTTCCTTCGAGCGGCGGTTGGAAAGCAGGGTTTGGGTCAGCTCGAGTTGCCTGAAAATGCTCATGATCTGACTGATGATCTCCGAACTGTTTTGCAACATATTGAGCTCCTGCCTTTTAAGACCTTCATACGAGGCAACATCCTGTCTGCGGACATTGGAAAGCACATTTCTGACATTTCGCAGGATAACGGAATCGCTCGGCCTGAGCAATGAGGTATCGGTAATTACCCGGGTTGTGGTGAGTACAATGGGTCCGGTAGAGACAGGGTTTTCATTTTCAGCCGGCTGAGGTTTCGACAAGGCTTTTTTGATTTTCCTGAATACCCCCTGCGTTTCCTTCGGCTTTACCGGCTTTTCAGCGGTTCCGGGACTGATGGTATCATGCACGGTAACCACCCTCGTGGTGGTTCTCAGGCGGTTGGGAATGGTATCGAGCGGTCCGGATTTAATCTGACTGATCGTTTTTTCAGCAAAATCAAATCTCTCTCTCCTGAGTTTGTAGATAATATAGGCGTCAACCATACTCTGCCTCCGGGCCAGCAGAACCAGCACGCTATCAAACTGCAACAGCTTGCTTTCATCGTTTACCGCTTTCTCCTTGAGGTATTCAATATTTACAACTACCTTGGATATCAGATTGTTGTATGCATCAAAGTAAGACTGGTCATTGGTAATGGAGTAAATCCTGAAGTTGTTTTCTGCTCCTGCCAGATCGGCCAGCAGATCGCGCAGCATCTGGGTTTCGGGATCCACAATCGTGAGGGTGTTGAGGGTTTCCTTGAGCACCCTCGAGTTCTCATTGACCACATAACCCGCCAGTGCCACGGCAATCAGAGAAACCAACAGCAGGAAAAATACCTTCAGGTGAAGTCCCCAGTTTCTCATCGCAGCAATAAAACGCTTCATATTCTTGCAGGTATCGGGTCAGATGGTTCAGTTTAACATTCAGTAACAACAGTCAGTATCAACAATGGTTTGCCCAAAGCATCCAGAAATCCGGGAGGTTACCATCGATGAAAACCATGGAAATTTTTCTGTTTGTTAACCACAGAATCAACCGGTACCCCTTTTGCAAAGGTACTCAACATCCGGGGCAATTATAAAAAATATAGCCCGGATGTCAGGGCAACGGAATGAAGAGAAGTGTTGAAGGTCAATCAGAATACCTGAAAACGGCAGGCATTGGTGCGAATTTAAAACCAGTTCGGGGATAAACTCAGGAAATCGCTACACGATAAAAATATAACCATCAGTATATTAGCACTATAAAAATTGTCTATCCAACTGGCAGTTTAATCCTGAACCTGGACCATTTCTGACAAGACATAAGTCCATTCTGGATTTCTTTTGATATAGGCTTCAGCTGCAGGACAGTTTGCCTTGATGCGAAATCCATGCAGCACAGCAAAATGAATACTGTAAAGGATCAGCTGAGAAGCGTATCCCCTGCCCCTTTGCACTTCGGGAACGTAGGCATTGTAAAGCTCCAGTTCCTGACCGTTGAGGCGGTAAGCGAGGGTTGATTCAAGGCCTTCCTGACGAATGATAAACATTCTTCCTGTGTTGATGATGTTCATATACATATTGTCATTGATAAGCTTGTTGAAGGTTACGTTATTGATCATGGTCGTGGAGTGTTGACTTAACAAATACTGAGACTTTCAAGGGTAATATTTCCGTTTTATTTCTTGACTTCCCCTGACGGGAAACTGGTGTTTCATGACAGATACCGGCTACAATATCTCTTTAAAACGAGGTGAAATTACAACACAAAATCACAGATTGTCCAGCCCGGATATCAAAATAGGTATTAATACGGATGGCATACGGCAGGAAATTTAAAAAGCATCCCTTTTAAAAGGAGAAATACTCCGGTCATTTCGGTATTTCCCGCCCTGACTACTTGAAAATACGTATTCCGCTCAATCATCAATATGATCTTACAGTAACCGACTGGTAAGTGAAAAAATCAATCCCTTTCTGTTTCAACAAAAAGTTGCAGAACAGACAGTGAATTAAGCGTTTACAATACTGTTAAATTTATTTACACTGCCTTGGTACAGCTAATAAATTATTTTACAATCGATCAGCGATCAGCAAATAACCCGGAAAGCAAATAGTTATAACATTGATAATATGCTGTTTAAGCAGTTATTCGCTTGATACCAAAACTTTATCTTTCAAGAGGTAAGTAAAATATAATTACATCAATGTTAGCCGGATTGATTCATATTATACTTTTCCCGATTTAAAAGCAAGCCTATCATGTTGAATGTTAAGGAAGTAATCAGAAAAAAATCAGAAAAATATCAGGATTTATGATTACTGACAGGTTACAAAACATGAAAACTGACATAAACTGATGAAATTCAATCAGAGGACCGGAAACCGGGTTTTGATCTGCAGGCAAATTGGGAGAGCCGCAGATCACAAAAAAAGGCCGGAACACTGCCCTCAGATGAATGCAGGAACGCCGGCAAACTCCCATAAAGGGAACAACCGGGCTGACCACTGATTCACTGACTGAATTATTGCAAAATGGAGACAAGAACAACACCAACAGGCACCTTTCCAGGGGAGCTACCGGAGATCACCCCGGTTGGAATACAGCAGGAATGGCCATTGCCATTGCACCCTGTGCGTTCCGGTTTTCATGATACAGTTACAGATATTCAGCTACAGCCATCTATCCTGCATAACAGGACCCATGCAACAATCAAAACCGAAATAAGTATCTGTGCTATTGAATTAAGAAACGTCCTGAGACATTGGTTGTCAGATTCCGGTAAACCATCATTCCGACGCGAAGATCAGTCTGGTCCGGTAATCCTCAATGCTTTGTCATCAGAAAAAAGAAAAAAGCTGTCTCTTACCGGATAAGTAAACCCCTCCCGGAAGGACTTTCAATAGCCGTTTATTAATAAACTGACCACCATGGCAGTTGCAGACAGGAACATAGCCCCTATAGGGCCGCTGCACCCATCAGCCCCAGGTGAAACACTCTGTAAAGAAATGTTACACCTTCTACTTTGTAAGGCTGATAAGGGATGCGTGAAATTCTCCGGCTTCAGAACGGGGGTTTCACTGCTGATTTTCCTGTTATCACTGTTCATCCTGAACATTGTCAGCCAATCCTCCTTCGCCCAGACAACCTCCCAGACATTTACATCCGGCGGGTCATTTACTGTTCCCGATGGCGTTACGAGTATTACGGTTGAATGCTGGGGAGGAGGCGGAGCCGGTGGAGGAGCCAGGGGCAATCCGGCTGCCGGAGGCGGCGGAGCCGGTGGTTCTTATGCTAAGAAAGTAATTATGGTTACTCCAGGAACTTCCTATACGGTTACCGTTGGTACCGGAGGCGCCGGATCTAACAATAATGGCGCTGCCGGTAACCCCTCCTGGTTTGGGACGGCTGCGACTGTTTATGCCCAGGGAGGAGCCGGAGGAGCATTGGCTTCGTCCAATAACTCGAATGGTGCCGGAGGAACAGGCTCTGCTGCTGCATCAATAGGAGACCTTGTTTACCAAGGTGGTAGCGGGTCAACAGGAAATTATAACAGCGGTACAGCGGGAGGAGCCGGAGGAGGTGGTGCCGGCACTACGGGAGCGGGTGGAAATGCAAGTGGAGGAAATGGCGGAAGCGGAGGTGCTTCAAGTGGTGGAAATGGTGCAAACGGTGTTGGAAACAGTACAGCCGGGGGAGCCGGTTCAGTCTATGGAGGAGGAGGTTCAGGTGGAAAAGCAAGAAGCAGCACTGACAGAGCCGGTGGAGCCGGTGCCAACGGAGCTGTAATCATCACCTGGACTCCCTGCGATTTTCCCGATATCTTTGATGTTACCGGTGGCGGTTCCTATTGCTCAGGAGGCAGCGGACAAGCCGTTGGCCTTTCCGGCTCAGAAAGCGGCATTACCTATCAGCTTTACCGCGATGGTGTAGCTGTCGGCTCACCGGTGAACGGTACCGGCAGCGCCCTCTCGTTCGGCAACCAGACAACTGCAGGAACCTACACCGTAACAGCAACCAATGCTGCCGGCCCATGTACTTCAGACATGAATGGTTCGGCCATCATAACAATACTCAGCGTTCCTTCTCAGCCATCGGCAATTTCAGGCAGCTCGTCACCCTGCAGCGGAACTTCACAGACTTATTCAGTTACCAACGTCAGCGGAACAACCTATACCTGGACGGTTCCGGCTACCTGGGCCATCACTGCCGGACAAGGCACAAACTCAATCACCGTCACTGCAGGAACAAGCAACGGCAATCTATCCGTCACCCCTTCCAACACCTGCGGCAACGGAACTGCAAGAACCCTTGCTGTAACAACTACAACGGTCCCTGTTGAGCCTTCCATAATCTCGGGCAGCACAAACCCCTGTTCCGGAACATCACAGGTCTACAGCGTTACAAACGTAGCAGGAGTTACATTTACATGGACATTCCCTGCCGGATGGACTCAGACTGCCGGTGGAAATACCAATTCTGTTACCGTGACTGTAGGGGCCACAAGTGGCAATGTTACGGTGGTTCCATCCAATGCCTGCGGAAACGGAAGTTCCAGGTCGCTGGCTGTGACCGTTACCTCCATTCCGGCCCAGCCTTCAGCCATTACCGGTAACACCACGGTATGTGAAGGTTCAACGCAGACTTACAGTGTTACCAACGTCAGCGGAACCACCTATACCTGGACGGTTCCTGCCGGATGGGTCATTAACAGTGGACAAGGCTCTAACACAATCAATGTCACCGCCGGATCTACCGGAGGAAACATTCAGGTGACTCCTTCCAATGCTTGCGGAAACGGCAGCAGCAGGTCGGTGGCAGTAAGCGTCAGCAGCCTTCCGGCCCAGCCCGGCCCTATCAGTCCCGCAACCACTGAAGCCTGCCAGAACAGTGTGCACAACTTTATGGTGATGCCTCCTCCTCCGGCCGGAGTAACCTACACCTGGGCTTTCCCGGGGGCAACCATTCTGAGCGGGCAGGGAACCAACATCGCTCAGATCCGCTTTGGCAATCAGTCGGGCACCCTCACTGTAACGCCCTCAAATTCATGCGGAAACGGCACCCCTTCTACCCTCGGTATAGCTGTTTCGCTCTCGAGCCCGGCGATGCCAGGAGCCATTACCGGAGTACAGGGTCCCTGTATCGGATCATCCAAAACTTATTCCGTAACGAACATCTCCGGGCTTCTTTACACCTGGGCAGTACCTTCGGGATGGATCATCAACTCAGGGCAGGGAAGCAACACCATCAACGTAACCGTGGGCTCAGGTACCGGCAATGTTTCGGTAACCGCCACTAATGCCTGCGGCGGCAGTGCCCCCCGGAATCTGGCTGTAAGCCCGCAAGCTTCCGTACCCGCACAGCCTTCTGCAATCCAGGGAAGCAGCCCGGTTTGCCAGAATTCCACACAGACTTACAGCGTTACCGCTGTTCCCTATACCACCTACACCTGGGCCGTTCCGGCAGGATGGAGCATTACTTCGGGACAGGGAAGCAGCGCTGTTACTGTTACTACCGGTAATTCAAGCGGAACCATCACGGTTACCCCGGCCAACGATTGCGGCACGGGCACTCCCCAAAACCGCAGCATTACCGTTGACATCACTACCCCGGCCGCAACAGGATCCATCACAGGGAGCAACAATCCCTGTCAGAACAGCAGCCAGACCTACAGTGTTCCGAATGTAAACGGCGTAACCTACACCTGGGGTTTCCCCTCCGACTGGGCCATTACATCGGGACAAGGCAGCAACTCAGTGACTGTAACAACAGGCGCTGTTTCAGGTAACATTACAGTGGTACCCTCCAACGGATGCGGAAACGGTCCGGCTACTACCCTGCCTGCCGTGGTATTTCTGCTCCCTGCCAACCCGGGAACCATCACTGGCAATATACTTTTCTGCGAAGGATCAACCCAAACCTACTCGGTTACCCCGGTGACCGGTGTTACCTACAACTGGACAGTTCCGGCAGGGTGGGTAATCAATTCGGGGCAGGGAACCCATACAATACAAACTACTGCAGGTGTAAACTCCGGCAATATCCAGGTGACCCCGCAGAATGGCTGCGGAAACGGACCTGCTGCAACTCTGGCCGTAACTGTTAATCCGCTGCCTGCCGCCAATGCCGGCCCTGACAAGGCCATCTGTGTCGGGGCTTCGGTGCAGATCGGATCAGCTGCGGTGCCGGGAAATACTTACAGCTGGACATCTGATCCCGCAGGATTTACATCAGCAACATCCAATCCGGTTGTGAGTCCTGATGTAACTACCGTTTATACTCTGCTCGAAACCAATACGGCAACAGGATGTACAAATACCGGTGATGTGACGGTGCTTGCCAATCAGGTGATCTCCCTGTTGGTAAACCCGCTCACCCAGACCATCTGTTCGGGTGAAAATGCCCACATTGAGCTTTCGAGCAACATTTCAGGGACTACCTTCACTTACGAAGCAGAGCTCTTTTCAGGAAGTGGTACTACCGGATTTTCTAACGGTTCAGGCAATGTGATAAACCAGACCCTGACCAACACCTCAGACGCCAACGCTGTGGTTGATTATGCCATAACAGCCACTGCAGACGAGTGTGTGAATGACAACCTAAAAGCCACAGTAACAGTTTATCCGGCTCCTTCTGTATTGAATCAGACCCCGCTGGCAGTGTGCAGTGATGTAGCCTGTGGTGTGGTGCTGGGGGCTTCAGTGAATGCGGTGGCCGTTGCCTCATACAATGTTATTTCCATCAACAGCAACGGCTTGATTGCATCGGCAGGCAATCCGGTAACAGGGTCAGGATTCAGTGCAAACATCCTCTCCGATGATGCCTGGACAAATACCACATCATCGACCGTAAATGTGGTGTATACAGTTCAGGGAGTCAGTGCCACTGGTTGTGCCGGTAATGTTTTCACCGTAACACTTCCGGTAAGTCCTGAACCGGTGATGACCAACTCTTCATCAGTTACCATCTGCAGCGGATCATCAACGAACATCACGCTGACCTCAACAATTACTGCGACCTATAGCTGGACTGTCGGAACCATCACAGGAGGAATTACCGGTGCATCGGCGGGCTCGGGTAGCAGCATCAATCAGGTGCTCACCAACCCGGGAAATACCACACCGGGCACTGTTCAATACATAGTAACTCCCTCCGCGGCAGGATGCCAGGGAGAAGCATTTTCCATCACCGTTACGGTTAACCCACTACCGGCCATTACTGCTGTTCCTTCTGTTCAGATCTGTTCAGGATCCTACACCGGCATAACCCTTACAGCAAGCACACCAGCTTCATTCAGTTGGGTCATTGGCAACATAACCGGTGGGATCACCGGAGCCATAGACGGTTCTGGTTCTACTATCAATCAGCTGCTGATCAATCCGGGAAATTCCACTTCCGGTACAGTTGAATACATTGTCACGGCTACCGCGAATGGCAGTGGTTGTATGAGTGCGGCCTATGTCATTACTGTTACGGTTGACCCGATCCCTGTTGTGAATGCCGGAGCTACGCCCTCACAGGTATGTCCGGGCGCCCAGTTCAGCCTGACGTCTTCTTCAAGTCTTGATTTTCAAACGGTTAATATACATTCTGAAAATTTTAACGGGCAAACAGATTGGACCACTTCTGCAAATTCAAGTGGCGGAACCCCAGCAAATTCAGACTGGACAATCAGATCCAGCCCATATACCTACTCCAGCACAGTTTTCAACTCAGGTGACAACCAGTTTTACCTGACAAACAGTGCTGCACAGGCTGGCAACAACAATGCCAGAACCCGAACCTATCTCAGGTCACCTGCAATAAGCATTACCGGTTATATTTCCCTTTCGCTTGACTTCAGGCATTACTACCTCCACGATAACAACGGGCATGGCTATGTCAGGGTTTCAACAAATGGCTCAAGCTGGACCAATGTTGCAGATTTCACCAGCACAAAAGGATCACCTGACAATTTTGCCCTTCAAACGCTCGATCTGACGTCGTACACCGGGAATCCAACACTGTATATTGAATTCTACTTTTATGCTGAAAAAGGCTTTTATTGGGCGATTGATAATGTTGTCCTGAAAGGAACACATGTATCAACCATTCCGGTAATCAGCTGGACATCAGAACCTCAAGGCTTTACTTCATCCATAGCCAACCCCTCAAACCTGACCCAGGGTGGAACCACAGAATATACTGTAACTTACACTAACCCCATATCAGGATGCAGCAACGATCAATCTGTTACTGTAACCACCCTGCCACTTCCGGCTGCTAGCATCTCTGCAGATTATTGTTCTGTACCAGGTTATATCAGCCTGACTGCCAGTGGAGGAGGAACCTATTTGTGGAATACCGGAGAGACAACCCCAGTGATACTGGTGAATACTGCCGGGCAATACAGTGTAATTGTTACTGGTATAAATGGTTGCGTAGCAACAGCATATCTGGATGTATCGAATGAACTGGTTATTGATGGAAGTTTTACCAATTTTAACGCTGCTTCACCAAGTTTTTTCACCGAGTATCTGCAGAATCAGCCTTACTGGGATGATACGCCTCCTTACGACTGGGGAACTGCAAAGGGCCTTCATCCGGAAGGACGTTATGCTGTAAATACCAATGCATGGTACGATTATCCCGGAACTCAGAACGGATACCACCCAAATTTTCATGGCAGGGATCATACAAACAATTCAACCGGCCCGCGCAATTTCCTGATGGTGAACGGGAGTGTTGACCTCGTAGGAAATCCGCCTCACAGAAGAACCATCTGGCAACAGGAGGTCACATTGTATCCGTCAACAGACTATTATTTCAGTGCATGGGGTATGAACCTGAATCCAGCTTCACCGGCTCGCCTTCAATTTGAAATCGTCACCCCACAATATGGTGCTCAGCAGGTTGGCTCCATTGCCAATCTGAATGTAGCCCCCAAACCAACTTCGGAAGGAGAAGTTTCAATAACAAACTGGGTTAGATTTTACAGTACACCTTTCTGGACCTCACCACCAGATGCAACCACTGCCCTTATCAGAATAGTGAATCTGAATCTGGATTATGGTGGAAACGACTTCGGCCTCGATGATATCTCATTCGGAACCCTGGATCCCATACCGTTTGTGATGGAAGCTTCCGCCCAGAGCGGGAACAATGTGGCCTGCGAAGGAGAATCCCTGCAGCTCAGTGTGGACATCTCAGGAGGGCTGCCGCCCTATACGATTTCATGGACTGGCCCCGATGGATTTGTTTCGAATGAACAAAATCCGGTGATTAACAATGTAACCACAGCAGCGCAAGGCACTTACACAGTCGTAGTGAGCGATTCGTATGGTTGCACCCCACAGTCTACAGAGGTAACAGTCACCATTCTTGAATCGCCGACAGCAAGCATTTCCGGTGGAGGCAACTACTGTCAGTTCTCGGGTTCCCCCATGATCTGGCTGAATGCAGAAGGAGGTATTCCGCCATACACCTTTGAATACAACATTAACGGTGGTGCTACTGAAACCGCAACTACCTATGGTACAGAAGCCAGCACCCTGATCTTCGCCCCGACTTCTGCAACCGGAACATTTGTATATACCATCACCCGTGTTTCCGATGGCAACGGCTGCTCAAGAAATACCAGTGAAACAGCCACAGTAGTCATCAACAGCCTTCCCTCTGCCTTTATCACCGGCAGCACCCTGGTTTGTCCGGATTCAGAGAATGAATACACAGGCAACAACGGTGTTTCGCTTTACCAATGGTCGGTAACCGGCAATGCTTCAATTCCGGGCATTTCCGATGCCCGGACGGTTTCTGTAACCTCAGGCAGCCTTTGCGGGGGCAGTTTCAATCTTGTACTGACAGTAACCGACGGTCTGGGATGTTCCGGAACCGCGGAAGAGCTGGTGATGATTGAAGATACCGATGCCCCGCTGATCACCGGGACCATGGAGAATCTGCAGGTGGATGGTTGCTCAGTGACCGACATTCCGGCTGCTGAAACCACCGTGTCGGGACTTGAAGCATTTGGCATCAGCATTTCTGACAATTGCGCACCCGATGGCAACCTGATTGTTACCTCCTCCGACGGGGCCCCTTCCGGCCATTGTCCGTCAACGGTAATCAGAACCTATACCCTGACCGATGCCTGCGGAAACAGCAGCCATGTTGCCCAGACAATCATCCTGGATGATACCACCCTTCCGGTTATCGGTTGTAAAATAACCACCACACAAACAGTCATCATCAATGCATCAACAGTCTATGTTCACACAGGCAATGACTGGGATTACGCATCGGCCAGCGATAACTGCGGTGCTGTTGCTGTGGAGGCAACACTTTCCGGCGCAACGGTATCCGGACCACATTCAACCTTGAACGGTGTTACCTTCAATCAGGGTGAAACAACCGTAACATGGTCAGCAACCGACGATTGCGGCAACCGCAACACCTGCGCATTCAGTGTAGAAGTTTTGGGCAATGCCGATATTGCTGTGACAAAAACAGCCCCTTCCGCCGTTACTGCCGGCCAGAACATCAGCTGGACCATTACGGTGACCAACAACGGCCCGGCCGATGCCCCGGAAATTGTTCTTACCGACCTGATTCCGGCAGGCGTAAGCAATGCTACCTATACACTTGACGGTGTCTCCATGGGAAACTGGACCGGAACGATAACCCTGAACGATCTTGAGGATGGATCAGATCGTACCATTGTGATCACGGCAAAAACAGGTTGTACTGCCCAGGGTACCCTGGTCAATACCGCCAGTGCAGAACTGAGCCCCCTGGATGATCCGGATACGGACAACAATACATCAACCGTCACAACTCAGATCAATGCCGGGGCGGCCATAGCAGCCAGTGTGACGAATACTTCCTGCCCCGGAAGCCAGGACGGAGCCATCAATATCACGGTAACCGGAGGGACCTCTCCATACAATTACAGCTGGGTCGGCCCGGGAGGATACAGCAGTACACTTGAAGATATTTCAGGGCTGGCCTCCGGAACCTATTCTGTAACCGTAACGGATGCAAACCTTTGTGCAACAAGCAGCAGCATAGAAGTTCAGGACACTCCTGACAACGAGCCGCCGGTGTTCACCATTCCTTTGCTGGGAAGCGGCTATTGCGTGGAAGGTTTTGAAGTGGCCGTTTACAACCCGGGCGGAACCTATTACGTGAATGATCTGATCCCTGTGCGGCGCGATTATCACATTGTGGCTTTCGGAAGCACCTTACTCGATGTCAGCAACCTGAATGACAACTGCCCGGGTACACTCACCCTGGGTTGGGAAATAGATTTCGGCAACGACGGCTCATCAGACCTTTCAGGAGACGGTCAGATCTCAGCCTCAACCCCGGTCAACATGCCCCTGGGAAACAACCTGATTACATGGATTTTAACTGATGCAAACGGCAATGAATCAACGCAAACGACCATGTTCGTGGTGTTGCCGCGTCCGGAACTCATTGATTAAAAGGAATGATCATGAAAAACGAAACAACGATAATAAATCACCTGCAGATTCAGGACAAACCGTTCTCCCACGGCCCTGCATCACAGGTATTTGTCTCCAGCAATAACCCTATGTTGAACCAAAAGAGCGCCTATGTAACATGAAATCACCCCAGCTATCCCGACGCGCGATGGCGAAAACAGCAACAAAACCTATCACAAAAAACAAAAAACAACACGATTACCCCACATTTTTTGAATCTAAAAACAACAACAAATTAACAACTAAAAATTTACAACAATGAAAAAGCAACTTTCTTTAATCGTTCTCGTACTGGCTTTATTTGCCGGATTTTCTTCAGTGAGTGCTCAATGTGTCGGAAGCGGTTTTACCCCGGCATCCGGTGTTCCATATGTTTATACAGTAACAGTTCCAACTACTCTCGGTTATACCGGAAACGGAACATATGACTGGTATGTAACTCAGGAAGTTGACCTACTTGATGCAAGCGGTATAATTCCAGAATCCAATGTTTTCTTTACTGTTGACGAAACTACAATAGGGTATTCTGATTACCATGATGTTGCGAATACAACAAGCCAGATTGCCCTTACCTGGACCCCTGCAGCAGTATCATCTGCCACACCCTTCTACCTTGTTTTAAAGTATTCTGAAACCAATCCAAATGCTACACCAGCATGTATTGCCGAGAATATCAGGGTATGGCAGATCGACCCGATCAACACCTTCCTGCTTGCGATCGAAGGCGCCAACACCGATGGTACTCCTTTCGCCAATGCTGAGCAGTGCGCTGCCCCGATTATCGGAGCTACCGTTACTCCGGCAGCCGGAGCAAATCCAACTTCTGTTGAATACACTTATGGTGAAAATACCCTTTTCTACCGTATAACAGCCAGTGGTATCCTCGGCCAATGGAGGCCTTCAATCCGTATCCCGGCCCTTGCAGGTCTTGGTCAGAACTACATCGCTGTTGAATGGAATCAGAACATCACCGGAGCCGGAACATGGGAAAGCTTCAATGTACCCGCTGGAAATACCACCGGTGGAGACTTTGTTTCAACCAACAATGCAGTGGTATCCGATGCTGTAGCCGGAACACCGATTCTTGTCAGGGTTAGAATTGCCAACGAAAACTTCGAAACCCTGGCTGACCAGCCCATTCTGGTGGGCGTGGATGGTTATCTGCCAACAGCTTATACTGAAAGTGATATTACCGGAGGTACAGGTCCAACCGCCTGCGATCCTGAAGTTGCATTTGGCAAACAGGCTACCTACACCATTCTGGCCCGGCCGACCATCAACCCGGGTGCTACCATGCCGGCATTTATCGTGAAGCTTCCGTAATCCGGAAAGTATAAACGTTTAACGAAACTCTTGCTTTTTCAAACCTGTAAGTTCTTCCTGCCTGTGTCATTGATGCAGGCAGGAGGAAACAGCAGGCAGAGAAAAGCACCGGAATAAGCGAACTGACCAAAAAGAATAGCTGTCTGCTTCAGCTTAACCAAGGCAAATCAGACACAAACCTTTCAGTTTTAATGAGCTTTGATTATGACACACACAGAAAGGAAATATGCTCCGGCTACCAGGGCTTCCGTAAACACACCAACGGAAACCCGGAATCAGATGACCGTCGGCAGGATTTTCCGGTTCTGACTTCAGATAAACTTTTAGTTCATGGCTGCGGACTTTCTCCGTATACAAAAACTGAAAAGTCATCCTACGTACTTTGAAAAGGAGAAATAACTGAGCGTTGACCAGACTTCCTCTGCCTGAGCTGCTTCCCGCGGTGTTTCCGCAAGCTTTGACGGCCAGGTTGAGAAGGATCAACCGGAGTATCTCCTGCTTACAAAACACTGCAGAAAGAAGCAGTGTAAGTGAAATCTGATTCTGCGGTTCAGGGAATATCACCTGTTCCAGGAACTGCTACCGGCAATATCAACCGGTGCCGGCGTGCTGCGCAGAATGGAAATAACGGTTGTTCAACTGATTGCTGTTTGAAACACTGTATGAACGTGTTACTGTTGACTTCGAAACTCTGGGAAATTGCCGGTCATGAACTGACCAGGGCAGTGGAACATCCCGATCCGGAGAGGATATGGGTGTACCAGACCACGGAGGCTTGTCTGACGGTTCACTGAAGGACTGACGCTTACCCTTTCATTGCACCGGGTAAGTGAACAATGGCACGGCTCATTGAACGCTGCTAACCAGGCCTGCTAACCAGGCTGTCGGATGCTGATATTGTATTGACTTTTTATGATACGTATCTTGTGTATTACCTGAGTTGCAATGAGATGACCGATCAGAAAACTGATGAACCCACTGCAGGGTGCAGGAACAAAGCCTGTGATTACAGGGATTGTTCAGGCATTGAATGGTTGTGTTCTAAAAGCAGTTGTTCCATCGCATCAACCCGGCCCGACCCAGGCAAATGAAATCAGAACAGAGGATATCCCTTGAGATGTCCGTGCTATAAACCTGAGCATGCACCCGCTGCTTGCAACAGGAAACTGAACCAATAAATCAAACTTTGATACCATGGTTTAAATGGACATATTGTTCAATTCCGGCAGAAAAAACCGGGTACACTCCGATCGTTTGCACGATGTGAGGGGTGCTCCGGTGAAGTGCAGCTGCATTCCGGGCTGGAAGCAAACGGGAAGAAATTCCTGTTCCAGGGAAGGTACGGCCGCTGTTGTCCGAAAGTTCGCCCTACCGGCGACTCCAGGGCATGGAAATCTCCATGGTGTTAAAAAAGTGTTCTCACTGTCCGCATCATACAGAGTCTGTGTGCTGCCGGATCGTAAACATCAATACCGGTATCTGATCTAAATGAGTTGAATGGATAACCTGACCCTGTACAGCAATCCGCTGGTGGCTTACCCTCATCGTTTTCACGATGGCAGGGGATCTCCATCCTGCACCTACGATTTCCGGGGATTGAACAAGCCCCAGGATTCATCCGGTGCACGGGCTGGTCCAACCCAGGCAATGTGCTGGGATAAAGCCCTGCAGCGTTCAGTATACCAGGCTATGCGTTTCACATAGTTGTCTCATTTTCAGCGCATACCCAGGTGTATGCAGATGAAAACCAGTTTGTTGATCTAACTTCAGAACCATGAAATGAATGGATAACAGCCATAGTTACGGGTTTCCTCACCAGATTTCTGCATCCGGACTCCATATGAAGTGTGGAACCCCGGCAGGAAACAGAGGTAAACCCTGGTTTAAAAAACCGAGGGACAAGACCGATGATTCAGCCAGTCTGATTTCAGGTTTGCGGTTCAATTCCGCACTGTTAATCATTCCGGAGATATCTTCCGGATGGAATCGCTTTCACGCATTCCATCGACCTGCAAACCCTGTTCAACCGGCGTGCAAACCGGTAACGGGAGAGGTATGCCCTGAGGTGTACAACAAAAAACATTTCTTTAACGCTGTTTATCAGCTGTTTAAAACTACTGATTGTGCTATACCGGCTTCTGCAGAACACCCTGTTGGTCTGCTGGAAATCCCATTTCGTAACAGCATGATCAACGACCACCTGGCAGATAAAACCGGGAAAGGGTCAGGATTACGCATTTAGTCAGATAATGAACAAGGTTCGTTAAACGATGAAAAGACCTGTATATAAACTGTTAAGTCTGATGGCAATGGCAAGCCTGCTGTTGCTGACCATGGCACCTGTCATGGCCCAGACCCATACTGTTTATGCCGGTCAGACCAGCGAACTCGGTGTGCAGGAATTACCTGGTCATACCTATGAATGGGACCTTTTCACCGATGATGTCAGCATTAACTTTGCCGTAACTCCGGGTAATTGCCCTGCTGTAAACGCCTATTTTAACGGTCCTTCCACCGGTCCAACCGTTTCGGTTACCTGGCTGATACCGGGGGTGTATTATTACAGAGTGATCGCCACAGATCCTAAAGGATGCTCCAACCTGCGCATGGGAATGATGACCGTACTGAATGCCGCACCGGTTGCCATTATTGAGGATATGTCACCCATCTGCGAAGGAGACCAGACTACCCTTACCATCAACCTCACGGGTACCAGCCCCTGGAGCCTTGACCTGGACGACGGATCTGCCATCATCACCTACAGCAACATCCTGGCATCACCGTTCATCCTGAACATCAGCCCGCTGACAACCACCTATTTTACAGTAACCAGCCTAACCGATGCAAATACCACGAATGCCAATCCATCAAACACTGTTGAACTGATCGTCAACCCGCTTCCTGCAGGATCAAGGATTTACCATTACGATCCGGTCTCCCTGATCGTTTCCAATGATATTCCTTATGTAATCGACAGTGTCTGCACAGGCTCAGAAAGAAACTACAGAATTGACGGAGAGCCGGGATCAACCTACAGCTGGGCATTGACCGATCCGGGGGGAAATACCACTTTGCTTGCCGGAAGCAACGACCACATCAGCATTCAATGGAACCTTGCACCCGGAGATTACACCCTGACAGCCATACAGACGGGTACACTGGGATGTTCCTCAACAGAAACCGGTATTATCAGGGTATTTGAGCCCCCGGCCGCACTGGCAGGAAACAATGCTGTGCTGTGTAACAGCGATCCGTACACTTTAACAGAAGCCACCGCCTCAAATTACAGTACCCTGAGCTGGAGTTCATCGGGCGACGGAACCTTCGACAATGCTGCTGCGCTTCACCCTATCTATACTTTCGGAACAGGAGATCTGGCCGCAGGAAATATTACGCTAACCCTAACCGTTCAGGGACTGGGTCGTGACGAAACCTGCACGGCTGCCACTTCATCGCTTGAGCTCATTATCACCAACCTGGCTACCACGGCATCCTCTGTGCCGGCAAGCTGCAGTGCCGCTTCTGACGGATCAGTCACCATAACCGCCAGCGATGGCACAGAACCCTATTCCTTCACGCTGGAAGGAAATACCCAGCCTACCGGAGAATTTACCGGACTTGCCCCGGGTAGCTATAACTATTCTGTCGCTGATGCAACGGGATGTACGCTCAGTGGAGAAGTAACGGTCGGAGCCCTGGATCCGATTACTGCCGAACTGTTACAGACGAATGTGGATTGCTTCGGGGCTTCCAACGGGGAAATCACCGTGGCGAATGCTTCCGGAGGCTCAGGTCTCTTTGAGTTCAGCATTGATCTGATCAACTGGCAACCGGAAACTTCATTTACCGGATTGGCTGCCGGCAATTATACCATTTCAGCGCGTGACGCCAATGCCCCGCTTTGCCTCTACGAACTGGGGACGATCACCCTCACCGAACCAGAAATTCTGGCCGCAACCCTGAACTTCACCAACGAGACATTTGCCGGTGCCAACGACGGAACCATCACCGTGAGTGCTCCTACAGGTGGCTCAGGCAGCTATGAATACAGCATCGATGGCATCACCTGGCAGGCCTCGGGCAACTTTACCGCCCTCATTCCGGGCACCTACGATGTATTGATCCGCGATGCCAATGCCGTATCCTGTTCACTGAACCTTGGCCAGGTCGAAATCCTGCCGGGTGGTTCACTCACCGCAACCGTGACCTTCACCGATGTCACCTGCTTCGGGGCAGCCGATGGTTCCATTACCCTTACCGATCCGCAGAACGGTTCGGGCAGCTATGAATACAGCATTGATGGTGGTGTCAACTGGCAAAGCTCCGGTCTCTTCACGGGCCTGACGCCAGACGCCTATGCCGTTGTGATGCGCGATGCCAACGAGGTGACCAATGTGACCAACCTGGGAACCGTCACCATCTCCGAACCGGCTATACTGGCAGCTTCAGTCACTTCAACCAACGAAACTTTTGCCGGCGCCAACGACGGCACCATCACCGTGAGCGCACCAACAGGTGGCTCAGGCACCTATGAATACAGCATCGACGGTATCAACTGGCAGGCCTCGGGCAACTTTACCGCCCTGGTTCCGGGCACTTACGATGTTTTGATCCGCGATGCCAATGCCGTATCGTGTTCACTGAACCTTGGTCAGATCGAAATTCTACCGGGTGGTTCACTTACTGCAACCGTGGCCTTCACCAATGTCACCTGTTTCGGGGCAGCCGATGGTTCCATCTCCATCACCGATCCGCAGAACGGTTCGGGCAGCTATGAATACAGCATTGATGGTGGTGCCAACTGGCAACCCTCCGGTCTCTTCACGGGCCTGACACCAGACGCCTATGCCGTTGTGATGCGCGATGCCAACGAGGTGACCAATGTGGCCAATCTCGGAACCGTCACCATCTCCGAACCGGCAGAACTGGCGGCTTCGGTCACTTCAACCAACGAATCATTTGCCGGCGCCAACGACGGAACCATCACCGTGAATGCACCAGCAGGTGGCTCAGGCAGCTATGAATACAGCATCGACGGCATCAGCTGGCAGGCCTCGGGCAACTTTACCGCCCTGGTTCCGGGCACCTACGATGTATTGATCCGCGATGCCAATGCCGTTTCCTGTTCGGTGAACCTTGGCCAGATCGAAATTCTCCCGGGTGGTTCACTTACTGCAACCGTGGCCTTCACCAATGTCACCTGTTTCGGGGCAGCCGACGGTTCCATCACCATCACTGATCCGCAGAACGGTTCGGGCAGCTATGAATACAGCATTGATGGTGGTGTCAACTGGCAAACCTCCGGTCTCTTCACGGGCCTGACACCAGACGCCTATGCCGTTGTGATGCGCGATGCCAACGAGGTGACCAATGTGGCCAACCTGGGAACCGTCAACATCTCCGAACCGGCTGTACTGGCAGCATCGGTCACTTCAACCAACGAGACTTTTGCCGGTGCCAACGACGGAACCATCACCGTGAGTGCACCAACAGGTGGCTCAGGAACCTATGAATACAGCATCGACGGCATCAGCTGGCAGGCCTCGGGCAACTTTACCGCCCTGGTTCCTGGCACCTACGATGTATTGATCCGCGATGCCAATGCCGTATCTTGTTCAATGAACCTTGGGCAGATCGAAATTCTCCCGGGTGGTTCACTAACCGCAACCGTGGCCTTCACCAATGTCACCTGTTTCGGGGCAGCCGATGGCTCCATCACCATCACCGATCCGCAGAACGGCTCGGGCAGCTATGAATACAGCATTGATGGTGGTGTCAACTGGCAAACCTCCGGCCTCTTCATGGGCCTGACACCAGACGCCTATGCCGTGATGATGCGCGATGCCAACGAGGTGACCAATGCGGCCAATCTCGGAACCGTCACCATCTCCGAACCGGCTGAACTGGCGGCTTCGGTTACTTCAACCAACGAAACTTTTGCCGGTGCCAACGACGGAACCATCACCGTGAGTGCACCAACAGGTGGCTCAGGCACCTATGAATACAGCATCGACGGCATCAGTTGGCAGGCCTCGGGCAACTTTACCGCCCTCGTTCCGGGCACCTATGATGTATTGATCCGCGATGCCAATGCCATTTCGTGTTCAATGAACCTTGGTCAGGTGGTGATTCTGTCTGGCGGTTCACTTACCGCAACCGTGGCCTTCACCAATGTCACCTGTTTCGGGGCAGCCGATGGTTCCATCACCATCACCGATCCGCAGAACGGCTCGGGCAGCTATGAATACAGCATTGATGGTGGTGTCAACTGGCAAATTTCCGGTCTCTTCATGGGCCTGACACCAGACGCCTATGCCGTTGTGATACGCGATGCCAACGAGGTGACCAATATAGCCAACCTGGGAACCATCACCATCTCCGAACCGGCTGTACTGGCGGCTTCGGTTACTTCAACCAACGAGACTTTTGCCGGCGCCAACGACGGAACCATCACCGTGAGTGCTCCAACAGGTGGCTCAGGCAGCTATGAATACAGCATCGATGGCATCACCTGGCAGGCCTCGGGCAACTTTACCGCCCTTATTCCGGGCACCTACGATGTATTGATCCGCGATGCCAATGCCGTTTCCTGTTCGGTGAACCTTGGCCAGATCGAAATTCTCCCGGGTGGTTCACTTACTGCAACCGTGGCCTTCACCAATGTCACCTGCTTCGGGGCAGCCGACGGCTCCATCACCATCACCGATCCGCAGAACGGTTCGGGCAGCTATGAATACAGCATTGATGGTGGTGCCAACTGGCAAACCTCCGGTCTCTTCACGGGCCTGACACCAGACGCCTATGCCGTTGTGATGCGCGATGCGAACGAGTTGACCAATGTGGTCAACCTTGGAACTGTCACCATCTCCGAACCGGCTGTACTGGCGGCTTCGGTTACTTCAACCAACGAAACTTTTGCCGGTGCCAAC
>JAEUTG010000058.1 GCA_016788045.1 Bacteroidales bacterium
ATGCCCACTGTGGGTGGTTTGTTGTCTTCATATAATACGTGGCTACGTATTACAAAGATAAAACGAAAACCCGCCCCGTGTCAAGGGTTTCAGCGAGAACTTATCAACTAATACGTGTTAATTTCCAGGTTAGAGATTAACCTGAAGACAAATTGAAGAAGATTGGTGAAAAGCATCAAATCCATATATAGGTTCTAAATTGGGGAATGATGATCTCAGTTCAAATATTCCTTCAATAAAATCGATGGTAAATCCATTCATTGATAGAGTATGAAAGAAATATCTTTTTCTATAACCTGATAATTCTCCAATTATCTCTAAATCAACTGAATCAATAAATTGCAACTGGAATGTTGAATCTCCAAATTCGTTATATTGAAAAGCTGGCAGATTAACTGTATCACCCACTTGGACAGAAAGGTCATACCCAAGTTTTTCTACTGTTTCGCCAAGGTAATGCCTGATAAACCATATCTTCTTCTCTTCTACATTTTGCCGCATAAAGCAATGAAGGGTGCTAATGGTATCGTATATAGTTGGAAAATCATCGAGCCGGTAGATTTTCTTATAATTCAGATTATCAATGGTAGTATCTCCATTCACTGTGTAAACAATATCATTGTACTCCCATGCATTAAAATCAAACTCGAGTACTGTCCAGTAAGCATTTTCTTCAGGCAAAGGAAAGTAAGTTTGCGCATGGCTGATAACAGGAAAAAAAAGAATTATTGCAAGTGTGTAGATTAGGTTTTTCATTTTCGTTCTCTTTTAATGCTATTGATAAATTCGGTTCTTTATAAAAGTGAATGGGTAAATTGACGCAATTATACAATTTGAACCAACTGAGAAAATCTGATTGAAAAAGACAGAGAGTTCATTAAACCAATATGTTACATAATTGTAATATATTAAAAGTAAAATATTTTTACTAAATCAAACGCATTACAAATCCAGGAAACAAATATAAAAATATCAACTTGGATAGTGTGTTAAATTATTATTGTTTTCTTTAATGTGTTGTGCGGTTAAGAACTTAACTAATTGAATGCCAAGCAGAGCGGAGTCGAAGCCATATTTCGACTCCACCTGCCTGTTTGAACAGGTGTACAGGCCTGCTTTTATGCTTGAGGCAACAAGCAGGCAAGCTCAATATGACTCAGTGTGAGTATTATAGCAATTCAACCGCACAACAGGTTATTTTCTTTAATGATTCTGAAAGTGATGTAGCAGGCTGTTATCGTGAGGGCAAGCAAAAAAGCCCCGGAAAAATCCGGGGCCCTGGTTATCCAACATAATCGTATGTTGTCTGTTTTAAAGTATTCCCTGGTCGAGCATTGCGTTGGCAACTTTCAGGAAACCGGCAACATTGGCGCCTTTTACATAGTTAACATAGCCATCAGCCTGTGTTCCGTATTTAACACACTGCTCATGGATGTTTTTCATAATCTGGTGCAGACGCATATCCACTTCTTCGGTTGACCAGTTGAGCTTCATTGAGTTCTGCGACATTTCGAGGCCTGAAGTGGCAACACCACCGGCATTGACGGCTTTACCCGGAGCAAACATCACTTTATGTTCCTGGAAGGTTTCAATGGCTTCAGGAGTTGAAGGCATATTGGCACCTTCAGCAACACACATAACGCCATTGCTTACCAGTTTTTCAGCATCTTCTTTGCCCAACTCATTCTGGGTAGCACAGGGAAGAGCAACATCACATTTTACTTCCCATGGGCGTTTGCCCTGATGGAACTGAGCATTGGGGAATTCATAGGAATAAGGCTTAACAATATCCTGATTTGATGCCCGCAGTTCGAGCAGGTAATTGATCTTCTCGCCGGAAATTCCGTCGGGATCATAGATGTACCCGTCAGGTCCTGAGATGGTAACTACCTTACCACCAAGTTCATTTACTTTAAGGGCTGCACCCCAGGCTACATTGCCAAAACCGCTGATGGCAACGACTTTGCCTTTAAAATCCTGACCTTTGGTCTTGAGCATTTCCTGAGCAAAATAGACTGCACCAAATCCGGTAGCTTCCGGTCTGATCAGACTTCCGCCCCAGTTGATGCCTTTTCCGGTAAGAACACCGGTATGTTCACGGGCGAGTTTCTTGTACATTCCATACATGAAACCAATCTCACGACCACCTACACCGATGTCACCAGCGGGTACGTCTGTTTCAGGACCGATGAGCTTCCAGAGCTCAAGCATAAAAGACTGGCAGAATCGCATGATTTCTGCATTCGATTTTCCTTTGGGATCAAAATCACTTCCGCCTTTACCACCACCCATGGGCAGGGTAGTCAGACTGTTCTTGAAAATCTGCTCGAATCCGAGAAATTTAAGAATGCTGAGGTTTACACTGGGGTGGAAACGAAGTCCGCCTTTGTAAGGGCCGATGGCGTTGTTGAACTGTACCCTGTAACCTAAGTTTACGTTAACTTTACCATTGTCGTCAACCCAGGGAACTTTGAACGTTAAAATCCGGTCGGGCTCAACGATGCGTTCTATGATGCCGGCCGATTCAAACTGAGGATTCTCATTGTAGATGGTCTCAATGGATTCCAGAACTTCGCGTACTGCCTGTAAGTACTCTGCTTCACCCGGATGTTTCTTCTCCAGGTCGGTCATGATTTTTTCCAGATTCATCTTGCAGATGTTTTAGGATGATTAATTTATGTGAATTTTGTAACAGTGTTAACTAAATAACAGTGCAAATTTATGCGATAAAAAATGTAATTTCCAAATTAAACAAAACTTATTTTAGTGTTTGAAAGCAATCTGTCAGATTCTGCTAATAATTTATTTATCAGCTACTTTAGAATGTTTCTAAACACCGGGTAAGTGTAAGTAGGGTTTAAAGAACACATTTTCGCAAACGTTTGCAAATAAACAACTTTTTTTAATATTCCATCCTGCTGATTTCTACATCATTCCTGTAAATAATTTCCCTGATTAGTTTTCCGCTTTCATCGTATTCCTTTTCGGTTCCGTTACGCATATTCTTCTCAAACGGGATTTCGCGCCAGCGCCTGCCATTCAGGTGAAATGCCCGCTGAATGCCTTTCCCCTTATCGAAAACAGCATCACCCACCTTGAACCCGAACTCATTGAACCAACCCCAGTTGCCATCAAACATACCCATGTTATAATAGCCTTCGATCTTAAGCATGCCATTTTCATGATATAGCCTGTATGGCCCGTTCAGCGTATCGTTTTTATAGGTCCTCTCTTCAGTTTTTATCCCGGTAGCAGTCCAGATGGTTTCCTGCCCGTTTTTCAATCCATTCAGATAATTTGCCACAGATTCTTTGCTGCCATTCTGATACCACCGGGTTGACCTCCCGTTCAGCACACCTCCGCGGTACTCAGCCTCCAGTTGCTTTTTGCCATTTTCGTAATACCATGTATTCAGACCATGCTGTTTTTTGCCTTTAAAATTTTGTACTGACTTCAGGTTACCGTTGGGATACTTCTCCGTTTTTTCCCGCTGGCAGGCGCTTGATGCCAGTAATACTACCAGCAATAATGTAATGAAACCTGTATTTAACTTCATGAAAGGTCGCGATGGTTAAATTAATTGATCTTATTCACTTGAAACCCTGAGGTTTCTGGCGACAAATGATGCCTTCCGGGGATTCCAGAGGTACACCTTCAGCTGACTGCTGCTCAGGATTTCCTCGCCCGGGCTTACGGTAAGACGCACTTTGCTCCAGTGGCCTGGCTTACAGAAAAGCTCCATTCTGGAACCCTGCCACAGCAAGGTTTCGCCCTGTTCGTTCTTAAAATCAAAAACCAGTAACGCACCTGCAGGAATCGTATCCGCATATACTTCAACGGACGCGACCAGGCTGGCTTTCCCTGCTATCCTGCCGGATGGAACAGGGCCGCTGTATCCGGGGCTGAATTCGGTGCTGCTCATGTCAAACTCACTGGCGGTAAGATCTATCCGCAAAGTGGTGTCGGCGGTACTCATCTGTTTGCTGCTACCTTCCCGGGCATAAAGGGTCGCTGCGGAGAGCCCTTCGAAATCAACCTTCTCAATTATATATGGAAACCGTGCCCTGATCAGATCTTCTGTTTCTGCGGGTACCATTTTGGTCCATGCATACATAAAATATGGCGTGGAAGCAGTATCCAGAATACGGGCGAGGGTGTCGAGCTGCAAACCTCCCCTGTTTTCATACTGAGCAAAGCTTGTTATCCCTCCCGGTGTCTGCGCTGAATAGAAATTGATGTACCATGGATTGTTGACACTGATCGCCCGGGTAATATTATTTTCACCATACTGCCGGTTCCATTGATCGATCAGGATCGCTGTTTTTTTGAATTCACCGAAATGTTGTTTCCTGTAATAATGATTCACCCCGATGGTGTGTGCCGGGCCGGCGACCAATATAACCAGGATGAGAACTGCAGCAGGCCGGGAAGGGAGATTCGCGGTAAATGAAAACAGGAATGCAACCAGAAACGGAAAGGAAAATATCAGCACGCTGTGCTGAAGCACCGGGTTTACCATCCTTGAATAGAAGAAACCGATAAGAAAGGGAAGGAAGAAGAATAGCACTGCGAAAAGATGATACCGCGAAAAAGATGCTTTCCTGTAAGAGTAGAACAAACTGGTCAGAAGAACAGCGATGGCGAAGGATACCAGCAGCACTGAATCATTGAATATATAAAGGATATGCTTCAGGAGCCAGTTGTTCTCCGGTTTTGCCAGCCACAGGCCAACACCGCCGATGCCAAGATGGTTGAGGGTGATGTAGATATGGGGTGAAAAAAGCAGGGCTGCCCCAAGTCCTGCTCCAAGGTAATAGGGAGCTGATTTCCGGGTCAGGTAAAAAAGTCCTGTAATGCCGGCTATGAGTGCCAGAAGAAAGCAGAAATAATGGGTATACATGCAAGCGGCAGCGCTCAGCGCATAGGCAACCGCCAGTGAAGCCCGTGGCTTTTCATCAAAGAGCAGACGGGTCCAGTAATGGGTCATCATCATGGCAAACAGCAATCCGGCGCCGTAAGGACGGGCGATCTGGCTGTAAACCAGCGGAAATTCGAGAAAAGCCATAAAAACACCGGTAAGCAGTCCGCTGGTTTTCCCGAACCATTGGCCGAACACCCTGATCGCAAAATAAACAGCCCCGACACCAGCCAGAGCAAAGGGAAACCTGACCGCCCATTCGCCCATGCCAAACAGTTTTACCCAATAGTACAGGAACACCTGAATCCCGCCAGGATGTCCGTCAACATAGAAACCACCGGATACAAGATCGCTGAATGAGTCAAATCTGACACGAATCAGCGCACTCAGCTCATCGTTTGAATACGAAAATCCAAGTCCTGAAATGCGCATGAGCAATGCCATGAAAAGAATCAGCATGACAAAGCCCTGATACTGATGATCAGGATTGTTGAGAAAATTGTTCAGAAATCTGCTCTTGACCTTCATTAACCTCAGACAGCGATGTGGAACGAAAGATTGGTTATGCCTGTTGTCTCACGGCTTCAAACAGAACAATGCCTGAAGCAACCGAAACATTGAGTGATTCTATACTCCCACGCATGGGGATTCTGAGAATCTCATCGCAGCGACGGAGATATTCCCCCGAAACGCCATCTTCTTCCGAACCCATGATGATGGCCAGCGGTCCGGTCAGATCGGCTTCATAGAAGTTTTTGTGTCCTTTTTCAGAGGCGGCTACAATCCTCAGCCCGCTCTCTTTCAGATAGTCAATGGCATGTTTAAGATTCTGGCTTCGGTGAACCGGCAAAACGGAAAGTGCTCCTGCTGAAGATTTCAGGGCATCCGCATTCACCGGGGCACCCCCTTTTTCAGGGATGATCAGCCCATGAGCACCGGCACAGGCTGCAGTGCGGGCAATGGCTCCCATATTGCGGACATCGGTCACCCGGTCGAGAATCACAAAAAGCGGTGTTTCACCCTTTTCATAAACCGAGAGCAGAAGATTTTCAATCGGCTGAAATTCAATGGGTGAAATAAAACAAACAACGCCCTGATGGTTTCCGCGGACTATGCGGTTGAGTTTCTCAACAGGTACATACTGCCACGGAATTGCATGTTCCTGAAGAACTTTACGCAGTTCGGGCACCAGCTCACCTTTCAGACCCTGCTGTATCATCACCTTGTCAATCACTTTGCCGGCTGTTACCGACTCAATCACCGGCCGCATCCCGTAAACCAGGCTGTTGTCTTTCATCAGGAAAGATTTTTTGATGGAAAGTGCAAAGATAGACTATAGGGGCGAAACCCTGTTCATTGTTTTTCGGTTTGCAACAATGATTTCAGATCAGTACCTTTGTTGAAGTCACCGGCTGTCTGGCCGGGTGTATGTATTGTTTTCAAATCGGTTCTGGTTTTGCATCTGTAGGGTGAGAGAATGAATAATTTCCAGGTATATAAGTCATCGGCAGGTTCCGGGAAAACCTATACACTTATCAGCGTTTACCTGGGTATCGTTCTCAGGGAGCCGGCGTCATTCCGTAACATTCTGGCAATCACCTTTACTAACAAGGCAGCCAATGAGATCAAAAGCCGGATCATTTCCAATCTGAAAATTATCTCAGCTGATAATCCGGCAGAAATTCCGGTGAAATTCAATCATATGGTTGAGAGCCTGAAAACGGCCACAGGGCTTGAAACCGATGAACTGCGGAAAAGGGCTGCTACTGCGCTTTCGCTTATACTGCACAGCTACGGGGATTTTGCCGTTTCAACCATCGATAGTTTTATGCACCGGATTATCCGGGCATTTTCTTTTGATCTGAAACTCTCCATGAGTTTTGATGTTGAGATGGACAAGCAAATGCTCCAGTCAGAAGCTGTCGGAAGCCTGCTCTCCGATGTCGGCCGGAATGAATATGTTACCGGTATTCTCGTCAAATTTGTTCAGGAGAGGGCGGAAGCTGACGAGAACTGGCAGATAGACAACGACCTTATTAAATTCAGCAACAACCTTTTTGATGAAGATGCTTTCGGCTTGCTTCCCCGCCTGAGCAGTTTTGATGCGGAAAAACTGGATGGTGTAAACAGCAAACTTAACCGCTTAATCACCGCATTTGAATCGGAATTAAAACTGCTTGCAGGAAAGGCGCTGGCCCTGATTCATGAAAATGGCCTTCAGCCGGAATGGTTTTCCCAGGGAAACCGTGGGATTTATGGTTTCTTTTCGAAGATAGCCGGTGGCGATACAGAAGCAGCCTTTTCTCCCAATAGTTATGTTGAAAAAACAATCACAGGAGGTGATTGGCTGAGCGCCAGGGGGAAAAAAGAGGCTGGAACAGCTCTACTACCTGCGCTTCAGGATGATCTTTCAGCTTTTTTTAACCAGATCAGAAACCTGGCAGAGGAAAAAGGGAGTAAGGTATTGATATATAATAATATAAGATCAAATCTCTATCCGTTGGCAGTGCTTGGAGAACTCAATCAGCGCCTTCAGGTGGTGAAGAAAGAAAGGAATGTCATCTCCATCGCCGAGTTTAACCGTATCATTGCCGGTATCGTATCCAATGAACCTGTTCCGTTTATCTACGAACGTACCGGGGAAAAGTTCAGGCATTACCTGATTGATGAGTTTCAGGACACTTCTGTACTGCAATGGCATAACCTCTTGCCATTGCTTGAGAACTCCCTTTCGCACGACTACCGGAACATGATTGTGGGTGATGGCAAACAGGCCATCTATCGCTTCAGGAACGGCGAAGTAGAACAGTTTGTGAAGTTGCCCGATGTGAACAATCCGGACAACAATCCACTGATCGGTCAGCGGGCACAGGTGCTCCGGAGAGAGTATCAGGAGCAGCAGCTGGATACAAATTTCAGGTCAGGAACAAAGGTAGTTGAGTTTAATAACCGGTTTTTCGACTTTGCTTCCGGTATTTTTGTTCCTGAATTTGAAGATGTTTACCGGGGAGGGTCGCAGAAGTCAGCTGCCCGCAACTCCGGAGGTTTTGTCAGCGTTGAGTTTCTCTCAGATGAAAATCGCACAGATGCCGAAATCAACTGTGAGCGGGTGCTGCAGATCATCCATGATGTTATCGGGGCAGGATATCAGCACAATGATATAACAGTGCTGTGCCGGTCGAACTCAAATGCTTCGGAAATTGCCGGTTTTCTGAATTCAAATGATGTAGGGGTTGTTTCTTCAGAGAGCCTCCTCCTGTCGAAATCACCGGAAGTCAATTTTCTGATAAACCTGCTTAAGGTGATTGCAGATGCTGACAATGGCATTGCGCGGATTGCAGTAGTCAATTACCTGCTCCGGCTTCAGCAGGACAGTTCAGCTGAAACCCATCGTATCTTTTCGGAAGTTAGCTCTGCGGAAGGCTTTTTCAGTTTTCTGGCTGATTCTGGTTTTGGTTTTACCCTCCGCGATTTTCGGGGGCTTTCCTTGTACGATACGGTTGAGGAGCTGATCAGGGTGTTTGATCTGCAGAAAAAGTCTCCTGTTTATCTTCAGTTCTTTCTGGATGAAGTGCTGAAGGTTACTTCCGGTCCCGGTGCGTCCCCTGCCGCATTTCTTGAATACTGGGAACAGCAGCGGCAGCGGATCTCGGTGGTACTGCCGCAATCTCCGGATGCGGTGCAGATTATGACCATTCATAAGTCCAAAGGGCTGGAGTTTCCGGTGGTGATTTATGCCTTTGCCGATGATGATGCCTCACGGCTCACCAAAAAAACTGCCTGGGTGGAGCTTGACGATCCGGATTTACCTGAACTTGGACCCGTTATGCTCAGGCTCGACAAAAAGCTTGAAAAGACAAAGTTTGCCGGGCTTTACCTCCGCGAATCCTCCAAATCGAGACTTGACCTCCTTAACCTGATTTATGTGGCTTTTACCAGGGCCTCTGAGAGGTTGTATATCCTGGCCGGAAAGCTACCGGAAAGCTCCGGTGCAGAACCAAAGTCAGTCACTGCATTGCTGGCCGCCTACCTTCACTCGATGGGCCTGTATCAAACAGAAAAGACAGTTTATATTTTCGGGGATCCCGCCACAAATAAGGTGCCCGCGCCAGCAGTTGTTCATTCTGATGAATCGGGGCCCCTGTTTCACAGTGCTGACTGGCGCAGCAGGCTGATCTTTGCAGCCCGTGCTCCCGGTACCTGGCAGGCCGATGCCCCGGAACGCAGTCAGGCAAGAGGAAACCTCCTTCATCAGGCTTTGTCTTTTGTGGATTATCCGGAAAGGATACCCTGGGCTGTGAATAAGCTTATTCAGCATGGACTGATTGAAACGAGCGAAGCTGATGAGATCGCGGCCCTGCTCGGTACCATTGTGAATCATCCGGAGGTAAAACCATTCTTTTCAGAGGATTGCGAAGTGATTACCGAAAAGGAAATACTGACACCGGAAGGCAAAAATCTTCGTCCCGACAGGGTAGTGGTCCATAAAACACATACCGATGTGATTGATTTTAAAACAGGATTGCCGTCGGAAACCCACCAGATACAGGTATTGCAATACGCCTCGGTATTGTCAGGAATGGGCTACCCGGATGTAAGGGCGTGGCTTTTGTATCTGGAAGATGCGCCTCAGGTGGTCCGTGTCTGATGCGCAGGTTGATTCAGTGATTTTTCTGATTCGGGTTCTTTCCCTGATCAAATCGGAATTTTAGGGTAATTTTGCTGTATGATCATACCGCTTGAACCGCAGGATTTATTCAGGATAAAAAGCAGTCACCTGCTGGTTGATGTTCGCTCTCCGGCTGAGTATGCGCAGGGGCACATCCCTGGAGCAGTGTCCATTCCATTGTTTTCGGATGATGAAAGGGCTGAGGTAGGTACAAGATATCATCAGGCGGGAAAAGAAGCCGCACTGCTCGTCGGGCTGGATCTTGTGGGGAATAAAATGTCCGGTTTTCTGAAAAAGCTGAATGCTCTCAACCGTGGCAGCATAAAATCCGTGGCTGTTTATTGCTGGAGAGGGGGCATGCGCAGTGCTTCCATGGCCTGGCTTTTTGAGCTGGGAGGCTACAGGGTACACCTGCTTCAGGGAGGGTACAAAGCCTACAGATCTTACATCAGAAGAGAAGCCGGAAAAGGGCTTCAGATGCTGGTAATCGGTGGAATGACAGGCTCTGGAAAGACAGAAGTGCTGAGGCAACTGAAGGAATACGGTGAACAGACCCTCGATCTGGAGTCACTCGCCTGCAATAAGGGCTCCGTTTTTGGTTACCTGGGGCAGGCACCTCAGCCTGGCAACGAGCAGTTTGAGAATGATCTGTTTGATGAACTTGCCGGCTTTGATCCCCTGAGGCCTGTATGGATGGAAGATGAAAGCCGCTCCATCGGTGCCATAGGCCTGCCTTCAGAGTTTTACCTGAGAATGAAAAGTAGTCCCCTGATATTGCTGAAGGTCCCCGAAGCGATAAGGGTGGAAAGGCTTGAGCTGGAATATGCCGGTTTTGAAAAACAGGAACTGATTGCTGCACTGAAGAAGCTGTTACAGCCTCTGGGCGGGTTGAATTTCCGGGAGGCAGTGAATCATATTGAAGCCGGGAACTTCGGGCAAGCCATCCGGATTGTTCTGGGATATTACGACAAGATGTACCTGAAGGCCCTGTTGAAAACAACAGACCGGCCCATTGCTGAGGTAAATGCCGAAACAGGCGATGCAGCGCAGAATGCCGGACTGATTCTGAAGCTGGCCATGGAATCTTTTAAGAAGCAAAGCCTGTCACAGAATTATTTCCCGGCCTCAGAAAATACAGCCACAAACCATTAATGCACAATTAATTTTCATGGAACAGATTTACCTTGACTACAATGCTACTACGCCGATAGACCCAGAAGTTGCTGATGAAATGCGTCCGTTTCTGGATGATTATTTCGGAAATCCATCGAGCAGTCATGTGTTTGGAATTAAAAGCCGCCTGGCCGTGGAAAAGGCCCGGTCGCGGGTAGCCGGATTGCTCAACTGCATGCCTCAGGAACTGATTTTTACCAGTGGCGGCACTGAATCAAACAACATGGCCATTAAAGGGGCTGCCTATGCAATGAAAAGACATGGAAATCATATCATTATTTCTTCGGTTGAGCATCCGGCAGTTACTGAAGTCTCCCGTTTTCTGGAGGAGCAGGGTTTTGAAATCACGGTGGTGAAGGTTGACAAATATGGCATGGTTGATCCGGAAGATGTCCGCAAAGCCCTGAAACCGGAAACCATTCTGGTTTCAGTGATGCATGCCAACAACGAAGTAGGTACCATTCAACCGGTTGCAGCCATTGCAGATATCGCCCGCCGGCATGGAGCCCTCATGCACACCGATGCGGCACAGTCGCTCGGGAAAATCAAAGTGGATGTTAAAGAGCTGGATGTTGATCTTTTGTCGGTTGCCGGGCACAAGCTTTACGGGCCCAAAGGTATTGGGGTGTTGTTTATCAGACATGGGGTGAAGATCGAGAAGCTGATGCATGGAGCCGACCATGAGCAGAACCTCCGGGCAGGAACCGAGAATGTGCTGGAGATTGTGGGGTTGGGTAAAGCCTGTGAGATCGCTGCCATCAATCTTGAAGAGAATATCCGGCATCTTCAGGAAATGAAAACCCGGCTTCAGAAGGGATTGTCAGGAGCTATCCGTGAACTGCGGTTTAACGGACATCCGAAGCATTCACTTCCGAATACCCTGAGTGTTGGATTCAGAAACCTGAATGCAGTAAGTCTGCTTCAGGCTATGGACGGGGTGGCAGCATCGGCAGGGGCTGCCTGCCATACAGGAACCAGCGGGGATTCAACAGTGCTCGGGGCCATGAAAGTACCTCCGGCCTATTCACAGGGGACCATCAGGTTTTCTACCGGAAGGTATACGACTGCTGATGAGGTCGACAAGGCTGTCGCCATTATTGCGGAGGCCGTCAGATCGCTTGGTCCGCTCAGTGATGATGCTCCCGGCATCAGAAATGAAGGTGGGGAAATCAGGTTGACCCATTTTACACATGGACTGGGTTGTGCCTGTAAAATGCGGCCGGCCGATCTGGAAACCGTTCTGGCTGGTTTGCCTGAATTTTTCAGCCCGGATGTACTGATCGGTACAGAAACCCGCGACGACGCCGCGGTCTACCGTCTCAGCGATACGATGGCCCTTGTTCAGACCGTCGATTTTTTCACCCCGGTGGTGGATGATCCTTACACTTTCGGTGCGATAGCTGCAGCCAATGCCTTGTCGGATATCTATGCGATGGGGGCAAAGCCCCTGTTTGCCCTCAACATTGCTGCATTTCCGGTTAACAGGCTCCCGCTGACGGTGCTCGAAGCAATCCTGAAAGGAGCGTCAGACAAGGCAGCAGAAGCCGGAATTCCTGTTCTGGGCGGACATTCCATTGAGGACAATGAGCCCAAGTTCGGGATGGTGGTCAGTGGCCTGGTGCATCCAAAGAAGATTCTGGCCAATAAAGGTGCCAGGCCCGGCGACCTGCTTATCCTGACCAAACCCCTGGGAACTGGTATTATAGCGACAGCGGCCAAGAGGGGAATTGCCGGGAAAGATATTGTGGATCAGGCCATTGATTCGATGATGCAGCTGAATAAAACAGCTGCCGAAGCACTTGTCAGTTTTAACGTGAATGCCTGTACCGATGTGACCGGCTTCGGGCTGAGTGGCCACCTGCACGAAATGGCGTCAGCGTCCGGGGTTGATGTTGAAATCTGGTTTGACAAAATAGGCTTTTTCGAAGGGGTACAGGGCCTTGCTGCTGCTGGTGCTATCCCGGGCGGTACCATTGCCAATGCTGAGTTTGCTGCTGCATTTGCTGATTTCAGTGAACTCTCACAAACAGATATCTACCTGGCCTGCGATGCTCAGACATCCGGGGGGTTGCTCGTGAGTATTCCGGAGCCGGAAGCATTGCAGCTAATTGATGAACTAATGGATAGAGGTCTGCAAACATCTGTGATTGGGAAAGTTAAAAGCAGAGGGGATGGCCAGCTTAAATTTCTGTACCGCGAAAGGGTTTGGTAATTCAGCCTATTCATTCTGCCATTGCTTTTCTTAACAGGTTTTTGCTTTGCGCCATTATTCATAGTTATCAGCGTTAGACCCTGAAAGTGAGCCTTACGGTTGCACCGTTCATTTCATTGTTGAAGATACCGATCTGCCCTGAATGGGCATCCATAATCAGTTTGATCAGTGCTAGATTCAGTCCGGTATTGCGGTCGGTATGCCGCTCCCCGAGTCCGAAAATCCGGAAAGGTTTTTGAAGTGTCTCGGCGGTAAATCCTTTACCGGCGTCTATAAAATCAAGTATGGTGTGCTGGTCCTGAGAGGAAACCTTCACGATAACATCATTGAAAGCATTTGAATATTTTATAGAGTTATCAACAATCTGATCGAAGCATATCTGTAATAATTCAGCATCACCGGTAATGTGTTCAACCGGATGCTCCTTAACGAGAATCAGTTTCATATTTTTCGTTATCATTTTTTCCTGATGAACCTGATTGGTAAGACCAAAAAGCTTGGCAATCTTGACATTCTCAACCCTGAGTCCGCGGCTCTTTGCCCTCAATTCTGTGATTAGCAGAGCCTGGTAGGAGAATCTTTCCAGTCTTTGGGCTGATATTTCCAGAAACTGAAGATACTCGAGCAATTCGGGTGAACTGATTTCATTTTTGAGAACGCCAGCAAAGCCCAATACGCCATTGAGTGGTGTCCTTATTTCATGACTGATCATTCCTAGAAATTCGCGCTTGGCATTGTCCAGAACTTCAAGCTCTTTGAGTGCATTGTCCAGTGTCAGGTTTGCCTGTTCCAGATCATGGGTTCTTTCTTTAACTTTTTCTTCAAGAATCTGGTTCTGGTTCTGAAGTTGCAGGTGAAGATATCTGGTTTCCAGCAGGTTGCTGATTCTAAGCCGGACTTCATAAAGGTCGAAAGGCTTTGAAAGGAAATCTTTGGCACCATCAGCCAGGGCCTTGCGCTTAGCGGCAGGGGTGATATCAGCAGTAAGGACAAGAATAGGCAGGTAAGTGCCGGGTGGAATTTCGGCTTTCAGAAGATCCATTACCTCAAATCCATTCATGTGGGGCATCATCAGATCGAGCAAAATCAGATCTGGCTTAAAAGTTCTGAAGGTGCTCATTACCTGACGGGGGTCGGTGGTGGAACGGAAATTTGCAAATCCTGAATCTTCCAGTAATCCTTCAAGGATCTGAATATTCGATTCCTTATCATCAACGATAAGTATATTAGAATCTTTAATGTTTGAACCAATCATGATAATGAATTTCAGGTTTATGAATCAATATATTTTTACATACTGATCGATGGTTTTCATGAACTGAAAAACATCCAGGGGTTTGGTTATGTATGCCACAGCGCCTGCTTCCATCAGTTTTTCAATCTGCAGGGGCATGGCATCAGCACTGATGATAATTATCGGCAAGTTTTTGACCGAATCAATGTTCATCAGTTCCTTTAGCACATCGATACCCTGCATATCGGGCAGGTCAAGGTCAAGAAGTACCATCGCAGGTTTATGTTTCCTGATCAGGTTCAGGGTTTGTTTTCCATACATTGAAGTTACGAGCCGGACATGTGGGCGGTGCTCCGTTAATATGGCTTCAACAAGTTCGATGTTTGACCGGTTGTCTTCAATATACAGAACTGTATTGTCCTGTGTTATTGCCGGTGCAGCAGTATCATGAGCTTCATGCTTCTGAATTTCGTTGCTGTCGGAAGGTTCGGCAACCTGTAGTTCGATCCAGAAGGTTGTGCCTTCATTCAGGGTACTCTCAACGCCTACCTTTCCTCCCATGGCCTCGGTGAGTTTTTTTACTACCATCAGTCCCAGTCCGGTACCTTCGGTTTCTGTCTTGTCAGCCCCGATGCGCTCAAATGGCTGGAAAAGCTTGCCGATATCCTCTGGTTTTATTCCGTTACCTGTATCGGACACCGAAATTCTAACCTGTTTTCTTTCCTGCTCATTGCTTTGCTCCAGTGAGGTCGTAACAGTAATTTTGCCGCCTGTATTGTTGTATTTAACGGCATTGTTGAGGAGGTTGATCATTACCTGTTTCAGCCTTAAACGGTCTGACAGCGCATACAAATCGTTTGCCGGTGTATCGGCGATACTTACTGTTATCTCTCTTTTTCCAGCTGCCACCTGAATGGTGTCAATCAATTCTTTCAGTATTGGCGCAAGTTGAAGTGGTTCCAGGGTAAGAGCCTGCCTTCCGGCTTCTATCCCGGAGATATCAAGAACCTCGTTGATCAGAGCGAGCAGGTGCTCGCCATTGTTGAGGATATGGCTGACCCCTTTCTGTTGTTTCGGACTCAGTGGCCCCATTTCCATTAGTTGCGCAAAGCCAAGTATTGAATTCATAGGGGTGCGGAGTTCATGACTCATACGGGAAAGGAATTCGCTTTTGGCCAGGTTTGCCTTTTCAGCCTCACTTTTTGCCTTGAGAATTTCAGCTTCCGCAAGTTTTCGCTCCGATATGTCCACCAGCATGGTTAACAGGCTCTTTTTCTCACCGATGGTTATCAGTTCACCGGAAAACAGCCCCGTAATTTCATTTCCAGATTTTGTTTTTATCCGCAGTTCTATATCTCTTACCGACGACTTGCGGACCAATAAATTGGTCAGCACAGACTGCATTGCAGGATTCTCAAACAGATTGAGGTCAATGGCGTTTTTCCCGATAATTTCTTCTCTTTCAAATCCAAGTTTTAAGATAAAGGTGTCATTGACTTCCATAAATGTACCATCCGGAGCAGAAATAGCCATCATTGCGGAATTGGACTGAAAAGCCTTTGAGAATTTTTCTTCTGAAAGTTTTATTTTCGAAATGTCTTTGCTTACTCCAAAAATTACAGGCTTTCCATCCCAGAAACCATGTTTTACCCTGGTTTCTACCGGTATATATTCGCCTGACCTTGTTACCAATGGTACCGGGCAGAAGTCTGCCATACCGGTAAGCATTTCACCAACGATCCTTCCGGCTTCATCTCTTCTGTTTTCAGGGTGAACCATCAATACGGTATTTCCTAAAAGTTCATCACTATTGTATCCCAGCCTTTTATTAACTGTATTGTTGATATGGATCATTTTGCCCTGGGAGTCAAGCACAAAAAGGAAGTCATCGATGGTATTGAAGAATGTTTCATAGTTCTGTCTCATTAAGGCGATGTAGCTTTCCTTGCGCTGATAGTTGATCAGCCCGGCCAGCATATTTCCCCAGACTTTCAGAATGTTGATTTCTGATTCTTTATATTCTTTACTGTTCAATACCGAGTCAAGCCCAACGAAGCCGATCAGGGTGTTGTCGAGTAAAAGCGGTATGATTACCAAAGATTGAATGCCCTGTGGTTCCAGTATTTCGCGTTCTGTTTGCCATTCGTCAGTTAAATCTTTTACTGAAGGGATGAGGATGTTTTCCTGCTGTTTCAGGGTTTCCATCCATTTCGGGAAAATTTCGCAAGGGAGGTCTTTAAGCTTATCAATTTCACTGTTGATGCCTTCATTACACCATTCATAGGTGTTGGACATGGTATCGCCCTCCGCATTCAATTCAAAAATGTAGGCCCTGTCGGCATTCAGGAAACTGCCGATTCTGCCGAGTGCCATATTGAGTGCGGGCTCAATTTCTGATGCCGGAATGCCGGTCAGTTGGAGCGATTGTTGTAAAAGCTCTCCTTCAAATTCTGAGGCACGCTTACGGTCGGTGATTTCCTGATGGGTGCCGGACATGAGCACCGGCTTCCCATCCTTGTCCCACATATGAACCCTTCCCTTGTCAAGCACCCAGATCCATTCACCATTTTTGTGTTTCATCCGGGTTTCGCACATGTAATAATCTGTCTCCCCCCTGAAGTGCTTATCCAGTAATTCTCCTGATAGTTTTAAATCATCAGGATGAGCAAAGTTCATCCAGGTTTCAATGGTGGTAGGGGATATTTCCTCGAGTGTATATCCTATCATTTCAGCCCATTGCCTGTTAAAAGTGGTTTCAGAGGTCCGGATATTCCATTCCCAGGTTCCGGAGTTGGTGCCTTTGATTATGTCATCCAGCCTGCGCTTTTCGTCTGCCAGTTCCTGATAAAGTTTTTTTCTCTCTGTAATATCGATTTTTATGGCAATGAAACTGGAAATTTCGCCTTGTGAGTCAAGTACAGGTGTTATTGTTTCTTCTTCGAAGTAAAAGGAGCCATCTTTTCTCCGGTTTATCAGTTCCCCGCTCCATACTTTTTTTGAACGGATTGCCTCCCATATCTGATCGTAAAACTGCTTTTCATGTTTTCCCGACTTCAATAATTCGCCGGGAGTTCTGCCAATGGCTTCCCGGGTTGAGTAACCGGTTAGTTTTGAAAAAGCCGGATTAACCCATTGGATATGTCCTTCTGTATCAGTTATTATTATAGGGAGAGCAAACGATTCAAAAGCTGCACTCTGCATTCTGAGTGCTGCTTCAGAAGCCTTTCGTGTTGTAATATCCCGGTATTGCCAGAGATGACCGAGAAGGGTGCTGTTCTGCCGGATAGGAATGTAGTCCCTCTCAAGTACCCGTCCATCGTTCAGATATAGTTCATCATTCAGCACTACATCCTTGATATTCAGTACTTCATCGATGCGATGAAGGAAACCATCCGGATCCTTCATCATGGTTTTGCTTTGCTCGGATGCCGTTGCGCAATCATAACCAATCATTTGTTCAGGAGTGGCCGGGATGTTGAATATATTGCAGAATGACTGATTAACCAGGGTTATCTTACGGTATTCATTTTCAAAAAGGGTTCCTGCCTGAAGGTTCTGTATCAGGGTGCTGAGCTTTTGTAAAGCTTCCTGAAGTTCCACTTCTGCTTTCTTTCTGTCTGAAATTTCACGGATAATGGAGATCACTTCATCATCTGAAATGGCGATAATCCTGTTTTCATAATGGTTGTTTTCATTGTTTACAAACAGCGAATATTCGAATTGCTCAACTTGTCCGGTTTCAAATGCTTTTTCAATCACTTCCATACTCTTCTCAACAAGCCCGGGAGGGAGAATTGAACTGATTTTTTCACCGATCAGTTTTTCCTTGGGAACATACAGTGAAGAAGCTGTTTTAGTGTGGCAATCCAGTAGGGTACCATCGCGTTTGAGCCTGAACATCAGGTCAGGTACCGCATCGATAATTGCACGGTTTTCTGCTTCACTTTTCATCAGTGCATTTTCAGCCTGCTGACGTTCGTGAATGTCATGAATGATGGAAAACAGCACCTGCTCCCCTTTGATCATAATAGGAGTGGAGTGCACCTCCACAGATCTGATCTCATCAGAAGCTGTACGGTGTTTGAAATTGAAACAGTTACGCTCCTGTGAAAGCGCGATTTTTATTTCCTTCTTAACTTCTTCGAGGGTTAAAATGTTGATGTCTGAAATGAGGAGTTTTGATTCGCGTTTAAGGGGAAGTCCATAGTATTTCTCAGCGGCTTTGTTGGTTTCAAGAATTTCTCCCGTTGCAGGATTAACAAGCAGCATAACAGCGGCATGATTATAGAACATGCTGTGGAAGCGCTCCTCGCTTTCTCTGAGTGATTCAAGTGCTTTTCTTTCCGAAGTTATATCTGTAACCAATCCGATATATCCCTGGAATGTTTCATGGCCGTCAATGATTGAGCTGAGCATGATTCTGACAAATTTCTTCTGCCCGTCTTTACCTATCCAGGTCCATTCGGTTGTACTGCCTTTCATGTAGTCAATCAAGATCTCCCTTACTTCATGCTTCTGAAGATTGGTTTTGCCTGTCTTTTTGTAACAGAATTCTTTAATTTCATCCGTGTCGTGGAAACTTACCGGGGTCATGAGGCCAATGATCTCTTCAGCCTTGTAACCTGACATCAACTCTCCGGTTGGGTTAATCGTTTTAATTATTCCATCTGTACCTATCGTAATGATTGCAATGGGTGCATTGTCGAGAACAGCTTTCTGAAAAGTGTAGATTTCTTTTAGCTCTTTGGTTCTTTCATCAACTTTGTATTCGAGAAGATCTTTAGTATTGTTGAGTTCATTGAAGGCATTCTTCAAAACGGTGATATCCTCGAAAGTGGTGAATGCCTGATAGGGTTTATCCTCACCTTTTCTGAATTCCGGAATTGCATTCACCGTAATCCACCGGACCTTTTCTTCACCAGGATTATAAATTCCCATAACCGCGCTGTTTTCTTTCGATGTCTTCAGTGCAATCATTGCCGGATGGGTTTCCCGTGGGAAAGGCGTGCCATCTTCATGAATTGAATACCACAAGACTGATGTAGGGTCTTTACCCTGCATCTGCGCCAGACTCAGTCCGAGAATTTTTTCGGCTGCAGGGTTTGCATGGGTTACCATGCCTGTGAGATCCTGATAAATCACACCCTGTGCCATATTTTCAAAAAGTGACCTGAATTTTCGTTCACTTTCCCTGATGATATCCTGTGCCTGTTTCTGCCTGGTAATGTCCTGAATCTGATAAATGAAGTGCATGGGCTTCTCTTCATGATCGTAAACCAGCGAAGCGCTGACCAATGCCTGGATTATTTTCCCTGTCTTGTGCAGATATCTTTTTTCAAGCTGAAAAGTCCTGATCTTGCCCTGAAGCATCTGCTGTAATTGATCCGACTCCTTTTGCAGGTCATCAGGATGTGTATAATCCTGATGCATCTCAGTGAGAAGATCAGCCTCTGAATAACCAAGCATTTCATGAACAGCTTGATTGACCTTCAGCCACCTACCATGCGTAGAGATGAACGCCATCCCTATGGCTGAATAATTGAAGGCACTGGAAAGACGTTCTTCGCTTTCGCGTAACTTCCTTTCAGCTTCGGCCTTTACGATGATGGTGGCAAAATGATCGGCGATGGACTGTATTCTTGTTAGGTCGCGCCCGGTCATGGTGTCTTTGCTTCCCAATTCCAGAAAGCCGACAATTCTTCCTTTTGAGATCATGGGAACCGCTGCCATTGATTGGTAGCCGATTATATCAGCGATAATGGGCAGTAGTTTTCTGACAAATAACTGAACAGTGGTTGACCAGGACGTTCCTTTAAGGTATCCAGCAAGCCTGCGTGCTACTGCTTTTTTCCCAACCGAAAGTAAACCTGACCTGCTTTTCCCTATTTCTGTGAAAGGATTTTCTGCATCCATGTCAAGTACGATGGACGGAATGGGCTTCCCGGTTAGTTTTTCAATTTTTTTTACAAGGTCTTCATTCAATGTATTTCCGAACATCTTCAGTTCCCGCCGCTCGTCATCAGCGAGAAAAACTGACAGTAAATGGCTGTTGAACATTCTATTTAACTGTCTTGATATCAGGTCGATAATCGATAATAAGTCATCATTGGTATTGGCAGCTTCATTGATGAGTCTCATTAACTGAAGGTCGGTATTTCGCAATTTCAGCTCTTCACTGTCTTTTTTATGGGTATCAATATCAAACAGCGCACCGAGAATCTGCAGTGGTTTTCCGGTATCATCTGTTTTAAATACTTTGACCTGATGCCGCATCCATTTCCAGGTATCCTTAAACTTTATCCTGATTTCAGTATCCCTAAGTTCAATACTCTTTTGGTTATCAGGAACCTCCGTGTTAACAACAGATACCTGTATGTCATCAGGGTGGATAAGCTTCACTATATCATTAAATTGAAGGGCTCTGTTTATGTCGTTTATTTCGCCAAAGAACTGCCTGTGCATGTCGTTTGTCCAGATGTTTTCACCCTTAACAAAATCATAAAGGTAAAGCAGGGCAGGGGTTGAATTTGCTATTGCGCAAGCGAAAAATTCACTTTCCTTCAGTGCATTCTCTGCTTTTTTCCATCGGGTGATGTCCGAAACATTCAGCAGTATATTCTTCTGATCGCCTGATAATGTTCCCGCAAGGCAAGTCCAGAAGCAAGGTTCAACGCAGTTTTTGAGCTCCACGTCACATGATTGAGGGCTAACCCCCTTCGATAACGCCTCAACGAATTCATTAAAAACCGGGAGACTTTCATCTGTAATAAATTCCTTGAAGCTGGACCGGATTAACAAACTTTTTTCTTGGCCAAGCATTGTCGCACCCGCATGGTTCAGTTCTTCGATTTCTCCATTCTTGTTCAGCGTAAAACAGGCTGAAGGGGCAAAATCAAAAAGACTGCTGAGTTGCGCCTTTTCCTGTTCAAATTCCTGATTGACCGATTGAAGTTCTTCGATCCTTGATTCAAGCATTGTCTGTTTTGCCTGCAACACCTGAACCAGCTTCCGGAGTTCTGCTTCTGATTGAGAAGCCAACCCGGCTGAAGTTTTCTGTGTGAACAGATCTTCTGCATTTTTGGGTAGGCTGGCTGAACTGTCGGGATTGCTGGTTTTTTTGCTCATGTGGCCTTTAATTTGTTGTTTCAACTGTTTGATACAGGAACTGAAGATTTGAATGGTATAGCGTATCAGGTAATGAACCCTGACGTATTAATGGGTATCCGGATAACTGCGTTTTTATACTCCTGGTGGTATTCAATATGAGTTTCCGGAAATTTTGCATTCCGGGTGGTACTGAAAAGGTGCTAAGGGGTAGAACTCTGACAAAAGGCTCAGGAAGCGTTTTTACTGTGAAAAGAGAAAGTGTTGTCAGACTTTGCAGAAGGGCTGTAAATTTAAAGAGATACCAGCCCCTCAGGTATGCGTAATCCTGTATAGGGTGGTACACAGGGGGGCTGTTTGAAGAGTTTATTACCGGGCTGTTTTTTATTAAGGTAAATGTTAGCCCGTTGTTTCTGCAGATACCTTTTGCTAAACACTTCATAGTTTGTTTCCGGAAAAATAATACAAAACCGGCCATCGGCCTTGTCCCCTTTAAGATCTTATAGTAATCCGAGTTTCAGAGTCGGGAACAGCAAAAAAGCCAATAGCCGGTTTAGTTTTAACAAGAAAGCAAAACATTCAAATGAGAAAATCTGTTGTCATCAACCAATAGTATATTTCCGGAATGTAAAAAAGTAATCGGTGTAATGAAAAAAATGCAGGAATATTTTACAAATATTTCTGCTAACCAATATATATGTAAAAATAATTTACATCTGCTTGCTATCCGGACAGGGAGTTCCCCTGGTCGATTCGTAGGAGCTTGGTGGTGTCAGTATGAAATTTTCGGGGACTCATGGTTTAACGGTTCCGACATAAGCTCCGGCATTGTTGTCAACCACTGTCATATCGCTGGTATCCACGATGCCATCACCATTTACATCTGTTTCAGTATATCCTGAAACGTAGTCAGAGGCATCGTTGTCAACGGGTGTCATATCACCGGTATCCAGGGTTCCGTCCTGATTCACATCACCTCCGTAAAGACAATAGCGGCTGCCTTTGAAAATGACATTACCGCCAAAGGTTTTGGTGGAGGCATCTGAAAAATTATAAATGATGGATCCGGTATTGAATGGCAGGGGAACAGCAGACCATGACTCAATGCTGTTGCGGTGATTGATCACAATATAATAGTTGCCGGAGAAAGCAGAGGGTATCTGCAGCGAGAGTTGACCGTTCTGATTGAGCGGTACATTATCGGCTTCAAAAACAATTGCATACGGTGCAGCGGCGTTGGCCAGGCTAACCTTTACTTCGTCAGCAACACTGCCCGGAAAATGAAAGCCGGAGTCGTCCTGCGCTTTGTTCATCACTCCGCCCGATTCGTTCATCAGCCCTTCCAGAAAAAGGGTAAGCTGAATGGTTTTCAAGGCTGAAGGGTTATCCACAATTACAGTGTAATCTTCTGTTTCCCCGTATTCCACGGTCCCGCAAGGTACAATATCCCCGGTGTAAAGTATCCTCACCCTGAGTCTGGTGGGTCCATTCATGGCATCAGCAGGAGGGGTGATGGTTCCGGAAAACGGGTAACCGATCATGGCATAATACTCACCTTCGTCATCAAAATCGAGGTCCTGATTCCAGTCTGCCCAGGCTCCGCACTGATCGCCTGTATACCAGATGCCTGTGGTTGCGGATATGGAATAATTCTCTCCTGCAACTACGGTCGTTGAAAGGTTTGTATAATCTGTATATCCATTGGTACCACATCCCGATGTATTGGCTATCGTGTTAAAAGTAAAGTCCTGAATAAATTCATCACACGAAGCAGACACATCACAATAATCAGGTTCTTCCACCAGGATGTAACTGTTTTTAACTTCAGTATCATTTCCATTGGCATTCGTAACTGTTAATGAGACAGCATATACGCCTGCACTATTATAGGATACGGTTGGATTCTGCAGTGACGAAGTGGCTGGTGTACCCCCTTCAAACACCCACTGCCAGCTGCTGGGATTTCCGGATGACAAATCGATAAAATCAACACTGCCTCCCGTCAGCAACTGGGTTGGCGTGCCTGAGAAATTTGCAATGGGAGGCGCATTGAGCGCGAATAGTTCCAGAACCGATACTCCCCACTGGTCCATTCCGGCGTATTCACCTCCCCAGATCATAGAGTGGTCAGAATAATCCCAGGTGTCGTGAAGGTAAACGGTCTGCGAAGCTTCTTCGTAGCCAAATCCCAGCATGGTGTGCCCTGAAACCTGAATAAGCACCGGACGCCCGTTATCAATTTCGTTCATGTACTGTTCAAAAGTGAAACCAAGGGTGTTCCCGTTTTCACCATAAATAAGCTGAGTATAATTCTGAACAACCGTATAACCCCGCGATTCGAAAAACTGCCGCATACCGTGGCAGCCATCCTTTGCACCGGGCTCGCTGCCCGAATAGTCATAAATCGGACTGCCGTCACTATAGAAAAAGAAGGTAGTGGAGCCATCAGAATTCCCGTAAGCTGACTGATTGGTTCCCATAAAGTCCCCAAGGCAATCTTCGTTGGTATGAGGTGTCCAGCCATTGGTGATGTAAGGATCGGGATTTTCGCTCCCGTATTGCACCCAAAAATCATCCACATGACCATTGGTGGTTCGGCCATCCAGGTTAAGCATGGTCGCACTCAGCGGGCATAAGTCGCGGATTTCACCATTGATGGTGACGGTGCCCCATGAACTGTTGTTCATCGGCATTACACCTCCGTTGGTCGGGCCGGTATAAACATCAGAATATCCGTTGTTGTCGTAAAATCCGCCTGCCATAGCTGCTGCGGTAGCCGAACAGCCAAACGACCAGCTGAAAGCCGGTACACTGCCCAGTATCACAGCGCTTTTAGGGATACTCACCACCGGAGCCTTGTAACCGGCCGGCGGTTTTACCGGAGTGGTAACCGAGATGATTTCTTTGCCTGAAGCATCGGTTAACCTGCCAGAAATATAACGTTCCCAGGATGTCTGGCCGGTCTGGCTGTAAAGTGGTTGAATCATTGCTGAAACAGCCAGCAGCATTAAACAGATTTTTTTCATCGTATGATTTTATCTAATTGACTGCTTCGGAAAAGTCTGCATTTTTCCGGCAAATCAACGTATGGCTGACATAGTCCGGTTGCTGGTATAATATGTAAAGTGCAGATTAACAAGATGCCGGGTTGAAAAGGTTCTATGACCTTATCCTTAGCTAAATTAATCGATTGATCAGCATTTGTCAACCGCTATGTGTTAATTCTTTGTCAATTTCAGCTCAGGGCCTGATTGTCATAATATATTGGTAAGAATTGTTTTCTGTTAGGGTAAAATCGGTGGTGTCAATGAGTCCGTCACCATTAACATCGCCCGGCAGATAACCTGTCTGGTAGAGGGCCGATCCGTTGTCTATTTCAGTCATATCCCCTGAATCTATGGCTCCGTTCTGATCGGGGTCGCCACAGTAAATGGCATACGTGCCGGGTAAAACCTCTTTCAGGTTGTTGCCATAGGCTTTTCCGGCAGCATCAGTAAAATTATATATGGTAGAATCGCCGGTAAAGTGCAGAGGAACAGCGGACCAGGTTTCTATGCTGTTCCGGTGATTAATCACGAGGTAATAAGTCTGGGTTGAATCCGGGATAAACGGCAACATCACAGCGCATGAGCCATTGGTCAGCAACTCAACATTCTTATTCTGATAAAGCAAAGCCTGTGAGTTTTCTGATTCAAAAAGGCTTACACTTACCATATCGGCGATGTCTCCCGGATACATTTCCCCAATCTGGTTGCGGGCCTTCAGCATCAGGCCGGTTTGCGGATTGAAAAGGCTTTCAAGCATCAGATTGACACTGATGCGGTGACTTGCAGGACCGACAGAGCCGTTGTGGTAGAAATCTTCGTACGGGCTGTCGTTGGGCGTAAGGTAGTAGAGTTTCTGAAAACTGCAGTCAGTGAAAGTCAGGTCAGAATACCCGGAATTATAGGTAAAAATCAGATCAAACATCTTCGTGCTGTCGGGGAGTGTGATGTAATTATCGCTGGTATAGCCGATCATCACGGTCCAGGTGCTTTTTCCTCTGGTCTGATGAAGTCCCATAGGTTCCCATCCCGGGATATAGTCAACAAATCCCTGATAAGTCAACACTTCAGGATCATATTCAATGCTGTAATAACCGAAAGAGATGTATTCGTAGTCTGACACGAATACCGGCACGTTTACGGTTTCACCGGGCTCAGCCCTGATGTTCCCGATGGAAGACACCGGGGCATCACCAGCCTGCATGCTGCTGCAGATTGCGTAATTTTCAGAAAGTCCGGAAGTATTGATGTTCAACATAACAACAGGGACAGCAGAATAGGGATTGCAGGTCCGTCCGTATAGCACAATCGTATCAATCACACCGTTTTCAGGGCTCAGGGTGAGGGTTCCGGAGAATCCTCCATCCGGTGATAGCGAAATTTCCCCTTCGTCCATAAAATCTGTGCAGTAAAATGTGACATCACCGGCAATTCCCGTGGCAAAGAAAGTAAAGGGTACAGCAGGGCCACAGCCGGTAAAAATGCCGGTATCCAGACAAACATATTGCGGAGGATCGAAACCAAAAACCGGTTGGGCAGGGGCTATGCTTCCATTGTAATAATAGTCTTCATAAGGCTCATCGGCAGGAGTCAGCCCCCAGGCATTCGTGAAAAAACAATCTCCGGTAAAACTGATCGGTGCACTTCCTGAGATGTACGAAAAACGTAGTTCCAGCAAGGGTACATTCACCGGAAAAGAAAAGTAAAAGCCGGGATCGTTGTCCAGGTCAAGAATCAACACACTTAATTCATCGCTGATCTGAACAGGCTGAAGGTCCGGCGGAAGGTTGCTGAGTACCTGGGGAGGAAGTAGTCCGGAGAACTCTACGGAATTAAATGAAAGCACATTGTGATTAAATTCAATGCTGTAGTAGGCCCTGGAAATATTGCTGAAGTTTTCAGTTGTTAAAGCAACACTGATTTCTGAACCGGGAAATCCAAATACATCGGACAGGATAGAGCCTGGTGCCTCACCCGGCACTGGGATCAGCGAAACAGTTACAGTTTTGAGAAGGCCTGAACCAGAATTGAGAATTACCGCTGTTTGTTCAGGAGCCGTGGTGTTTTCAGGGCAGTTTCTGACATAAATCACCGTTGCAGCCAGCGAGCCCCCAACCGGAGGGATGCTGAGACAGCTGCTGAAACCTCCATCCGGGGAAAACGAAACTTCCGCGTTACCAAAAAGGGTATCGGGTTTGATCATTACATCAGAAGTCAGATTTATGCCAGAAATGGTATAACTCAGCGGAGGTGCACAGGAACCGATATAATTACCCGGTTGTGAAAGGTGATCAGTACTGACAAACAACTGAGGTTCAGATTCGGGAACTTCTGTGATGTGTGTAAGGCCTGATGAAGGCTTGCCTGATGCAATCATTGCGAATACCAGAACAGGAAATAATGCAAACAGAATCAGTTTTGTATGTTTCATCTGATCATGGTTTGAATGCTGAATTCAGGGCTATGCTCAAGTCACATCAGGATGCCAATTCAGCAGAATTAATGTAATAGCAGACAGCTTTCCCTAAAATCGGGCTATACAATGGTTTAATTTCCGGATAAATATAGTAGTTTTCCAGTTTTGCGTGACAAAGGTATATTAATTCTTCAAATATCTGTTGTAAGTTAACTAAATACAATTCGCTTAATCAAATTATTGATATACATCGTCTTATTCTGTTATTCCAACAGATTCTGCAACGGAAATTTCTGGTAAATATTCACTGTTGTCCGGCGAAAAGAATTGGTTTTCTTTGAACTGATTGATAATACTGGATTACATCCATTATTCAAAACAGGTACCGCACTTTCTTTTCTTAACACCAACGCACAAAATCACCAATTTATTTATCTGATTTAGAGTGATTCCTGCCTGTATGCTCAGGCAGACGGGCCAGCCTGACTGCGTCAAGCAGACAGGCTTGTGTCCAGGTAGCCATCGGGATGGGGTTTTGGTGTCAAGGTTTCTTTTACTTTAACCGGACATTAGTCGTTAATATTATTGATTCTGATTGCTGAGTCATTTGGAATTGTGCTGCCAGCCAGGCATCCTGCTGAGTATCTTTTGGTCAGAATGTCTGAATTAGCCTGGTCTAATCGGGGAAAGCAGGATATTCACTTCCTCTTTAAGTCAGCATCCTTCACAGAATATCGTTTCTTAGGCTAAATTTGCCTGTCGGCATTATGGAAAAAGAACACATCAGAAAACTTTGGTCTCTCACTGAAATAAGAGCTGTCAGGGGTATATTGACTTTAATACTCCTGTTTGTCTTTGCTTTTCTGGTATTTCTGACGCTGGATTTTGCTTTTCCTTTCAATACTAAGCATGTCAGGTGGTCAAAGGCAATCTATGCCGCAGATGGCACCATGTTGCACGGTTTTCTGAGCGAGGATCACAAGTGGCGGTTATTTGCAGGGGAGGAAGAGATTACCCCCGAATTGAAGAAATCGTTTTTACTTAAGGAAGACCGGTGGTTTTATTATCATCCGGGGGTTAACCCTGCAGCATTGGTCAGGGCTGTTGTGATGAATACTGTAAAAGGCCGGCGCACTTCCGGGGCATCCACCATCAACATGCAGCTGGCCCGCCTGCTTGATCCGGCCCCGAGGACTTTACCGAACAAACTGAAAGAGATGTTCAGGGCTCTGCAATTGGAATGGCATTATTCTAAAGACGAAATCCTGCTCACATACCTCAATTTGCTGCCCTATGGCAGTAACATCGAAGGGGTAAAATCAGCCTCTTTGCTTTACTTCGGACAGGATCCGGATGCCCTGAGCCCTGCCCAGGTGGTTATGCTTACGGTTATTCCCAACAACCCGAATGCTTTGCGGCCTGGTAAGGACTACCACAGGTTGCTTTCGGCCAGGAATCACTGGCTCAAGAAACTTAAAGGAAAAGGAATCTACGGTGATGCAGCGATAGAAGATGCATTGAATGAGCCGTTCGACAGGAAACGCTATCCCATGCCTGCCAGCGCCAGCCACCTTTCGCTGCGCCTTAAAAATATACCGCACAAAACCCCGGCAGTAAGGTCAACCATCGACCTTCCGCTGCAGAACAAAGTGGAGACGCTGGTAAGCAACCATGTGAGGATATTGCGTTCAATGCAGATTACCAATGCAGCTGTGTTGGTTGTAAACAACAGCACCATGGAGGTTTTGGCCTATGTTGGTTCGGCCGGCTTTCAGGAAGATCTGTATCAGGGTCAGGTCGATGGAATCCGCGCCATCCGTTCACCGGGATCTACCCTTAAGCCGCTGCTTTATGCCCTGGCTTTTGATCGTGGGCTGGTTACGCCGAAGATGGTAATCACCGATGTTCCGGCCAATTTCAGTGGTTACAGGCCCGAAAATTATGATGAGAATTACCGGGGCAAGGTTACCGTTGAGCAGGCACTCGCTTTGTCGTTGAATGTACCTGCAGTAAACCTGCTCGACCAGCTGGGTGCAGGGGAGTTTACTAACCTGCTTTCAAGAGGCGGTTTTCGGTGGATCAGCCAGAACCGCAAGAAGCTGGGCTTGTCGGTGGTCCTTGGGGGCTGTGGTGCCACACTGGAGGAGATAACAGCGCTTTTCTCCGCCTTTGCCAATCAGGGAGTTTACAGGCCGGTCAGATACCTGAAAGAGGAGGCCGAAGCAGGAGCCGATACCCTCTGCTCCCCCGGCGCTGCCTTTATGATCACCCAGATTCTGACAGGATTGAAGCGGCCAGATCTGCCGGCTCAGTACCTGGCAGCTGCCGATTTACCTGAAATCGCCTGGAAAACAGGCACCTCTTATGGCCGCCGCGACGGCTGGGCTGTCGGCTACAACCGCGAATATACTGTTGGTGTGTGGACAGGGAATTTTCAGGGAAACGGAATTCCTGAACTCAATGGTGCCGATTGTGCCGTACCATTACTGTTTAATATTTTCAGGGCGATTGATCAGCACAACCGCTCTGATTGGTTTGCTCCGCCAACGGATCTCGATTTCCGGTTGGTTTGTTCTGAATCAGGAATGCCACCGGATACTTTTTGCCATCATCAGGTAATGGATTATTTCCTCCCGGGTATTTCGCCGTCAATCCGCTGTAACCACCTGCAGAAGAAGTTTGTAAATTCGTCTGAAACGATGAGCTATTGCCGGATGTGTCTGCCTGAGAAGGGTTATTCCGAACATTGGTACCCGGGCTACCCTGCAGAACTGATTGCCTGGTATGAAGAAATGCAGATTCCCTACGTCAAGGAACCTCCGCACAATCCCGACTGTCCCTCCCTGGCTGGAGGGAAGGCGCCGAAAATCACCTCCCTCACCGATGGTGCTGAGTACCTGGTAATCCACGGGCAGAAACAGGAACTTATGTTGGGGTGCAGTGCTGAAAACGGAGTCAGCAGGGTTTTCTGGTACCTGAATGATAAGCTTTACAAATCAGCAAAACCTTCAGAAAAGGTGTTTTTCAGACCGAAAGCCGGAAGTTATAAAATCAGCTGCAGCGATGACCGGGGGCGAAACAGTGATGTATTTATTAAAGTTTCATTCATATAATTGAGTATTTAAAACAATACCTTTGAAAAAAAAACGATCACCCTTTTCCTGAATAATCACCCATGAAATTACTAAAAATACTGTTCGTTATTCTTGTGGGTTCTATGGAGCTCACCGTCAGTTCCTGTGATCTGAAAAAAGATGATGAGGATACCATTGTGAGAGATCCGAGACTCAGAGAGTTCAGGTATTATTATGAGGATGATTATCCTGGTTCGGATGATTCTTCTGTAATATCTGTAACCTATAACGACAGGAATCTTGTGAAAAGCATGGCTGATACCATCGTTTCACTGGAAATTGACTATGATGAACGAGGTCTGATTCTTCAGATGCGGGTTCAGGAAAAGGAAGAACAGGACTACTTTATTGATTATTCCTGGTCAGACAATTCGGTGACGCTGACGGAATCTGAATATCCGAATGGAAAGCTTGTGTTTCAACTGAATACCGATGGTAATGTAGTCCGCATGGATTCTTACTCAATGTTTGAATTACAATGGTATTTAAACTGGTATACTGTTTATTTCTGGGAGAATCATAACCTTGTCAGAACTGAATTTTGGGAACCTTTGGATAAAGAAAGTTCTGTTAAGAATAACAGATATCGGCCATTTCCGCTGATGATTTCTGACTTCAAGGCATTGTTCGGTGGAAAAAATGTGACCGGTGCAAAGCAGAATTTTTATAAATCGGTGGTTGTTGAATACAACTACGATGCTAAGAAAAATCCGTTCAGGGATATCCAGTTGTATTGGTTTACCGAGGTCGGGTATTATGCCTCTGTGAACAATGTTAAATCATATACCAGTACTGTTTATCGCACAAACGGAGAAACTGACGGAGTTTATAATTCTGAATTCACCCTGAATTACAATCAGGGGAATTACCTTTCAGAGAAACTGGATATACACGAAGACTGGTTTACCCGTGAAGTGTATTTTTATGAATAACACGTCGCGCTGAATGTTGTAACTTGCTGAATGTTAGTCTTAAGTTATATTGTTGCATAGATGGACAGCGCCTGACTTATAACCTGACACTGTCAGATGGGGCGAATGCCAGGCAGGCTCACCGGATTTTATCCCGAAACTTCCCCTGTATTTTCAGGGTATGAGTAAAATCAGTCCAATTCCTTTTCAGCAATCAGAAAACGGCAATCAGCAAAACTGCAAGGTAGATACTGTGAAGCGGGCTCTTCTGGTTTAAGTCCGTCCCTTTTTCCTATCTTTGCGGCCTAATCAGCAAGAAAATCATTTATGGCATTAAAATGCGGCATTATCGGACTGACCAACATCGGCAAGACTACGCTGTTTAACTGTATCTCGAACACCAAAGGGCAGACCTCAAACTTCGCTTACAGTACCAACAAATCCAACCTGGGTCAGATCAGTGTGCCCGACGATCGTTTGTATGAAATTGACAAGCTCATAAAGTCGGCCAGAATTGTTCCGGTTACAGTTGAGATCGTGGATATTCCCGGTCTGGCCAAGGGGGCCAGTCAGGGCGAAGGTGTCGGCAATAAATTCCTGGCCGATATTCAGCAAACTGATGCCATCATTCATGTGATCCGCTGCTTCGACGACGAGAACCTGCCTCATGTTGAAGGATCTGTAAATCCTGTGCGTGACCGCGAAATCGTTGATCTGGAGCTTCAGATCAGAGATCTTGACCTCGTTGAACGAAAGATTCAGCGCCTTGATAAACTCGTGAAGGTCGGCGATAAGGATGCAAAACATGGCGTGGAATTTCTTACAAATGTGAAGAACCATCTGGAGAGTTTTCAGTCTGTCCGCACCCTTGAAATTGACGATAACGACCGCCGCTTTATTGACGATATGTACCTGCTCACCGACAAGCCGGTGATCTACGTTTGCAATGTTGACGATGCATCAGCTGTCACAGGAAATAAGTATGTGGAACAGTTCAGAGAATCGGTGAAAGGCGAGAAAGCGGAAGTATTGGTAATTGCCGGTGCGCTGGAATCGGAAATTGCCGAACTGGAGAGCCCCGAAGACCGCCGGGTTTTCCTTGAAGATGCGGGTCTTACCGAACCTGGGGTTAACAAACTGGTACGATCGGCCTATGCCATTCTTAACCTGATGTCTTTTTTTACTGCCGGCCCCATGGAAGTCAGAGCCTGGACGATCAAAAAAGGAATGACTGCCCCGCAGGCTGCCGGAGTGATACACAGCGATCTTGAACGCGGTTTTATCAGGGCTGAAGTAATGAAATACCGCGATTTTATTGAACTGAAATCAGAACATGCCTGCCGCACCGCCGGTAAACTCTACGTGGAAGGGAAAAACTATGTGGTGGAAGACGGTGATATCCTGCACATAAGGTTTAATGTATAAGTTTCCTGTCCTAACGGTTTCTTTCTAGAAATACAATGGATGCAATTTAACCCCCTTCGGGCTGAATTCGATTGCCGGTAGCGGAAATTTAAAGATGCTCAGGTATTTCAGCATAAGGTTTAAGGTTTGGGAACCGGTCTTAATTCTGGAAAGATCAATGTCAGGGGCAATGTAAAATTGCCGGGTTCTGTTGTAATAGGGCAGGGGTTTACCGTCAACCTCTGACGGATTGGTGACTGCTCCGGTCATGCCATCGCCCCCATATCCGGCAGCGATGTTCAGCCATGCCGGAAACCTGCTTTGTTTCCCCAAAAATGACCGTATGTTGGCCGATACCCAGTAAGTTTGCCCGTTGTAGTCTTTAATGAGCCTTTGAGGAAGGTTTTTACCAAGCAGATCAGGCCGCATTGCTGCGTATTCAGTACGATGAGCCGACCATTTGAGGCTGATGCGCTGTTCTTTCCATACCAATTGCTGACTGATGAAAATCCCGGCCCCGAGGGTATTGGCCGCCAGGTCACCGCCAGAAGCACCCCATTCGGCTGAAAATCCATCAAGAATTTCAATAACCGTGAGGTACACAAATCCGAAACTACCCCCGAATACTGCCGACCTTTTCTCATCAACCCCTGCCCATTTCAGCGATTCATAACCAAGTTTTCCGATATAGTAAGTCGATGTGGTATGCCCGCATTTGTCGAGTTGCAGCCATTCGCGGTTGTCGTTGATGAAATGAAAGGAGGATTGCGGATAGTTTTTGTACCAGAGCTGGTAGAGCAGGGTCATTGAACCGGCATAGGCTGCAGAACCACCAATGATGATGCCGTTCAGTCTGGCTTTGTTTACAGGCTTTGATCCCGCTGAAATCAGTGAACTATCGGGCGATTGCTGGGCTGATACCAGCAATGGCATCAGCAAAAGAAAGACCAGGAGAGGGTACGACCGGCCTGACCTGTTAATGCGCATGACTGTTTTCTTCGATGTAAGGGGCCAGAATCCTGAGAGCCTGTTGTGTCTTCGATTCCAGCAGCGCAGCACTGCCGGCTTCGGCCAGAAATCTCAGGTAGGGTTCTGTATTGGAGGGTCTTACGTTAAACCACCAATCCCGGAATTCAATCCGGTAGCCATCAAAGTCATAAAAGGCTGTCGGTGACTCATCTGCCATAAAAGCCTGCTTCAATTCATCCATGGCTTCCTGTTTTCGGCTGACAGGGAAATTCATTTCACCGGTTCCGGCATATTTGCTGATTGAGTTTATCAGTGCCGACAGACTCACACCCTGATCGTGAAACTTCTTTACTTCTCCCAGAATGATCAATGCCGCGAGGTAAGCTGAATCGGAGTAGTAAAAATCCCTGAAATAATAATGCCCGGCAAGTTCTCCGCCGAAGATGCCGTTTATCTCCCGCAGTTTCAGGGCGGCATAGGCCCGCCCAACCCGCCACATATGCATGGAGAACCCCTGGCTTTCAACGTATTCAGTAACCGATCTGGAGGTCCTTATATCCTGTAAGGCTGGCCCTTGGAATCCTTTGCCCGCAAAGTAGCCTGCAAGAACGGCGATCATCATGTCGGGCTGAATAAAGTGCCCTTTTTCGTCAACGAACATTACCCTGTCTGCATCCCCGTCAAAAATCAACCCGATATCACACTGTTCTTTGATTACCAGTTTTCTGAGGTCTTCCACATTTTCCTGTTCAAGCGGATTTGGCTGATGGTTGGGAAAAGTACCATCAAGTGTGTCGTATATGTACAGGGGCTTCTCACCGAACAGCTCCCTGATAAGCAATGACCCCATTCCATTGGAACAGTCGATGGCGATTTTCAGATCTCCGGTATCGCTTTTGTATTGATTCAGGAAAAGGAGATACTCTTTCTTAAAGTCGAATTCAGTATAAGTGCCCGGTACTTCTGCCGGAACAATCGGATAGCCCTCGGCCATTTCGAGCAGTTCAGAGAGTCCGGTATCAAAGCCAACGGGCAGAGCCTCTTCGCGTGATATTTTCAACCCGTTGTATTCAGCCGGGTTATGCGAAGCTGTAATCATCACCGAAGCTTTGAAATTGTACTTTGCCGTGGCCCAGTAGATCATCGGGGTGGTACATTTGCCGGCAACCTGAACATCAGCCCCGGCATCGGTAATTCCTCTGCAGAGAAACTCCAGGATCTCCGGTGAGGATATCCTCACGTCATGCCCGACAAGCACAGTTTCTGCGCCAAGCAGGCCTGGCAGGAAAAATCCGATTTTATATACATCTTCCCCGGTGAAATCCCTGTTGTAAACGCCCCGTATATCGTAGGCTTTAAAAGCTTTTCTCATCAGTAGCTGGTAATTGCTGGTAATTCTTCCTGATTAACTTGAATATCTGTTACTTGTAAATGTTTTTCCGGTTCAGCGCCTGTTGGTATTTCCAGGCGTTCAGGTTATGCTGTTCCAGGCCTTTGGCAAAATTGTGATAGCCGGAGAAGTCCTCCCGGGCACAGAAAAACATGTATTCATGTTTCTCGCTGTTCAGCACAGCATCGATGGATGATTTCGATGGCAGACAGATCGGACCAGGAGGCAGACCCTGATGTTTGTAAGTGTTATAGGGTGAGTCTATCTGTTTGTGTATGTTGAGCACCCTCCTGATTCCAAAATCGCCGTGTGCGAACACCAGGGTAGGATCGGCTTCCAGCAGCCAGCCTTTCTTCAGGCGATTGAGGTAAACACCCGCTACCCTCGGCTTTTCATCGTCTTTATTGGTCTCCTTTTCAACAATGGAAGCGAGGGTTATAACTTCGTGCCGGTTCAGGTTGAGGGCTTTCAGTTTTTCCTGGCGGTTGCTGCTCCAGAATTTTTCTGATTCTGATTTCATGCGGTTGATGAAATCCCGGGCAGAGGTATTCCAGTAAAATTCATAGCTGTCGGGAATGAGAACTGTGAACAAACTGTTTTTCGTAACACCCAGTGAATCAAGGTAAGCACTGTCGTTCAGCAGTGTGATGATGGAAACCGAATCGGCTTCGATCTGCCGGCTGATTCTGCCTGCCAGTTGTTCCGGAGAGCGGATATTGTTGAAAATCACCATTACAGGTTCCTGATGTCCGCTTCTCAGCAAATCGACCAGATCTACATTGCCCATATCACCAGTAAGCTTGTAACGGCCCGGTTTTACTGCCTTATCGTACTTTTTCAGTGAGCTGACGATTTCAAAAGACTTACGGTTTATAATGGTTCCATGGGAGTAAAGCTGCTTTTTGACACTGTCGAAATTGCTACCTGTAGGAATTGTAATCAAAACACTGCCTGATTCACCGGTATATACATTCTGACGATACAAACCCATATATGCAACCCAGGCAGCTCCTGAACCGATCAATATCAGAACCAGTAGAATAATCAGTAGCGGGGTGCGAAACCGCCTTTTTGATTTTCTGCCCGTATACCGTGGATGATAATAGTCGCCCATGACTTATTTAGTTTAACTGTTGATCAATTGCATGAAAACCACATCTTGCCAGTGCCTGTCTGAAAGCGTCCAGTCTTTCATGGTGCCGGTGATTTTAAATCCCGCTTTTGTGAACAACCGGATGCTAAGGGTATTTTCTGTGGCGATATGACAATAGAGCTGATGAAGGTTAAGAGTGTTGAAACTGTAGGAGCAAAGGAGGCTCAGGGCTTCACCGGCGAAACCTTTGCCACGTTCTTTTTCGTCAATCAGGATGCCCACCCCGGCTCTTCTGTGCAAGGGATCGAAGTCGAAAAGGTCAACGGTGCCGGCAGGTGTATTGTTTTTCCCGTTTTTCATGATCATCAGCCGTAATTGTTTCGCGGCATAGATGTCGTGGTGCGTGTTGAGCACAAACTGCTCAATATCGTTACGGGAGTAAGGAACTATGGTGTTGCTGACCCTCCAAACGGAGGTATCGTTCTCCCAGGCATACAGACGGTCAATGTCTGAGGGTTCCGGGGTTCTGAGGCTTATTTTTTTTCCTTTCATGTTCCTTGGTTCTGGCACGTGTTTATGCATCAAGATTGCGGGAGGCAATATCACCGCTGAAAACAAAGGTTGCCGGACCTTTGAGCCGTATGTTGGTGAACAGGTTTCCCTCTCTGACCATTTTTACACTGAGCATTCCACCGGGTGTAACAACATCCCATTCATATCTTCCGGTATTCAGGGCTGCCACTATACCGCAGGCGGTAACACCGGTTCCGCAGGAAAGGGTTTCATTTTCAACTCCTTTTTCATAGGTTCTCACCCTGAGTTTATCGTTCTCATAGCTCATCCAGTCGATGTTGACACCATTCTTTCTGTATTTTTCTGAATACCGGATTTCCCGGCCAAGGGTGAATACATCCGTATTGGCTGCATCTTCAACAATCTTTACCAGGTGAGGGGTGCCGGTGTTTATTTCTGTTGAATCACCGGTAATGGCAGGAGCTGTTACATCACGCATGGTGATTTCGACTTTCCATTCATTCGGGCTGGTTTTTTCAATGGTTGCTTCATGCCTGCCATCACCGGCCATAAAATCACATTCAGAACCGGCAATATTGTTCATAAAAGCGAATGCTGCAGCACACCTGGCGCCGTTTCCGCACATAGTGGCCGGGCTGCCGTCGGCATTGTAATAAATCATTTCGAAGGTGCAATCCTTATGTGGAACAACCACAATCAGGCCATCGGCTCCAATACCTGTGTGCCGGTTACACAAAGCGGCAATGCTTTTTGCATCAATCCTGAGTTTAGTCTCCCGGCCGTCAATCAGTATAAAATCATTGCCGGTGCCATGGAATTTGCAGAAATCAGGCATAGTCTGAGGGGTTTGTCAATTTGTCATGCCATACTGAGAGAACAAAGTTACGAAAAAGGTATGTATAATTATATTACAGGTGTGAAGTTAATGTAAATTCATTTTACATTTCATTTCAGATTGATTTCAGGGCTGCTTTAGCCGCTGCTTTCTCTGTATAATTATTTCGTATATAATTGAAATACAAGATAATGAAAATTTCTTTTACATGAAATGGAACCAGAGGGTGCGAATCAGGCCTGGTTTTTGTTTAGCAGAACCATGAAATTTTATTTCGTAAAAGGGTTAACAAATTTTAACAGCAGGCCATGTAACAATGGTATTTAAATTGCGTTTAATCAGTCAAAGACCAAAAACAACAAGGATTAATAACCCTTTAAAACCATTTTTAAACTGAACTAAAGCCATGAAAAAGATTGCAGGAAGTTTGCTGATCGCTGTTGCAGGCGGATTGATTGCTGTTGGAGCTTACAGCCTGGTGAATAAAAAAGAAGTGCGGTATGTTAATTCATCCGCATCCACACCCGCTTATCTGGCAAGTATGCCGGGGACATCGGGAGCAATGGTGTTGCCTGATTTTACTGCTGCGGCTGCCAATACCGTTCACGCAGTTGTACACATAAAAACCGAGTACCAGCGTAAAAGCAGTGTTTATGATTATTTTTTCGATTTCAGGGATTTTTTCGGCAACCGGATGCCCCAGGGCGAGCCAGCTCCCATTGAAGCTACCGGATCAGGGGTGATCATCAGTCCCGACGGATATATTGTAACCAACAATCATGTGGTTGCTGAATCAGACAATGTTTCGGTTACACTGAACGATAAACGGACTTTTGCCGCGAAGATAGTCGGCACTGATCCTTCAACAGACCTTGCCGTAATCAAAATTGATGCAAAGGACCTGCCGTATCTCATCTATGGTAATTCTGACAACCTGATGATCGGAGAATGGGTTCTGGCTGTGGGTAATCCGTTTAACCTGACCTCCACCGTTACAGCCGGAATTGTAAGTGCGAAAGCAAGAAATATCAACATCCTGGGTTCACCGGATGGTTCTGCCATTGAATCGTTCATACAGACCGATGCCGCGGTAAACCGTGGTAACAGCGGAGGAGCACTCGTAAATACAAAGGGTGAACTGGTAGGAATCAACGCGGCCATTGCCTCCGGTACAGGTTACTATTCAGGATACTCCTTTGCGATCCCGGCCAATATTGTGAGAAAAGTTGCCGGAGACCTGATCGAATTCGGAACCATACAACGTGGTTATCTGGGTGTGAGCATCCGTGAGCTCGATAGTGAGCTGGCAGCTCAGGAAGGCATCGATGATATCCGTGGTGTTTATGTGGCTGATGTTGTCGAAAACGGGGCAGCCAGTGATGCCGGTATCAGATCGGGTGATATTATCCTCAATATTGAAGGTATTGCTGTGAACTCAACGTCTGAACTGCTCGAGCTGATTGGTCAGCACCGCCCGGGTGACAAGGTGAACATACTTGTGAAAAGGGGATCCAAAGAATCAAATTTCGATATTGTATTGAAAAACCGCGATGGCGATGTTAGCCTTGTGAAGCGTGAGGAATTTGATGTTCAGACAGTATTGGGCGCTGGTTTAGCCAATGTAAACGAAAAACTGAAATCGGATCTCAATATCGATGCCGGAGTCCAGGTGACTTCACTGGGTGATGGTAAACTGAAAAATGCCGGCGTGCGTCAGGGGTTTATCATCATCCGGGTTGATGGTAAAAGTGTACGGACAAAGGATGAACTTTCATCAGCCCTTGCCAACAAAAGGGGAGGGGTGCTGATCGAAGGGATATACCCCAACAGAACCCGCGCATACTACGGGTTTGGAATGTAGGCACCTTCGGGTGTTGGTTTTCTTCAAAGCAGCGGGTGGGCGATATCATTCGTTCCACCCGATTGCTATATAAAATTTAACTGAATATTAACACTTTTCATGAAACTTAACCTATTGAAAATTGTTAATACTAAGATTAAGGTCAACAAGATTTTCATCTCCTTTAAAACCTTAGAGCCATGAGACAGCTAAAAATAACTAAATCGATTACTAACCGCGAAACTGCTTCACTCGATAAGTACCTGCAGGATATTGGCAAAGAAGAACTCATTAGTGCTGAAGAAGAGGTTTTACTTGCACAAAGGATCAGACAGGGAGATCAGATGGCCCTTGAAAAGCTTTGCAAAGCAAATCTCCGCTTTGTGGTTTCTGTGGCTAAACAATACCAGAATCAGGGACTCAGTCTTCCTGATCTGATCAATGAGGGAAACCTGGGACTGATCAAGGCAGCTCAGCGCTTTGATGAGACCCGTGGTTTTAAATTTATCTCCTATGCCGTATGGTGGATCCGTCAGAGTATCCTTCAGGCATTGGCTGAACAATCGCGTATTGTGCGTTTGCCCCTTAACCAGGTGGGTTCCCTGAACAAGATCAAGAAGGAATCATCGCGCCTTGAACAGAAATTTGAGCGGCCCCCTTCTGCAGAAGAAATAGCAGAAGCCCTTGAAATACCAGATTACAAGATCGATGCAGCCTTGAAAATTTCAACCAGGTACATCTCTATGGATGCGCCACTCTCCGATGACGAAGACATGAAATTTATCGATGTGTTTGTTGATGAGGATACCCCGGTAACCGATGCCGGACTGATGCGTGAATCCCTTGCCAGGGAAATACAGCGGTCACTGTCGACCCTTACCGAAAAAGAGCGGGATGTGGTGAATCTTTATTATGGTATTGGCATGAATCACGGGCTGACACTGGAAGAGATCGGAGCCAAATTTGATCTGACCCGTGAACGGGTAAGACAGATCAAAGAAAAAGCAATCCGCCGCCTGAAACATACTTCAAGGAGCAAACTGCTTAAATCTTATCTTGGTCAGTAAGACTATCGTATTGTATTAAGAAAAAGCCTGACTAAATGCCGGGCTTTTTCTTTTCAGGTGCCCGTCATTTTCAACTAAAAACAGCAGTCTGCCTGATAAAATAAAAATATCCGATGTAAACCGGAATATTTTATTTTAGCGCTTTGAATTACTTTTTCCTGTTTCCGTTATTAAGATTTAACACTCGTGTACTTAGTCGGTCTTATGGAATACAGGTCAGAAAATTCGCAGACAATGACAGAAACAGCCGAAAAGCTAATCAGAATTCTTATAGCTGAAGATAATGTGCTGAATCAGAAGATTATAGAGATTCTGATAAAACGCATGGGTTGGAACTACAAGCTGGTAGGCGATGGTGTTGAGGCTGTGGAAGAATGTTCCAAAGGCGATTACGATGTAGTGTTGATGGATATTGACATGCCACAGATGAATGGTTGGGATGCCACGATTGCCATCAGAAGAAAACAGATAGACATTCCCATTATTGCCCTTACCGCCTATTCAGAAGAATCGTTCCGAAAGAAAAGTTTTGAATCAGGCATGAATTACTTTCTCTCCAAGCCTTACAATAAGGAAGAAATCTACGAGACCATCCGGAAATGTGTCTATGCAAGGTGAACCGGTGGTTATGAAACACGTCTCATAACTTTTTCTGAATTGTTATTAAATTTTGGCAAAATGTTGCCTCCACTTTGCATGGAGGTTTGTATTTTTGCCAACATGCTTTTTTGTACCAGGCCTGAATGAGTTTCAGGTAAATGTCTGAAAAAGTAGCATCACTGGTAGAACTAACGTTTTCGTTACCTGCTTTCCGCTAAGCATGTCCCGTTAATAAATTGAATGACAGTGTTATGACTGATGGTCATTGACGGGTTTTTTTATTGCAGGAGAGTTGTGCCCGGAACCATCTGAAAAACTTAAAAAACTAAAAATATCACCATGGCATCAAGCAAGTATATATTTGTTACCGGAGGGGTAGCATCATCGCTGGGGAAAGGCATCATCTCTGCTTCACTGGCAAAGCTGCTTCAGGCGAGGGGCTTTACAGTCACCATTCAGAAACTGGATCCTTATATAAACATAGATCCGGGCACCCTTAATCCCTATGAACATGGTGAATGTTTTGTAACAGAAGACGGAGCTGAAACTGACCTGGATCTCGGGCACTATGAACGGTACCTGAATGTACCTACCTCCCAGGCGAACAATGTTACCACCGGCCGCATTTATCAGGAAGTTATTCTAAAGGAACGCCGGGGTGACTATCTGGGTGAAACAGTGCAGGTTATTCCACACATTACCGATGAAATCAAACGCCGCATCAAACTGCTTGGAACTGATAAAGGTTTTGATTTTGTGATTACTGAAATAGGGGGGACAGTCGGTGATATTGAGTCGCTTCCATACATTGAGGCTGTCAGGCAGATGCGCTGGGAAATGGGAACAGATTGCCTGGTGATTCACCTTACCCTGGTTCCTTTTCTGGCCGCGGCCGCAGAGCTGAAAACCAAACCCACCCAGCATTCTGTAAAGGCACTGCTTGAACAGGGAGTGCAGCCCGATATCATTGTCTGTCGCACAGAAAAGCACCTGAATGAGAATCTGCGGAACAAAATCGCGTTGTTCTGCAATGTGAACCCAACATCGGTTATTGAATCCATCGATGCTGAATCTATTTACGATGTACCGCTGCTGATGCTTGATGAAAAGCTTGATCTGGAAGTACTCGAGAAAATGCACATGCCTGTCGGCCATACGCCGGAACTGACCCGATGGGAAGAGTTTCTTTTCAGGCTTAAACATCCGACCCGCAAAGTTGTGATCGGGCTTGTCGGTAAATATGTTGAGCTGAAGGATGCCTACAAATCGATCAATGAGTCGTTTGTTCATGCAGGCGCTGCCAACCAGTGTAAAGTAGTGGTCAAAGCCATACATTCCGAGAATATCTCCACCGATACGGTAGCATCTGTACTTGAAGGTCTTGACGGGATTCTGGTAGCACCAGGTTTTGGAAGCCGGGGTATTGAAGGCAAGATAGAAGCCATTCGTTATGCCCGTGAAAAAAACATCCCTTTTCTTGGTATCTGCCTGGGCATGCAATGTGCCGTGATTGAGTTCGGCCGGAATGTGCTGGGACTTTCCAAAGCCCATTCAACCGAAATGGACCCCGAAACCCCGGACCCGGTTATAGATATCATGGAGGACCAGAAAACAGTGTGTAAAAAAGGCGGTACCATGCGCCTCGGAGCATTCCCCTGTACCATTAAGAAAGATACACTTGCCCATCGTGTGTACAACACCATTGATATTCAGGAAAGGCACAGGCACCGGTATGAATTCAACAACCGCTACCTCGATGCCTACCAGAAGGCTGGTATGATTGCTTCCGGAATCAACCAGAAAGACAACCTGGTTGAGATCGTTGAACTTTCGGAACACCCCTGGTTTGTTGGGATACAATTCCACCCTGAATACAAGAGCACGGTTGCCAACCCGCATCCCTTGTTCGTCAATTTTGTGAAGGCCGCTATTGAAAATAATCCGGATCGTTCACTTTGATCAAAAATCCCTTTGCAGGATAAAATCCTTTGTTCAGGGCTTTAATTCCGGCTTTGACAAAGAATGACTTTCCTATTTGCCGCTTTTGCTTATTTTTGCGGCTCAAACTGAATTAACGAAGTTATTACTCCCATTTCATGAACAGAAATTCAATTATAGGAATACTGCTGATTTTCGGACTGATGATTGGCTATACCGTGTATATGTCACCATCGAAGGAAGAACTGGCTGCCCGTCAGCGTGCCCAGGATTCAATCGCCGCCCTCAACAGGCAGGTGGTTGATTCTGCTGCTGCCACAAGAACTGCGGATCCGGTGGTGAAGGATTCGTCAAGTCAGTCAGTTGCTGCCGGAGTTGCTGACTCATTGGCCATGGTAAACCGTAACGACGAACTTGGTGTGTTCGCTGCTGCCGGCAATGGCAAAGCGGAAGATTTTATTGTTGAATCTGATAAACTGAAACTTACTTTCAGCAATAAAGGGGGTAGGATCAGCCAGGTTGAACTCACCGGTTATAAGACGTTTGATGGTAAACCATTGCTGTTGTTTACCCCCGATTCTTCTGACTTTAATCTGGCTTTTTTCTCCGATGTACGACCGGTAAATACAAACATACTCTATTTCCAACCGGCATGGCCTGATAAACGCTTCGAAGGTCAAAAGGTGATGAAGGTTTCAGGTAGCGATTCACTGCAGTTTGCCCTGCGGCTCTATGCCGGTGGCTCAGATTCATCCTTGGTTACCGGCTCTTACATTGAGTACCTCTATACCATCAGGGGCGACCAGTTCATGGTTGACTACAAGATAAATTTTGTAGGCATGGAAAGCCTGGTAGCCATGAATACCAAAGAGGTCAATATCGACTGGAACGCACGTTTGCCCAGAACAGAAAAGAGTCTGGAGAATGAGCGGCTGAATACGACCATTTATTTCAGGCATGCCGATGAAGAGGTGGATTACCTCAACGAACGCAAAGACGATGATCAGGACATCAATACCCGTGTGAAATGGGTTTCGTTTAAACAACAGTTTTTCTCATCAACCCTGATTGCCGATGGTGAGTTGTTTCAGAATGCCGATATGAAGAAAACCAGGGAACCTGAAAAGGAACTCAATTACCTCGATTATATGGAGGCAACGGTTTCACTTCCGTTCAATGCCGCGAAAGACAAACAACTTGACCTGGCCTTTTATTTCGGGCCAAACAAGTATAACATTATGCGGAGTTATCACCTGGACCTCGAAAAGCAGATACCCCTGGGGTGGAGCTTTTTCCTGATGCAGTGGATCAACCGTTTTGCCGTGTTGCCGGTATTTAATTTTCTTGAAGGTTTCAATCTGAATTACGGAATTATTATCCTGATTCTTACCATTTTACTCAAGATTGTCTTATTCCCGATTGCCTATAAGACATATCTGTCATCGGCAAAAATGCGGTTGCTGAAACCCGAAGTCGATGAAATCACGGCCAAATTCCCGAAAAAGGAAGATGCCATGAAGAAACAGCAGGCAACGATGGCTCTGTACAAGAAGGCCGGTGTGAATCCGATGTCTGGCTGCGTACCCATGTTGCTGCAGTTCCCGATATTGCTTGCTATGTTCCGTTTTTTTCCGGCTTCCATCGAACTGCGTCAGGAGGCATTCCTTTGGGCTGAAGATCTGTCAAGCTATGATTCAATCTTTGACCTCCCCTTCAACATTCCGTTTTACGGCGATCATGTGAGTCTGTTCACACTCCTGATGACCATCTCGACGATTATCTATACCAAGATAAACAACGATATGATGTCAACCGGCAACCAGTTACCTGGAATGAAGACGATGATGTATCTGATGCCGGTAATGTTCCTTGGCTTTTTTAACAGCTATTCATCAGGATTGAGTTACTACTACCTGCTGGCCAACCTCATTACCTTTGCCCAGATGTATGCCATCCGCAGGTTTGTGAACGAAGATAAGCTTCATGCTCAGATTCAGGAGAACAAGAAGAAACCGGTGAAGAAATCGAACTTCCAGAAGAGACTGGAAGAGATGGCTAAGAACCAGGGACGCAGATAACATCTGTTAGTCGAAACCGGAATCCCCGGTTGTACCGGAATTGTTTCAGGAGATGATAACACCTTGAGAGGATAGGGCGGCGTTTTTATAAGGTTTGGCAATTCTTTAAGTTGAAAAATATTAAAGTAACCACTTTATGACAAGTCTCAGCAAAATCAGGCAGTTCACTTCCCAGCAGCACATTGCTGTTGCAGGGGTTTCGCGCACTCCAGGGAAATTCGGGAATAACGCTTTTAAGGAACTGAAACAGAAAGGCTATACCCTTTATCCTGTTACGCCGTACCTTGATGAAATTGAAGGGGTCAGATGTTTCAGGGACATTTCTTCGCTTCCCGATGAGGTAACCGCATTGCTGATCAGTACAAAACCAGATCAGTCTGAAATACTGCTGGAGGAAGCCAGGAGAAAAGGAATCAGGCATATATGGTTTCAGCAGGGATCGGCCAGCAAGAAAACAATTGAAGAAGTGAAGAATAGCGGTGACAATATAATCACCGGGGAGTGTATTCTGATGTTTACAGAACCTTCCCATTTTATACACCGCTCCCATGCATTTTTCAAAAAACTGTTCGGGAGTTACCCGGTTTAATAAGTATCCCTTTGGAGTCAGAATATCGGATTGACACCGTCAGGCATTGGCTTTACTGAGCTTATCCGCTAAGCAATCTTTATACAGCCGGTATATTCATTGTTCCGGGATGTTATCTGAAGCCTGAAATCTTATTTCGTTGCGGGAGCAACAGGTCTTTTTACTGTTATCCGGAACCGGCTTTGGCTGTGACGCAATTTACATTCACCCACTCATTGCGCTGACCTTTGGTACTTTCTGTTAAAACCCGTGCTACCGGTTTCAGGATTACAATAATTATGTTAGCAGGCATCGTAAATTTAAAATAATTCATACCTTTGCACCCCGGTTTGGCCGGCGCCTGATGCATTGATTTTTAAAGGCGATCCTGTCCGGCTGAACCCATAATTAACAGAGTATTAACCAGGTTTCCGTGAAAAGCGGAACCACAAAGAAGAATTAAATGACAAACGACGAATTAAACGTCAACGAAGAATTAACCAATGCCGAAGGCGTTTCGGAAGAAGTTACCGCCAAAGCAGAAGAAACCGTTGAAGCAGCTGAAGAAACTGTAACAGAAGAAACCGCAGCTGAAGCAGCCGGAGAGGTTGCTGAAGAGGTGAAGGAAGAAGTTGCAGAAGTGGTTGCAGAAGCTACCGAAGAAACAACTGCTGAAGTTGCTGAAGAAGTTGTAGAAGAAGCAGCTGCCATTGAAGAAGACGATGAGCCCACGGTTGAGAAGCTGAAAGCTCCGCTGATTGAGCAGATCTCACTGGAGAATTTCGACTGGGATGCCATTGGTAAAAAGCACGAGAATTATTCAAGCGACGAGCGCACCAAACTCGAGAACCTTTACGACAAAACACTCAGTTCAATTGTAGAACATGAAGTGATTGACGGAACGGTGGTTGCCATGAACTCACGTGAAGTTGTTGTAAACATCGGATTCAAATCAGACGGTGTTATCCCCCAATCAGAACTCAGATACAATCCCAATCTCAAAGTTGGAGATAAAATTGAAGTATATGTTGAAAGTCAGGAAGATATGGGTGGCCAGCTTCTGCTTTCACACAAAAAAGCCCGGATTCTCCGTTCATGGGAGCGTGTAAACCAGGCTTTCGAAAAAGAAGAAGTTATCAATGGTTACGTAAAATGCCGTACCAAAGGTGGACTTATCGTGGATGTATTCGGTATTGAAGCCTTCCTTCCTGGTTCACAGATTGATGTTAAACCCATCCGCGACTACGATGTGTATGTTGACAAAGTGATGGAATTCAAGGTCGTAAAGATCAATCAGGAATACAAGAATGTTGTTGTTTCGCACAAAGCCCTTATCGAAGACGAGCTTGAGCAGCAGAAAGCCGACATCATCAGTAAGCTTGAAAAAGGACAGATTCTTGAAGGTACTGTCAAGAACATCACTTCATACGGTGTATTTATCGATCTTGGAGGTGTTGATGGACTTATCCACATTACAGACCTCTCCTGGGGACGTATCAACCATCCTGAAGAAATTGTCCAGCTTGATCAGAAAATCAAGGTTGTTATTCTTGATTTTGATGAAAACAAGAAGCGTATTGCCCTCGGTCTCAAGCAGCTTACCCCTCATCCATGGGATTCACTCAGCGAAACCGTTAAGGTGGGTGATCAGGTTAAAGGCCGCGTAGTGGTGATTGCCGATTATGGCGCATTCATCGAAATAGCTCCGGGTGTGGAAGGCCTGATCCACGTTTCAGAAATGTCGTGGTCGCAGCACCTGCGCACCGCTCAGGACTTCCTGAAGGTTGGCGACGAAGTTGAAGCCGTTATCCTGACCCTTGACCGCGAAGAGCGCAAGATGTCACTCGGTATCAAACAGCTGATTCCTGATCCATGGACCAACATCAAGGAGAAATATCCGATCAATTCGAAACACGTGGCTACCGTGCGCAACTTTACCAACTTCGGTATTTTTGTCGAGCTGGAAGAAGGTGTTGACGGTCTGATTCATATTTCTGACCTTTCCTGGTCGAAGAAAATCAAGCACCCGGCTGAATTTACCAAGATTGGTGAAAAGATTGATGTAATTGTACTGGATGTGGATGTTGACAACCGCAGGCTGAGCCTCGGTCACAAACAGCTCGAGGAGAACCCCTGGGATGTTTTTGAAACCGTTTTCTCAGTTGGTTCTGTGCACAAAGGTACCATTACCAGTGCGAGTGACAAGGGAATGGTTGTTGCCCTGCCATACGGAGTTGAAGGTTTTGCACCGCTTCGCCATATCGTGAAGGAAGACAACACCCAGGCCAAGGTTGATGAAGCTCTTGAGTTCAAGGTAATTGAGTTCTCGAAAGACAACAAGAAAATCATCCTTTCACACAGCCGTATTTTCCAGGATGCTGCCGCAACCGAGAAGGTTAAAGAAAACGCCAGCAAGGAAAGCGCTGAGAATTCAACCAAACGGGCAGTGAAGAAAATCAAGGATAACCTTGAGAAAACCACCCTTGGTGACCTCGAAGCCCTGGCCAACCTGAAATCAGATATGGAAGAGTCAGAAAAGGCTGCTGCCAGAAATAAAAAATCTGAAGAATAAATCATTCCTGATTTAATTGTGAGAAAATCCCCTGAAAACGGGGATTTTTTCATTTATTATGGTTAGATTTCGCCGTTTTTACGCAATGTACCATCCATAGATACTTCAAACCAGCACACCGATTGATCAGCCCGATCCGATGAAAGAGTTCTCCGTCACCATTCTCGGCAGCAGTGCTGCCCTGCCCTACAAAGGCCGAAACCTGACTTCACAGCTGGTGAATTACGGCGGAAGCCTCTTCCTTATTGATTGCGGGGAAGGGACCCAGATGCAACTGATGAAATACAGGATCCGTTTCATGCGCATTAACCATATCTTCATCAGTCATCTTCACGGAGATCATTTTTACGGGCTGATCGGTCTGGTTTCGACCTTCCACCTCCTGGGAAGACGTGAGCCTTTGCATATTTACGGGCCAGCGATGCTGGAAGAGATTATCAGGCTTCAGCTTCAGGCTTCATTAACCAACCTTGTATATCCCATCAGCTTTCATGTTGTAAATCATAGCGCACCGGTTCAGCTATTCGAAGATGAAAGGATCGTGATTGGGGGTTTCCCGATGCAGCACCGGATCCCGACTACCGGCTTCCTGTTTGCTGAAAAGGCTTTCCCGAGAAAGATCAACCTGGAAGCCACTGAAACCTACGGGGTACCTTATACATTTTTCGCGGATCTTAAAAGCGGTGCTGATTATGTTACGGATAAAGGAGAGACCATTGCCAATGAAGTTCTTACCATCGATCCCGGACAACCAAGGTCATTTGCCAGCTGCTCAGATACCGGTTTTTTCGAAGCATTACCCGGATATATCAATGGCTGCGATCTGATGTATCACGAGGCTACCTTCATGAACGACCTGGCTGCTGTTGCGCGCGAGAAAATGCATTCAACTGCTGGAGATGCTGCCAAAGTTGCGGAACTCGCAAAGGCGGGCCGGCTGCTTATTGGTCATTTTTCGGCAAGGTATGAGAACCTGGGCCTGCTGCTTGATGAAGCAAGGCGTATATTTCCTGCGACCGAACTGGCCGAAGAGGGAAAAACATATACCCTATAGGGTAAGCGGTGAACAGAAAAACATCCACCTTTCATTGATTACAGCAGGCTTTCAGGCGTAGAGGATATCGGTGAACAGCCTGAGTAGTGTTTTTTTATCGTAAGGCTTGGCCAGATAATGAGAACAGCCATTGGCCAGCAGTTTCTCCCGGTCGCCCTGCATGGTGTAGCCGGTTACTGCAATGATCGGAACATCTTTATACTGGTCAATAGATCTTACCTGGTTTGCAATGGACATACCATTGGGGCCGGCGCCCAGATTGATGTCCATAAGAATGGCATCGTATTTCTTCCGCCTGATTTTTTCAAGGGCCACATAGCCGTTTTCAGCCATTTCGGTATTGCAGAGTTCACGCAGGTATAAAGCAGCCAGGCGGCGGTTAATTTCATTGTCTTCTACGATCAGGATTTCGGGTACCGGACCTCTGCCGAGACGTTGGGTGTTGATTATCGTGGTATGTTCCTTTTCTGCGACTACCTCTGCATAATCCTGGGCAGCAGCAGGAAGTCCGATGTAGAAGTCAGAACCCTTTCCCGGAACACTGTCGACCCATAGCCGGGCATTGATGAGGCGGGATATTTTTGTGCACAAGGCCAGGCCAAGGCCGCTGCCTTCAAAAGTGCGGGACATGCCTTCACTCACCTGCCTGAACTCTTCAAAAATCATTTTGTGATGCTCCGGTGCAATCCCGATTCCGGTGTCGCTCACCCGGATAATAGCTTCCTGCTTGTTTGCATCATTCAGGTAAGCACTCACCGAAACACCACCGTCGATGGTGAACTTGATGGCATTGTCAAGCAAGTGGTGCAACAGCTGACCCAGCAGTTTCTCGTCTGCAAGCACCTGAATGGAAGGAGGCAGGGCTGTGCGGAGATAAATACCTTTGTCGCTGGCTATGGCATGTAAATTCCTGAGTTGAGGAAGAAAGACTGATTTAATACTGACTGTGGTGATTTTAAGGCTGTCGATGTTAGCTTCGATGGCCGAGAGGTCCATGATCGAATTAAGGGTCGACATCAGTCGGTTGGCCGATTTGAAGATGGTGGAAGCCATCACCTTGTAACGGTTATCTTCGAGCTCTTCTGTCAGTATTTCCGAGAATCCGAGAATGCCGGTCATGGGTGTACGCAATTCATGGCTCATGTTGGCGAGCAATGAAGATTTGAGGCGGCTCGATTCCTCTGCCTGGTTCTTTGCGCGCAACAGGGCTTCATCACTCCTGATGCGCTGAATGGAAAGCGCGATTTGCTCTGAAACGAAAATCAGAATATTTTTTTCATCTTCACCATAAGCAAAATCTCTTGAATACGACTGCAGAACAAGCACTCCAAGGACCTGGCTGTGTGTGTTAAGCGGGACTCCCAGCCAAGAAACCGGAATTTTTTGTTGCGGGGATATAATGCCCTCAGTCTCCATCAGGTTGATGGCATCGTCGGAAACCACGAGGGGGTTACCTGTTTTTAGCACATAGCCAATCAGTCCTTTACTGGCAGATTCTGCATCCGGGGCACCGGCAGGGTCGCTGCAATAGGGGAAATGAATCTTCGCCTCATTGTCACTGCTCAGGGCTATCAGAAGGTTTGGTGCAGGCATCAGCGAGGCAATGATCTGATGAATGGCCTGCATGAGGTGTTCAAGATTGTGTTGCGAATGTATCAGCTGTGAGATCTGGAAAGCCGCTGCTTTAAGGCGTTCAGCTTTCCGGGTGCTGGTGACATCCTGAATAATCCCCGACCAGCGATGGAGATTCCCTTCGTCATTGAATTCAAGATGGGCTTCAGTGTTCAGGTGCCTGGTCTTCCCGCTGGAATCGTTGATCCTGTAGCTGATCTTGTAAGAATCTTCCCGGTTGCTGATGGCCGATTCTATGGTTGCTTTAACACGTTCAGAATCATCGCTGTGCACCAATTCATAATGATTGATATCACTGATATTGAGCTCCCTTTCGGGTATGTCACGGATGCCAAGAATTTCGAAAAAGTTCCAGGTATGCACTTTATTGGATTCTCCGAATGTAATGTCCCAGCTTCCGGCTTCAGAAAATGCCAGCATCTGGTTAAGCCGTCCATGACTCTGTGCCAAAGCGTTCTCATCAGCACTTGCTTTGGATATATCTCTGATTATTAGAAGAAAGCGATTGTCGTCAACACAATTAAGCCTGAATTCAAAAGTAAAATTGTGGCTGGATTCAGAGAACTGATCTTCGAATCGTGTGCTACTCCCAGGTCCGGCACTTTTGCAGAAGGAGGTGAATTGACCTGCTGCCCTTGGCGGAAGGACATCCAGCAGGTTACGTCCCTGCGAGGAAATACCTGAAATGGAAACAGGGAATCCGGAAGCCTGATTTACGCCTATAACATTGGCGTCAGAATCAGTGAGCACAACAAGTTCGGGAATACTGGCAAGAATATTTTGATAGTAAGTCAGTAATTCGCTGCCGGTTTCTTTTAAAAGGGCACGCTGATCATCCGGGGTCTGTTCTATCTCATTATCAAACATTGAATCTGATATGGTATTGAGCGGATAGAGATGGAATAGGCCAAGCTCAGTACCGTTCTCTTGCTTTACAGTTTCAACGGTGTACTGACACCCTTCAGAGTTTCTCAGGGATTTCAGGCTTTTAACAAAGGCATTTCTGCGCACACTGCCTGCAGAAAAATAATCTTCTTTTCCGATGGTGGTAAGAATGTCAGATATAAGATTACCGGAAATTTCGCTGAACGAAAATCCGGTAAGATGGGTAAAAGCGCTGTTGATCCCAAGAATAACACCATCCTTACCGGTGATCAGGACCGGAGCAGGATAAATATTTACCCATTCGAATTTTTGGTCGTAAAAAGTATCCCCCTCCTTGCGGTTTTCTTTTTCAAACAAACCGGATGTCATTGCTAATTGTTTTACTTTAATCCAAAGTGAACTCCCAACCCCACGTAAAAGTAAAGAAAAAAGAAATTTGCAGCAATATTACATTTTTTTGGCTAATAAATTTTAAAAAAATTGCAAAAGTTTAATTCTCAGGGTTTAGCCTTATGTTAAACCTACTGCCTTTGCCGGGTTCTGAGGTGGCTGAAATACTCCCGCCTGCTTTTTCGATCATCTCTCTGCAAAGCAATAAACCTATACCGGAGCCTGATTCGTTGGCTGTTCCTGGCGAAGAAGCAACGGAAGTGCCATTGAAAAGGCTTTGCAGTTGCCCGGATGACATACCGATTCCTGAATCGGTAACAGCAATGCATGGGCCTGCCTCATCCACTGTATAATCTACTGAAACTGTGGAACCTGGGTGGCTGAATTTTCCGGCATTACTCAACAGGTTATAGATCACTACCCTGAGCAGGTCGGGGTCGGTGTTGAGTGTACAATCTTCCGTTATATTTATGTTGAGCCCGATACATTTCTTGTGGTAATTGATCGATAATGGACTGAAAGTGCTCTTGATCAGACCTGTCAGGTTAACACTTTCCGGTTTGTATTCGATCGCATTGGTATTGAGTTTAGCCCAGTTGGTAAGGTTCTGCATCAGGCTGTGTATGTTGTCGGATGTCTCCTTGATTAGACTGAGCGATTCTTTAAATTCTTCCCTGCTATACGTGTCAAAACACTCAATCATCACGCTAATGAGGGTGATCAGACCGGCAAAAGGGCTTTTCAGGTCGTGGGTAATTACCGAAAAAAGCTTATTTCTCGTTTCCAGCAGGTTGTCGAGTGCAGCTTTTTGTTTCGCAATCTGATCGCGCGATCGTTTGAGTTCGATGTGCGTAGATACCCTTACCAGCAGTTCTCCGGCTTTAAACGGTTTGGTAATGTAGTCAACAGCGCCGGCTTTGAAGCCCTTCAGCACATCTCCCGAATCGGTTCTGGCAGTAAGGAAGATTACCGGAATGTCCGCGGTTTCAGGATTTCCTTTTAAAAGACCGCTGGTAGTCAAACCATCCATATCCGGCATGGCAATATCAAGAAGGATGAGGTCGGGGTTTCTTGATGATGCAATTTTTATTGCCTGTGGTCCGGAGCTGGCAACCGCGATCTGGTAACCTTCATCACGCAGAATATTGCCAAGCACTGCGAGATTTTCCGGCAGATCATCCACAATCAGGATCAGGGGATCAGAGGCTGTGCTCTTTCCAAACGGGGCAGTTGAATCTGTGCTCATAATTCCATCAGCCTTTCCAGATGTGACTCCAGTGACCTGAGTACATCCATTAATTTATCGATTTTGAAGGATATGGCATTCAGCCTTATCTCGCCGGCAAACCTGCTGAATGTTTTCCATTGATGGATTTCTGAGGCTTCCATTAGTTTATCCGAAAATTCAATGATTTCATCAATTACCATTCCTTCGGATACCATTCTGAGTTGTTTTAGCAGGCTTGTCAGGTAATCTTTGTCAGGCAGTTCATTCACCTGTTCTGGCCTGGTGATGGCTATTTCGTTGTTTTCCTCAGGCAGGCTTTGGCTGTTTTCGGGTTGTTTGCTGTTCTGGTGGGTCAGGAACCGGGCAAGTTCCAGGATCAATGCGCCGGGAGAGACCGGTTTCTGCAGATAGCCATCGCAAAGCTCCCTGATTTCCTGAGCCTCATTCTTCATGGCAGCTGCAGTCAGGGCAATAACAGGTATGTGATTCAGCGAGGGATTGGATTTGATCAGTCGTGTGGCAGTAAATCCATCCATGACAGGCATCTGCATATCCATCAGTATAACTTCAGGTTTATGCTCGCGCAGGGTTCGCATGGCTTCTTCTCCATTGACCGATTCAATCAGTTGCAGGTTTTTTCCGCGCAGCATCTCTTTGATCACTTTGCGGTTGATGTCGATATCCTCAACCAGCAGCACCAGTTGGTTGTTAAACTGCACATTCTTTACTGATTGAAAATCGGAGGTTATGGTTGAGATTTGTTTCTGAGCAGAGACACCTACATCGTGGAGCCATACCCTGAAGGTGCTTCCAGAACCGGGTACACTCGTCACAGTAATGCTTCCGTTCATCATCTCAACCAGTCGCCGGGTGATGGTAAGCCCCAGTCCAGTTCCGCCGTATTTCCGCGTACTTTGTCCTTCCTGTTGCCTGAAAGCCTGAAATATTGATTCATGCTGATCTTCCGGAATTCCGATACCGGTGTCGCTGACTTCAAACAGGAGGTCTACTTTGCTGCTGTCGTTGGGTTTATCAACTGTTTTAACAGACAATGATACCTGTCCTGTAGTGGTAAACTTTACCGCGTTGCCCAACAGGTTGAAAAGTACCTGTCTGATGCGGGTTTCATCGAGCAGCAATGAATCGGGAAGGTTAACATCGGAATGGAGTGAAAATCCGAGGTTTTTTTCTTTGGTCGAAAGTGAGAATATTCTGTGCAATTCATCGATCAGGAGTTTTGGATTTACTGGCTCCAGTTCGATGGTTGCCTTTCCGGCTTCAATTTTGGAAAGATCCAGGATATCGTTGATCAGCAACAGGAGGTTTTTTCCGCTGTTGCTGATAACGTCAACAAAATCACGGTGTTTCGGATCGTTGAGCTGATCAGCCAGCAACTGTGAAAAACCCATGATGGCATTCAGCGGTGTCCTGATTTCATGACTCATGTTGGCCAGGAATTCACTTTTTGCAAGGTTAGCCCTGTCGGCAACTTCCTTGGCTTTTATAAGTTCCGCTTCTGCTTTTTTTCTGTAGGTAATGTCCTCTACGACAAGCAACACCTGAGGGTTTTTCATAAAATCATTAACCAGCACCAGGTTAAGGATTACCGGTTTTTCGCTGCCTTCGGCTGTCATCAACCGGGTTTCTATCGGACCGGCACGTTTCTGATACCGGAGACTGATAATGACTTCGTGTTTTTCTCTGGTATAGGCATCCGGAATCAGTTTCAGGAAGTTGGTATTGCCTACCATGCCCTGATTGTAGTTGAGCAGTTTCAGAAATGTGCGGTTGGCATCGGTTATTTTCCCTTTTGTATTGGTGAGTACGAGCCCTAGCGGCGACTCTTCATACATAAGTCTGAACCTGTTTTCACTGAATCTGAGCCTTTCTTCAGAGCGGTTGCGCATGATGGCACTGCCGATGCCCGATGCGATACTGGATAAAATATGGGTTTCTGATTCTGACCATTCAGTACCTTCGGTGCAATCATCAAAACCGATAAACCCGAGAAGCTTTTGTTCTGCCTGAACCGGGACCACGAGCAAAGACAAAATATCCTGTGGTTCAAGTATATCTCTTTCTTCCTGAGGAAAATCTTTCACCAATCCGCAAACAGCCCCTCCCTTCCCGAGAATCTGGTTCCATCGGGGAATAAAATCAGCCGGCAGGTTTTGCAGATCAGGATTGTTGATCTGAGGTTCAACACCAGGCCGGCACCATTCGAAACGCTGGCTTAGCAGTAAAGTATTATCGGGTTTGTTGGTGTGATATTCAAAAAGATACACCCTGTCAACATTGGCTGCGGTTCCGATGATACTGAAAGCATAGTTGATGGCTGTGTTCAGGTCATCACCCAATAAAAGCGCTGTGGTTGCCTTGGCAACACTTTCGAGAATCTTACTCTGCCGCGACAATCTTTGCTCAGCCAGTTTCCTGTTGGTGATGTTGCGGGCAAGTGCGATAAATCGCGGTTTTTCGGAGGCAGACTTCTTCCGTGAAACCGAAAGCTCATACCATTCCGATTTTCCATTCTCATAAATGGTGTATTGGATTCCGACTGAAGAACCATTGCGAAATGCTTCATCTATGGCTTCTTCCACCGGCTTGCTGATCGACTCAGGAAGAATGGCGGATGTTTTTTTTCCGATAAAAATCTCCGGGGGCACGAGTAGCCTGGCGTTCTCCGGCGCATGGTAGTTGTAGATGGTTCCTTCATTGTCGACCTCGAACATAATATCAGGAATTGCCCGCAGATTGTCTTCGAGCATAAGAATCCGGTCGTTCAGTTCAATCAGGGTCTTATCATCGGGCATATTTAACCCTTTCATCCTTACGTTTTTATTGAATCGGATTGTTAACTGGCATGTTTGTGCAGAATACGGATAAGGTAGCCGTTCCGGGCTTCTTTATCAGATATTAATAATTAAAAATCAGTAAAGTAACCCGGGGATTTCAGGAACCCTCAGTTTTGGGGATTGTAAGGTTTCTGATCACAGCAGCAGCACAAAAACAGCCGAATACAGCCGGCATGTAAGAGATGGTTCCAACCGTAGATTTTTTGTTGATTTCACCTTCTGCAAGCTCCACCGCGGTGCGAGACACTTCCTCGGGGGAATACACTGCATCAAATCCCGACCAGATTCCGAGCTTGTGCAGCCTTTTGCGCATATAATAAGCTAATTTGCAGTTGTATGTGTTTGAAATATCCGTTATCTGCACCTGTGTGGGATCTGTTTTACCTCCGGCTCCCATAGAGCTTACCAAAGGCAGGCCAAGCCTCAGGGTGTGGTAGATCAGATAAACCTTGGGTGATAAAGTATCGATGGCATCCACCACATAATCGTAGCCCGATTCAAGGATATCGATCATGCGCTGATCTTTGATGTATTCGGTATAAAGGTGCAGTTTGATTTCAGGATTGATGTCTGAAAGCCGTTCGGCCATGATTTCAGTTTTATACCTTCCTGTATTGCTTATCAGGGCAGGCAACTGCCGGTTCCGGTTGGTTGCATGTACCCTGTCGCCATCTACCAGCGACAAGCGGCCAACACCGGCTCTGGCAAGCTGTTCAGCAGTATAGGCACCGACACCTCCCAGCCCTGCAACCAGTACATGGGCATTGGACAGCTTTATCATATTCTGCTCTCCCAGAAGCAGACTTGTGCGCGCCTGCCAGTTTTCTGTTCCACCACCGATCTTCATGCAACAAAGTTATAAAGATTTTACACCTTCGTGTTGAATCCTGAAATCCTGTTTTCTATACCGTTACCTGTTTTGGAATAACCAACATCAGACTTAGTTTCATTTAACCAATGCAACCAGGCAGCTTTCCCCTCGTCTTAAAAAATAAAAACATATGAGAAATATTCTGTCAGTACTAATCCTGGTCGCATTGCTGATGCTGCTGGGATCTTGTGAAAAAGAAACACCTGAAACTGCGGTATCGGAGGAAAGTCTGAGCGGTTTCTGGATCTCTCCTGAATACCTTGATTCAATGATAGTCTATCAAAAAGCAGATGATTTTAACGATGGCCCCGGCTATGAATTTAAGATCGGGGGCAGCATGATTGAGCGGAAAAATGCCGGGTGGTGCGGAACACCGCCAATAACCTACGATAATTACAATGGTACCTACGAGTTGTTACCAGATGGTAATCTTGAGGTTGTTTCCCCTTATTGGGGTGGCATTATCAGAACAAGATATCAGATCATTTCCATAAACCAGCGCAAACTGACTCTCCGGTTTTTAGAATCAGGTGAGGCTAAATAGAAAGATGGTACTGAATTTTGAACATTCATCAGGGCTATCTGTTTCGTTGATAGGTGTTTGAAAGAATCCGCCTGAAAAATGGTGAGTGTATGAAAAGTGCCAAACTTCGCGAACGGATCGCTTTGCTGTTTTTTCTGTTTCTTGCAGCCGTAACTCCCAAAGCGCAAACAATCCCAAATACTGAATTTCCGCAGGGAGTGATTTCTTTCACTTCTACCCGGGATGGAAATTACGAAGTGTATACCATTGATCTGGAATCACGGAAGGAAACCAATCTGACAGTCAATCCGGCCCTTGACTACTGGTCAAGCTGGACGCCAGACGGCAGATACCTGTTGTTCTACAGTAAACGGGAAGGAGGGGAGGATATTTACAGGATGGATGTATCCGGAGAGCATGCAGTGAAGTTGACAGATAATAGCTTCAAGGATTATCTGCCAATATGCTCACCCGACGGAACCCGGATTGTTTTTCTGTCAGACCGTGACCACAAGGCCAATGAAGTTTATTTGATGAACAGCGACGGAACGAATGTCAGGCGGCTTACTGAAAACGAAGACTTTGAAGAGTCGGCCAGCTGGTCGCCTGATGCAAAATCACTGATTTTCACCAGGGCACTCCGCGAACCTGAAGACTCCACTTATGCCTCTAACGGTGAACTCTTTCTGATGGATGCAGATGGCAGGAATGAACACAGGCTGACTTTCAGAAAAGGTTATGATTCAGGGGGGGTGTTTTCGCCTGATGGAAAACGTGTGGCCTTTTATGGAACAGACGAAACCGGGAATTTCGAGATATATCTTATAAATGCTGACGGATCAGGCATTGAGAACCTGACCAGGGATCCTCTTGAGGATTATTCACCATCCTGGTCCCCGGATGGGAAGTGGATAGCCTATACCAGTGGCGAAAACAGTATCTATCATGTGTGGGTTATCAATATTCTGACCCGGGAGAAAATCCGGCTGACCAACCTCCCGCGACGCAATGAGACCCCTTTCTGGAGGCCTGAGCCGCGGGGTTAAGAGGTGTGTTTCATCCGTTTTATAATCTCAAGCGCTCGGTAACATGCTTTTCGGTGTTCAGTTGCGATTTAAAGGTGTGCACCAGTATTCCCTGAGGGTTAAAAACATAGGTCACCCATGCCGGGTATAAGCCCCAGCATGTCAGCCGGAACCCCGAAAAGCTTTCTGACTTTGTTGCTGGTGTCTGAAAGCAGTGAGAACGAAAGATGGTGTATGTTTTTTAAATTCCTGAGAGAGCAGGCTTAACCGGCGCTGATGCCGGTATCCCGTGTTCCTGCATCGGTGAAATCCTGATAGTGATCCCTTAAGTTAGAAGCCTCACAGGTACTTCCGTGCTTTTCGTCGTTCGGGCAGAGATGACTCCCAGAGATGAGCCGGTAAGTTCAGCGTTCTGGATGATGACATTGTTTTAATCAGGCAGGCTGAGTTCCGGCAGTTTATCAATCACCTGAAGTGTTGGTTGTAAGGATTTGATGTAAATGAGCTTAATGAACACCGGCAGGGATTTTTTGTTTAGCTAAGTGACAGGAGGTGCCTGATCTCACTTTTTTCCCACAAAATCAAATCTGTTTTTATATCCAAGCTGGCCTGAACCTATGACCAACCTGAAACCCTCATTGTTTTCACGATTTTTGAATCTGGTGGAAAAGGGTGGCAATGCGCTGCCCAACCCTGCAACCTTGTTTGCACTTTTTGCCCTGGCTGTATTGCTGATTTCATGGCTTGGGAGCCTGCTTGGCTGGCAGGCAGTCCATCCGGCAACTCAGGAAGTGCTAAAGGTTAATAACCTGCTCTCGGCCGAAGGCTTCAGGAGGATAGTGCTTGAGATGGTAACCAATTATACCGGTTTTGCACCCCTGGGCATTGTAATGGTTGCACTGCTCGGAATCGGTATTGCAGAGAGCAGTGGACTCGTGGGTGCTGCCATCCGGTTGCTTGTGCTTAAATCGCCGCGGCGTCTGCTTACATTTGTTATAGTGTTTGCCGGAATTCTTTCCAATGCCGCCAGCGACCTCGGGTACGTGTTGCTTATTCCGATGGCAGGGGTTATTTTTCATTCGGTCGGCAGACATCCGGTAGCTGGAATGGCGGCAGCCTTTGCCGGTGTGTCAGGAGGTTTCAGTGCGAATCTGTTTATAGGAACCATCGACCCCCTGCTTGCCGGGCTTTCAACTGAAGCTGCCCGGATTCTGGATCCGGGATATTATGTGATGCCCACTGCCAATTATTATTTTATGGCTGTGTCAACGATCGTAATCTCACTTTCCGGGACATGGGTAACTGAACGAATTGTTACGCCCCGTCTTGGTGCTTACACCGGAGATGTTAAACCAGAGCCGATCGAAAAGCTCAATCATACGGAGAGAAAGGGCCTCCTCTGGGTTGCCATTACGGCCTTTGTATGGTTTGGTATTTTTGCTGCTGGCCTCATTCCCGATCACGGATTTTTGCGCGGGGATGACAACACCATCCTGCATTCACCACTGATAAAGGGTTTCATTGCTTTTTTATTCTTTATGGCCTCCAGTTTTGGAATTGTTTACGGTTTCGTTACAGGTAGATTCAAAAGTGATAACGATGTCATTAAAGGAATGAGTGAAAGCTTTAAAACACTGGCTTCTTTCCTTGTGCTGGTATTCTTTGCTGCACAGTTTGTGGCCTATTTTAAATGGAGTAACCTCGGGCTGGTGCTGGCGGTGAAAGGAGCATCCCTGCTTCAGGAAGCGGATCTGAGCCTGGTCGCGTTGATCATATTGTTTATTCTTCTTACCGGTTTTATCAACCTTTTCATGGGAAGTGCTTCGGCAAAGTGGGCCATCATGGGTCCGGTCTTTATTCCTATGTTTATGTTGCTGGGTTATTCACCCGAACTATCCCAGGCAATTTTCAGGGTGGGGGATTCGGTTACCAACATCATCAGTCCTATGATGAGCTTTTTCGCTCTCATCATCGTCTTTTTTGCAAAATACCAGAAAAACACCGGGCTTGGGACGCTGATTTCAACCATGCTACCTTATACGCTGGTATTTACAGTATTCTGGACTTTACTGCTCGTTGTCTGGGCTGTACTTGATCTGCCATTGGGACCTGAAGCCCCGGTGCATTACCTGAAGCCCTGATTGAGAGGTTCATTGTTTTGCCTAAACCGGAGAACTCTTACACAGGTTGTATTGCCTGAAATGACACTTACCGGATGCCCGGTTAATGGAAGAAAGAGCGCTGTCAGGGATTGAACTTCCTGACAGCGATCTTTGATACAGTGAGAACTTGTTCAAAACCTCAGCAATGCCCGCGATCGTTGCGCGGTTTTTTTTCAGCAATGCAACAGAAATGAATGTTATTTCGCAAGGCGGGGCTTTTTTGCAACATTAAACCCAATGGTAATCCCGGCAATCGAACCTGATTTTCTGGGCGAAATATAAAGGTTTACCGGAAGGTTCAGATAGCCCGACCTAAAGGTTTTGCCTACCGCGAAGATCATCCCGGTAGTGACTTCAATCTCACCGCGGCTGTCAAGTTCTCTGATCACTTCATAGTTCTCTGAAGGCGGGGCTCCCAATTGCCAGTTGTTCTGATCATCATAGTATCCTTCTGCCATCTGCACAAACCTGAGGTTGGGTCCCAGCCCGAATTCAAGGCCTGATTTGTTGAACCGGAAGCCAAGCAGTCCGGTCAAGGTCGGGACCACATATCCGCTTTCCAGACTGTTGATGCCGGGAATCAGTTCAAACAGTGCCTGAAAGTCTCCGGAACTCAGGTATTGCTTTTCGAACTGATAGCCAATCATACTGCTTACCGGATACATGTTAAAACCGCCTTCACTGGTTGGTGCGCCCATTCTGTCAGCAGCCGGGCCCCAGGTAATGTTTGCCCCCACGCGCGGACCGCTGAGCTTGAGCGTGGTTTTGCTGCTGGTTATGGGTTGGTCATAATTAACGAGCAGATCGAGGATCATTTTATCGTTTCCGATTCCCAGAATATTGTTCAGCGAAAGCCGTATCATGGTCTGCAGCTGATCCTGCTGGTTAATGTATTCCATAACACTGGTTTTCTCAATCGAAGCCGAAGCCACATCGATCAATCTTAAAATTACGATCAGCTTATCGCCGAACTTTTCAATACTTCCGCTGAGCATTTTATCTGCCTTCAGCAATTTTCCTGTTTCAACCAGACTGTTTTTGCCGAAACTCATCTGAGGATCGATCTGATTTTTTTTAACCAGGTCAGCAACATCATACCGGTCAAGTACCTCATAAACACTGGCCTTCTCCAGTTCAAGCTGTACCATGCTGGTGATGGTTTTTGAATCAAACAGCAGATCTTTGGTGTCCATGCTGATAACCGCTATGCTGGCTTTTGGCTGAGCATGCGATTCCCGGGTGCTTAACAGCATTACGAACAGAAACATCAGGGTTGACTTCTTCAATAATGGAACACCCCGGTAGCTTAACCATAGAGCTGTGTAACGGAATCCGGACAACGACTGATCATTCGCCTGAGTAAAGTAAGATGTTTTCATCGGTTCTGTATTTTTGGTTTATGAGACAAAATTACCGGCCGGCCCTTCGATGGCAAAACGGTTTGGCAGACAAGCCTGAAGGTTGTTTGCATTAAAAATAAAAAGCCTGGTATGTCCTGTTGATAATTGGATAGAATTGCATAATTTGCAATCGAATTATCTTTAAGTTGCATTTTTTGCAAAAGAAAGAACATACGTTGCCATTCATGTACAAAAGAAATTTTTCGCTTATGATGACACCTATAGAAAAACAGGCCCAGTTTCTGAAGAAAATAGATGATTTATTGCCCGGAAACACAACACTGGTAGCTGAATTGTCGGATGTGCTGAGAATCAGTTCCGATAGTGCTTATCGCAGGATGAGGGGTGAAACACTGCTGGTAATCGATGAGATACTGCTGTTGTGTAACCATTTTAATGTTTCTTTTGATTCATTGAATCCGGCGCATGAGGGCGTGGTTTCTTTCCGGTATTCGAAAATGGAACCTACGCGTGATAGTCTGATCAATTACCTCACCGGCTTACTGAAGGATATTGAGATCATCGGCAGGGCAGCTTCACCAAGGATTACCTATGCCTGTGAAGACATTCCGGTTTTTCATCATTACCGGAATCCTGTAATGGCCAGGTTTAAGCTCTTTTACTGGATGCAGGCAATACTCAACATTCCGGAAATGGAAAGCAGCCTGTTCAGTAGTGATGGAACCGATGAGGAATTGGGCAACATCGTTCGCAGGATTTACGAAGAGTATGCCGCGATTCCGTCAGTAGAAGTCTGGACAGAAACCACCATACAAAGCACAGCAAAGCAGGTGGAATTTTTCTGGGAAGCCGGAAAATTTGCTTCCAAAGCCGATGCCCTGGCTGTTTGCAGCAGTTTCAGGGAAGAGATTGCAGGAATACAGAAGCAGGCAGAGAGAAGCACGAAATTGTCTGACACTAAAGCCGGAAATACTGGTGAAGCAGTGAATTATCAGCTTTATTACAGTGATATCGAAATAACAAACAACAGTGTACTGATTGAGGTTGGTAACCTCAGCAGTGTTTACCTGGGGCATTTCTCTTTCAGCACCATGTCGACGACCAGCGATACGTATTGTCATGAAACCCGTAAATGGTTTGATACCATCATCCGTAAAGCCACCCTGATCAGCGGGATGTCGGAGAAGCTCAGATATCAGGTATTCCGGAAGTTTTTTAATCAGATAGATGCATTGGAGCAAAAGATAAGTAACGGAGCATAACCGCAGCCAGCCTGACTCAGCCGCTTCTGAAAGGAAGCAGAAAAAAATGTAACATTCCGGTCTCACGACTATCCAATAGCCAGAACAGTTCAGAAAATGAAAGTCAGAGAAGAACAATTCAGGGAAATCGTCGGAGAACATCAGGAACGTGTCTGGAATATCTGCCGGCACTATGCACGAACCACCGATGATGCAAGAGACCTTCAACAGGATGTATTCGTGAATGTCTGGCGTAGTCTTGAAACTTTCAGGGGAGAGTCGCAGCTGAGCACCTGGATCTACAGAATCGCTGTAAATACCTGCCTCAGCTACATACTGAAAGAAAAGCGCCGTTCAGTATTCAATCTGTCGCTGGATTCCCACAATATTTCTTCCCTGATGCAGGAAGAGGGGATGCAGGAAAAAATTGAAACGGAGCGCAAACTCAACCTTCTTCACGATGCCATCAATCGTCTGACTGTGATTGATAAGCTGCTGATTTCCCTCGCCATAGAAAAGGTCAGTTCAAAGGAGATGGCTGAAATCATCGGGATAACAGAACCCAACGTGCGCACAAAACTTCACCGTATCAGGGAAGAACTACGCCACATGCTGAAAGGAGGCTACAATGAATGAATCTTTTAAAAACAACCAGGACAGGATACAAGTGAATGTGGATGATTTGATCAACCGTACGAAGGCTGAAGATCAGAAAGGAAGTAAAACCCTGAGGTCAGTGTATATTCTGTACGTTGTCTTATCGGTTTTCTACACCTTGCTGTTTGTTGCCAATCCCGACCCGGATCTGACCAGATACGACCGCATTGCCGGATTGTTGTATGTGCTGGCATTTACTGCCGGAGCCCTGTTTTTCAGAAAGGAATTCAGAATGCTAAATCGCATGGATTATACTTTACCATTGATTACCCTGATCAGGGGAGCAGAAGTCAGATACCGTTTCTTTGGCTATAAATGGTGGTATCTGCTTTTCATCGTCACCTTGATTGGAGCAGGCTTGTCTTTCTCATTCAGAAATCCTGCACGTCTTACCATATTTTCAGAGACTGAGAAACTGTTTTTCGTTCAGGCAGTTTACTGGAGTGTAATATTTCTGTCAGCGCTTCTTGGTTATTTCCACTGGAAAAAGCGCTCCTACCCGGTATGGCGTGATGCAAAAAAACTGCTCGAAGAACTGGAAGGCTGATACAGCGAAAGCCGGATAACAATGTTATTTACCTTGCTGAATTCAAAAACACCGGAATTGTTGAGATTCCGGTGTTTTTGTTGCTATTCCTTCATCAATCTGTCAGATTGAATCATTACTGTCCGGTTAACTTTGGAATTACCTGTGAGATTGCCTTCGGCGAGTCTGCCTGATTGCTTCAGGCAGACTGGTTCACCGAAAATAATATCATAATTTTTCCGGACAACACTGTTTTAAAATCATTGTTGTCCGGGAAAAATAATTAGATTCCTTTGAACTCATTGATAATACTGGATTACAGCCATTATTCAAAACAGGTACCTTACTTTCTTTTTTTTGACACCAACACACGAAATCACCAACCTGTCTGCTTGACGCAGTCAGGCAGGAAATCATAACTTATTTATCTGATTTAAAACGATTCCTGCCTGTATGCTCAGGCAGACAGGTTGGTGGCTTGGGGTTTTGGTGTCAAGTTTTTTTACTTTAACCGGACAATAATGTTTTAAAATTTAAACTCAAAAAAGCTTCACCGACTGTTCCGAACCCTGTTCAGAAGGTTTCAGTTGTTAAAATTCTGTTAAACAATGCCCGGTTTTCAACAATGACGGTATTCCCGGGTTAACTGATCATCATTTTCCGGAATGCAGCCCAGTAACCGAGATCATTATTTCAAAAAATCCTTTATGACCCGATTCTTTACTCCATTCGTTTTTTTAGCTTTTCCCCTGTTCTTCTTTTTAAACAATCATTGCTCGGCACAGGTTCCTGACAGCGGGTTTGGAGAGAATGGAAGCGCATTTACCGGTTTTGGCAACTTCGGCAGTTTCTGTATGGCTTCGGCTTTGCATACCGATGGTAAAATAGTTGCTGCAGGATACAATGGCAATTCAACCAACGCGGTGCTGGTGGCACAATACAACAGCGATGGTTCTCCGGATGCTGATTTTAATGGAACCGGAATGCTTCAGTTCAGTTTTGGTTTTACCTATGAAGAGGGCCTGGCGGTTGCAACCACTGCTGAAGGCAGAACAGTTGTCGGTGGCATTTCATTCGGAGATGCCGCATTCGCTATGTTGAACCCGGATGGCTCTTTTTATCAATCCTTTAACTCCGGAGGTAAGTTGCGCATTTCATTTGGTTCGGGCAACGGTTCGAGGATAGAAAAACTCAGGGTGTTGCCGGATGGGAAAATTCTTGCTGCCGGTAGGGCTTATAACGGAAATGATTTTGACTTCATGGCATTAAAGGTTGATCAGTTTGGCATTCTGGATCCGGATTTTGGTACGGATGGTAAAGTTGTTGTAAATGTCGGCGGATATGCTGATTATGGATATGATTTTGATATTCAATCTGATGGTAGCATTGTTATTGGTGGGTTCAGCATGAATGCACAATCGGAAAGCAGTTTTACAGCCATCCGTTTAAATTCAGACGGGAGCAGGGACAATTCCTTCGGACAGAATGGCCGCTTTCTGCTGTCTTTGGGCTCACTTCACAATGAAATTGATGCGGTTAAAGTCCAGGATGATGACAAAATATTGCTTGCCGGAAGAACCGATTTCAATTCAATAATCATTCGCCTTACTTCCAATGGTTTGCCTGACAATACCTTTGGTAGTTCAGGTTATACCATAACCGACATCGCCGGTTCAGATGACCGGTATTATGATGTGGCTTTGCAGCCTGATGGACGCATTCTGGCGGCAGGCTGGGTTTTTACGGAATTCGGATTGACAGAGCATGTTGTAATAAGATATACCGAGACAGGAAGTGTTGACAATTCATTCAATGGGAACGGAAAGTATATCGTGTCTCTGGGGGCAGGTGGCAGCTGGGCCAATCAATTGATGATACAACCTGATGGTATGTTGCTGATTGGCGGGCAGGCATCATTGGTTTTGCAGGGTTACGCACATTTCGCTTTGCACCGGCTTGCGGGTGTTACTACCGGAACAGAAACAAAGCTCATCCCGGAAATCAAGGCATTCCCCAATCCTGCGACCGATGTTATTTTTGTGGATTTGTCAGGTTATCAGGGTCAGGCATTGGCCAGCGTATTCGATCCGTCTGGCAGGCTGTGTAAAGTTCTGCCAGTTGATCAGCAGACCGGATCTATTGATGTGAAAGCATTCAGGCCCGGATTGTATTTTGTAAAAATAGCCTCCGGAGACCATTCCGGAGTGGTGAAACTCATTCGCTTATAGATAATCATTGATACACGGGGGGGGGCTGCCTTCGCAATCATGCGGGGGCAGCCATTTTTTAAAGCAGACTCCCGAAGAAAACTTCCACCGGATGAAGGGCTTTCTGTCCCGTACCATCCATGATCTGATGGCGGCAGCTGGTACCTGGAGCTGCAATGACCGCTTCACCAGCGGTCTTCCGCACTTCAGGAAACAGCACCAACTCACCCACTTTCATAGAAACCTCGTAATGCTCAGCCTCGTAGCCAAACGAACCGGCCATGCCGCAACAACCCGATTTGATCTCATCTACTTTATAATTAACCGGTAAAGTGAGCATCTGTTTTGTAGAAGCCGTGGATGCAATGGATTTCTGGTGGCAATGACCATGCAGCCTTATGTTCAATGGCTTTTCGCAGAACTGTGCTGCGCGGATATGTCCAGCTGCCGCTTCGCGCATGATAAAGTCGTCGAACAACAGGCAGTTTTCAGCAAGTTTAACAGCTTCCTGTTTCATTTCTCCGCGCGTGAGGTCGATGTATTCATCCCTGAAGGATAAAATGGCAGAAGGTTCGATGCCGATCATGGGCGTTTCTTTGCTGATGACTGTTGAAAGGGCCCGGATATTCTTTTCGGCGATTGATCTGGCTTTCCTGATGAGGCCCTTGCTCAGGAAAGTGCGTCCGCTTTCGCTTATCGGTGCCAGTAATACCCTGTATCCCAGTTTGTTAAGCGCCTTGATAGCGCTAATGCCAACCTCTACATCGTTGAAGTTGGTAAATTCATCAGCAAACAAATAAACGGTGCTTCCACTCCCGGGGTTGTTCAGGTTGCGTTTGTACCATGATTTCAGGGTTGTCCGGTGTAACCTCGGGATTGACCTCTTCTTTGCGAATCCGAGCACACCCTTAATAAGCCCTGAAGTAAGCGGGTTGCTGATAAAGAAGTTGTAGATGCCCGGAACCAGGCTCCCCAGCCTGTTGAAGGCTGTAATGTAGGCAATCATGCGGGTTCTCAGCGGAATACCGTTTGCATCGTAGTAATGCTGAAGGAACTCTGCCTTGTATTTGGCAATGTCAACATTCGAGGGACACTCTGATTTACAGCCCTTGCACGACAGACAGAGATCCATGATCTCGTAAATTTCCTTATGGTCGAACGGGTTTGATTTTTCCGAACGGGTAAGCATTTCGCGCAGGATATTAGCCCTTGCCCGGGTCGTTGCTGTTTCGTCGCGTGTTGCCTGGTAGCTCGGACACATGGTGCCTGCGAAAATTTCTGACTTGCGGCAATCGCCCGACCCATTGCACTGTTCAGCAGCCCTCACAATCCCCAGGCTTTCCGAAAAATCAAAAACCGTCTCTATTTCCCGTGTACGCTGTCCGGGTGAATACCGGAGGCTGGTATTCATGGACGGAGTATCGGTAATCTTCCCCGGATTGAAGATGCCCTCCGGATCCCAGGTCTTTTTGATCTCTTTAAGCAAGCTGTAGTTGTGATCGCCAAGCATCAGCGGGATAAACTCACCCCTTAGCCGGCCATCGCCATGCTCACCGCTGAGCGAGCCACGGTATTTCTTCACCAGTTTTGCTGTTTCAAGGGCAACGGTATGAAACAGTTCAACATCATGGGGATCTTTCAGGTCAAGCACCGGCCTCAGGTGAAGTTCTCCGGTAGCAATGTGGGCATAGTAAACGCAACTGAGCCCGAGTGTATCAAGCATTGCCCTGAAATCGTTCATGTAATCCGGTAAAACAACCGGATTCACTGCAGTGTCTTCGATCACAGCAACCGGTTTCCTGTCGCCCGGTACATTCGACAGCAACCCGAGTCCTGCCTTTCTCAATGCCCACACTTTGCTGATGTCGGCACCATAGACTACCGGAAAATGATAGCCGAAACCCTCTTTTCGCATATCTGCCTCAAGCGCGGCTGCAAGTCTGTCGATCTCTTCCCTGGTTTCCATGGCAAGCTCAACCACCAGAATTGCCACAGGCTCTCCCTGGATGAAAAAACGGTTTTTGCGTTGCTCAATGTTGCCTTTTGTTCTTTCAAGTATATAATTGTCAATTAGTTCAACAGCCACCGGTTTGTGACGGAGGGCTATCAGGTTCCCCTTAAAGGCGTCCTCCAGCGAATTGCAATGGATGCAGATGAGCGCCTTCTCTTTGGGTGGGAGGGGGACGAGGTTCAGTTTAATTTCGGTACTGAAAGCCAAAGTCCCTTCTGATCCTGCCAGAAGATTGCAGAAATTGAATTCCTTTTTACCAGGGGTAAAGGGGGATGATTCAAGTAGCAGGTCGATGGCATAACCCGTGTTTCTCCGTTCAATTTCCTGATCGGGAAACTGCTCCCTGATTTCCTGTTGGTTAACAGGGTTGTCAAGTATTTTTTTAATGGTTTTGTAAAGTTCGCCCTCAAGGCCGGGCAGGTCGCATTTCTGGTTGAATTCATCTTTGCTTAGAGGTCCGAAGGTCGCTTCAGAACCATCACTCAGCAATGCTTTTATTTCGAGGGTATGATCGCGTGTACTTCCATAGACCAGTGAATGCGAACCGCACGAATTGTTCCCGACCATTCCACCAACCATGCACCGGTTTGAAGTTGAGGTTTCAGGGCCGAAGAACAATCCGTAAGGTTCAACCAGTTTGTTTAATTCATCCAGTACTACTCCCGGCTGAACCCTGACCCAGTGTTCTTCAACATTCAGTTCAAGCACACGTGTCATATACTTCGACACATCCACCACCAGCCCATGGCCAACCACCTGACCAGCCAGGGAGGTCCCAGCCGTACGCGGTATGAGTGGCAGCTTCATATTACGGGCAAAAGCAATCAAGGTCCGGAGGTCGTCTTCATCCTTCGGGCGGCAAACAGCAGCAGGCATTTCGCGGTAAGCTGATGCATCGGTTGCATAAAGAATCCGCATGCTGTCGCCGGTAAATAAGTCACCTTTGAGCTGAGCACTCAGTTCATTCCATTTATTGACGGGAACTATTTTCATAACATTTCTGATAAACGTCTGCTTGTTAAGACGACCGGAATTAACGGACTTCCATTGAATCTTTTTCCAAAAGTATAATTTTACAATAAGCCAGACAAAGGAAAAGTGCGAAGAGTATGAACATGACCTGATAGCACTGGGAGTTCACCAAAGGTAATCTCAGAATTTTTTTGTACAACCGTGATCTCAATGGAATGATTTTTCTCTAAAGTTCAGCCATGGCTTTCGCCCAATAGGGCTGCAGATAAGAAGTGTTGCTGCTGAGTAGCAAAACTTCCCGGAAAAGCCTTTATGTGATGGCTATCCGGGGGCTTGCAGAATTTATATCTCAGGATATGTCCGGATAAAGGCAGTCTGGTATAAAAACTTTCAGCGGGCTTTTAAGGATAAAGCTCCGGGGAGCCAATCATCAGTTTTGCACCAATGAATTAGAATATGCCTAATCCATGACACATCTGACAGAGAATGCCCCGGTTTTGTAATAATTCCCTGAAGATACAAAGGCTTTGTCAAAAGACAGAACCCGGGCCATGGCTGAGATATCATCCATAGAAGTGGAAGTCCAGTAAAAAGCATTGTATCCAAGGTTGTCGAATCCGTTAATGTAATGAATGCCGGCCGGCAACCCTGTGAATCCTGATGAATTGTCTGCTCCGGCATTGGGGGCTGTCCAATGTGCCTGGCCTGCTTCTTTCATTTTACCTCCCGCCACCTCATTTCCACCGAGGAACTCAACGGCAGCTTCCCATTCTTCATTCGTAGCTATGTGGCAACCAGCCGGAGCAAGACCACGGGGATCATTCAATGCATACCAGTCGTAAAGCCTGCCGTAAGTGCCTGCAATGGATTCATTGTTGTTGTAATTGTAAAAATATCCTTCGGTATCCGTATTTCTTGTTGCTAATTTGGTTCCTGTATTGATAATATCTCCGTTCCGGTAGTGGGTTGTTTTCAGATTTTCCCGCACCCAGACACTATTTCCGATTTTTATGGTTTTGTAGGTGTTCCCGTCAACATCGGTTACAGTGATTTCCTGATCGGCCGGTGGATCCTCTTTATCCCTGCAGCCTGAAGTCAGTTGTGCCAGGCAACTGAGACAAAACAGTGCAGCAACCAGGCTCTTGTGTTTAGCTGTCATAAATGCATCTTTAAATTTGCTAAATAAAAATAAAGAATGTTGCCTCTTGAAAGCGATTCATGAGAAAACCGGGCGCAGCCTTCAATATCGGGGTTCAGCTCCCCAGAAATTGGCAAATTCCCCGGCGTCTTCTCCATAGGACTCTACAATGGTATCCTCTTTCATTTTCAGGGTGCACTGTTTGCCGGCAATCTCTGAGAAGACAATGGAGTATTCTGTCTGTTTTGAGTCGATCATCAGAACACGCGCAAGGTCTTTGCCTTTTTCGGGCAACCCGAGGTTAGCGTGACAAACCGGGCAGAAGAAATCGATGTGCTCGCCTTCGGTATAAGAGAAACCGGGAACATGAACAATTGAATAATTGCCCAGTTCAGGACTGAAAAGAACAAGGCCTTTGTTCCCTCCGGTTGTGTGAGCTGAGAAAATTACTGAGTTTTTGATTTTCAGATCGGCCCTGCAGGATGGACACAAAAAACGATTTTTCATATCAGGTTTTGGTTTTGGATTGATTGACTTCCCGGTAGCGGGTAAACATCTACTGAAAGTGGTTGATGTCTTTTTCGTTCATCCAGACAAATATACGCATGCTTAGGGTCAGAATGTGCTATCCGGGATTTTTTTTATGCGTTATTGCCTGATTTGCTGTGAACAGTAAATGGTTTCAGATATGATGTTCTATTCAACCAGCGTGGTACTTTTTAAAGTTGAAAAATCAAAGCCAGCGATCTTCTGAAGCATATTTTTCAGAATCTCCTTCGTCCTGGATAGCGAATTGTATCCGTAGATATCAATTTCAACAAAAGTATTACCGGTAAATCTGAAATAACGGGCATGGGTGCTGATTTCGGTTTTCCCTGTCGGGCCGGATATTTCATTCATGCAGGGTTTCTTTACTTCAGTGAACCAGAGGCTCCCGCTTTCCCATTCTTCGAGCCGTGCTTCGTCGGCATTAAAACCACTCTGACCCAGAAATGACTGCTTTTCCTGTTCTATTCCATTGTAATCCGTGATCATACTCAGCATAAACTGCCCGGTTTCATCGGCTTTGTTATACCATTTTATCATTGCATCAAGCCTGCCGTCGCCTGATTTGCTGCTGCAGGCATTCACTTCAGTTAAAGGAGCAATGATAACCACATTTACATTGGATTCGAGGCCCATCACCTGCTTCGAAACACTGCCCATTGATTTGTTAACGAACTCAGCCGGAATCAACGCATCAATGCCTGCTGCCGGCTGGGCTGAAAGCATGGTAGCGCTGGTGATGATCAGCAATATAAGAATGGACCTTTTCATTTTGTTTTTTCTTAAGGTTTCGGTGGAATAAAGGCAGCATATCAGTCAAAGGATAGTTGATATCAATTGGCCGGTAAAATGATCAAAGATAAAAAAATCCCGCCTGAAACAGACGGGATTGCCAATAGAATGTCCGATTGTTTATTTGGTGTAAAAATCAGTACTCTCGAAAATTTTATCTGCTGATTTGGCAATGAAACCAGAATACAGCTTACCATCGTGATCGGGATAGCGCATGGCAAATTCATAATAACATGATGGGATTTCAAATGTGCCTTCTTTAAATTTTACCGGAAGTATTCCAGCCATGATACTCGATTGTTCGAGCAGTTCTTCGGGTGTGCCTTTAACCTCACCGCCGGAAGCGTTGATGATAAAGCCGTTGTCTTTCAGAAACTGATTGACTTTGCGGATGGTGTCATATTTCTTCAGGCCGTTGATGCTTACGGTAAAATGGTTGGCCCTGAAACCGTATACATAAACCCAGGCAGCATATTCCGATTCTTTGCGGAGGGTTTCATACACTTCATAGGAAGGTGTGCCCCAGAGGTTGCCTGCATAGATGAGGTCGCTTTTGCCGGTCATGCCCGATGGAATGGCATCGATGATGCCTTTGATGGTTTCCTGAAGGAAGGGAGAAAACTCCTCAACCAGCAATTCACTGATGAATACACGGGGAGCATCCTTAAAGGTCTTGTGCTCAAAGTGCTTGGCATTCAGTTTTTTCTGTTCAAAATGGTATGAGCCTTTGTATTCATAGCCAACCTTCAGAAACTCCTGTGAAAGCACCTCTACATTCAGGCGGGGGTCATTGAAGGTACGGAAGGCAATGTGATCGTTGTAAACCGTTTCACCTTCGGCGATAAAGAGATCATAAACCCTTTTGGCAGCAGGGTTCTGTGAAATGTAATCGGCCCAGAGCCTGTCAAATACCTGTTGTGCTTCCATAATTCAGATTTTATTGTTAAGGATTTGTAAACAAAGCAATGCGGTGAATGTTCAATGAAATAGGCAAAAGGTCTAGAACAATGCTGCAATGAACTCTTCACGGGTGACTTTCAGAAAGTACTCTTCAATGTTGAAGATGGCTAGTGCTTCGGTCAGCGGTCTTTCTGAATGAACGACTCCTGAAAGGGCCTCTTCAATTTCTGCAGGATCGAGTTTGTTGAAAAAATCACCGAAGAACCGGGCCTTCCTGATTACCCCATTTTCTACTTCGAGGTTAATTTCCAGCTTTCCGCCATTGGTTTTGATTTGTTTCCGGAAATTGTATTTCGGAGAATAGCCGAAGTTCCATTCCCAGGTTTTGTATTTTTCGTCGGCCAGCCGGCTTATGGCAGTTTTATCCGATTCACTGAAACTATACAGTTCCGCTCCGGTGTTGCTATCCATCACATGTTTCAGTATGAGGTCCCTGAACTCAATCACGGTCAGGGGGGATTTCAGGTGTTCGCTGATGTTGGTTACCCTGCTGCGGACCGATTTTACCGCCTTGTCTTCAAACTTTGCCGGATCAACCTGTAAAGCACTTGACAGATCGTTCATCATGGCTGAAAAAAGCAGGGTGCCATGGTGAAGAACCCGGTTTTTGTAGACATGCTCAGCGTTTCCTGAGAACTTACGGCCATCAATGGTCAGGTCGTTGCGCCCTTCAAATTTCGCCTCTATTCCCAGCGATTTCAACACTTCAAGCACCGGTAGCGTAAATTTTCTGAAATCGACGAGCTGATGATGCTCACCCGAGGCTGTAAAGGTGAAATTCAGATTTCCCAGGTCGTGAAAGACCGCCCCGCCACCCGAAAGCCTCCTCACCACACGGATGTTGTTCTGTTTTACATATTCAGTATTGATTTCAGCAAGGGTGTTCTGGTGCTTTCCCACAATGATGGAAGGCTCATTGCGCCAAAGCATGAAACAGTCGCGGTTGAAGTTTTTCAGAACATATTCTTCTGCAGCAAGATTGAAATAGGGGTCGGTTTCTTCACGGATGATACAAAGCATGATAATTTTTTTCAGCAAAATTATAACACAACCGCTCTAAACAGTCGGGCTTCAAAAAGGTTTGTCAGCCAAATGCAAAAGGCGCCTGATCAGGACGCCCTTTGCATGATTGTGCAGATGATATGCAGATCAGTTGTTAAGTTTTGATTCTCTCACTGCGGCTTTTTTGGTCCATTCAGGAACCACAGTGGTCAGAAATTCTGATTTTTTCCTCAGCAGTTCGGGCATCTCAAGGCCGATGTATTCCTGAGCTTTCGCTTTGGTTGAAATATCGGGGAGCTCTATGGGGGTTTTGACCCCTTTCCTGACGAAAATTTCAGTCAGCAGAATTCTTGCCTCCTGGACTTTCTGAATTGAAGTGCCCAGTACGCGAAGGGCTTCTACCGGAGCATGAAATCCGAGTCCATTGGCTGCTGCCACCCAATCCCAGCGCCATTGGGCGTGACGGATAAGCTGCAACACCGGTTTCATTTCTTCCTCGGTAGCCCCGTTATCCCAGGCAGTTTTTGCCTCGATGTGAACCCTTGCCAGGTTCTTTTCAGCAATTCGTCTTAATTCTTCAACCTTACCCTGCCTTTCGTAAACATTGGCCATCAGTTTGGCTTCGCTTTCACGGTGGCAAACCTGACATGATTCTGAAATGTTGGCCAGTGGACTCTGAATCTTATGGTTGGTAAATTTCATCCCTCCTTCGCGCTTATAAGGCATGTGACAATCGGCGCAGGCTACCCCACGGTCGGCATGAACACCTGTCATATACAATTCAAAATCCGGATGCTGGGCTTTCAGAATTGGTGTTTTACTCAGCTTATGAATGAAATCAACATGTTCAACCTCATCGTAATAAGCCTCCATGCTGTCGGCACTGAACCCTTTGTCCCAGGGGAACGTCAGGTATTTGCCATCGCCCTTGAAATAATACTCTACGTGACATTGAGCGCAGACCAGCGAACGCATTTCCTGATGGGTGGCTTTGGTAATATCTTTGCCCATGCGCTGATAGGCTTCTGCAAGTGCCGGCCGCGTAATCCTGAGGTTCATGGTTTTGGGGTCATGGCAATCCTGACAACCGATGTTGTTAACAACCTCATGACCCATATCGCTCCACTTTCCCTTGTAAAATTCTTCAATTCCCATCTGTTCCATCAGCCGGGGTACATCCGGACTCTTGCAGGTCCAGCAGGTGGCTGGTTGCGGAACATCGGTGCGCAGGCTTTCTCTAACATCTTTCACCGCGTAATAGTGACCGCGGCCCTGATTGTATTCGCGTGAAAAAGCATAACCAGCCCAGAGAACGACAAGTTCAGGATACTTTTCAAGATAGTCAATCATGGCAGAACCGCCATGACCACTCTGAAAACCGGTATCCAGGGTGCTGAGATAGGTTTCATATTCACGGGGAAAGTTCTCACCCCACACTTCGTTTCTCGGTTCCCATGCGGCGATTTCCTTCACAGTCTGAAAATAGAGCTTCGATTCTGTGCGGCGTTCAAGTATGGATGCAGCAAAAATGCCGAGTACAAAGACTACGGATACTGTAACCAGAAAGATCAGCCAGTTCACCCAGGGTTTGCGTTTTGTTACCTGATCATTGTTTTCCATAACGTATGATTTTTGTTATTTATTGATATTCAGTGACTTCATCATCCATTCGGGCATTACTGGCTCAAGGCCGGGCACCAGTGCGCCCGGGGTTGATGCCAGGCTGTTCACACTACCGTGCGGGGTTTCGCGGTGGCAATCCCAGCAACGGGCTCCTTCGCCGAGCTTATGGTTATCGGCGGTTACCTGCACTGCACTTACCATGCTTACCAGTTCAATATGACATCGTATGCAGTTTTCCTGAACTACATTGGCCCCTTCATTTTTGATCTGAATAACCTGGGGCTCAAGCCTCGCAGTAAAAATGGTGGCATGCCGCATTCCATCCATGGCTTTGAAGAGATATTTCCGCACAACATTGTCGTGGGGCACGTGGCAATCGTTGCAGGTTGCCACTTCCCGATGGCTGCTGTGTGTCCAGGAAGCGTACTGGGTGTACATCACATGACAGTTAATGCAGGTTTCAGGATCATCTGACAGGTAAGAATGTGCCTTGGAGGCCCTGATGATCAGCAAGCCGGTTCCGACAATGATCCCGGATAAGACGATCACGGTAAGTTGCCATTGCGCCGGTGGCTTCAGCATACGGAACAATCTTTTCATAGCAGTGTATTTGAATGCAAATATAATAAAGTAATGCAGTACCGGAATGATTGATAAAATTTATTTTTTATTCAGGCAGGCTATATCCTGAATTGTTTAAAAGCCGGAAATGAGGGTAAATGGTTATTTTATTAGTGTCTGCAGAGGTGTACCTGCTTACTTCGAAATCACCACTTTGCGGATGCCTGCTTCGAATGTGCCGTCCGTCAGCCTGAAAAGGTAAACCCCCGGCTCCAGGCCACTGACATCGATGAGTTTCTGACCGTAAGCATCTTTCACGGGCATTCTCCGGATCAACTGTCCGTTCATGGCCAGGATGCTGAGCTGACCATTGGAAAAGCCGGAAGGCGAGAAGTAGTCGAAAATTACATAATTGCGGGCTGGTACCGGGTATATCATAAATCCATACCCTTCATAAGAAACCTCAGGAATTACCGGAGGGGGAATAAATGTAAAATCAGCCGGGAAGATAAATGGCTCATCTGTGGCCCCGTAACCGTAGTATTCAAGGATGTTCTTCGCCCAGATGCCTGTCAGCGGATCAGCCCTCATGAGCTGAAGTTGCTCAACCAGCGTTGAACCTGCAACGGATGGCAGATATCCTTCTCCGAAGTATTGTTCGTTAATCTGATAAAGGTCGTTGAAAGCTGTGGCCACTTCTCCGCTGATATCCGGATACTTTACCACCAGACCAGCGATAATTCCGCTAGCACCGGTTTCATCGCCGGTATTCAGCAACAGGCTGGCTGCAAGAATGTCAGAAACCAGTCGTTGATCCTTCAGCAAATGATTGACTGTGTTCTGGATAGGGTATTCCTCAGCATCGGAGTTGAACAGATTCACGGCAACAATTTGTGAAACAAGGTCTCTTGTCGATCTGATAATTTCCGTAGCCGCTTCGAGCGCCTCACCTGCCGACAATTGCCCGTAACCCTGGTAAAGGGCAACAATCATATAGGTGGTTAACCGGGGGTTCATTGCCTGAATGGCATCCAGGACTTCAGGCAACCTCGCTATCTGCGGGTTCTTCGCGAGTACCTCCGCAATCAGGGTCGTGGGTATTCGTTGCTGACTCTTGATCAGTTGCAGCAGCACCTCTTTTGAAAGATAAGGGGAGAAGCTCACCAGTTTTCTGAATAATTGCGGAGCTTCATCTTGTGTGCAATGCTGAATGCCGGCGATTAAGGCTTCAGAATTTCCTCCATCGGTCAGTTCTTTCCGGTGCTGGTCAGCCTCAGAGGAGAGTTGATTGAGATTTTCAAGCAGCAGCATTCCATTCTCTGGTGTAACTTTTAAATATTCAGGTACATAGGCGCTGTCTGCCGGGAGTTGACCATTGTTGCTGAACGGGTAAATCCGGTAAAAGCTCAGTGGGTGACGTGCAAGTGAGTCAAGGGTATCGGGACTGTGGTAATAAAAAAAGGCTCCATCATTGTGGATATCTGAGCTTCTGTTCAGTTTACTGTAGCTGAAGCGATTTCCCGCGGGGCCGGCGGGTTCTGTACCCGGTGAACCCTGGTGAAGGGCAATTCCGGGGTTAGATTCAGCACTGTCGCTGGTAATACAGAGGTCATATTCGTTTTTATCGAACCAGTTGTACAAAAACCTCAGGCCCTGCCTTCCATCTGCTGAACGGTTGTTGTTCTGGGCCAGTATGGCGTAATTCAGGTTGGTGATCCTGTTTGAAAAAATGGCTTCATTCGCGCCGTCACAGCTGTTGATGACCAGGCCTGCACTTTTTGATTTTGGTATAAAAGCTCCCAGCGGGCCTTTGATGGTATTGTCCTTGATGGTAAACAGATGGCAGTTGTTGAGGTAGATAGCCGACGCTGCCGGCCTTACAGAATCTGAAAGATTGCCCGAATTGAGGTTAAAATTGCAGCCTGAGATAAAGCTGCCAGCAATGCCTGAAAGGCAAATCCCTGTCAGGTTTCTGTCAAACTTTGCTTCCGAAATATAAACAGGAAATCCTGAGAAGGATGATGTTGCCCTGATTCCGTAAGCCAGTTGTTTGAAAACAGCGTCCGTATTGATTCCAAAAGGAACAGAATCGGTGGATTGCAGCTTATCGACAGTAAACGATGCGTTGAAGGCCTGAATTCCGGTGCCTCTTTCGTGGAAAGATATTTCTGAAACCGGAATGTTGTTTTCAAACTGACAGCTGGTAAAACTGACACCCTTGTTGCTTTTAAGCATGACCATAGGACCATAGCCAGAGCCATCGGGAAGCTTTTTGCTGATGTTGAACTGGCACAGGGAAAACGATGAAGGATTGCTGCCCGAAGAAGGATTGATTTCAAGGTGCACCTTGTTGTTGATAAAACGTGCATTTTCGGCAACAACAATGCCGCCGCCCGCCGATGATAAGGGATTGCCCTGCTGATCAACCGCAATGAACTTAATGGCAGTGTCAGCGTATTGAACTGAACCGCCATGCAGCAAGGTAATGCGACCCTGTCGGGAGGCCGGATCGTTGTAATCTGACGATCCGTAAACCCTGATACCATCCCACATGCCCACACAGTCATTGGTGAGGGTACCGCGGTCAATGATCAGTTCACCTCCGGGCATCACACGGATGGTGCGGTCAATCCCCATCTCAATAAGAGAGCTGACAGTGAGCCGCCCGCCAGCTTCAATACGGACATCCTGCAGCACCTTCGCCTTGGAACTCCATACTGTGGTGTCGCTGATGACCAGCTCATGATCCAGGAGCGGCAGGCACAGATCGCATTCCCACAATCCGCGTCCGAAGGTTCCGGCAACAATTTTTTTTCTTGTATAACTGATCTTTATGTCTGAAACAATGGTTCTGGGCAATCCGGTGCCGAAAAGCTCCCATCGGTTCATGTTTTCATCGCGGTAATAGATGCCGGCGTCGGTGGCTGCCAGCAGTACATCATAACCGGCTCCGTTCACAAAAGCAATGGTATTCACCGGAATAGCCGGCAATCCTTCGGAGAAGCTGATCCAGCTTGCACCGCCGTTGGTAGTCATATATACCCGGTGATTGGCCCATTCACGATCGAGCGATAGCCAGAAGCGCTGAGGCTGCTGCGGATGAAAGGTGATGTCGGAAATCCCGGCATAATTCAGGTTGGTAGCCCCGACCGGGGTAATGTTCACCCAATGGTTTCCCCCGTCCGGTGTAATCCAGAGCTTGGCCGGATCGGGTGCCCCCCAGTCGGGATTTTCAAAGGCTGCGGCGATCACTTTGTTGTTTGAAGGCGCAACCTTTACTACCTTGATTTTTGTGACAAGTTCCGGCGGAAAGTTGCTGATTTTTTGCCAGTTATCACCTCCGTCGGTTGACTTCCACACGTTTCTGAATCCGGTATAGAGCGTCTGAGGATCCACAGGGTCCATTTCCAGGGGTTTGTCGGTTCTGCCTACCTCAGTGGAATCTGGGATCTTTCGGAATTCAAAATAATTACCTCCGTCAGTGGATTTCAAAAGGAAGATGTGCGGCTGGGTTGTGCTTGGCGTTACAGCTGAAAGGTACACATTGTTGGGGTTTACATAATCAATCGCCCCTCCGTAAGCATCCGATACTTTTGCATTCTTGGTCCATTCACCGGTTTTGAAATTGTAGAAGCACAGGTTGGCATCCTGAGGGCCGGCAAACATCATGTCGCTGTTCTCTCCAATGGAAATCTTGTGGAACTGTGTAATATTCAATCCATTGCGTGTAATATCTTCCCAGGATTCTGCTCCTGTTTCCGACCTGGTTACTCCGCCATCGTTGGCCATATAAACAAGGTCTTTCCCGCTTGTCTCGAAAATGTGCAGGTCGCGGATATCGTGGTGGTATTTATGGTCACTGCAATAAATGTATTTTGCTGAATCCCCGATGATTCTGAATTTATAGAGCCAGATACCACCGAGGTAAAATTCGCTCGTATCTGCAGGCGACACGCCGAATTCCAGCTTCCAGTAACCAGCAAATGGATTGTACTCCAGAGCCAGTTTTCTGAAAGTATGCCCGTTGTCGGAAGATTTAAACAGATCAAGCCTGGCAGACGGATTGGCTCCGGTGGTGTCGTAAACTTCAGCCATGGCGAGCATCAAGCCTTGTTTGTTGCCGGTTTGGGCGATTTCAACCCTGCTAATGGCATAATTGGGTTCAAGGGGAAGCACCTCCGATTGTTCAGCCCAGGTGATTCCGCCATCGGTACTCTTCAGAAAGCGATTCCCGCCTGCATAAAGTACTTCAGGCTCGAAAGGGTCCTGGCGGATGGAAAACAGCTCCCCACCTTCAGACGAATAAACCTCTTCCCAGGTCTGCGCCCCGTCGGTAGAACGGAATATCATGGCCTTGTACCTGAATTCCGTATTGGCAATCGCAAGCAGAACCTGAGGATTCTGTGGAAACATGAAGAGCTTACGTACCGTGAAATTGTAATTGGTAGTTGTACTGTTCAGCCCTGTCTCTTCCCAGTTTAATCCGCCGTCGATGCTTTTCATTACCCCGTTGCCATATGCCCTTCCAAATCCTAGGTGACCGGTGCCGATGTAAATGATGTCTTTGTTGGTCGGGTCAACCTGTATACTTAAAACCCCGGTGGTGATGACATTGTCAGAGAGTGATGACCAGTTGAGCCCGCCATCGGTAGTTCTGAAAATGCCCCCGGTATTGCTACCGGCATAGATGGTTTGAAAATCCGTGGTATCAATCCATAAAGCACTGACCAGACCAAGCCGTGAAAGTACCTGGTTGGTGTTCTTCATCGGGCCTAACGGATACCATTGCGCCGAATTGTAATTCGCAGGTACTTCCCGCCCGGCAGACATCCTGTTGATTGCGGCAATGGCTTTCAGGTAGGAGCCCATGCTTCCTGAACTGTCTGTCCGGGCTGAAACAAACATTTCTGAGCGGGCGTATTGCTTTCCTTTCAAACCGGGATGAAACCGGTCGCTTTTCTGTGCAACAGAGATGAAAGGACAAACACTGACCATCATAAGGATAATCAATGCTTTGAGAACGTGAATGGTGAAGTGTGCCCGGTGGTATGGATGAGTGTTCATGCTTGCTTTGGAGATGAGGATGATCTGCTGACCGGTAAGTCATTTCCAAAGATAAGCATTAACTAAATTGCTGCGATTGATATTTTTTTCAATCAATTGATTTTAAGGGGCTGAATAGGCAGAAAGGCTTATGGATTCCATCCAAAGCCATTTATAATAATGAACCTTGAGTCCACTCCGAAAACTGTTTTTTTGACACCAAACCACGAAAACACAAACCTGTCTGCTTGACGCAGTCAGGCAGGAACTCACCGAGTTTAATGTATTGAAATACAATACATTGATTAAATTGGTGTCCTGGTGGCTTGGTGTCAAATCTTCTTTTTGACTTTTCGGAGCAGGCTCAACCTTTCTTTAAAAACCCGCTGAAGGTTGCTCATTGAACCAATGGTCAGGGAGCGGTATGGTGAAGCTTAATTACCAGCAACCTGAAATCATTCACCGAAATATTGTCAATTCCCCTGTTCACCCCGGCAGGGATTGTTATACACTGGTCCTTCAGAACGAGTATCCGTTCATTCTCCGACTCCAGCATTGCTTTGCCTTCAAGGATGTAAAACATCACATCGAAGGGGTTGGTATGTTTTTCGATATGCTGGCCTGGTTTCAGGTGCAGATGAATAACTTCTGTGCCGGCATGGTTTGCCATGATATGGCCATCGAGGTCGAAGGGTACTTTGGGTGCGTTGTTAAGCCTGGTGATGTTCATGATGAAGGGGTTACAGGTGGTTGATTCCGTTTCCGTCTGCGTGTTCTGTTCCACATCAGGAAGCCCGTGACCAGTATGGTGAGGGTCGTGATCCCCATCAGTGGAACATACAAGATGTAAAAACCACCTAAAAATACTGAAAATATCCTTCCTGTATGAACTTCCAGCGCCAGATTCCATAAAGAAATTGGTATTCCGCTGATGGTCTCAGGCATGGTTGGTGCTGAGGTGCCGGGCCTCAGACTGACCCATCCGGCGTCGTAGTCAATGTACGCCCTGAAGCCTGCCTTGTCGGATATCATCCCGCTTACCGCATTGGCTCCGAAGGGACTTCCACCTTCCTGTCCCTGGTAAGGCAGTCCGGTAATGGCATTGGTTACCATTCCGGAATCGGGATGCCAATGGTAAAGCCCGCTGAATGATCCTATGAGAAACGTACCGTTTTCCGTCTGCTCAAAAACAGTGATCCCCATAACACTGACCGGCGCTTGTATTTCAAAAGGCTGGCAGACAGCTTGTGTTTCCAGCCCGGTTTCAAAAAAGCCTTCTGTCGTTGAGAAAATAATCCTGTTCCGGGATGTGTCAATCACAAAATCACGGAGCTTATCGTGCCAGAAGTTGGCGTTAGCCAGCATGGTGCCCGGTATGGGTGCAACGCGGGATGATGCAATCGGGATAAGCAGCGGCGGACGCAGGAACATGCCGGTTACAACGGTGATCAGCAGAAACGCGAAGCTCCAGACTCCCAGTTTATTGTGCCATTTTACAGAAAATTTGTTGAGGCGATACAGTTGCTTTCTGAGTTTGCCGGCAGTGCGCCTGGCTATGGATGGCAGCAGGGTGTAATAGTACCCGCTCAGGGTAAAGAAGATGATCAGCAAACCCAACAGATCCACAATCAGTTTACCGGCAATACCCAGTAATTCGCCACTGTGGAGTACCCAGAATGTTGTGAACAGACTGACCTTGCCATCCGCACCGGCAGGGCGGGGGAGGGGGTGATGCATGATTTGCGCGACAGTGCCGGTTTCCAGGGAATACAGGTGGTCGCGCGTCATCACGAACAGCCGGTCTTCAACGGATGCTACTTTAACAACCCTGGGATTTTTCTCTGGCAACAATACCTTTTCCCAGCTGGTTTCCTGTTTGTTATAGTGCATTAACCCGTTCAGAGTGCCGGCATATAACTGATTGTTACCGGTTCTGCACAGGGAGAATATTTTATGGTTATCAGCGCCCTCTTCAAAACCGGGAGTATAATCAGTGAAACGGCTGAAACTGCTGTCGGTAAGCCAGATTCCGATGTTTCCATAGATAAGCAGGCTATCATGCCCAGCATTCAGGGTTCCTTTGATGGCCGCCAGGTTCCAGTTTTGGTAGTGGTAACCCGGTGGGAGAATGTTGCGTGATACATCGGTACTGTAAAACAGGCTCCTGTGATTAAGAACTATGCCCGACACGGCGAACAGCAGGAGAAAAGCCCCGATGATCAGCGAGGGCCATTTGTGGTATTTACGCAGGGTTTTCACGGGTAGGAATCTGAGCTTAAAGAGTAGTTGGTTAAGAATGTGCTGATTTCTGTTTCGCTTCCTGATATGGCAACGGTCAGGTAATCAGCACATTGATCGTAATCAGGCTTTGATCATGGTAAGCACCATCTTAAAGCGGGTTATGGAGTTTACTGCATGGGGAATATTGGCGGGCATGATAATGGTTTCGCCAGCGGTCATCCGGTTCGGCTCACCACCAATCACAATCTCTGCTTCCCCTTCCACAACCTGGATCATAGCATCAAACGGCGCAGTATGTTCGCTGAGTTTCTGACCCTGGTCGAATGCGAAGAGACTGACGTTCCCGGCACTTTTCTCCAGAACGCGCTTACTCACAATACCGCCTTCGGAATAATCAATCTCATTGCGGAAGATAAAAGGTTTCCGGTTGTTGAATTTATTGGTTTCCATGGTGTTGCTATTTTGAGGTGAAGTAAATAACATGAGTTTCGTCGCTTCCTTTGCTGATCCAGTGATCGAAGTTCAGGCTGCTGGCCTTGTCGATCAGCGGTGCAGGAAGGAAGGGTGCTGTTAATTTGTAAATCTTCCCTTTTTCAAGGCTTTTCAGATCAGCGATGACCTGATTTACAGGATGCTCGCCGGCAGCCAGCATGGGCCGTGCATCCAGTTCTGCCGAGATCAGACTTTCACTGAACCAGGCGGGCTTATTCGTATTGTACATGGTGTTTTCGTTTTGGTTAAACAAATCCTGACCCACCTCCTTTCGCAGAAGATTGATCAGGTCTTCAATTTTTACGTTGCCGATGGCCGCAGCCTGCTGCAGCGTGGCAATTTTCGCAACCGTTTTCCTGAGCACAGGGTTCTGCAGCTTTTTAAACGCCGGTACATACCCGATCAGCACTGCTTCAAGTTGCGGATAGGCTTCAATCAGCTGAAGAACCCTGGTTTTTGGGGTAATTATCAGTTCGTTATCCATGATCATCAATTTAGCTGTAACTTAATATCCGCTGCTCGCCCTCCAGTTCACGATAGCGGTTTACGTTGTGCGAAACCTCGAGGGTACCAAGGTACCGGCCATTGTCATCGCGGAGGGCAAAGTATTCAATATGAATCATTTTGCCGCCCATGTTGATCCAGAAAGGTGCCCGCGATTGCCGGCCCGATTTGAAGTCATCGATAATTTTATCGACAATGTGTGCACTGGCCGGCGGGTGACAATGGCGCACGTCACGGTTCAGAATGGCCCTGTTGCGCTGAAATATCCGCTCGGCTCCCTGAGAGAAATACTTGACTTTGTCATCTTTGTCAACAAAAGTCATGTCAATCGGCAATGTGTTCAGAATGGCAAGCAGCTCTGCAGGAGAGAAACCGCCGGAAGGCAGCTGAATGTGACTTCCTTCGGTCCGGGCCTGGTCAATGCCGCTTTCTGCTGACCATGACGGAGTCCATGTCTCTAACGGATCGTACAGGCAAAAACCGATTTCAAGCGATTGCCTGCTGATCTCAAACCATTCTGCTTCGGTGAGTTTATCCATGGCCATAGGGAACAGAATCTGCTCTTCCTTCACAACCATATCGTCGATGCCAAAAAGTGTCTGATTCAGGATGATCTCTGCCGAAGCCATCAGATCATCCCTGGTGATGCCTTCGTGATGGAGAATTTCAATGCTCCCTTTCAACAGCTCCCTGATTTCATCGTGTTTTCCCCACATTACCTTTGGCGGTCCGGTAATGCCTTTGTTTTCCAGGTACGGAAACAGCAGGTATTCCTTGCGCTGATAGTGCTTGTCAACATCGAAAAGGTTATTGAAATAACCGCGCAGCCTGAAAATGATTTCCGGCAGCACTTCCTGTTCTTCGCTTTGCCTGATGGTTTCAAGCAACTGATAAACCTGGACAGTCACCTTTTTCAGCTCTTCGTTTTCTTTTTTGAACAGGTCAACAGGATGTCCTGCAGGTATCGCCTTTGAACCGGAAAGGTCAATGTTGCCCTGCAGCACTGCTGAGTGTGCATCGCAGAGCTTCAGCACTTCTTCTTCCGGAAGGCCTTCACCGATCAGTTCCTGCTCAACCTCCACAACTTCTCCGTAAGGGATCTGGCTCAGGCTCAGCATCAGTTCATGACGTACACTTTCCGCATGTCCACCTTCGTGGAGCTTTAGAATCAGCTCTTTCAGCCTGGCTTTTCTTTGTTCAGAATTATTGATGAGTTCACTCATGACGTACTTGTTTTAAATCAGGAATGCATCGCAGTCTTTTCCCGGGTTTAAGGTTTCCCGCCTGGGATCTTCCTGAAATTGCCGGCCTTAGCTGACCTGCGATGCAATTCCTTTATGGTTTGTTAATTAAGAAAGATTTTCAAATCTTCATCTACACTCCCGATTGGTGCAATGCCAAATGTTTTGACCAGCACATCGGCCACACCCGGCGAAAGAAATGCCGGCAGGGTGGGTCCCAGATGAATGTTTTTAACGCCAAGGTAAAGCAGTGCCAGCAATACAATAACGGCTTTTTGCTCGTACCAGGCGATGTTGTAAGCGATCGGTAACTCATTGATGTCATTCAGTTTAAATACCTCTTTCAGTTTCATGGCAATAACAGCCAGTGAATAGGAGTCGTTGCACTGTCCTGCATCGAGTACTCTTGGAATTCCACCGATATCCCCCAACGGAAGCTTGTTGTAGCGGTACTTTGCACAACCGGCGGTAAGAATCACGGTGTCGGCGGGTAGTTTTTCTGCAAATTCCGTATAGTAGTTGCGGTCTTTCATACGACCGTCACAACCGGCCATCACGAAAAACTTCCTGATAGCCCCGGATTTAACGGCATCTACCACTTTGTCGGCCAGAGCAAATACCTGGGCATGGGCAAATCCTCCGACAATCTCTCCTTTTTCAATCTCAACCGGCGGTTTGCAGGTTTTTGCCTGTTCAATGATGGCTGAGAAGTCTTTGCTTCCACCGTTGACGCGGTCGGCAATGTGCCTGAATCCACTGAACCCGGAAGCACCACTTGTGTAAACCCTGTCCTTATATCCTGCATCTGCTGCCGGTGGAACCAGGCAATTAGTTGTAAACAAGATGGGTCCATTGAATGATTCAAACTCTTCCTTCTGCTTCCACCAGGCGCTCCCGTAATTTCCGACGAAATGACTGTACTTCTTGAACGCCGGGTAATAATTGGCAGGAAGCATCTCGCTGTGCGTGTATACATCAACTCCGGTTCCTTCGGTCTGCTTCAGCAGTTCTTCCATGTCCTTCAGGTCGTGACCACTGATCAGGATTCCAGGATTGCTCCGGACGCCGATGTTTACGCGGGTAATTTCCGGATTGCCATAGGCTGTCGTGTTTGCCTTGTCGAGCAGGGCCATCACATCCACTCCATATTTACCTGTTTCGAGCACGAGATCAATGTTTTCCTGAAGTGAAAGGCTGTCGTCGAGCATAAGGGCAAGAACTTTCTGCACCTGATGATTCACGCCCGCATCTTCATAACCTAAGTTCAGGGCATGTTCTGCATAAGCTGCCATTCCTTTCGCTCCATACAAAGCCAGTGCCCTCAGCGACCGGATGTTGTCATCGGGCGCATCAATACGCCCTTCGGTTGCAAAGGCTTTTGAAAGAATTGACTCATTCCCTTCGGGAAACCAGACACAATAATCGCTTTCTGCAATCGCACAAAATCCGGCACCGGCGTCCCTGGCAGCAGCTTTCATCCGTTCTCTCAATTCAACGGTTCTTTTGATCTGTTCAATGATACGGTTCCGGTCAAAATTGGCATTGGTAATGGTTGTAAACAATGCGTAATGAACAAAATGATTTACTTCCGGATCTTCTATTCCCTTTTCACGCGCTTTCACAGTAAAATAAGAAAGCGCTTTTAAGAGACTGACATTCAGATCCTGAAGGTTAATTACTTCTGAATCAATTCCGCAAACTCCTTTTGGTCCTGTGCAGCCGGTTCCTTTGGCTGCTTCCTGGCACTGGTAACAAAACATACTCATTCTTAGTGGTTTTAGTAGTTATTAAATTGGCAATCCTTGATTACCATAGTTTTCTTAGTGATTTTCTGCTTTGTTATAAGGTAATAAAGTAACTAAATACCTGATAAAAAGCTTAATTTTATTTCCTTGACATCTGGTTAAAACTTCCTGATTCAGTGGTTAAAGGTGATCCGTAACGGTGAAGATTATTTTCCGGTATTCAGAAAAACAGGTTTAAAGATTACAGAAGCCCATGCCCAGTTACTGGTTTCATCGTTGCTTCCGCCTTTCAGGGCGATCAGTGATGCCGTGGTAAAATACTGGGAATAGCCCATACTGAAGGTAACTTCCGGTGAAAGTTTGTATCCGATATACAGGTCTACCTCCTGACCGAGGTTACTGCTGAGTGTCTGTGTGTTGTCAGCCGGATCAAGGATGTCAGCCGGTGCGCTGAACAGGTGAAAATCAATTCCTGCACTGAATTTATTCTGCTTGCACAGGCCTTTCAGGAAGATATCCTGCAGACCTACGGTGTTGAAATGGTTGCCTGCAAAAAAGTAGTCCATGTGCCCGTTGAATTTGTGGGCAGTCCCGTAAAGCGGGTTGAAACTGTTGCTCTCACCGGCCGGGGCATCTTTCTGACTGGTGCCACTATGGAACTCTATACCAGGGTTCACACTGAAACTTTCGCCAAATGAAAAAGTGGCGTTCGCACCGAACATAAAAGCGTTCACCTTTTTATCAGCAGTGTTCGTGCCTCCCTGTTTGTAAAAACCGGCTGCGAGAATAACCGGTTTTGTTTTATAGGAAACATTTCCTCCAAAAGTCTGGGTATATTTGGTGTCGGTGGCGGTCTGTTCGTTCTCTTCTTCGAAATACTGCATTCCATTGTTGACAAAGATTGCCGAAGCCTCCAGTTTTTCCCATTTCCGGCTCAGGTAAATGAGCTGCAGGTTTTTATAGTTACCTTCAATGGTATATACTCTTCCCGAAAGTTGTTCTTTATCCTGATTGTAGGCCAGTCCGGCATGAGCTTTCCATTTTGCGTTTTCAAATTTCAGTAGTCCGATATCGTGACTGCGGCCTTGTTGTGCCCAGTCAACATTGCCGAAAAGGCGGCTGTCATCGTAAATCAGTTCCATGCGTCCGGCTTTTACTGAAAATTCAGGAGTAAAGAAATACTCGCCCCAGGCTTCATGCAATGTGTAGCTGTTGTCGGAGATATTCTGCTGCGGTACATTGCCCCAGACCCTTACGTCCTGCAGGCTGAGACCGAACTTCATTTTCTCGTTTTTATAGCTCATATTCAGCCGCGTGCGCTGCGATACAAAGAGCGCTGCATCCATGTCTTCCGTGGCTGGTGACTTGAAGCCATGACGGTATTCAGCCCTTGGGCGCAATTCTCCGCTGAGTATGAACTGAGCCTTGGTCGACAGATTGAAACCCAATAAGGCTGTGAGGGTAAGCGCGAATAATGCTGATTTCTTTTTCATAACCAGATGTTTTATGTGGTTAACGATTCATTAAATTTGGTTAATTCATTGATTTATTGCACCTTATTCTGAATTCAGAAAACTTTGAGCGCGAAGCTCATACCCATTCTTCGCTGAGTATGTTTCCCTGAACCCCGATAATCGATTTCTTTACCGGAATGTTCCGCCCAGCCTGCCTGCGTGCCATCTGAACCATCTGAAGCAGCCCTGAGCAGCAGGGTACCTCCATCATTACCACACTCAGGGTGTTGATGTTGCTCTGCGCGATCATTGTCGTTAGTTTTTCAACATACGATTCCTTGTTTGAGTCAAGTTTCGGACAAGCGATGGCGAGTGATTTGCCCTTGAGGTAATGATTGTGGAAGTTGCCCATGGAGAAGGCAACACAATCGGCGGCCAGCACCACGTCGGCATTTTTAAAATAGCCTGCCTGCGGGTTGAGCAGATGCAGCTGAACCGGCCACTGCCTGAGTTCCGATGGTGCACCGGCTGTTTCCGTCTTTTCTTCAGCTACGACTGATGCAGTTGCTGCTTCGTTGACTTTGTTCAGGTCAATGTTGAAGCTCATCGGTTTTGATCCCGGGCAACCGCCACCGCATCCGGAATCCGGGGTTGAAACTGCAGCCCTGGCTTCCTTCAGATTGTCAAAGGTTCCGGCCGTGTGCGGATGATGATTTTGCCGGTGCGGCTGCCGAGGTGCACTGTCTTTGGGACTCATGTCGATGTTGTGGTCGCGGATGTAATTGATGGCTTGCTTAAGCAGCTCTGTTTCGTTGTGGTCGCGCAGGTGTTCGAGGTGCGCAAGGATGGTGTTTCGTCCTTTGGGCACCATCAGCTCCATCACCTTGATTTCGTCGTAAGGCTCAGCTTCGCGTTCTTCCATGGTGATGGCCCCTTCCGGGCAATGGCCGATGCAGGCACCGAGCCCGTCGCAAAAGAGGTCAGAGATCAGTCTGGCTTTGTTGTCGATGATCTGTAAGGCTCCTTCGTGGCAATTAGGTACACAATTACCACAACCGTTGCACAAATCTTCATCAATGCGGATGATAGTTCTTTTCATTGGTTATTTGTTTACTATGAGATCAGAGAGGGTTTTGTTGCGGAGGTATTCAACAAATTCAACGGAAAATTTATCGGCCAGTCCGCCGAAAACACAGCTTCTGAACGGACATTCTCCTTCTTCAATACCGCAATGCCGTGTTTCAAGGCTGCCCTCAATCAGCTCATAAATTTCGAGCAGGTTGATGACCGAAGGATCGCCCTTCAGGGTAAAACCACCTTTGGGTCCGCGCACAGAATCCAGGTAATTGTTCTTCACCAGAATCTGCATCACCTTGGCGAGGTGGTTGCGCGAGGCATGGGTGATGGCTGCTATCTGACTCACATTGAGTATCTCAGCGCTTCCGGCGATGAGTACCATCCCATGTACGGCCAGCGAAGCTGCTTCTGAAATATGCACCACTTTTGCCATAATTTTCGTTAAAGATGTAATTCGGTATTTGAATACGCAAATGTATAAACAAAAATGTTCCCCGTGCAAGAAAAATGAAAATATTTTCAAGCAGGCATGAAAGGTTTTGTAAAACAGTATGTTAGAACGAGAGGGGAGGGAGTGTTAATCTGTGCATCCAGGCAATTTTGCTTACTGCTGACTTATTTTGTAATAAAATCGCTCAGTGTTTGTCCGCCCATATAGGATTTGAATTCGCGCGTCATTTTACTGACGATATTCCCCATCAGGCATTTCTGAAAAGGGCACACAGGGTTATCGACCGGGCAGCTTACTTCGTCAAGTTTTCCTTCGATGGCTTCATAAACCTGCAGCAGGGTAATGTTTTCAGCAGGAATTCTCAGTTGAAAACCTCCGGCAGGCCCCCGGTTTGAATTCAGGTAGCCCTCTTTAACCAGTCGTTGCAGGATCTTGGCAACATGATGTTTTGAAGCGCCGGTCCTTTCGGAAATCTTGATAACATTCAGGCTTTCTTTGGCCGAAGCAACCAGAACCATGCTGTGTATCGCGATGGAGGCTGCTTCCGAGAGGGAGATGATTTTCGACATTTCAGTAAAACAGTATTTAATATGCAAATTTCGCAATAATTGCATTCGTTTATTTACGGGATTCACTTAAAATTCAGCGCAAAACTGCCGTGTTTCTCTGAAATTCAGGCTAAACCGGTGGTTCAGTTCAGGTTAAAAGGTTAAGGTTTCATGAAGTTTATAATCAGTTTAAATAAGTGACGGAATAATGTCTACTTTTGCAGTTCTTTAAAAATTCAACAAAATATCATCTATAATGCAGAATATCAGAAATATAGCAATAATTGCCCACGTTGATCACGGAAAAACAACCCTGGTTGACCGCATTTTACACCAGGTAAAACTCTTCAGGGAGAATCAGGATATGGGGGAACTCATCCTCGACAGCAATGACCTGGAGCGTGAAAGAGGGATTACCATATTGGCAAAAAATGTATCCGTAAGGTACAAGGGGTTTAAAATCAACATCATCGACACTCCCGGGCACAGCGATTTCGGGGGAGAGGTTGAAAGGGTGCTCAACATGGCCGATGGGGTGCTGTTGCTGGTGGATGCTTTTGAAGGGCCAATGCCCCAGACGCGCTTCGTACTTCAGAAAGCCATTGCGCTCAACCTTAAACCCATTGTGGTTATCAATAAGGTGGATAAACCAAACTGCGATCCCGAAGGTGTTCAGGAAGCAGTATTCGACCTGATGTTCAACCTCGATGCTTCGGAAGACCAGTTGAATTTCCCCACTGTTTTCGGATCCTCCAAAGAGGGGTGGATGTCGGGCGACTGGCAGAAACCTGCCGAAGACATCAGCTTTTTGCTGGATACCATTATAGAACACATACATGCACCGGTTTTCCCGGAAGGTTCAACCCAGTTGCAGATAACTTCGCTTGATTATTCGTCATACGTTGGCCGGATCGCTGTGGGCCGACTTTCACGTGGGGTGCTCCGCTGGGGACAGAATGTATCACTCATCAAGCAGGATGGCAGGATTTTCAAATCAAAGATCAAGGAACTCTATGTATTTGAGGGACTCGGTAAAGAGAAGGTAAAAACGGATGTTTTACCCGGAGAGATCTGCGCCGTGCTGGGCATCGATGATTTTGAAATCGGGGATACCATCGCCGACTTTGAGGTACCTGAAGCCCTGAAACCACTTCAGATTGATGAACCTACCATGAGCATGCTGTTCACCATCAACAACTCACCGTTTTATGGAAGAGAGGGCAAGTTTGTAACATCGAGGCATTTACGCGAACGTCTTTTCAAGGAAATTGAGAAAAACCTGGCCATGCGCCTCGTTGAAACGGATTCTCCGGAGTCGCTGATGGTTTACGGCAGGGGAATTCTCCATCTCTCCATCCTGGTAGAAACCATGCGTCGCGAAGGCTACGAACTTCAGCTTGGCCAGCCTCAGGTTATCATTAAGAAGATTGATGGAGTTGATCATGAGCCGGTTGAAATGCTGACTGTTCACGTTCCCGAAGCCTTTTCAGGTAAGGTAATCGAGCTGGTTACCCAGCGACGTGGCGAAATTGTTACCATCGAAACCAAAGGCGACCGCATACACCTTGAATTCAAGATTCCCTCACGCGGAATCATCGGACTGCGCAACAACGTGCTCACTGCTACCGAGGGGGAAGCCATTATGGCCCACCGCTTCCTTGCTTATGAGCCCTGGAAAGGAGAAATTTCAGGACGCCGGAGTGGCTCTCTTATCGCCATGGAAACCGGGCAGGCCATCGCCTATTCCATCGACAAGCTTCAGGACAGGGGCACCTTCTTTGTTCACCCGAATGAAGATATCTATGCCGGCCAGGTAATCGGCGAGCACATCCGCCCCGACGATCTGCTCATCAACGTTACCAAAACCAAGAAACTTACCAACGTGCGTGCTTCCGGTTCGGATGACAAAATCTTCATCATCCCCGCCGTGAAGTTCTCTCTTGAAGAAGCCATGGAATACATCGGAAAAGATGAATACCTTGAAGTGACTCCCCGTTCACTCCGCCTCAGGAAGATCATCCTTGATGAACACGAACGCAAACGCGCTACCAAAAGCTAAGGGCAACGGGCACACCCGGATTTAATTGGAGATTCCGTTTCCTGTCATGAGACAAGGCGACAAGGAGACAAGGGGACAAGGAGAGGCCTGCTTATTAGGCTTATTGGTGGCTGGGAGATTTCGTAGCTTATCATGAGGCATGGGGCAAAGTGCATGGGGCATGGTACCTATCTTTTATGCCGTCACAGCAGGCAGGCCCGATGTTCGCGCGCTTCTTATTTTCTGACCTGACTGCATGGGCAAACAGGCAGGTGCGTGTGAACAACTCCATTGAAACCATTGGGCGAATCCTCCTTCATTCGAAAGGCAAACTCCGTCAGGAGTTTCCCTTGATTAACCCCTGGTGGGGTGAACCCCACCAGGGGTTGTTCAAGACCGGGGAAAAACATACAACCCTGTAAGGGTTGCCCTTAGCCATTCGCTGCAAAAAACACTCAAACCTGGACAGGGGTTTATATGCCCCCCGAAAAACTCAAATGTAACCATAAAGCGAATCCTGCTTCATTTGAACGGCAAACAGGTGACGCGCATCATAGTAAGGCCGGGAGGAATGCGTCTGGGGACACGCGCCAACAGGCAGGAGGAACGCGTCGGGGGATACGCGCTTATGATATTCGCGCGCGTCTTATTTTCTGACCTGTCTGCATAGGCAAACAGGCAGGTGCGTGTGAATACCTCCCACTCGCCGGGTCCCCTTGTCTTAGATATCATGGTAAAACATTTTCCTTAGTAATTGTAACCCCTCCGTCTGAATGGGTCTTAACATTTATTGTCAGCAATTGAGCGTTTCCGGCAGAATTTTTGCTCTGTTCGGGCGTTTTAAATCCTGAAATACCAAACTTTCCTTCCGATGAAAAAAATCATGCTTATGCTTGCAGTTGTTATAACAACAATTGCTTTTTCTGCCTGCGACATCCTTGATCAGGCCCGACAGGTGGCCATGCTTTCAAAATGCGAATTCCGTCTGAGCTCTGTGGATCAGCTGAAGCTGGCCGGGGTCAACATACAGCAGGTAAAAAAGCTTTCAGACCTCAGTCTGCTGGATGCGGCGAAGATCACCACAGCAGCAGTCTCCGGAAGCAGCCTTCCCCTGAATTTTACCCTGAATGTGGAGGTCAAGAACCCCAATGCAGGTTCAGCTGGTCTTACAAAGCTCGATTGGATATTGTTTATTGATGATATTCAGATGGTTAGCGGTGTCAACGAACAACGTTTACAGGTTCCGGGCAACGGGGGTACGGGTACCATTCCTCTTACCATCGGTGTGAACCTGAAGGAAGTGCTGAAAGGTAAAAGCGGCGATGCCATTGCCAACTTTGGCCTGAACCTTGCCGGAGCCGGAAACAAGCCCACCCGGATTACCCTCAAAGCCAAACCAACCATTATGGTGGGCAGTCAGTACATCGCCTATCCCGGCTACCTGACCGTACAGAACGAGTTTACCTCCAGGTGATGGCGCATTCTTATTTATTTGGAGATTCCGTTTTTTATCATGAGACAAGGGGACAAGGCGACAAGGAGACAAGGGGACTCCCAACGTTCGCACGCATTTTCTGACGCGAGTGAACGAATCCAATGTTTCTATGTGTTATTACCTGCTTCACTCGGAGATTCCGTTATTTCTGCACCCATCGTGGAAGGTGGTTTCGTGCCGATAACTATCGGCACCGCTCAACCACCAGGTCTACCCGGCTGGCGATACCCCCGATGTTCGCGCGCGTCTTATTTTCTGACCTGTCTGCATGGGCAAACAGGCAGGTGCGTGTGAACGAATCCAATGTTTCTATGTGTTAATACCTGCTTCACTATGAGATTCCGTTATTTCCCAGGTTACGCAGTGCCCGGTGGCTGAGTGTTTTTCGGGAAGAATGCCGAATTGAAGACAGATGACATTTCCGAAAAATGTACCGAAGCCACCTGATCACGTGGAATCTTATTCAAAATTTCCGGTGGTCGGGCGTAACCGAGACCATCCGGTTCCAGAGAAAGGTTGCGAAGCTCGCGTCGGGTGATGAACGCCAACAGGGTGCAATTACCTTTGCACAACAATCTTCCCGGTCAACAACTGACTGCCGTTTACCATGCTGACGATGTAAACCCCGTTGTGCAGGCTGCCGGTATCCAGACTCACCTCCTGCCTGCCGGAAGCTGACAGGTGAAAGGTCACTGCTTGTAACAATCTGCCGGTAAGATCAGTAATCTGAAGCCTGACAGACGTGTTGCCGCCGGCATCAAATCCGATCAGTACATGGTTGCCGGCCGGGTTCGGATTTACCGAAAGGAAATCATGTTGTGCCCCGGAAAAGGCGTATTGATTCGCAACCGGCAACTGCGGCAGGGTGCAAAGGAGGGTTCCGTTGCTACCGCCCGTGAGACCGGTGCCATCGGGAAGCATGCTTACCTTGAGCAGGTCGTTCCAGGTGTTGCTTTGCTCAACCGACCAACTGATCCCGTTATATTTGAGCAGGGTTCCGTTCTTACCACAGGCCCAGCCTTCGTCCTCATCGTTGATATACACTGAAATCAGGTCCTCGGTGGTTACGGGTACTGTTTCTGTCCAGTTTTGTCCGTCAAAATGCGCGATCAGTCCGTGATCACCAACAGCATAGATGTTCAGGTAGTCCGCCACACAAAGGTCGTTAAAGCCACCTGTCGTGGTTTCGTAGCTCAGGTTCCATTGATTGGACATCAGATCACGGAAGTAAATGCTTCCTTTTTCTTCGCCGGTGCGTTGTTTCATGCACAGCCAGGCTTCTTCAATGTCCGGTCCGGCAGGGGTTTTAACAGGGACAGGGTCCATAAACTGCAGGGCAGTGATGCTGTCGTTCAGGCTGTATGTGTGAACACTCCAGATGTCTCCGTTGTTGAGAAATGCCGTGGTGCCAGAGGAAAATGCCTTTGAACCCATCAGCGAAATATCAAGGGAAGAGACCGGCTCGAAAATCTCTTCATAGCCCTCACCCTGAAGCTGAAGCCATTGCCCGTCTGCATAGCTGTAAATTCTGGCTTCCACATTGAACGGGGGGATGCCGTCAACGATTTTATGCGCCGAAGCCCATCCGTTGGTTTCATCCGTGAACTGAACGTTGTTGAACCTGAAGCCTTCCACCTTCAGCATGTTGTTCCAGTTTCCGGCATCATAATGCCAGATGCCACCGGCACCGCAGGCAAAGTAGCCGTTGTTGGCCCGGGTAAACGAAATGTCGAGGATACTGTCGGCGGTGAAACCGTTTGATACACCCCAGTCTGCATTGAGTCCATGATAAATAAATCCGGTTGTATCGCACACATAGGCTTCGTTCTCTCCGGTTGCTTCCACCGAAGTCAGCAGTTTGTTGTAAGCGAATGAGGCTTCCTTAATCCGGCTGTCGCCAGTGAATCTGTAAACTGAAGGATAGGTATCGGTAAAGAAAGCTATGCGGTTCTGAATTCCGAAGCCTTGGGTATTGCCGGTCATGGATAAACCCGAATTGATGCCGCCTGCGTTCAGGGGTTGCCATTGGTTGCCATCGAAATGATAAAGCAGGCCATAGCCTTCCTGATCTGAACCATTGAGCAGTACATCAGCAGGAGCAGACATGTTTACCGAAGAAAACATGATGTAGTTGCCGGTGGCAAAAGAGAAATCCGGTTCCCAGTTCCCGTTGGTATAATGGTAAAGGGTGTTGTACAATCCGGCAGCCCAGCCTTCTTCGGGAGAGGAGAAGCTGACGGTGGTGAGTCCGGAGGCCTCCTCATCGGTTTGCCACGTTTCACCTGTATAGGAAATTATGGCATTGCCCACGGCCCACCCGTGATTTTCATCGGTAAAGCAGAGGTCGGAAAGGTCGTGGTTTACCGGGCTGAATTCTTGTTGCCATGTTGTGCCATTGAATTTCAGGATGGTGCCGTTGTCGCCGACGGCCCAGGCCAGGTCAGGAGAGCGGTACTCCACAGCATTCAGGTTATCAGTAACCGGACTTTCAGCCTGTGTCCAGCCAATGCCGTCATAATGGAGGATCACCCCATGATCGGCAACGGCAATGCCCTCGCCGGATGCCAGAAAACTGATGTCGTTCAGGTGGTGGTGACCATTGGCCGGGTTGATAAAGTACAGGGGCTGGGCTAAAAGGGTTGAGCCCAGGAAAATCATTGAATAAAGAAGAGTAATTTTTTTCATAACAATATTGGTTAGGGTTAATGCAGAATCAATAGTTTGTTGCTGCCGATGATGCAGTTGCGATCGATCAACTGTACGAAGTAAATGCCTGGTTTGAGATTGTTGGTGTGACATCTGAACGAAATTCCAGGAAAACCAGAAATGGAGCTATCAAACAATCTCACTTCACCACCTTCGCACTCCCCACTGTCTTATCCTTATAAACCAACCTAAGCAGGTACATCCCCGGCGCCCAGTTTGAAGCATCAAATTCAGCTATCAACTGCCCATGTGTTAGTTTTTGTGATGTAATAAACCGGCCACTCAGATCAAAAACCTGCAATACACTTTGTTGCTGGTAATTGCTTTGGTACAGGGCCGTATTTAAGCTTCTGTTGTTGTTACGGATGGCAATAAACTCGGGCAGCCGAACCTGGAATTGATCTTTTACCGGGTTGGGGTAAACCTCCATAACCGCTACATCGGGCAGGGTGGCAAGGGTTGCGGCGCTTACCACAATATCGCATTGTTCCATGCCAATGGTATCGTGGGGCGCCACGCCGTCCGGGCAGGCATAATCGTACACCCGCGGGGTGGGGTCATACACATCGTCTTCAAGGGTGGAGGTGAGTTTGAAAAGAAATGTGTTATGCAAAGGGCCATAAGGATTTTCTTCGGCACTACCGGTGGCAAGAATCTTATTGTCGTGTGTGATATTTACACTATAGTTGGGCCCTGTATAATTGTCAAGGAACCTGCGTCTATGAAGCACACTACCTATGGTATCAACAATCATTACATCTGCGCGGTATTGCCACCAGTTATTATCATATCCTTCTGTATATCCGGAAATGACTATTGTACTGTCAATCATCCAGTCAAGAAAGGCATTGTCGCTTATAGTGTCATTCAGCACAAAGTATTCCACGTCAGTTCCATCTTGTTTTTGTTTTCTCAATGTTTTTTTATTATAGTTATACGGATATGTTTGAGTGGTAATTGTAAAACCCGCTGAATACAGATTCCCTCTGTTGTCCTTAATAGATTGGTAGTCTCCACCCCTCAATGAGTCATTATCAGCATGCGCTGCTTGCCAGCTAATAACATCTCCGTCGGAGGCAATACTAAGTTTTAGGGGTTTTAATTTTAAAGTCGAAGATTGCCCATCATCATAGTAGCCATAACCGGTAACAACGGAAGACCCATCGTCTAGGGCGAGGATATCAAATGGAACATTATCAACAATGATATCGCAGTTGTATGTAAAAAGCCATAGAATTTGCCCATCATTATCCATTTTCACAACCCCGATATCATTGGTGGATACATTCCAGTTATAGTACAAGCCAAAATATCCATCGTTGGTTTGTGCAATATCGGTTCCTGAATTAGCTGTGCCAAATAAACTAATAAGTTTACACCAATCTAATTGTCCACATTTATTGAACTTGATAAAAACTGGATCATTATAAAACCCAAAAGGGTCTTGTTCATTATATCTGGTTGACATCGCAATTACTACACCTGAATCGCTTGTAGTTCCCATATTGTCTGTTAAAGAATAATATTGCTCATGTTTCCCTATTATTCTATCCCATAATACATTTCCATTAATATCAGTTTTTATCAACCACCCGGAAGATCGTACGCCATTGCCAAGATTTTCAGAAAGAAGAAAAATTCCATTATCATAAGTTTCAAAAGCTGCCTTTCCTGTAGAATAATCACCAGGAATAATGTAAATTTTAGGCCACGTTTGAGAAAAACTAAATGTTGGTGGTAAAATTAAAAGCAAAGAGAATATTATTTTTTTGAATTTCATAAGGATTAATTTAAAAACTCTCATGCAGGTTGGTTTTGTCCTGCATGAGAGCAAGTTTAATAAAATCAACGGATTACCAGTTTAACAGTCAGTGTTTTGTTACCACCTTTTAGCATTAAGGTGTAAACGCCTGTTGGCAAATCGCCGGTACGTAAAAGGTACTGGTTTTTGCCGGATTTCAGGTTCTCCGACCTGATCAATCGCCCATCCTGGCTTACCAATTCCATGGCACAGCTTCCTTCTATATTGTAACTTACAATGGTGTAATCTGTGGCAGGGTTAGGGAAAACATAGATACTTGTTTTACCTTCCCTGACCTTTTTGGGATTCTCTAATGTTGCTATTGCTGACTTAAATGAAGTATCAGGAACCGGAATAAACGCTTCATATTCCATCAAACGATACGATGTAAGCAGGTTACGGGCCGAGACGCCGGCAGGATTGTCGTTTAATGTGAGATTCTGAAGGGAAATCAGTGCTGAAGTGTCATTCTTCAGAACGTAAGATGTATCGCTTGCAATCTGATTAATAATTTCAGCAAGCTGAACATATCCGTTTTGGTAGAGTCGGTGATTTTCGGGAACCGTTGTTAAATCAATATTCTGAATTGAATTCAGTCCATATTCTGAATTTCCTTCATCAAACCAGGTCCACGTTGATTTATAGGCAGAAAGCGGATCGGGAACCAGGTTCAGCAGCCATCGTAAACTGTCATTTTTATTTTCATCCTGATATACCTGTATTAACAGCGTTCTTGATAAATCTTTTTCTGCCGAAAGATCAGCAATACTGATTTCAAGAGCCTGTCTTGCGCTGATCTGATTTATACCGGCATTAATTTCTTCCCAAAGTTCATCCGGCAACGGTTCTACCCTTTGTTCCATTGCTTCGATTACTTCAGGAGATTTTGCAGAATTGCTGCCTTGCCAGGTTTTCCGGCTCTCTCTCTCTCTCTCTCTCTCTCTCTCTCTCTACAAAGACAATCAAATGAAAGCACCGGAGATTTTCTGGTATTCAGATAAATGATATTTCTGTATATCATATCTAATTTTCGATATATAGGATTGCCGGGTGCTAATATATACTATATATATATAGCTGAAGATTATTTTTATGTTAATTTTTGCGATTACCCCGAAAAAACTCTGCTTAAGTATGTAATTTATAATTGGATTGAATTAAGAAGAGTTGAATTTTCTTATGATTTCCGGCATGGCAGAATTGGAGCAAATTAGCAGGAGCATTATTTTTACTGGTTTCTATGCGTTTTCGAAATTGAAGTGCCAGTAAATAAGTTAAGAGAAGCGAAGGGAACACTCAAACTTATTCACATTCCGCAGGCCGGAAACAAAAAAACGGAACACAAAAATGGTTATTCATCGCAAAACCAGCTATTGAGGGACTGGTGCAGTTTAGCTGTTAACCGCATCTAGTTTCTGCTTCAGCTTATTGATCAGCGCCGATTCGGTTTCGTTTACCCCTTCATTGGCATCGGCAATGCGCAGGGCTACCTTCATGCAGAGGTTTTTTGTCCGGCTGTCGAACAGGGCGGTATTGGCAGCGATAAAATCCGTAAATCCGGTAAAAGCTTGGCGGGCACTGGCGTTTTCGGTTCGCAGCCTGTTGAATTCTGAGGCAGCCCCCAGGATAACATCGCGCTTGTCAAAGCTGTCGTCGCCCGAATTTTCGATTTCCTGGCCGATCAGGTCGCAGATTCTGTCCACTTCCTCGCTTTGAATGATGCCATCGGCACGGGCGATGGCGTAAGCAAGCCTGCCGAGTTCAATGTAAAATGATTTTATATCCATGGGTTGCTGTTTTTCATCATTTCAGGTTCAGGGATACACAAAATTCCTGCCACTAAGGGTTACAGGGCAGGCCTGATCCGGGAAACTTTGTTTAAATTTGTGAAAAAATGTTCCATTCTCTGCCCCATGTCGCTTAAACTAACCCTGGTTAATTTTCTGGATGCTTTCAAAAGGGTCAGAAGGAGGATACTGACCATCCTGGATGCAACGGGCATTGTAGCAGCCCTGGCAGGTTTTCTGCTGCTGATTTATCAGGTAGGGTTTGAACACACAGCCAGGCAGATTGACCATATTCATCAGGCTTATAATATTATTCTTCTTTTTGTACTTATCAGCAACCTGGCGGGTCTGGGCCTGAAAAAATGGAAGGCCAGGACCATGAAACTCCGGCTGGCCGAGCTTGTTCTGATTCCGCTGATCATTTTTCTGCTCGACATCCGTACAGGATTCCCCGGATTCACCAGCCCCGGCACCATTCTCTTCAATCTGCTCAGCCATAACTTAGCGGTGTATGCGGTGTTAATTGCTGTGCTGATCATTGAGATCTCAACCTCTACCTTATCGCTGAGCAACCGTAGCATAAATCCGGCTCTGCTGTTCGTGCTCAGTTTTCTGTTTATCATAGTTTTCGGGGCAGGTTTGCTGATGCTGCCAACTTCGACTTACGGAGGGTTGGGATTTACCGATGCTTTTTTTACATCAACCAGTGCGGTTTGTGTAACCGGGCTGGTGGTGGTAGATACAGCCACAAAATTCACCCCCCTGGGGCAGGCGTTTATCCTTATTCTGATTCAGATCGGTGGTCTGGGGATAATGACCTTTACCAGTTTTTTTGGCTATTTTTTTAAGGGTGGTGCCTCTTTTGGCAACGAGTTTCTGCTCAAGGAGATTTTGAATGAAGAGAAACTGGGGGAAATTTTCAACACCCTGTTGAAAATTGTGCTGGTGACTTTTGCGATTGAAGCCGCAGGAGCCATACTGATTTATCTCAATACCGACAAGGCACTGTTTTCAGGACGTCAGGAGTTGCTCTCCTTCTCCGTATTCCATGCAGTTTCAGCTTTCTGCAATGCCGGCTTTTCAACCTTACCCGGAGGTCTTTATGAGCCGGGGTTCCGGTATAATTACACCTTACACTATCTGATAGCTTTTCTGATTATTGCCGGTGGACTCGGGTTTCCCATTGTTTTCAATTACTACCGTTTGCTCAGGCACTATCTGTTTAACCTTATCCGGAGGTTTCAGGGGCTGAGGAATTATTACCACGTGCCAAACATCATCAACATCAATACCCGCCTTGTACTGATAACCACCGGATTATTACTGGTGACAGGGTTTACCTTCTTTTTTATTGCTGAATACAATCATTCCCTGACGGGTTTGTCGCTCAGGGGAAAGGTAGCCGGAGCATTTTTCGGTTCGGTTACGGCCCGCACCGCCGGTTTCAATACGGTGGATATGTCTTTGTTTACCCCGGCTACCGTGTTGTTTTATTGTTTGCTGATGTGGATAGGGGCTTCACCGGCTTCCACAGGAGGCGGTATCAAGACTACCACCTTTGCCCTTTCGGTGATGAATGTTCTGAGTCTTGCCAAAGGGAAAGACCGGATTGAGGTATTCGGGCGTGAAATCAGCAACGATTCGGTACGGCGGGCATTTTCCGTAGTGATTCTATCGTTTATGGTGATCGGAATTGCAGTTCTTATGCTGATGGTCACCGATGGTTCTTTCGGGTTGCAACGGATAATCTTTGAAGTAATCTCAGCCTTCGGAACGGTTGGCCTTACCCTGGGCGTTACTCCGGGTTTGTCGGATGCCGGAAAATGGATTCTGATCGTTACCATGTTTATCGGAAGGGTAGGTACCCTTACCCTGGTGGTCAGTATTTTCAGAAAAATAAGGACCCTGCATTATCATTACCCGACAGAAAGCATTTTAATCAATTAAAAAAGAGAACAATGAAGTTTATCGTTATCGGACTGGGAAATTTTGGCACAGCCCTGGCTACAAGGCTTACTTCAATGGGACATGAAGTTATCGGTGCTGATGGTGACCGTGAGAAAACGGAACTGTTTAAAGATGCGATTACAAGCACCATTTGTATGGATGTTACGAATGAGCAGGCACTCTCGGTATTGCCACTGAAAGAGTGTGATTTTGCCATCGTAACCATTGGAGAGGATTTCGGGGCTTCGGTGATGTCTACGGCCCTGTTGAAACAGTCGGGTGTGAAAAAACTGGTGAGTCGTGCCATCAGTCCGATGCATTACAAAGTGCTTGAGGCTCTTGGGGTTGATCTGATCCTTCAACCCGAATATGAAGCGGCTTCCAGGTTTGCCGACAGTGTGCTGTTTTCAGGGGTAAACAACTCTTTTGACATTGCCGGTGAGTTTAAAATTGTTGAAACAAAGTTGCCGGAGCGCTATGAAGGCCTTAGTCTCAAAGAGGTGGATTTTGTTAAACGTTATAACCTGTCACTGATTACCATCATCCGGAGCACAAGATCAAAGATTCTATTTGGTCAGTCTGTAATGGAAAAAAGAACGCTCGGCTTTTTGCAGCCGGAGGAGATTTTGCAGAAGGGCGACATACTTGTGATGTTCGGTAACCTGAAGGATTTTGAAGAGATGCTGGGGGAGTCGGAGGAGTAAAAAAAAAAGCTGCCCGGGAAGGCAGCTTTTTTTTTACAGAAGTATCTGTGTTACCTGATGCTGATCTTGCGCAGGCTGGTACCTTCTTTGGTTGTAATGCTGAGCATATACAGACCTTCAGGAAGTCCGGCAGTGTTGATGCGCATTTCGTTGGAATTGCCGTTTGACTGGTAAACCATCTGGCCTGCAATGTTGTAGAGGCTGGCCTTGCTGATTTCGGTTCCGGCGTTGATGTTCAGTACATCGCTGGCAGGATTCGGATATACCTTCAGGCTTTGAGCTGCAGGCTGATCACCGGTTGAGGTTACGAAACTGATGGCGATATCGTCAACGAGGAAGATAAATGCATCGTTTGAAACGCACTGGATAGCAACATAAACTGCCTGTCCTGTGTAATCGCTGAGGTCATACTCAACATAAGTCCAGGCGGTGGCAGGTGCTTCAATTGTACCGGCGATCTGGGTAAAGCTTGAAGGGTTGTTGTCGGTGGTTGAAACCAGGATGTTGTATTTCTCAAGACCATACTGTGCGGTGTAGGATTTCACCCACATGGTGAGCATCGGGTTTTCGCCGAGGGTAACCTGCGGTGAAATCAACCAGTCGTTGTTCGGAGGAGTTACGGATGCAAAGCAGGCGCCAAGACGCTCGCCACCATGGGTGGTCATACCGGTTACCGGAGGCTCAGTAGTAAGCGGGTTGAAGGCGATGAAGGCCATCGGCATTCCCTGGTTGGGGAAAGTAACGTCGGTAATGCTGTAGGTTTCGCTGCCATCGAGGTCAACAGCTTCCCATGGATCGAAGGTAAGGGCAAAGTCTTCCTGGGCTTCGAAATCGAGGATGATGCTGGTAAGGTTACCACCACCGGAGATTTCAATCTCAACCGGACCTGCAGGTACAGATTCACCGTTATCGTAAACGGCGGTAACGAGGTACTGGTATCCGCCGTTGGCGAGGTCAAGATCATCGTAGAAGGTGTCAGTGATCTGGTTGGCGATCATCGCGCCATTGCGCCATACGTTGTAACCGAGGAGTTCACGTTCGCCACGGGTCTGTGCCGGCCTCGGGCTGACGGTCTGGTTAACAGTATTGTTCCGGGTTCTGGCTGATTCTGTGAAATTGGCAGCTACATTCGGAGTGTCGAATGAAGGAGCAGCAGAAATCTCGCGGATGGTACCATCGGTATATTGAACAACAGCACGGATCACATAAGCCTCAGTCCATTCTGTCCAGGTGCTTGAGGATGGATCAAAATCCCATGAACGGCCGTTGTTGAGGTTAGCATCATAGCCAACGAAAGTAGTTGCATTGATTGAGCCGAAGCCGACTACAAAATCACCGGAAACCATCAGGTTTTCACCGGTTACATCAATCTCAAGCCAATCCTCATCAATAGCTGTTGCACTGGTAGTAAACAACTGGGTAGTTGAAGGGGTGCCGGCTACATCGTCCCATCCGTAAACTTCAGCATTGAAGGTATTGTCACCATCATTAATAGTGGTGAAATACTTCAGTGTCAGAATCTGGCAGGGGGCCTGGGGTGACATGTGGGTTGACATGGTAAATCCTTCGTAGCTGTAAGCATCGGTTGTAACCCCATTGTCATAAATAAGCTCCTCTGTAGTGCCGGAGCCACCACCACCCGGAGCATCCCAGGTAAGGTGAACGTCGTTGCCTCCGGTTACTGTACCCTGGAGGTTGGTCGGAGGAAGGGGCTCTTCGAGTGAACCGTTGAATTTGTACATACCCCCAACAGTGTTGCTTTCGTTGAAAGCGCCGCACCATCCGGTGGTACTGTTGATCCAGTCGGTTGCAAGGAACTGTGTTCCTTCGGTATCGGGGAAGAATGCCCAGGTATGACCACCGTCGTAGCTGTACGCAATGCCGGTAGCACCTTCAGCAGCACCGGTACATACCCATGTATTCGGGGTGCCGGGGACATAAGCGTAGTCGTTGGTGAGCACGGTGCCGGTTACCGCGATGGTTGACCAGGTAACACCACCGTCAAAGGTTTCTGACATGGCACCAACGGAGCTGGCTCCTTTGTCCATGGCAATTCCATGGGTAGCACTGGCGAATTCAACATCAGCATAGGTAACAGGAAGTGAGGTTGTGGAAACTTCCCAGGTAAGTCCTTTGTCGGCTGATCTGTAAACACGGCTTTTGTTGGTTCCGAACCAGATGTTGTCGCCAACAGCTGAATAGTAACCAACTACACCCCATTCACCGGAAACCGGGGCAGGAATGTTGGCAGCCGGAACCAGTGTCCAGGTTGTTCCACCATCGGTGGTGGTGTACATTTCAAAATCACCGTTGATCGGGTCACCCTGACACCAGCCGTTGTTGGCGTCGAAAAAGTGGACGCAGTTGGGGAATGAAGCTGAATTGCTGTAAGCAGCAGAGGTCTGCCTGTTCCAGGTTAAACCACCATCGATGGTTTTGTAGATGCCCTGGGGAAGTGAACCGGATTGTCTGTACATCGGTACATAAGCGGTAAGAGCATCGGTGGCATAAATCATACCGGGCTCAAGACCAGCGCAATTGTTGATAACGCCCGGAGTCCAGATCTCACCTCCGTTGGTGGTGCGGGTGAACTCCTGAATTACGGCTGCAGCACCACTGCCATCATAGGCAGTTGCCCAGACAACCTGATCTGAAACAGCATGCATGAATTTGATGCCGCGCGAAGCAGTAGCAAATCCTGAAGCCTGCGGAAGCCACTGGGCCATGCTGCTGAATGAAATGGCCACGAGGGCCAGAAGGGTAAATAACTTTTTCATCATGGTTATTTTATTGGTTTGACATTGGATTTCTAGTACCTGCAAATATAGAAAATGCATGGAATGTTTTACCTTTTATGCAATCAATCGTTATAATTATTTACAAACAGCTGAAAATTCAGTGGCCTTTGCCATTGTTTATCCCTCACAGAATCAGCAGGCTGTTTTAATATTTCCGTTTCCGGGTGAGTACCGGAAGTGAGCTGATTGGTGCTTTTTTTCGGCTTCCAAGCCTTATTTTTTTAATTTTGCAAGCCTGAAATCTGAAGTTATACTGTTTAATTATGTTTGAAAATTTAAGTGATAAACTCGAAAGAGCCTTCAAGACACTGAAAGGCCAGGGTCATATTACCGAGATCAATGTTGCTGAAACCCTGAAGGATGTCCGTAAAGCACTGCTGGATGCTGACGTAAGCTACAAGGTAGCCAAGCAGTTTACCGATCAGGTAAAAGAGAAGGCGCTGGGTCAGCAGGTGCTTACTGCTGTATCTCCCGGACAGCTGATGGTTAAAATCGTACATGACGAGCTTGCTGACCTCATGGGCGGAACGCAGTCGGAACTCAACCTCAAAGGTTCTCCGGCAATCATTCTGATTGCCGGTCTGCAGGGATCCGGGAAAACCACTTTTTCGGCCAAACTGGCCAATTATCTGCACACCAAAAAGGGGAGTAAACCCCTGCTGGTGGCCGGTGACGTTTATCGCCCTGCAGCCATTGAACAGCTGAAGGTTCTTGGTCAGCAGATTAATGTTCAGGTATTTACCATTGACGAGAATAAAAACCCGGTTGAAATCGCCCGCAAAGCCATTGCCCATGCGAAGGAATACGGCTACAGCCCTGTAATCATCGATACCGCCGGCCGTCTGGCCATCGATGAACAGATGATGAATGAGATTGCTGCCGTGAAACAGGCTGTGAGTCCGCAGGAAATTCTGTTCGTAGTGGATTCCATGACCGGACAGGATGCTGTGAACACTGCCAAAGCCTTCAACGACCGGCTTGATTATGATGGGGTAGTATTGACCAAGCTTGATGGTGATACCCGTGGGGGTGCCGCACTGACGATACGTTCCGTGGTCGACAAGCCGGTGAAGTTTGTCGGTCTGGGTGAGAAAATGGATGCCATTGATGTGTTTTATCCTTCGAGGATGGCCGACCGTATACTCGGGATGGGTGACATTGTTTCACTGGTAGAACGGGCTCAGGAGCAGTTTGACGAAGAGGAAGCAAAAAAACTTCAGCAGAAGCTGATCAAGGATCAGTTCAACTTCAACGATTTTGTTGCCCAGATCAAACAGATCAAGAAAATGGGCAATGTGAAAGACCTGCTCGGGATGATTCCTGGCATGGGGAAAGCCCTGAAGGATGTCGACATCGATGAAAACGCCTTTAAAGGGATAGAAGCCATCATCTCTTCGATGACTCCGGCCGAACGTGAAACCCCGTCGCTGCTCAACGGCAGCCGGCGCAAGCGCATCGCACTGGGCAGCGGCAAAGATATTGCGGAAGTTAACCGCCTCATCAAACAGTTTGAAGACACCCGCAAGATGATGAAAATGGTGTCGGGCGGAGGTGGAAAGAACGCCCTCCATGCCATGCGCAACATGTCGAAAATGTCATCTGGTAAGAGACGTTAACTATAAATTGCAGAAAATGAAGCTGATTGACGGTAAACAGATTGCCGATGCCATAAAAGCAGAACTTGCAGCCAAAGTTGCAGCCATTATTGATGCCGGAGGGGATCCTCCCCACCTGGCTGCCATTCTCGTTGGCGATGATCCGGCCAGCCAGACCTATGTGGCAAGCAAGGAAAAGGCCTGTAAAGCCATTGGTTTTACTTCGAGCATCTACCGCTATGATGCTGACATCACGGAGAAAAAACTGCTTGATGTGGTTGATTTCCTCAACAACGATCCGGAAGTTAATGGCTTCATTGTTCAGCTACCACTCCCGAAGCACATCAATGCCGGTAAAGTTCTGGAAAGAATCAATCCTGCCAAGGATGTGGATGGTTTCCATCCGGTAAACATGGGGCGGTTGGCACTGGGATTGCCGTCGTATCTCCCGGCTACCCCGGCAGGCATCATGCTTTTACTTGAACGGTATGGCATAGAAACCGAGGGCAGGCATTGTGTGGTACTCGGCCGCAGCAACATAGTAGGGACTCCGATGAGCCTGCTGATGTCGAGAAAAGGTAATCCGGGGAATTCTACGGTTACCCTGTGCCACAGCAAAACCCGGGATCTTGGGTCTGTTACCCGGCAGGCCGATATACTCATTGCTGCCATCGGTCAGCCTGGTTTCGTCAAAGCCGATATGGTGAAAGAAGGTGCCGTGGTGATTGATGTGGGGATTCACCGCATTGCTGACGACAGCGAAAAAGGGTATCACATCACCGGTGATGTTGATTTTGATAACGTTGCTCCGAAATGCAGTTATATTACCCCGGTGCCCGGTGGAGTAGGGGTTATGACCATTGTTAGCCTGCTGCTCAATACTTTTAAGTCGTTTAACCACGAAATTTATCCGTAACAGGTCAACAACCCGGGCTTATGGATGTTTAACTGCCGGTTGCTGATAAAGTTTACTTTACCAATTTAATTCCATGGGCCACAAACCTTTCATATTTATACTCCTGTTGTTTTTTTTCTCCGGGCAGGCGTTTTCACAGGTCCCCGGTTGTACCGATCCGCAGGCAACCAATTACAACCCGGAAGCCGTGATCAACGACGGATCCTGTCTCTATCCGAATACCAGCATACATCCTGAAACTGTTGTAAATCCACTGCCTGAGAGTGTCAACGAAACATCCGGGCTGATATACTGGAACGGTGGCCTCTGGACGCACAACGACAGCGGCAATGAGGCGGTGCTTTACAAACTGGATACCATCACCGGGCAGATACTGCAGACTATTTCCATCACCGGGGCAGTAAATATTGATTGGGAAGATATCGCCCAGGACGACATGCACATTTACATCGGTGATTTCGGGAACAACGAAGGCAACCGCACCGACCTGAGAATATACAAAACCGCCAAGGCGGATTATCCTCAAATCGGGGATGGCAGTGTGCCTGTTTCGCTGATTGAATTCAGCTATGGCGACCAGACCAGTTTCAGCAGGGAGAACCGCAGCAACGACTATGACTGTGAAGCCTTGATTTCATTTAATGACAGTCTTTTCATTTTTACCAAGAACTGGGTAAACCAGCAGACCAGACTTTACGGAATGCCTGTGCAACCCGGTGTGTATACCCTAAATCCGGTTGCCACATTCAATACCGATGGCCTGATCACCGGCGCTGATATGATCGCCGATGGGTCAGAGATTGTCCTTTGCGGATATAAAAACTACAATCCGTTTATCTGGTTGTTGTACGACTTTCAGGGAAGTAATTTCTTCGGCGGCAACAAACGGCGGATAAATTTTTCAGGGATGCTGGGAACCCAGACCGAAGGCGCATCGTATACTTATGGCAAGAATGTTTATATATCCTGTGAGAAAACCATGATCAATGCAGCCCGCCTGTTCCGCTTGTCTACCGCTCCCTGGACAGATCTTCTGCCCACTGATGCAGGAGGCAGTATACCAGCCAATCAGGATATCAGACTGTATCCGAATCCGGGTCAGGGTACTTTTCGTCTGCAGATGAATACTGAGTGCTCTGACGGTTTATTTACCGCTGACCTGTTCAGCTGTTTTGGTCAGCAGGTCCTGTCCGGGCAACCGGTCGTGTTTTCGGAGTGTACTGCAGGTCTTCAGCTGCCTCCTCTGAACGATGGACTTTATTTTCTAAGGATTTCGTCAGCAGAAAGCACGCATACCGCGAAACTTATGGTCGGCAGATAGGCAGGTGCCCGAACGGAAATCCGGGTCAGGAAAAATGCTGCCTTTTATGCGAACAACTCACATTTTGCGTTAACACAACCACACAGTGCATAGTTCCTATGGAGATATTCCTGAAAGCAACGAGAATTACTTTCCTTTTAATGATATCTGTGGTAATACCGGTTTTTACACTTGCACAGGATCAGAGGGAGGGTAAGGAGGTTAAATACCACAAGAAGGCACTGGCTTATTACAACGCTTCTGCTTATGAAGAAGCTTTGTCGGAAGTTGGGAAAGCGCTTAAAATCAATAACACCTACATTGAAGCCTGGTTGCTTTCCGGTGATATTCATGCCATTCTTGGCAACACCAGGGAAGCCATCAGCAGTTATCAGAAGGCGATTGCCATTGACCACAATTTCTTTCCACCGGCGGTTTATATCCTGGCAAATCTGCAGTTTGGGAACAGGCAATACCGGGATTGTATTGAAAACTATGAGTGGTACCTTCGGTATCCAGAAGCCCGGAATGCAGAAAAGAACAGATCAATGAAGAATCTTGGCATTGCCAGGTTCAGGCTGGCGGCTATGGAGAATCCCGTGCCCTTCAATCCGGTGAATGCCGGACCGGCGATCAATACGGAGGGTTATGAGTTCGTGAATTCCATCACCCCGGATGGTTCTGCGCTCTATTTTACCAGAAGGATGACCACAGGCAGGGCGCTGGATGAAGATTTCTTTGTGGCAAAAAGGCAGAGTGATGATTCCTGGTTTACTGCCGGTCCACTGGGGCCTCCGGTGAATACGGAGGGGGATGAAGGGGCCCTTTGTATTTCGCCCGACGGGCAATTGCTGTTTTTTTCTGCCTGCAACCGACCTGACGGGTATGGCAGCTGCGACTTGTATTTTTCGAAAAAGGAAGGAAGCGGCTGGGGAATCCCGCGGAACCTCGGACCTGTGGTCAACAGCCAGTACTGGGAATCACAGCCGGCTTTTTCACCGGATGGGAAAACCCTGATATTTGTGAGCAACCGTCCCGGAGGCTCCGGAAGCAGTGATCTCTGGATAAGCCGGATGAAAGCCGATGAAACATGGACAGTCCCGCAGAACGCCGGTCCGGTCATCAACACCCCGGAATCAGAGCGGGCTCCCTTCATCCACCCCGATGGACAAACCTTGTATTTTTCATCCAAAGGACATCCGGGAATGGGAGAGGGCGATATCTTTTTCAGCAGGGCCGGAGATGCAGGGCAGTGGTCGCAACCGGTGAACCTTGGTTATCCGCTGAATACCGAAGAAGATGAAGTTACCTTTCTGGTTGACAATGAAGGAAAGTATGCTTATTTCTCTTCAGCCGCAAAAGGCGGATACGGACTTCAGGATATTTACCGGGCTGAATTGCCGGAAGGTGCCCGACCCCTGCCGGTTACCTATATGAAGGGAATTGTGAGCGACAGTATCACCGGGCGCCTGCTGGGGGCATCCTTTACACTCACCGATCTCAGAGACGGCAGAGAGGTGGTTCAGTCACAGTCAGACCCTGTGACGGGTGATTTTCTGGTCTGTATCCCTTCCGGAAGAAACTATGCACTCACGGTTGAAAAGAAAGGTTACCTCTTTTACTCGGTACACTTTGAGTTGAAAAGTGAAGCTGGAATTCAGGCCCCTTATCTCAGGAATGTGCTGCTCAAACCCATCAGGGAGGGCGAAGCCATTGTTTTACGCAATATATTCTTTGAAACTGACAGTGCTCGTTTGTTGCCAGAGTCAGAAACAGAGCTGAACGTTTTGTTTGATCTGCTGAAAAGGAATCAGGGACTGAAAATTGAAATAACCGGCCACACCGACAACAGTGGCACTCCAGCCTGGAACCGGCAATTGTCGGAGAGCAGGGCCAGGTCAGTCTATGATTACCTGGTTAACCGCGGAATTGACGGTAACCGGCTTCGTTTTTCCGGCGCAGGAGCTGAAAGGCCGGTCGCTGACAATTCCACACCGGAAGGCCGTGCAATGAACAGAAGAACCGAATTCAGGGTAACGGGATTGAACTGAGCTGCTTTTTACGGTACTGAGCGAAGATTTTAAAGCAAAGTGCTGAACGCTATTTGTTAACTTTGCCCCGACCAGAAAATTCCCTGATTCACTATGCGCCGGTTGCTGTTGCTGATACTCTCCATTTGTTTTTTACAGTCGTTTCTGAGTGCTCAATCCATTTATTCAATTCAGCAGGATGCTTCCCGGGAGTTCCGGATCAATGGTTCACGCAAGGCTTCGAAATATACCAACCAGGTAATCAAACAGCTGGCTCTGGCGCATCTGAAGACTCCGGAAAACACCAGCTTCAGGTTTTTATACAATTACGGGGCAAGCGTCAATTACCGTCATGACAACCTGCTCGGTGTTTCAGTAGCGTTCACTCCGGAAACAGCCACCGGCGATGTAGATGTTCAGGACTTCAATATCCGTGATCTGCTCATACCGGGATGGTGCAACCTCAGAATCTCTGTGGTTCATCCGGTCAGGGGTGAGGTTTTTTCATCTCTGCATGAAAAGGTGGACCTGCGTCTGCTGATTGCAGGGGCAGAATTGGCTGCTTTCCCCGACAGCCTGTGGACTGCCGGGAGCCGTCTGGGTGTTGAATTCACGGATTTTGATTTTGATGAACAGGGATATAAAACGGTAGAGAAAGAGTTGTTTGCCATCCGTGACTACAATGCTGCAGCTTCACTGGCCGATACCCTGGAAACCCTGATCAGGAAGAAACGCATCCGTCAGACATCCGCAGAAGAGGCTTTTCTTACCTATTCATTGCTCAGCAGAGGGGTTTTTCTGCTCAGGCAGGCAAGAAACCAATCCACGTTGATTGTGCCTGGTGACGATCCTGCAAAGCTGTTGACCAAATACCCGGTGGTCAGATTCCGGTTCCGCGAACTGACCGGTTTTTACCATCAGGAAGGCATTGCGGTACCCTTGTCGGGAGATACTTACCTAAACCTTTCAGAGGCTTATGGCAGGGGTGTTCAGCAAGCGTTGCAACTGTCACAGAGGGTGGATTATTACAGCAGCCCGTTTTATTACCGGTTGTTTTCCAATTCCATAACGGCTGCAGCTATTGCCGGGGCTGGCAGTGAAATTGACCGTTTTACCAGAGAGCATCGTCTCCGGCAGGCAGATTTCAGGTTGCTTTCGCACCGGATACTGGACAGCTATGCCAATGAAATTGAGAAATTGTCTGACGAAGGAAGGTTTGCCGAAGCAGCAGATCTTTCAGTGGCTGCTGTCAGGTTTGCCGCGGCCAACCCGATGATTCCGGTTGAAGAAAGGTTGAAAAGCATGATGACCCAGGCCAGGAAGGGACTGATTTCTTCTTACATCCGCATTGTGCAGAAAGCTCTCGACAACAACCTTTCTGTGCTGGCCGACAAATACCTTTCAGAAGCACAGCTTTATGCTGAAAAGTATGGTCTGAATGCCGGAGATTCAGCCGGATTTGCCGGGTTGTACACCGTTTTATCAGGAAAAAACATTAAAGCCGGCAATGAATTTCTGTTAAACGGGAATTTTCAGGCTGCACTTCCTGAATTTGAAAAGGCTGTAGCCGCTTCTGAGCTTTACCACCTGAGCGAACTTGCTGTGAGGGCAGAGGAAGGCAGGCAAAAAGCTGTAAAAGGGATTTATCAGCAACACTATAGCAAAGCGGTTGCCCTGCTGAAAGCAGGTTACGCTGCCCAGGCAAAGCAGAAGCTGGATGAAGCCGGATTGTTTGCTTCCGGTTATCCGGCTTTTCAGCCTGATCCGGTGTCTGCTGACAGTCTGTATGCCCGGATTGCCCTGGTGAGTTATCAGGGTCTGCTGAAAAGTTCAGATGAGTTGAGCAGGGCCGGGCAATATGCTGCCGCGACTGATAAACTGCTTGAAGCTGAGCTCCTGCAGCGGCGATACCCTTCGATTTTCAGCAATCAGTTTGACAGTCTGGTGAGCAATGCGGGTTTCAGAACCATCAACAACCTGCTCACGGAGGCGAAGTCAAAACTATGGTCCGGGGAAGCTGAACCGGCACTCAGCAAATCGGCTGAAGCCATGGAACTGGCAAAGATTCTGGGATTGGCAGGCAATCAGGAGATAAAAAGACAGTATGCTTCGGTGATGGCCATTGCCGATGAGGCCCTCTGCAACCAGGAAAAAGGCGAACTGACTTCCCTGCTGCATTCAGCAGAAGACCATTTTGTACACAACCGTTTCGAGGAGGCTGGGGCTATTGTGCTGAAAGCCCGTGAACTGATTTACGCCAGATCAGGCTGTGGCCTGAATACCGCTGAGCTTAACCTCCTGACGGAGAAGTATAAACATCCGCTTCGGTGGCATGAAACCGTAAAGTCGGCTGGGACGATGATTGAAGCCGGTGATTTCATCAGGGGAATCGAAGCACTTCAGCAGGCGGGTGCCCTGTTTACTTATTATCGTCTGGATACCCTCGGACTGCTCAACACCGGCCTGTTCGATCTGGCCATGGGTTCGGATTACCTACCGTTTATCAAACACGCAACCGGCTATTATACTACACGAGGAGACCTGGACAAAGCCCTGGCATTGCTCGATAATATGAGAATCTCCGGAGCCACCGCTGCAGAAACTGCCGGATTTCAGGAGAGCCTTGCCCGCGAACTGGCATCGCGTGATCTCGCCGATACAGACCTGCTCAACCTGAAAACCATGCTTAAAGTTTATACCTCTGGCAATAAATGGTACCGAAAGTTCGCAGAAGTTTATACCTACCATGTTGAAAACAGATGATTGCTGAATGAGGGTGGCTGTTATTCAAATGTTTTCTTATGTTTGCATAACAGTTATCCCATTTTAACAACACTATAAAACTTTTAAAATGAAGCTTTTACTCATCAGCAATTCAACCAACCCGGGCGAAGAGTATCTTGGCTGGCCACGGAATGATATCAAAAACTTTCTGGACGGAACCGGGGTGAAACGGGTTCTTTTTATTCCGTATGCAGGTGTTACCGTATCATACGATGCTTATGAGGAGAAGGTAAAAGCAGTATTCAGGCTGATGGGTTATGATCTTTATTCTGTGCATCACGAAGCTGACCCGGTGTATGCAGTCGCCAATGCCGAAGCCATTGCAGTGGGTGGTGGCAATACTTTTCACCTGGTTCATGAGTTGCACCGCACCGGACTGATGCAGGCTATCCGGGGACGGGCGCTGGCTGGAATTCCATACATCGGATGGAGTGCCGGGTCCAATGTTGCCTGTCCGACCCTGCGCACCACCAACGATATGCCGATTGTTGAACCGGCCAGTTTTGATTGTATGAACCTGGTTCCTTTTCAGATCAATCCTCATTATCTGGATGCCCATCCCGAAGGGCATGGCGGAGAAACCCGCGAACAGCGCATCGAAGAGTTCATTACCATCAATCCGAAGATCTTCGTTGCCGGATTGCGCGAAGCAACTTCCCTGATTTACGAAGGTGGTCAGCTCAAACTGGTGGGTCGTCATCCAATGCGGGTTTTCAGAAAGGGCAGCGCTCCCCGTGAAGTGATGCCGGGTAGTGAAGTCGATTTTCTGATGATCTGAAAGTAAGATAACAAATAACCTGTTGTGCGTTTGAATCGCGATATTGCTGACAATGAGTCATGTTGAGCGGTTCCGGCAGATATCGGAACGAAACATGGAATCAATTCCGAAAATACTGATATCCAACAGGTTATGTCAATTTATACACAGCAAAATCACAAACAAGCTGAATAAACCCATCATTAACCGTAAACCCATTTGCCATGAAATTTGAATTACCCCCGCTTCCTTATGCACCGGAAGCCCTGGAGCCGGTCATCAGTGCTTCAACCATCAGCTTTCATCACGGAAAACACCATCAGGCTTACGTGAACAACCTCAACAACCTGATACCCGGAACCCGTTTCGAAAACAGCAGCCTTGAGCAGATTATTCTGGAAGCCGAAGGCGGAATCTTCAACAATGGGGCTCAGGTCTGGAACCACACATTTTATTGGGAAAGCCTGGGTGGAAAAGGCAGCGCACCTGCTGGTAAACTGCTGGCCATGATCAACGACGCTTTTGGTTCTTTTGAGAAATTCAAAGAGCAGTTTGCTGATGCAGCAGTAAAACAGTTTGGCTCAGGGTGGGCATGGCTGGTGGTGAATGCCGAAGGCAAACTCGCCATTACCACAACCTCAAACGCCGGAAATCCCATGCGCGACGGTCTGCAGCCGATCTTCACCTGCGATGTTTGGGAGCATGCTTACTATCTTGATTTCCAGAACAGACGCCCCGACTATGTCAAAGCATTCTGGGAAATTGTCAACTGGGAAAAGGTCGCTGAGCGGCTTGGCTGATTTCCTTCTTTCGACAAAGCATTGCATTGGGCTCCGGACACATCCGGAGCCATTTTTTTAAATCCTTTCTGCCTCAAAACCGTTTTTGCGGAAAATATTCAGGATTTCTTCCCCGGGTTCAGCCGTTGTGGCCTCCACTGTCAGTATTTTCTGCGGACTCTCAAGGTCTACCTCCCATTTGGTGAGTCCTATGATTGAATCCAGCCCGGGTTTTACGGTGGCTACGCAGCCATTGCATTTTAGGTTGGTTCTGAAACGCAGTGTTTCCATGTTGAATGAGCTTAAGGTTCAGGAATGACTTTTCAATGCACAATGCTCGTCAAAGCTGTCAATTTCTATGGTGATGTATTCAAATCCAAGTTCTGCGAGTGTATCCCTGACTTCGTGCTTTATCCGCGGGTAATCAGCGGCTTGCACTCCGGGCGTTGTTACAACATGCAGGGTGTAAACATGAGCGGTGCCATCGATGCTCCAGGTTCGGACATCGTGGTAGCTGTCAAGTCCATTGATCTTCATCAGGCCGTCATCAACCTTTTTACGGAGTGATTCTTCCGGGAAAGTCTGAAGGATTATCTTCAACGAGTCCTTCAGATTTCTGATGGCATTGAACAGAATAAACACAGCAATCAGAATTCCCAGCAAAGGATCGATCCAGGGGGCATTCGTATATTTCATCACAACAGCACCGATCAGTACCGCTATCCAGCCCAGCGTATCTTCCAGCAGATGAAGCCTTACCACCCGCTGGTTGATGGAAGATCCGTTTTTTAGCCTGAGTACCGCAGCGCCATTGAAAATGATGCCGAGGATGGCCAGCCAGAGCATGCCGTTCTCGTTCACTTCTGCAGGATCAGTGATCAATGGGATGGCCTGTGTAAGTACAAATACCGAAGCTGCCACGAGGAAAACGGCATTGGCCATGGCAGCCAATACCGGAAACCGTTTATAACCATAAGTGAATCTGCTGTCAGGGCTTCTTTTTGCCAGCTTCTCGGCATACCATGCGAGACCTAATGCGAAAGTGTCGCCGAGGTCATGCAGGGCATCGGAAATAATGGCGATGGAGTTGGTGAAGAGGCCACCGGCAATCTCGATGATGGTAAAGGCAGCATTCAGAAAGAAAGCTGCTGCGATTCCGGAGCTCTGCCCCTGATGGGGGTGGTGATGCGGATGCCCTGCTGAGTGCCTGTGTGCGTGATGTTCCATGCACGAATGTTTGTCGGTGAGGTTATGGCAGTTTTGCGGTGCTAATTTAGATTATTTCTAAATACTTGTCGGGTAAAACCGCCAGCGATAATTCTAAAAATTTTTTAAAAACTAATCAGACAATGACGAAAAGTGTGATTATTGATGTATTTTTGTGATTGAAAATCAGTTGTGCATAACTGCTTTCGGGTTCAAACCCTGAAATAGACGGTTTAAGAGTTTAGGTGACTGAGTAAAAAAATGATTGAAAAATTCAGGAAAACTTAAATTCATTTATAAATATGTCTATTTTTAGATGTTGAAAGCGAGGCAGTATTGCTTAGCTAACAAACTATAAAACAGCAAAGTATGAAAAAATCATTACTTTTACTTTCAGGCCTGCTTCTCAGTTTCGGGATTTCGGCCCAGGTTCTTCTTCAGCAGGATTTCAGTTCAGGAACCATGCCTCCAAGCGGATGGATGATCATGGGAAATATGGCGAACTGGTCCAATTCAGCTTCCAGTACTGCGGGTGGTACATCCCCTGAAATGAAGGTTTCCAACACCCCTTCATTCAATAGCTCGATGAGGATCATCTCTTCACAGGTGAATACCACCGGGCTTACCACGGTGATTATCCGCTTCAAACACATGTATGATCATGCAGATGGTGGCGGACCTTTCACCATCGGCTGCGACACCCGTTCCAGCAATGGTGCCTGGAACAATGTATGGACAAAAGCAAACACGGTTGACATTGCTGCTGAAACAGTTACCATTGTGGTCAGCAATGCCAATGTGGGATCAGCCAGTTTCCAGTTTAGTTTAACTGTAAACGGAAGCAGCCAGAACTTTAAGAACTGGTACATTGATGACATCGAAGTACTCAATCCGCTGCCACTTGATGGCGCCATGTCATCCATTGACATTCCCGCTCTTTTTGTTGGCAAACAGGCTGTAAAGGGCAAATTCTCTAACCTTGGTCAGGCTCCCCTCACTTCAGCCGATGTGAGTTACCAGGCCAACGACGGTGATGTTTTCACTACAGCAATTACCGGACTCAACGTTGCAACCGGTGGCTTCGCTTCATTTGAATGTGCAGATTCACTCGATCTGCCCGAAGGATTGTACGACCTGAAGGTTTGGATTTCAAACCTGAACGGCGTTTCAGCCGATGACAATCCAGCCAATGATACCATGGTGAAATCCATCTCCATCCCGACTCAACTGATTTATTACAGACCATTCTTCGAAGAGTTTACCAGCTCAACCTGTGGTCCCTGTGCTTCATTCAACAACTCAACCCTCAATCCTTTCATTGCACAGCACGAAGACGACATCACGCTGGTGAAGTATCAGATGAACTGGCCGGGTTCGGGTGACCCCTATTATACTGCTGAAGGCGGCGTCCGCAGAACATTCTACGGTGTGAATGCAGTGCCCGATATGTATATTGACGGTAAAAAAGTTGCAACTTCGAGTGCCGGCGTTAATGGCGGGTTCAATGCTACCTATGGAACCATGACTTATGTGAACATCAATTCACAGCATGAGATCGTTGGCAACAATGTGAATGTTGATGCTACTATCGAGCCTTATGCAAACTACCCGAATGTGAAGGTTCACATGGCGGTGGTTGAGCATATCACTACCCAGAATGTAGCTACCAACGGTGAAACAGAGTTTCATAACGTAATGATGAAGATGTTGCCGGATGCCAGTGGCACAACCGCCAATCTGATATCAGGCACAAACCTCAACCTGAAGTTCAACCAGAACATGGCTGCAACTTTTGTTGAAGAAATGGATGATCTCCTTGTTGCGATCTTTATTCAGGATCCTTCATCAAAGACCATTTATCAGTCTGGCTACTCAGTACAGGTAGGTGCCTTTGTTACCACCAGCATCGAGGAAGGTGCCACTGAGGTTCCTGTTGACGAGCAGATTGTACTGGATTTCAGCCAGCCCGTGCGTATGATTGGCGGTCAGGCCATTACAAACAACAACATTAACCAATTGATTACCTATGCGGAAGGTTCTGCATCAGGAACACCAGCCGGTTTTACCGCTACCATCAGTGCCGATAAAACGCAGATTGTGGTTACTCCTTCGCCAAACCTCAAATATGATCAGCGTTATTTCTTCCAGTTTGCTGCTGTTGAGAACAATACCGGTGTTCAGACACTGCCGGTTGTCAGGCATTTTACTACCGACCTGAATGTAGGCATTCCCCAGGTTGATAACAACGATTTGAAGGTTTATCCGAATCCTGCATCCAGCAAGCTGTTTATCAGCAATGTTGCTGGTGTTGACAGAGTTCAGATATACAGTGTTGTCGGCAATCTGGTTAAAACCATTGATAGTTTCCCGAACAGCCGCGGACAGGCTGGTATTGATGTAAGTGAACTTCCGACAGGAATGTACATTGTTCGTATCACCGGAAAACAAACCGAATTAACTTCCCGCATCATCATTTCAAGATAGGGAATGGCTTCTTTGTGAAAGCCCGGCTCTTTTGCCGGGCTTTTTTATTGTCTAGCCCAGCCTGACCCGGGCAGAAAAATGTATGAGGCTTCTGGCGGGATTTTTTCCGTTGATATCAGGAAAAGGATTCAGAATAAGGTTGAATATTGTCAGAGAAAGCGTGATTACTTTTTGAGTTCCTTCTTCCAATGGATCAGTGAATCACTCTCACCGGTTTTTGAGAACCCGTTTTTAATCAAAACTGACCAGGAGGCTGTATTTTCAGCCTCAGTGGATGCCCTGACCGCTGAAAGCCCTGGAAAGGATGCCCCCCATTCAATCATTGCAGCAACGGCTTCTGTCATGATTCCCCGGTTTCTGTATGGTTCAAAGGTGCCATAACCGATTTCAACGATGCCGTCTGCATCGGGTTCTCCAAAGAAACACAAATCCCCGGCAAGCCGGTTGTCCCGCTTGTAAATTATTGTCCACAAGGTTGAAAACAGATAATTCCTCTCCGGATCTGCGACTCCCGGAATGATGGTTTTTTCGAGGGCCTCTTTCAGCTCATCAGAAATTGTCCGTTCAGCCAGGTAAACACCAAGTTCGGTTTCGAGTGATCCGTTGTTCTGCAGGTATTTCTGTAACTGGCTTAAGCTGAGTGGTAGCAGTTTCAGGCGCTGAGTCTCTAATTCAACAGGCTTCATACTATTTATTCAATTACGACAAATTTCCGGAAAAGAATCAGGTTATGGTTGTCAAGCAACGAGAGCACAAAGATGCCTTTCGGCAGATCGCGCAATGTAAAGGAATTCCGTACATCCAGCTCTCTGTTCATAATTGTTTGTCCGGTAATGGAGCTGAGCCTGAAGTTGGAAATTTCGTTATTGCTTTTCAGATCAACGGTGATTGTTCCTGTGGATGGATTGGGGTAAACACTGATTCCATCATGCATTCCGGTTCGTTCTGTTACTGAGGTAATCAACCCGCATTCTGTAAAGCCGGGATATAGGGTTTCACCGTTATAACTGAAGCACTCTATGGAATAACCATTCATGTCGGTTGCACAGCCCGGAGAAGGCTCAAGGAGACCGTATGTTGAGCCAATTCCTTCAATCAGGTATATCTGATAACAATCATTGATCAGCCAGCGCTTGTGAAAAGAATCACCGATCTGTATGGAGTCAATTGAAAGAACAATGTCCGGTTCTTCGTTAAAACCAGCCAGATAGCCTCTGATGGTGTCGCCTGTTTCCAGATTAAAATCATACAGCAACTGTTCGCCGGTGAGGGCAGGCGGGATGTAATATACCCTCCTGAGGCTGATATCCTGACGGAAGGCTCCCTTGTAGCCGGCAAACATTGTTTGGGTGCATCCTCCGGTATTCGTAGCTTCAACAAAAGGTGTTGCCAGTTTGTGATATATCTCTCCATTGATGATGGTATCGCCCGAAATCATAATTGAATAGTATTCGAACCCGAAACCGCCCATAAAACACATTCCATGGGTGAGGTTAATATTCCAGAGGGCATTGCTGTCGGGTAGGGGATGGTAAGTGCCTGATTGCGGGGATGCATTCAGCACTGCAAAAAAAAGACAAATGGAGATCAATTGTTTCATAATCAGATCATGTTAAAGAAGTAAATACAGTCAGATCGAAAAATTTAGATCAGGATATGCATCAAACCTATAATTCCTGAACCCTCATAATGTAAATTACTATAAACCGCAAAATCAGTATTCCTGCACTCAAATAAGCAGCTGGTCAAACTTACACTGGTAAATTTACAAGGAAACCCTGAGAAGAAAATATTTTGGTGGGAAATTATTTTATCGGATCAGAATTTTTTATCCTTCACGGATATTTTTAAGGTATTCACAACCATAAAAACAAAAAGAGACCACCCCCCGGATGGTCTCTTTCATAAAAAGTCTGAAGACTATTCCTCAAACTTGTTTCTGGCGTCGAAGACTTTCTTCATGCCGTAGCCTGCAGCCATGGAGAGGAGCAGGACAATGCCGCCACCGATGGGAGCAGTACCGCCACCGATGGGGTCACCGCCAACGGGGTTTCCGTTGCCGTTACCACCCGGGTTTGGCTGAGCTGACAGGAACATAGGAGCAGCGATAAAAGCGCCTGCA
>JAEUTG010000010.1 GCA_016788045.1 Bacteroidales bacterium
TGGGAATCGGCCTCCTCCAACATTCAAAATGGTGAACCGACAGCTTCACCAGCGCGTGTCGAATCTGCCAAACCCGGTGGGAGCCCCGCATGCGCGGGATAGAATCCGGTCGCATCGTCCCGCGTATGCGGGATCGCCAAACTTTTAACGCAAAGGCTGCCCAAATGGCAGCCTTTTGTGTTTTTACACACCTCCCCACTATTGCGTTTTGACACAAAGCGATACCCTGAGCCTGTCTGCCTGAAAACCAGTCAGGCAGGCTTGTCTGCCTGATATCCAGTCAGGCAGGCTTGTCGAAGGGACTCGAAGATACAAAGACAAATTAGTTACTCTGCCGACTGTCCCCCTGCCCTACCCTGCCTTGCCAGTGGCCTATTTTCCAACCAGGTTCCCCCTCCTCTGCTTAATTATTCCATATTCGTTATCAAAAAGCAGATTATTTCAATAAACCGGCAAAACTTTCATCCAAATCACCCATGTAGTCATACTGTTGATTCAATTGGAATCACTATTTTTGTTTTTTAATTTTAAAATATTTTAATAACATTTCTCCTCTTACCCAAGAACCTCAATTTATGATTCTGATAGCTGATAGTGGATCAACAAAAACCGAATGGTGCCTGATTGACAATGCCGCTGACCGAAAAATCTTCAATACCATTGGAATTAATCCATATCAGATGAAGGCTGATGCAATCAAAGAAGTTCTGGAAAAGGAACTGAATCCCTATTTATACCCTGAAAAAATAAACAACATCTATTTCTACGGTGCAGGCTGTTCCACAAACAGAAAATGCCAGATGATTGAAAATGTGTTTCAGGATTACTTTTTCAACTCCTCCATCGAAGTCCATCATGATCTGCTCGGCGCCGCCAGAGCCCTCTGCGGAAATGAACCCGGAATCGCCTGTATCCTTGGCACAGGTTCCAATTCCTGCCTTTTCAATGGACATGAAATCGAAGAAAATGTGGTTTCATTGGGATATCTTCTCGGGGATGAAGGCAGCGGGGCACACATGGGAAAAATTCTGCTGGCCGACTACTTTCATGGTCTTCTCCCGGCTGAACTTACCGCCAGCTTTGATCAGAAATACAGGCCTTCCATTGAGTCTGTTCTGGATGCATTGTACAACCAGCCCAGACCCAGTAGATTCCTGGCTTCCTTTGCTCCCTTTATTTCGGAAAACATCCGGCATCCTTATATGAAAAGTCTTGTCAGCGGGTGTTTCGATGAGTTCTTCAGAATTAACGTTTCGAAATACACCAATTTCAAGGATACCAAAGTCCACTTTCTGGGCTCAATTGCCTATCACTTCAGTGAATTGTTGTTTGAATCGGCTGAAAAAGCAGGGGTTAAAACAGATAAAATCCTGAAATCTGCCATCGACGGTCTGATCGCTTTCCATTCCAATTAATTTATTCCATGAGAAAATTATTCCGCATTATCTGTTTCACAGGTATTCTGTTTTCGTTCACCTGCTTTTCCTTTGGCCAGAATAAAGAGGAAATCCTTTCTGATTATTTCAATAAAGCCATTCTTCAGTGGAATGTTCCCGGAATGGCGGTAGGGATTATTCATAACAACAGTACTGTCTTACTTGAGGGTTATGGAGTAAGGGAAACCGGACGACCGGAAAAGGTTGACGGGAATACTGTTTTTGCAGTTGCATCAAACACCAAATCATTTACTGCCACTGCCATTGGAATCCTGATTGATGAAGGAAAACTGAATTGGGACGATAAAGTAACTGACCATTTGCCCTGGTTCCGGCTTTACGACCCTTATGTTACGGAGCACATCACCATCAGGGATCTGCTCTCTCACAGGTCAGGCCTGGTGACTTTCAGCGGAGACCTCATCTGGTACGGGAGTATCTATAACCGTGAAGAAATCGTCAGAAGAGCCGCTTTTCTGAAGCCAGGTAACGGGTTCAGGGAAAAATTCGGCTACTCCAATATTATGTATCTTGCCGCCGGGCTGATTGTTGAAAAAGTCAGCGGTCTCAGTTGGGATAAATTTATCACTCAAAGAATTCTTATCCCGCTGAACATGAACAATACCTTTACAAGCGTCAACCGCCTTGACCTGAAAGGAAACACAGCAATTCCCCACAATGCTGTCAACGACTCAGCCTTCAGCATTCATTACCTTAACTGGGACAACATCGGACCGGCCGGATCTCTCAACAGCAGTGCAGCTGATATGCTGAAGTGGCTTCAACTGCAGCTAGGCAAAGGAACCATAAATGGGAAAACCATCATCAGCGAAAAAAGACTCAGGGAAATGTATTCACCACAAACCATTCAGAACGTTTCCCCCTTTTCTGAAAGAACCTGGCCCTCCACCCACTTTAAAAGCTACGGGTTGGGCTGGTCAATGATGGATTATCATGGCAGAAAAGTAATCTCCCATTCAGGTGGATATGACGGAATGATCTCCTACACCTGCTTCGTTCCGGAAGAAAATCTCGGGTTCGTCATTCTTACCAACCAGAATTCCTCTCTGTACTATCCTCTGGCATACAAAATACTGGATACTTACCTTTCTGACTCAACCACCGACTGGAGTGATTTCTTTCTGAATCTCCAGAAAAGCGCTAAGGAAGATGAAGAAATGCAGAAAAAAAACGACAGTCTGTCATTCATTCCGGGTACTACACCCTCTCTCGCTCTGAAGGACTTTGCCGGAACTTACCACAGCATCGCTTATGGAGATGTTGTGGTTGAACTCAGGAAAGATAAACTGCACCTTCAGTTTGTCCCAAGCCCGATGTTCAGCAGCAACATGGTTCACTGGCAATACAATACCTTCACCATAAAATTTGATCAGGTACCCTCCTTGCCGGAAGGTAAAGCGGCTTTTATCATCAATGAAGGAAAAGCAGAAAAAATCCTTATCGATGTGCCGAACCCGGATTTTGATTTCACGGAACTGGAGTTTAATCGTTTGTAACGCCGGTCTGATCAGTGCTGTCAGCGCTTTTTTCCTTCAACAACTGTTCTTCGCTTTTGAAGATCAGTGAAGTTGAATTGATACAATAGCGTTGTCCGGTTGGTGGAGGTCCGTCGTTGAAAACATGTCCCAGATGACCGCCACAGCGTGAACAAACCACCTCGGTTCTGATCATGCCGAAGCTCAGGTCGCGGTGCTCATCGATGTGCCCCGATTCCAGCGGCTCGCTGAAACTCGGCCATCCGCAGCCCGCATCAAATTTTGAACCCGATTCAAACAGCTCAAGTCCACAGGCAGCACAATAATACCTTCCCTTCACAAAAAACTGATCATAAATCCCTGTGTGCGGACGATCGGTCCCCTTTTGCCGCAAAACCTGGTATTGCTCAGGAGTTAAAATCTTTTTCCATTCCTCGTCACTTTTGAATATCTTTTCAGTGACCTTATTTTTGCTGCTCTGCATGGGTGGATTCCCTTGATTTACATTGACACAACTCTGAAACAGGATGCTTGCCGGCAATAAAACGGCAAGAAAACAGACAACTCGGTAAAAATATTTTTTCATTGTTTTTCTGGATACTAGTATAACGAATGCCTTCTTCAATTGTTCCAAAGAACATTTTATTGCCAGCCTATCTTAACATTTTTTTGGAAACGGGCCATCCTGATGTTAAATTTGCTCCAGACAGAGTTGCTGTTTCATAATACTGTAATTTTGAGTTATGAAAAAAAACATCCTAAGAACACTTACGATAGTATTCATTTTCAATTTATTAACTTTTTGTTCTTCGAAAAAGGATTGCACAATCCCTGATTCCCTGTTGTGGTTGACGGGTCAGTATGCAGATACTTCTATTCAGTTCTTTGAAAGCTGGGCATTGAGGAATGATTCAATTCTGACAGGAACAGGCCTTCAGCTGGAAGGCACCGATACTGTGTTCATGGAGCATTTATCCATCGAAAAAAGGGATAAACAATGGCAGTATATAGTAAAGGCAGATAGCAGTGAAACCGCTTTTACGCTTATCAATGCGCCTGGAGATACGCTGGTATTTGAGAACCGTCAGAATGAGTATCCAAAAAGAATCACCTACGTCAGAAGAGCAAACGGAGGCATTGATGTTTCCATCGACAATCCGGATGAAGCCGGTAAAAAACAAGTATTCAGATTTAAAAACGTAAAACCATAGTTATGGACTGGATTTGGATCACCCTGGGGGTTATTCTTACCATAGCCGGTATTGCCGGATGCATTCTGCCTTTCATACCCGGCCCTCCCCTGAGTTATGTTGCTTTACTGACACTGCTCGCTGTTGATTCAGCAATGTTTACCACACGTTTTCTTGTGATATGGCTGCTGATAACCATAGCTGTAACATTGCTGGATTATTACGTTCCCATCTGGGGAACAAAGAAATTCGGAGGTAGTAAAGGCGGGGTCTGGGGAGCGACCATCGGCCTGTTGGTCGGTTTATTCTTTTTCCCTCCCCTGGGGATGATCATCGGACCATTTGCCGGAGCCGTAATTGGAGAAATGGCTGTTGGGAAAGATACCAATACTGCATTGAAGGCGGGTTTGGGATCTTTTATTGGTTTTGTCACCGGAACGGTAATGAAGCTGGCCGTTTCTGCAGCCATGGCATTCTATTTCTTCAGGGCAATAATCTGATGTCTTCAGGATATTCTATTTGTTCAAGAAACAATCCCCGGGCAGGAACCGATACACCGGCGTCAGACCGGTTTCCGTTTTCCACGACATTCCTGAAGCCATTTAAGTCAAGTTTACCTTTCCCTACTTCCATCAAAGTGCCAACGATTGCCCTTACCATATTTCTCAGAAAACGATTGGCCCTGACATGGTAGATCAACATCTCCTCCTTTTCAGTGAAGAATGATTCAAACATTTGGCATTCAGTAGTTCTTGTCTGCGTTCTGGTTTTCGAGAAGCATTTAAAATCATGGAATTCAGGAAGAAGACCTGCTGCTTCTTTCATTGAAGGCACATCAAGAAAGCCGGTATAGATCCACGAGAACTCAGTAAGGAAAGGGTTTTTGGTTCTGGAAATATAATACTTATAGGTACGGGAAACAGCCGAAAATCTGGCATGTATATCGGGCTTAACCTCAAAAATTTCCTTAATGAAAATTGAAGGCGGCAGAAACCTGTTGAGTTTAGAAACCAGGTTTCTGATTTCCACTTCACCCGTACCTGAATTGATTTCAAAGTGGGCCATGTAATTTCTGGCATGCACACCCGTATCGGTTCGTCCGGCTCCGGTTAGCTGCAGCTTTTCTCCGAATAGCAGGGAGATGGCGTCTTCCATTTCCTGCTGCACAGTGGGCGCATTGGGCTGAATCTGCCACCCATGAAAACAGGTTCCGCTGAAGTCGAATCTGATAAAAAATCTGCGCTTTACCATAGTATGCAAAAATACAAAGAAGCGGGAGCCACCAACGTGGACATCCTTGATAATTCCCCTGATCCAGCCAATGTTTAGAAACATTATAAATTACAGGGTTCAGCGCAAAAAACAGCCTTATTGTTAATGCTTTCACAAAAGAATTTTTATTTTTGGTGCTGAATTGTTAATCAATTCACAAGTCACACTCTAAACTATCAAAAATCAGTACTTTACATTAAAATGGGAGGAATTCAATGTTAACAACAGAAGCACTTGTTAAAGAACTTGTCGAGAAAAACGGGCGATCACGCAACAGCCTGATGCCAATCCTTCAGGGCATAGTCCAGAAAGAGCACTATTTGTCGGAAGAAGCCCTGCTCAGTGTAGCCAAAGAGCTCGATCTGTCGGCAGCCGATGTTTACGGAACAGCATCCTTTTACACATTTCTCGACACTGTCCCCAGAGGAAAAAACATCATCAGGGTCTGCAAAACCATCACCTGCCATATGAAAGGCAAGGATGAGGTCATCAATGCATTGAGCAACGCATTGAAAATCAAGGTTGGCGAGACCACCCATGATAAGAAATTCACCCTGCTCACGGCCAATTGCCTGGGATGGTGCCACAAAGGACCGGTTATGCTGGTTAACGACGAAGTCTATCCGGACCTGACACCGCAAAAAGCGCTGGAAATAATTGAAGAATACGGTAAAGAAGCAAAATAAGCCTTACGACCGCTTAAAAACAAAAACATCAACTCAAATGGAAAACAATCTTAAAAAAGTCGATATTATTTTCGAAGTCGATGAAAATAACACCCCTTACGATGTACTTCTCAAAACGCTTAAGAGGCCGGCTGATGAAATAATTCTGGATTTGATTGACAGTGGACTGAAGGGCCGTGGTGGCGCAGGTTTCCCGACGGGGCTAAAGTGGAAATTCGCCCGCAACGAAGACGGTGACACCAAATATGTGATCTGCAATGCCGATGAAGGAGAACCGGGGACATTTAAAGACCGTGAGATCATTGACAGGGTTCCGGAAAAAATATTTACCGGCATGACCATCTGCGGCTATGTTGTCGGAGCAAAAGAAGGCTATATCTACCTCAGGGGTGAGTACAACTTTCTTCTTAAACCACTTTCCAAAAAGCTGGATGAATTCAATGAATTCCTGAAGAAGAACAAAATTGACTATAAAATCTATCTGAAGTCAGGCTCCGGTGCCTATGTTTGCGGTGAAGAGAGCGCGCTGTTTGAATCCATGGAAGGTAAACGCGGTGAACCCCGGAATAAGCCTCCCTATCCCACTGTTGCAGGATACAACAGCAAACCTACCGTTATCAACAATGTGGAGACATTGGTCTACACCACGATGATCTGCCGGATCGGCCCTAAGAAATTTAAAGATCTGGGAACCAGCGATTCAAGAGGATCAAAAGTATTCTCCGTATCAGGCGACACCCCGATTCCCGGAATTTATGAACTGGAGCTTGGAATGCCTTTACACAATTTCGTTGATGAATTTGGCGACGGTGATGTCAAAGCTGTTCAGGTCGGTGGTGCTTCCGGACATTGTGTTCCGAGAAAGAAATTCAACGATACCATCATTGGTTTTGAAGGCATCCCTACCGGAGGCTCGATGATGATTTTCAACAGCTCAAGATCCATGTACAATGTTCTTCACGATTACCTTGAATTCTTTGCAGAAGAATCCTGTGGACAATGCACTCCCTGCAGGGTTGGATGCCAGCAGTTGCTCAAAGGAATTGAAGCCGTAAAAAGAGGTGAGCGGCCTCCCGCTTATCTTGATGATCTGAAAAAACTGACCGGAACCATGAAGATTGCTGCCAAATGCGGTCTCGGACAATCGGTCGGAAATCCCTTTAATTCCATTATCGACAATTTCAGGGAAGAAATCATTTACTAAGTAAAGTTTCAATTAACCATTTGCAGAGTTCAGGTCGGTATTTCAGATCAGAAAAACTGCAAAAAACCAAAAGCAAGGAAATCATGAGTAAATATTTAGTCAACCTTAAGATCAACAATATGCCCGTATCGGTGGAAGAGGGCACAACAATTCTTGAGGCAGCCAGAAAGCTGAATTTCAGAATCCCCACCTTATGTAACCATCCTGACCTGACTGTTGCCGGCAATTGCCGCGTTTGTGTGGTCGAAGTCAAAGGCTCAAGGTTGCTGGCGGCAGCCTGTGCCACGCCGGTTTCGGAAGGAATGGAAGTATTCACCAACAGCGAGAAAGTAAGGGTCTCACGCAAGCACATTGTTGAGCTTCTGCTTTCTGAACACAATGCCGATTGTACGAAATGTTTCAAAAACGGCCGCTGTGAACTGCAGGACCTGGCAAGTGAATACCGGATTGGTGATCATGTGTTTCTTGATCTGGTTAAGCCTGAGTCCAAGATTCTTGACATCTCCTCCCCTTCTATTGTGAAGGATGACAGCAAGTGTATCCGTTGTCAGCGCTGTGTAAGAACCTGCACCGAACTGCAGGGTGTAAGTGCCCTGGGTGTGGTGAATAAAGGGGATCACCAGAGAATCTCTACCTTTTTCAACAAGCCCCTCCACGAAGTAGTCTGCACCAATTGCGGACAGTGTATCAACCGCTGCCCAACCGGAGCATTAACCGAACGCAACTACATAGAGGAAGTTTGGAATGCAATCTATAATCCTTCAAAATTTGTGGTGGTTCAGACAGCACCTGCCACCCGTATTGCCCTCGGTGAAGATCTGGGGATTGCTGTTGGCGAGCGTGTAACCGGAAAAATGGTCGCTGCTTTGAAGAAACTGGGTTTCAGCAAGGTACTGGATACCGATTTTACGGCAGACCTTACCATTATGGAAGAAGGAACTGAATTACTCACCCGGTTGAAAAAAGCGCTGGTTGATAAGGATGAGAGTGTCGTACTTCCGATGATGACCTCCTGCTCGCCGGGCTGGATCAAGTTTCAGGAGCATATGTATCCCGAATTGCTTGATAACCTGTCAACTTGTAAATCGCCACAGCAGATGTTCGGCGCAGTCGCCAAAACTTACTATGCCGACAAGATCAACATCAAGGCACAGGATATGGTGGTTGTATCCATCATGCCATGCGTGGCCAAGAAGTTTGAGTGTGAAAGACCAGAAATGAGGGATAGCGGCTACCAGGATGTGGATTATGTATTGACCACCCGCGAACTGGCCATGATGATCAAACAAGCCGGAATTGATTTCGATAAGCTTGAAGATGAGCACTACGACAGCATCCTCGGTGAATCAACCGGTGCAGCCGTAATTTTCGGGGCCACCGGTGGTGTAATGGAAGCAGCACTCAGAACAGCCTATGAAATCGTTACGGGCCGTGAGGTACCTTTTACAAACCTCAATATCAAACCGGTACGAGGTATGGAAGGTATCAAGGAGGCCTCTGTAAAAATCAAGGGCGTTAAGCCTGAATGGGATTTCCTTGAAGGTGTTGAGCTGAATGTTGCCATAGCACACGGTCTGGCCAATGCCAGGGCATTGATGGAAAAAGTAAGGACCGGCGAAGCCTCCTATCATTTCATCGAGATTATGGGTTGTCCCGGAGGATGCCTCGGTGGAGGTGGTCAGCCTATTCCGACTTCACCTGAAATCAGAAAGAAAAGAGCAGAGGCCATTTACGCTGAAGATTCAGAAATGATTATCAGGAAATCTCACGAAAATCCTGAAGTGGCTGAGATCTACCAGCAATTCCTGGGCGAACCGCTCGGGCATAAATCTCACGATCTGCTACACACACACTACAAGCCCCGCAAGAGGTATTAAGATGTAATCATTGAACAGATTGAGGATGGGAAACCATCCTTAATTTGTTTAATGACGAACTGTAGCACTTTATCAAACAGCTGTTTACAAGACCTTAATTAGAATGAAAATAAATTAATTGTTATTTTATTCACAATGTGAATTTATTAACAATAAAGCTTGCTTAATACTTTTTAAGTCTCTAATTTTGCAGCTCCATTTGAAATTGCTGTTTTGACCCCGCGCCACTTTCAGGTGCTTAAATTGTAAAAGAATGAAAATCAAAGAGGTTGTTGAACTGCTGAATGCCAGGGTTGTTTCAGGGCAGAATTTACTCGAATCTGAAGTAGAGTATTGTTTTGCTTCTGATCTGATGAGCGATGTGTTAACACTCGAATCTGACAACCTGCTTCTGCTTACCGGACTGGCCAATCTTCAGACCATCAGAACATCAGAAATGTCTGATATCAATAAGATTATATTCGTCAGAAGGAAGAAAGCAACCGATGAAATGATCCGACTCGCTGCCGAGAATGAAATAATACTGATTGAGTGTGACTACTCCATGTTCAGATCAGCGGGTATTCTCTATAACGCCGGACTCAAGCCGGTTTACTGATGAGACATGATGCATTTTGAATTTCCAATTGAAGGAGGTAATTTTCTGAAGGCAGGCTCCGCTTCAAGCCAGCTCAAAAAGATTCTGAAGCAATTGAATGTTGATCCCAGAATCATCAAGCGTGTGGTGGTTGCTGCCTATGAAGCTGAAGTGAATGTTGTGGCCCATGCCTACAGAGGCATCATCATGATTGACATTGACACCAGCCGTATCTGCATTCAGCTGGTTGACGAGGGGCCGGGAATTCCTGACATCGGCAGGGCTATGCAGATGGGATTTTCAACCGCTTCCCCGGAAGTCAGGGAAATGGGGTTCGGAGCAGGAATGGGGTTGCCCAACATCAAAAGCAACAGCGATGAATTATCCATTACCTCTGAAGTAGGAAAAGGAACAACCGTTAAAATAACCAACTACCTGGAACAATAATCAGGCAAAACCATGGACAACAATACATTTCATCATGCATTAAAAATCAGGGAGGATCTTTGCATCGGATGTTCCCATTGCATGAATGTATGCCCTACAGAAGCCATCCGGGTAAAAAACGGTAAATCGGTGCTCATTGCCGAGAAATGTATTGATTGTGGTGAATGCTTCCGGGTATGTCCGGTTAGTGCCATCATTATTGACCACGATGATTTTAACCGGATATTTGACTACAAATACAGGGTTGCCCTCATTCCTTCTGTTTTCACCGGACAGTTTCCCGACGAAATATCAGAAAAACAGATTCACAGTGTAATGATGGAACTCGGGTTTACCCATATCTATGAAGTTGAAAACGGGGTTGAGATTCTGGTTGATGCCATCAATAAATACGCAGAACAGAATCCGGTCCAGCGACCTCTGATCTCATCATTCTGCCCGGCCGTGATCCGGCTTATACAGGTGAAGTTCCCTTCGCTGGTCGATAACATCATCAGGGTAAAACCTCCCCTTGATATATCGGCAGGGTTTATCATCAGGGAGTTCGCCGGTTCCGGAATACCGGCTGAAGAAGTCGGCATCTTTTATGTTACACCCTGTGCGGCAAAGATTGCAGCCATCAAAGACCCTGTCGGAGAGTCCTCCTCTTCAATCTCGGGAGTGATTAACATGGATTTTCTTTTCAGCAAGGTTTTACGCCAGGTAAAGCAAAAGAAGTCCGACACCTGCGCCATCCCTACATCAGGTGAACTGACTGCCAGGGCCACCTGCTGGTCCCTCACCAACGGGGAAGCCAGCCAACTCAGCGGCCGTTGCCTTGCCATTGATGAAATTCACAATGTGATCGAGTTTCTCGAGAAGATTGAAAATGAAGAACTCAACGACATTGATTACCTTGAACTCAGGGCCTGCGATGAGAGTTGTGCCGGAGGTGTACTCACAACCAGCAACCGCTTTCTGACGGCTGACAGGCTGAGAAACCGAGCAACCAACAGGGATAAAGCTCCTGTTCAAAAGCATCCGGAAGGGTTCAGGGATATCAGCAGTGAAAAGCAGTTTCTCGAAGACAATATATCCATCGACCCCATTAAACCTCGCTCCATTCTGATGCTGGATGAAAACATGGCAGAAGCCATGAAGAAAATGGACAGGGTTAACCGCATAATGATGCTTTTACCAATGGTTGACTGCGGCATATGCGGCGCACCGAGTTGCCAGGCCCTTGCACAGGATATCGTACAGAACAACGCAAAAATCCATCAATGCATCTTTATCCAGAAAATCCTGGAACAAAAGGGCGAAATGAGCCTTGAAGAAGGTGTCAGCGTTATGCAGGATATATGGGGCTTCAGTAAAACAAACAAATACAGAGACTTAAAGGGCATCTGATATGAAAGTAGAAGAAATTGCTGCAAAACTGAACCTGAAAATACTGAGTGGCTCTAACGGCCTTCAAAATGAGGTAAGCGGAGGATATACCTCCGACCTGCTGAGCGATGTAATGGGTCATGCCGGTGCCGGTGCTGTCTGGATCACCCTGCAGACACACAAAAACGTAATGGCTGTGTCTTCGCTGAAAGACCTGGCTGCAGTAATCCTGGTGAAAGGATTTGAACCCGAACCTGACATGGCAGCACAAAGTAACGAAGAGGCCATTCCTGTTTTAGGCACAACAGAAGAAGCATTTACCATTTCAGGGAAATTGTTTAACTTGCTTGAGTTGAAATAAATGAAAGATTGATGAAGGTTTTCAATGCTGACCTGCATATTCATACTGTTCTTTCACCATGCGGAAGCCTGGAAATGAGTCCGGGTAACATCGTGAGGGAAGCAATAAGAAGAAAACTCGACATCATCGGAATTACCGACCACAATTCGACACGACAATGCAGAATTGTGAAAGAAATGGCAGAGGCTGCAGGCATTCAGTGTATTTGCGGCGCCGAAGTCACCACCAAAGAAGAAGTGCATTGTCTGGCGTTCTTTGAAGATTTTGACAAGCTGGAAACATTTCAGCAATTTCTGGATCAATATTTACCTGACATCAGGAACAACCAGGAATTATTCGGATACCAGGTCGTTGTTAACGAAAAGGAGGAGATCCTTTACGAAGAAAACCGCCTGCTGATTTCTGCGATCAACAGGAATCTCAATCAGGTAGAAGCGGAAGTTCACCTTCTGGGCGGGTTGTTTATCCCAGCCCATGTTGACAAACCAAAGTTCAGCCTCATCAGTCAGCTGGGATTTATCCCTCCTGACCTGAACTTTGATGCAATTGAGTTATCCGGACGCACCGAACAGCAGGCATTTCTCAGTAAGGTTCCTTACCTGAAGAATGCAACAGTCCTGAAAAACTCAGATGCACACCAGCCGGATGACATCGGAAAATTTTTCAACAGGATTGTGATGGCTGACACCAGTTTTTACGAACTTACACTTGCCCTAAGGCAGGCTGAAGGCAGAAAAATCGTCGGTTCATGAAAGAGTTGTCATTGCATATCCTTGATATCGTTCAGAATTCGCTTGAAGCGGGTGCGGGAAATATCGGAATTCTCATTGCAGAGAAACAGAATGACGATCAACTGATCATCGAAATAACGGATAACGGAAAAGGGATGACGCAGGAATATGCTGACAGGGTAACCGACCCATATGTCACCGGCCGGAAAACCAGAAAGGTTGGTCTGGGACTGCCATTGTTCAGGCAAAATGCTGAAAAATCAGGCGGTTCATTCACGCTGAGCAGCGCCGTTGGAAAAGGAACCTGTGTAATGGCCGTTTTCGGGTTCAGTCACCTCGACCGGCCACCGCTTGGGGATATGGCCGGTACCTTCGTACTGATGGCGGCAGCCAACCCCAAGGTAAGGTTCAGTTACCACCATGTAACAGATTCGGGGGAGTACCGGCTTGACACGGCTGAAGTGAACGAAATGCTTGACGGAATGCCGATCAGTGAACCGGAAGTGATCCGGTTTCTCAAATCGCTTATCAGGGAGAATCTTCTGGAGATAAAATCAGAAGCATGATCCGCTAAAATACAGGTTATCAACAATGAACAACAGTAAAATTCAGAAACATGGGAGAAGTTAAATCATTGGCCGATCTTCGGAAAATCAAGGAAGATCTGCGGGCAAAGATGAGTTTGAGGGAAAACAGCAACAACCCCGAGAGTCTTGTCCAGATTAAAGTTGCGATGGCGACCTGCGGCATTGCATCAGGAGCCAAGCAGGTAATGGATTTTTTTATCGAAGAGCTTGAAAAGCGGAACATTCAGGCTGTTGTAACTCAAACCGGCTGTATGGGATACTGCTTTGCAGAACCTACAGTTGAAGTAACACTACCGGGTAAAGATCCGGTTGTTTATGGCTATGTGGATGCTGCCAAGGCCGACAATATTATTGAGAAATACATTAAAAACGGTGAACTGGTTGACGGAATTATTCCTGTGAACTATGAAACCATTGAAAAGAACTAAGGAGGATTCAGCATGGCAAAATTTAAAATGCATGTGTTGGTATGCGGTGGTACTGGATGCCACGCATCAGAAAGCGAAGCCCTTCTGGAAAACCTGAAGACGATTATAACAGATAAAGGCCTTGACAATGAGGTGCAGGTGATAGCAACCGGATGTTTTGGTTTCTGTGAAAAGGGCCCCATTGTAAAGATTATGCCCGACAATACCTTCTACACCCAGGTTACTCCGGCCGATGCCCGCGAAATCATTGAAGAACATCTGGTAAAAGGGCGTAAGGTAAACCGCCTGCTGTATGTTGACCCCGAAAACAAGGAGCAGATCGCCGATTCCAAACATATGGGTTTTTACAAGAAGCAGCTGAGAATTGCTTTGCGCAACTGCGGCTTTATTGACCCGGAAAACATCGATGAGTACATTGCCCGTGACGGTTACGAAGCACTGGCGAAATGCCTCACCGAGATGACCCCGCAACAGGTAACCGAGATCATGAAGAAATCGGGTTTGCGCGGACGCGGTGGTGGAGGATTTCCAACCGGTTTGAAGTGGGAAATCACCAGCAAATCAGTTTCCGATATTAAATATGTAGTTTGTAATGCTGACGAAGGAGACCCGGGCGCATTTATGGACCGTTCGATTCTTGAGGGCGACCCGCATTCGGTGATCGAAGCCATGGCCATCTGTGGATATTGTATCGGGGCTTCAAACGGGTTGGTCTATATCAGGGCTGAATACCCGCTTGCCATCGACCGCCTGAAGACCGCCATTGCCCAGGCACGCAATTATGGTTTGCTGGGCAATGATATCATGGGCACAGGTTTCAGTTTCGACATCGAGCTCAGGTATGGTGCCGGTGCCTTTGTTTGCGGTGAAGAAACTGCCCTTATCCACTCCATGGAAGGTTTGAGGGGAGAACCCACGGTTAAGCCACCTTTCCCTTCTGTATCAGGATATTATGGCAAACCTACCAACGTTAACAATGTGGAGACCTTTGCCAATGTGCCGGTAATCATCAACAAAGGTGCTGACTGGTTTGCCAGCATCGGTACCGAAAAGTCAAAAGGTACCAAGGTTTTTGCACTTGCCGGGAAGATCAACAATGTAGGGCTGATTGAAGTTCCGATGGGAACCACCCTGCGCGAGGTGATCTACGAAATCGGTGGCGGAATCAAAGACGGCAAGAAATTCAAGGCCGTTCAGACCGGTGGACCTTCGGGCGGCTGTCTGACCGAAAAGCATCTCGATTCACCGATCGATTACGACAACCTGATTGCAGCCGGTTCGATGATGGGATCGGGCGGAATGATTGTGATGGATGAGGATGACTGTATGGTCTCTATCGCCAAATTCTATCTCGATTTTACCGTTGAGGAATCATGCGGTAAATGCGCACCCTGCCGTATCGGAAACAAGCGCCTGTATGAGATTCTTGATAAACTCACCCAGGGGAACGGTACGCGTGAAGACATCGACAGCCTGAGAAATCTTGGTAACGTAATCAAAGATACCGCACTCTGTGGCCTGGGTCAGACTTCACCCAATCCGGTTTTATCGACCATTGAAAATTTCTGGGATGAATACATTGAACATGTAACTGAGAAGAAATGCCGTTCAGGGCAATGTAAATCACTGCTGCAGTATGTTATCGACGCGGAAAACTGCGTCGGTTGTACAGCTTGTGCGCGCAACTGCCCTGTAAACGCCATCTCTGGTGAACGCAAAGGCATACATGTGATCGATCAGGCAACATGTATCAAGTGCGGTGCCTGCCTTGAAAAATGCAAGTTCAATGCAGTTTTGATCAAATAACTTAACCGGGAAACGAAAATGGAAACAATAAAACTAACAATAGACAACAAGGTTGTTGAAGTTGCCAAAGGCACCACCGTTCTGAAAGCGGCCAAAGAAGCCGGCATTCATATTCCTACCCTATGTTACCTTCATTTACATGACCTGAATATAGAGAACAAGCCAGCCGGTTGCCGGATCTGTGTGGTAGAAATCGAAGGCCGCAGAAATCTCGCTCCGTCCTGTGTAACTGAGTGCCTCGAAGGCATGGTTGTCAGCACCCACAACATCAGGGTACTCAATGCCAGAAAAACGGTTCTCGAACTTATTCTCTCGGATCATCCGACCGACTGCCTGATATGCGCCAAGAACGGCAATTGTGAATTGCAGACCATGGCACAGGAGTTCGGCATTCGTAAAATTCATTATGAAGGTGAGCAGTCAACCTACAGGGAAGACACCTCTCCAGCCATTATCCGTGACATTGACAAGTGCATCATGTGCCGCCGTTGTGAGATGATGTGCAATGAGGTTCAGACAGTTGGGGTTCTTTCTGCTGTGAACCGCGGGTTTATGTCGGTGGTAGCCCCGGCTTTCGAAAGAAATCTGGATCACAGCGAATGTACCTATTGCGGTCAGTGCGTGGCTGTTTGTCCGACCGGAGCTTTAACAGAGGTTGATCACACCAACAATATTATCAGGGCGTTGGCCGATCCAACCAAGACCGTGATCGTTCAGACTGCTCCGGCGGTTAGGGCAGCACTGGGTGAAGAATTCGGAATGGAACCCGGAAACCTTGTTACAGGCAAAATGGCAGCTGCCCTGCGCAGACTGGGTTTCAACTATGTTTTTGATACCGATTTTGCCGCCGACCTTACCATCATGGAAGAAGGTACTGAACTGCTCGATCGTCTCGGAAGATACCTAGGTGGTGATACCACTGTTCCGCTTCCGATGCTTACTTCCTGCTGCCCGGGATGGGTCAGCTTCTTTGAGCATCAGTTCCCTGAAATGCGCGACATCCCTTCAACAGCAAGAAGCCCTCAGCAGATGTTCGGAGCCATTGCAAAAACCTATTTTGCTGACAAAATCGGTGTAAAACGTGAAGACCTTGTAGTGGTTTCAATTATGCCATGTCTGGCGAAGAAATACGAATGTCAGCGCGATGAGTTTTCGACCAATGGAAACCCTGATGTTGATTTCTCGATCTCAACCCGTGAGCTTGCCCACCTGATCAAGCAATCAAACATTGACTTCGACTCACTTCCCGACGAAGATTTTGACAATCCGCTCGGTGAATCGACGGGTGCCGCAGTAATCTTCGGAACCACCGGTGGGGTAATTGAAGCTGCCTGCCGAACCGCTTATGAAGTGCATACCGGCAAAAAGCTCGAGAAAATTGATTTCATGGAACTCAGGGGAATGGAATACATCCGCGAAGCTACCATCGATTTCAATGGCTTGCCGATTAAGATTGGTATTGCACATGGACTTGGAAACGCCCGTAAACTGCTTCAGGATATCAAAGATGGCAAATCAGAATTTCATGCCATTGAAATTATGGCCTGTCCGGGTGGTTGTATCGGTGGTGGCGGACAGCCGCTGCATCATGGTGATTCATCGATCATCAAAGCCCGTCAGAAAGCCATTTACCGTGAAGATGCCGGCAAAACCATCCGTAAATCGCACGAAAATCCCTTCATTGTAAAATTATATGAAGAGTTTCTAGGGAAACCTTTGAGTGAAAAGTCTCATCACCTGCTGCATACGCATTACTTTGACAAAAGTAAAGACGTAACTGTTGAATAATTTCGGATAAGGTTAACATTTACCTATTTGTTAACTGAATCATTTTAAAACCAAAAGAATTCAAGATCATGGCAATTATAAAATTATCTGAAAGCAAACTGAATGAGCTTCGTGACGTTTGCAAATCGTTCAACAACGATAAAGGTGAGCTGATCAATGTGCTGCACAAGGCTCAGGGAATTTTCGGATACCTTCCGGCTGAAGTTCAGGAAGTTATTGCAAAAGAACTCAGCATCTCAGTAGCACATGTATACGGGGTGGTAACCTTTTACTCCTTTTTCACCATGCTTCCCAAAGGTGAGCATCCGGTATCCATCTGTCTCGGTACGGCTTGTTACGTGCGTGGGGCAGAAAAGGTAATTGATGAATTCAAACGCATTCTGAACATTGGTGTTGGAGAAACAACACCGGACGGAAAGTTCTCACTGGCCTGTCTCCGCTGTGTGGGTGCCTGCGGGCTGGCCCCGGTGGTGCTGGTTGGCGAGAAGGTTTACGGCCGGGTAGCTCCCGATGGTGTCAAAGACATCGTGGCTGAATACGCAAAATAGTTGTTTTCATGTTTGATAACGAAGCGGCCCGGGATTTTCGGGTCGCTTCTTTTTTTCGCGCAGAAACCTGAAAATTTGATCATGATTCCGGATTCTGTTAAATTCTGGATATCAGGCATAGACAAACAATACGAATACTTGCCTGCCTGAATATTGAATAGTCACTTTCTGACAACCAGAGTGGGAGCAGATTTCCCAATTCAGATGATTCAGCAAAATTTCAGTAATCGTTGATTCGGATAGTTTTAAACAACCCATCTCTTTTAAAAATGGGTGATTCATGAAATGTCTAAAGAAATAAAATCCGGAAAAATAGTATCTTATCGTTTCCTTATTAATATCCTGGTTTTTTCCGCAATATCTTCTGTGATACTATGCACTGAGATGGTTGCTCCGGCAATAGCATCAATGTCTTTTCCAACATTCAGTTCCTTCTCTCCGGAAAAACCAACAAATTGCTTTAGCCAGCCTTTCGCAGTGATCTCCTGACCATGTGTTGCTTCGTAATTGTATACCCTTACGGAAAGAATCCGGGCGTCAGAATCATACAAAATAAAATAATCGAAAAACTCGGTCCTTGGTTCCGATGCTGAAATTACTGCGACTGAACACCCCTCAGCCCGGCAGGTAAAAACCCTTCCAACGTAGGCATACTGAAGCGGAGGAGTGTTTGTGTATTTGTAAAATCTTCCATTTGGTTGATACCCCGGATTGGGAGTATTGAGGATTTCAGCTGCGGGGTTTATAATGCCGGTTAACCGCTGAATCTCATTCTTCAACTGTTTAGGCTCAAATTCTATGTCAGACTGTGACGCATTGAACATCACGGCGAAAACCAGTGTATTTATCAGTAGGCCAACCATAACACTTTCAGAACATTATGCCAAAACCGGCATTGAAAACTTTATTGAATTTCTCTTCTGTTTCTGACTTTGCAAACTGGATATCAGCTTTGATGACAGCACCTTTGGTAAGTTTGAATGTGAGTCCTGTGGTGATAATCTGATTGTTGTATGATTTGTTTTTCTGAACAGGGCCTTTAACCCGATGATGGGTATTGTATGCTTCAACCCTGATGAAAGGCATTAACTCTTGCCTGACACCTGTAAAAGGCCTCAACACATTATAGCCGATCTCGGCATAATAACCGATCATTGCGCTGCCCAGGTCATTGTTTTTTCCATTGGAGGCCGTAAATACATTGTATTGCTCAGTATTTGAGATACTGGTGTAATACAACTGTCCGGTCAGTTTAATTCCGTTTACACTGTATCGCGCATCCAGACCAATCATGGATATCCCCACTATGGAAGAGTCAGCGCGGTTAACAAGGGAAACACTATCCTTATTTACTTTCGCAAGCAACCGGCTTTGAGAATTGCCTATGTATCCGGAGAGTCCGATGTTCAGGTTCATAATTCCATAGAATTCGAGTTTACCTGAATATGCAGGTGACGTGATGTAAGCTTTTGAACCTTTCTGACGGCCCTCCCTGAGTGCTTTACTACCTGAAAATAACCCGGCACCAGCATCGAAACCATTGAAACCGTTAACGAGGTAGAGTTGATATTTGGTTTTAACCGGAAGAATATTTCCAGCAAGTCCGATTCCGATTTCACGCCAGGTTGTTGGTGCGATCCTGTTATCGATAACCGGCCTTTCCACTCCGTTAAACGACACAGGCTCATGGTATTCGTTGATAATACCCATTGGAATAAGCAATAATCCTGCCCTCAGACTGACAAATTTATTCAACTTGTGCTGGAGAAACATCTGTTCCACCCAAAGCTCCTTTGCATATTCGAATTCGATTTCAGAAACAAACTGCGTACGGCTGGTGAAATTGTATCCCAGGAAAACAACCATTCTATGCAAATCAAGGGTACCCAGATCGAATTGATTGCCGACCAACGGCTGGTTGTAATGAACTTCACCATACCCTCCGATTGAAAGTCCCGGTTTATCTGAGAACAATAAATCGGCACTGTTCAGATAAATCGCATTTTGCCGTTCACTTTCCTGAGCGCGAACGAGCATGAGAACATTGGCTAAAACCAAAAAGAGCAAGATTTTTCTGTTCATGATTCTTGAGTTTAAATTCATGGCAAAATTATTGCCGGAATTTTATATGAACAATCCCGGGAAATAATGAATTAATGGCATGAATGTCACCATTAATAGGGATACCGAATACATGGATAACAGAGGAACATGCATGATACGCCAGATCACCGGCTTAATTTACCTGAAGTTCACACATACCAGTTTTGTAAGGCGATGAAAAACAGAGGACGTTGTAAACGTCTGAAGGTGATTATTTGATTAACTTGCAGGATTAATGAGATGCCAGCTTCCCAACCATATACCTGAACTTCCGGAGAAAAAAAAGCCATCCTTCTGGATGGCATGAGATTTTGAGGCAAATCAGCGACTATCCGAGAACTGTAGTAACCAATCCGGCAGCCTCGTGCAACAGCGTTGCAGAATAGACTTTCAGTCCCGATTTTTCAATCAGCACTTTGGCTTCTTCGGCATTAGTACCCTGAAGTCTGACAATGATGGGGATATCGATGGTTCCTATATTGCGGTAGGCATCAACAATCCCTTGTGCTACCCGGTCGCAGCGGACAATTCCGCCGAAAATATTAACCAGGATCACTTTAACATTCGGGTCCTTCATGATGATCCGGAAGGCCTGTTCAACGCGTTCGGCATTGGCGGTTCCTCCTACATCGAGGAAGTTAGCCGGTTCGCCACCTGAAAGCTTGATAATATCCATGGTAGCCATGGCAAGTCCGGCGCCATTCACCATACATCCGACATTTCCATTCAGCTTTACATAGTTGAGATGATACTGCCCGGCTTCAACTTCTGCAGGGTCTTCCTCGCTCAGGTCGCGCATGGCAGCATAATCCGGATGACGGAACAATGCGTTGTCATCGAGGCGCATCTTGCAGTCAGCAGCGAAAATCAGGTTGTCTGAAGTCTTGAACACCGGATTGATTTCGAGCATGGATGCATCGGTGCCCATGTATGCAGAGAAGAGTGCCTTAACGAATTGCTGCATGTTTTTGTGTGCAGTGCCTTCAAGTTTTAGGTTGAAAGCAATCTTACGGCACTGGAAATCACGCAGTCCAACTCTGGTATCAATCTCTTCTGTGAAAATGAGGTGGGGAGTATGGGCAGCCACTTCTTCAATATCCATTCCGCCTTCTGTGGAATACATGATCATCACTTTACCGGTGGCCCTGTTGAGTAGCATACTCATGTAAAACTCCTGAGGTTCGCTCTCTCCCGGATAGAAAATATTCTGTTCAATAAGTACCTTACTCACCAGTTTACCTGCAGCACCTGTCTGAGGGGTGATCAGCGTCATTCCGATAATCTGGGAAGCTTTTTCCCAGACTTCGTGCAGAGAATGGGCGATTTTAACACCTCCACCCTTTCCACGGCCACCTGCATGTATCTGTGCTTTTACAGCCCAGCGGTCAGAATTTGTCAGTTGTTGAATTTCTTCGGCTGCTTTAACGGCAATTTCAGGGGTCTCGGCCAGAATTCCCTTTGGGACCGGAACTCCAAATGATCTGAGAATCTGTTTTGCCTGGTACTCATGAAGGTTCATAAATCAATGTTGTTTTGAATTTATCAATCGGGTTTCAAATTTCTTATTTTTATTTTCGGGGTATTAAAAAACTGTTAATTTTGCTCATGAACAGTAAGGCTGTTTTATGCCCCGGGGCAAAGATAGAGGAATTTCGATATTAAATAATTCAGGCATTAATAAATTCAGGTTGATCTTTTCTGATAACAATTAATCACAAATGGGTGTTTTTTACTTCAGGCTATTTCGTATACAGCTGATTAAGAACAATATACTATTTCTTTTACCACTGTTGTTCATTTGTTTCTTCTTCCTCAGTCCTGCATCTGCCCAGAAGCAGCCTGAAGTCAATATCATGAGAACTGAGGACTCACCAAGGATTGACGGCAGTATCATGGAAGACATCTGGCACAATGCCACAACCATTACTGAATTCACTCAATATGAGCCGGTACTTGGAGCAAATCCCGCCATGCCGACCAGGGTAAGGTTGCTTTATGACAATGAGGCGCTGTACATTGCGGCGGAGATGCTGGATTCATCGCCCGACAGCATTGCCCGTCAGCTTGGGGAACGCGACAACGATGACCTGAATGCCGACTATTTCGGAATCGGCTTCGACACTTACAACAATCAGCAGGATGCCTATTATTTCCTGGTTTCAGCTTCCGGAGTTCAGGTCGACCTCCGGCAGGCCGATGCGACTTATGATGCTGTTTGGGAAAGTTCTGTTAAAATCACGTCCAACGGATGGATTGCCGAAATAAAAATCCCATACTCTGCCTTACGGTTCCCGAATAAAGAAACGCAGGACTGGGGTCTGCAGGTTTACCGGCGGATCCGCAGGTATCGTCAGGAAATTCAGTGGTCACCTGAAGAAAAAGGAGCCGGGAGCAGATTGATTCACTGGGGAAAACTCCGGGGTTTTGAAAATATCAAACCTCCCCTAAGGCTTTCCTTCACGCCATACGTATCAGCCAGTCTGCAGCACAACAGCGACCCTTCAGCCAAAGATGATCCCTTCTCAACATCCTACAACGGCGGAATGGACATTAAATACGGCATCAACGAAAGTTTTACCATGGATATGATCCTTTTGCCTGATTTTACGCAGGTTCAATCAGACAAAATTCAGAAAAACCTCACAGCCTTCGAGCTGATCTATGATGAGAACAGAACCTTCTTCAATGAAGGTACGGATCTGTTTCAGAAGGGTGATTTGTTCTATTCCAGAAGGATTGGCCGTGTTCCTCTGCTCTATTATTCGGCCGGCAGCATGCTTGATTCCAATGAAACAATCAGCAACAACCCGGTAGCAGCAAGGCTGCTCAATGCCACAAAATTTTCAGGAAGGACAGCCAGCGGATTGGGACTGGGGTTTTTCAATGCACTCACAGGCAACACCTGGGCAACCATCACCGATACGGTTACCGGGGAAGAGAGGGAAATACTCACAGATCCTGTTACCAACTACAACATCCTGGTTGCCGACCAGGCGCTTCCGAACAATTCGTCTGTTTATGTGATCAACACCAACGTCACGCGGCCATCCGGCTGGGACGATTCAAATGTCACCGGAGCAGGAGCTACCATCGGGAATAAAACAAAGACCTACTTTTTCGGAATCAACTTTGCCGCCTCGAAATGGAATTCTGCCGGGGAGAACGCAAAGTATTCAATAAACGAACGAACACCCGGATACAACTATGGCATTTTCTTTATGAAAAGCCGGGGGAAATTCCAGTTCAGTGTGTACCAGAGTGCACTCGACAAACATTTCAATATCAACGATATAGGCATCAACCGATACAACAATCAGGAGAACCGCGGTATCTATCTGAGCTACCGTATTTATGAACCATTCGGGGCTTTTCTGAACTTCTCGCAGAGTTTCGGAATCGATCAGACCCGCAGGCTTGACGGGAAACAGAATGTTGACACCAAACTTATCTACAAAGGCAATTTCAACACCCGAAGATACCTCACCATCTGGTGGGGAATTACAGCTTCACCATCAGACCGGTATGACTTTTATGAGCCCAGAAGGAGTGGAAGGTATTATATAGCTCCGGGCTACACTCAAGCCAATTTCGGATTTTCAAGCGATTACAGGAAAACCCTGGCCCTTGATGGTCAGACTACCCTGTCGCTCGACTATGACCAGACACAGTCAATCTGGGTTGAGCTTGAACCCATACTGCGACTGAACAACCGCTTTTCCATCAGGCACAAAACCGGCATCGGCGCAAACCCCGATAACCTTGGCTATGCAGGCCAAAGCACAGACAATATCTGGTTTGGCCGCAGAGATATCAACACAGTTGAAAACACTTTAACTGGTAAATACATGATAAGCAGGCAGATCTCTGCCAATCTGCTGCTGCGGCACTTCTGGCAGAAAGGTATTTACAACAGGTTTTTCATTCTGGACGATTCAGGCTTGCTTCAGCATGATGAATCGTTTGAAGGGTATACCGGTGCCAATTACAATTACAATTACAATTATTTCAGCATCGACATGACATTCAACTGGGAATTTGCACCTGGGAGCATGCTGAGCCTGGTATGGAAAAATGCCATTCAAACCGAAGACAATCAATATCAGATCAATTTTACAGATAACCTTCACAGTGTTTTCAATGCACCACAGCTGAATGTTATCAGCATAAAAGCACTTTACCACCTTGATTATCTGAGGTTAAGAAAAAAATAGGAACCATATTCACTTACCGGCGAACCGCTTTTTTTTTCATTCACACCATTTTCATCAAAGCCAATCTGAGCTGTTGTTCAGGCTACTCAAGCCTGGGAAATATCATATACAATTAATATTCTGCTAACCTGTGCTTCATTCTAAGCACACAAATTTGCCATAAAGTTACATTTTACTGAAAATGATATAAATAGTATAATCTGCACTCCTGACAGGCATGCAGCACCAGTAATAACCTGAAAAAACCAACAACATGAACGCAACTTTAAAGTATCCTGTGATGGGCTACGTAAAAATCCGGCTGATCGTAAAGCATGGTTACAAATGGCTGGTTGAACTGATCGGCGCTGATCTTCAGATAGAAGTATACGAAGATGATTTTGTACTTGATCAGTCATAAACTGTGTTTATAGAATAATTATCCAACAGCAATCAGCAGGCATTTAATATGACCTGCCGTTGATTGCTGCCATGATGTTCAGCCTGTTAACATGACTCTATAAGATCAATGATCATAAATCCGAAGCTATATAATCATCATTGTCATTGATATCGGATATTCCCAACAGTTCAGCAATCAGAAGGTAATCCGTTCTCTATCAAAAACCTGACAGAGCAGGCAAAGCCAGGCAAAACCTGATGGGCAACCTGTGGCACACTGTACAGAACCATGCAAAATAATTTGTTACTTTTGCTCCTATGATAGAAGCCAGGGACGTAACAAAATCATACGGCAGTTTAAAAGTACTGAAAGGTATTACCCTTGGAATCGAAAGGGGTGAAATTGTCTCCATTACCGGGGCTTCCGGTGCAGGCAAATCAACTTTACTGCACATTCTGAGTACACTCGACAAGGCTGATTCGGGCGATGTTGTCCTCGACGGGATAAGCATCCGCGAACTCACAGAACCTAAATTGGCTGAATTCCGCAACAGGAAAATCGGATTTGTTTTTCAGTTTCATCATTTGCTGCCTGAATTTACGGCTTTGGAGAATGTCTGTATTCCGGCCTTTATTTCACGTACACCTGCCCGTGATGCCAGAAAAAGAGCCATGGAACTGCTCGCTTTTCTCAACCTGGCCGACAGGGCATCCCATAAGCCTTCAGAACTCTCCGGCGGAGAACAGCAAAGGGTTGCTGTTGCCCGAGCGCTCATCAACAATCCAGCTATCCTGATGGCTGATGAGCCATCCGGGAACCTCGATTCGCAGAATGCACAGCAGCTTCATCAGTTGTTTATTGACCTGAAACAGCAATTCAATCAGACCATTGTGATTGTAACCCACAACGAAGAACTCGCCGGAATGGCCGATCGCAGGCTAAACATGAAAGACGGACTGCTTTTCAACGGACCGCTTATCTGAGGTGAATCAGTCCCTGCTTCAGGCCTTCCGGATTCAGTCAGCTGAAAACAATGAAAATATTTTCCCTTATTTTGCGTTTCATGGGGTCATCTTGTACTGATGTCCCAGATTAAAATTCTAACCTGAACAGAATCAATGAAATTTACTGACTCTCTGAAGACCATTTCCGGAAGAACCGTTTTGATCCTTTTGTGTGTATTCTCATTCATCATTCTACCTGAAGCAAAATCGCAGAACAGTGCTCCCGACAGCAAAGACAAATTGCAGTTGTATGAAGATGCCATCATCAAAGGGGAGGAATTTCTTGCAGCCAAAGATTATGCGAAAGCAAAGGCTGAATACCAGAAAGCTCTGAGTATAGATCCTGCTGCGAAATATCCCAAAGATAAGCTTACCTACATCCGGAAGTTTTATGTTGATCCGGATGACGAAGCCAGGTACACCCGGGCAATGGCCAGTGGAGCAGAACTGATGACAACAAGGAAATATAAGGAGGCAAAGGCCCAGTTTGAAATCGCTGTTAATATAAAACCCGAAGATAAGGCCAGCAGAGACAAACTGATGGAAGCTGAGAAGGCTGCTGCCGACCTGGAAGTAATGACAACCCGGTACAACAGCTTGATTGCGGAAGCCGACAAGCAATATGCGGCCAATGATTATGCAAAAGCCCGTGAAGCCTACCAGTCAGCAGGTGAAACAGACCCGACGGCAGCCTGGCCGAAACAAAGGATTGCGGAGATCGACAATAAGCTGAGGGCTGATCAGACACTACGGGAGGCTTACGACAAAGCACTGGCCGATGGGGATGAAGCATACATGAACAGGGATTACGCTACAGCAAAAAACCGTTACGAACAGGCCCTGAAACTCAAGCCCGGAGAAAACTATCCGAAAAGCATGCTTGAAAGGGTTGCACAGGGTGCTGCCAACCTGAAAGATGCACAACAGAATTATCAGAATACTCTGGCTTCGGCCGATAATTTCTACAACAAAGGCGAACTGGAGGCTGCACTCGCTGCTTACAACAATGCCCTGAAAATTCTTCCGGGTGAAGCCTATCCACTGGCGCAGATCGAAAAAATAAACAAAACAGCAGAGGAAAAGAAGAAGCTGGAAGAGGTATATCAGGCAGCATTAATGAGTGGGGAGCAGTTGTTCACAGCCAAACAGTTTGCGGAAGCCATGGACGCTTTCCAAAGGGCCAACAACCTGAAGCCAGCAGAGGCCTATCCCAAACAGAAGATCAATGAAATCGCCGGTCTGCTGCTGGAGATCAAAGAAGCTGAAAGACTCAGGAACTACCAGGCCAAAATTGAAGAGGCTGACAGGCTTTTCGGGCAGAAGAAACTGAATGAGGCGCTTGTGAGTTACCAGAACGCTGCTGACATTTACCCTGAAAAGGACTATGCAACCGGACAGATTTTAGCCATAAAAAAGCTTCAGAAAGCGCTGACAGATGCAGAAGAGTCATACCGGAATTCCGTCGCTGATGCAGATAAAAAATTCGGAGCTGCAGACTGGGAGGGTGCCATAACGGGATATGAACTTGCCCTGGGATACAAACCTGATGAAGCTTATCCGAAGAATCAGGTAAATAAAGCAAAGGAGTTACTGGCAGCAGAAAAGCTTACTGAAGAAAACTATCAGCGTGGAATCGCGGAAGCTGACCGTAAATACACCACGGGCGATCTCGACGGTGCAGCTGTTTTATATGGAGAGATGCTCAACCTGAAGCCCGGAAGTTCCTATCCGGCGGAGCAGCTGAAACTGATTGCGGAAGCGAAGCAGGCACTTCAATCGAAAGAAGAACAATACCAGCAATTTATCCGTTCAGGTGATCAAATGTTTCAGGAAGGCAACCTTCAGGCATCGGCTGAAAACTACAGCAAAGCATCTGCCCTTAAACCCGACGTGAAGTATCCGGCAGAACAATTGAAGAAGGTTCAGCAGCTAATTGAACTTCAGCAAAAGAAAAGGGCTGAATATGATGTTCTGATTGCATCGGCTGACAAGCTGTTCAATGAGAACAAACAAGAGGAATCCCTTGCATCCTATCAGAAAGCGCTGGCTGTTTTACCCGAAGAATCCTATCCGCAACAGCAGATTGGCATCATCAGTAAACTGATTGAGCAACGCAAATCGCTGGAGGAGAACTATACAAGAAATATCAGTGAAGGTGAAAAAGCCCTCAAAGAGGGAAAGCTGAATCCGGCCCTTGGTTTTTTCACCGATGCAAAGGCTTTAAAACCGGAAGAGAAGCTTCCGCAGGAAAAGATTTCACAGATTCAGCTGCTGATTTCAAAACAGGATGCGGAGGATAAGGAATACCAGAGCATATTACAGGGTGCAGAACAATTGCTGGCTGAAGGAAAACCCGAAGCGGCACTGGAGAAATTCAGGGAGGCTGCAGCACTCAGGCCAACCGAGACCTACCCCGGAGAAAAGATTGCTTTTATTGAAGGGCTTATCAGAAAAAACAGGGAAGATTCAGAGAGATTCCGCACCCTGATTGCCGAAGCTGACCGTTATTACCAGCAGAAATTATGGGAAGCAGCTCGGGAGAAATATGCAGAAGCCAGAAATGTGTTCCCTGATGACAAATATGCCGGTGAAAAAATTGAAGAGATCAACACTTTGCTAAAAGGAATTGCAGCCAAAGATGAAATGTACAGCAGCGCAGTGGCAGATGGTGACCGGTTTTTCGAAAAAGCTGACTGGGAGCAGTCCATGGCAGCCTATTCAACGGCGCTCAGCATAAAACCGGGCGAAGCCTATCCTTCGAAACAGCTTGATCTCATCAATCAGAAAAAGACTGAGCTTAAGCAGATTGATGACAGCTACCTGGCGGTAATTACTTTGGCTGACAAGCTTTTTGAGGGCAAGGAATATAAAAATGCTCAATATGAGTATGAGAAGGCGGCAAAGCTGAAGCCCGATGCCCCCTACCCTGCTGAAAAGCTGACTGAAATCAGGGTAATCCTTTACGAACAGGAGCAACTGGCGAACAAAGATTACAACGATGCCATTGAGAACGGAAACCGGCTTTTTACACTGCAGGACTACAACAGTGCGCGGAAGTACTATGAAACAGCCGCAGCACTGAAACCAGCCGATAACTACCCGAAAAACAAGATCATTGAGATCAACAACATCCTGATGGAACGTGCACGTAACATCATGGATGCTTACAATAAGGTAATCATGAAAGCAGATCAGGCTTACCAGGACAAGATCTTCGATCAGGCTATTGATGCTTATGAAGAGGCAAAACTGGTCAATCCCGAACAGACCTATTCTGATGAGATGATTGCCAGGATCAGGAAGTATATGGAAGATCATGCCATGGTCGATCTGGTCAATGCCCCGGTACTGATTCAGCCGGATTCTGAACAGAAATTCAGGTTCAAGCCGATTGAAATGCGGCTCAGAAAAAATAACTACATTATCCTGAAAGCCAGAAAAACGGGAGAAACAGAGCCCAAGGTTTATGTTAACTATGGCATCGACGGCCAGAAAAGCGGGGGCATTGTTCTCCGGAGTATCAAATCTCAGGAAACGAGTGATTACATGGTCAGGGTAAGTATCCAGGACCGCTGGTACAGGCTCGACAACAACTGGATCAGCATTTATGCCGAAGGGGCTGCGGTTGAAATATCCAGAATGCAGATATCGCAGGGGGATTAATCCGGCTTCTGAATTTAGATTGAAGGTATTATCCTGTGTTTGATACCCATTTCGTTTAAAGGGTTCATTTTCTGCGAAATCCGGGTTTTAATCATCCTTAGTCGGGAAACAGCCTGCTGGCAGCGCCAGTGCTTTTACAACCTTGTGATATATTTTTTTATTAAACCCTGACATTCAATCAGATACATATATTGACTTTTTAACATAAAATACAGTTTATCAATCATTTAAGGTAATGAAAAAATATTGACATTTGCAGCAGTTCACAAGTTAACTTACAGTATGGAGAGTTATTTTCAACGATACAGAGAGAACACCATTGGTTTTGACCTTGAGTATAAAACTCCCTATGGAATTCAGAAACTGATATATGCAGACTGGATCGCCAGTGGCAGACTATACAAGCCAATTGAAGAGAAGCTGACCAATGTGATCGGACCCTTTATCGGCAATACCCACACCGAGACGAGTGAAACCGGCACATCGATGACGCGGGCTTATCATGAGGCGCACAAGCGGATCAAGAAGCATGTGAATGCAGGGCCTGAGGATGTGATTATTACTGCGGGTTTTGGTATGACCGGGGTAATTGTGAAGTTTCAACGGATGCTGGGACTTAAGATGTGCGGCCAGCTCACCGACAGCAAATGCTTCAAAGAAAAGGAACGCCCTGTCGTGTTTGTTACCCACATGGAGCATCACAGCAATCAGACCTCCTGGTTTGAGACCATGACCGATGTGGTAGTTCTGCCACCAGACGGAGACTTGCTTGTGAATCCTGAAGAACTCCGCATACAGCTTGAAAAATACAAAGACAGGCCTTTGAAGATCGGAGCATTCACTGCCTGTTCCAATGTAACCGGCGTAAAAACGCCTTACCACACCCTTGCCCGAATCATGCATGAAAACGGAGGTGTATGTTTTGTTGACTTTGCTGCATCTGCACCTTATTGCACGATTGACATGCATCCGGAAGATCCCCTGGAGAAACTTGATGCCGTAATGTTCTCACCCCACAAGTTTCTGGGCGGACCCGGTTCGTCAGGAGTACTGGTGTTTGACCGGTCGATGTATCACAGCCGTACACCCGATCAACCGGGAGGAGGCACCGTTGACTGGACCAATCCGTGGGGTGAATATAAGTATGTTGACGATATTGAAATCCGGGAGGATGGTGGTACGCCAGGCTTCATGCAGGCCATTCGGACCGCGCTTTGCATTGAGCTCAAAGAACAGATGGGGGTTGATAATATTGTGCGGCGGGAAGATGAACTGCTGGAAATTGCCTTTGCCGGCATGGATAAGATCCCGGGACTGCATATCCTGGCCGATAACCAGCGTAAACGGCTCGGTGTGATCTCCTTCTACTTCGACAACATCCATTACAATCTGGTAGTTAAATTGCTGAGTGACCGTTTCGGGGTTCAGGTGCGCGGGGGATGTGCCTGCGCGGGGACCTACGGCCACTACCTGCTTGATGTAAGTTACGAACATTCGAAAACCATTACCGAGCTCATCAATCATGGCGATTTATCACAAAAACCAGGATGGATACGCCTTTCACTGCATCCGACCATGACCAATCAGGAACTGCATTACATTGTTGATGCACTGGCCGCCATTCAGAAAAATCATAAGGATTGGGCAGAAGACTACATGTACAACAAGCACACCAACGAATTCAGGCATGTAAACGATTCATGCAGCATCACTGAGCGGGTGAATGATTGGTTCAGGCTTTAGAATAACTGATCATTCTCAGATCCTGAGTTTATTATACTTTTTTTTGCTTTTGAAAAGAAGACAGAAGCCAGAAGTCAGAGGTCAGAATAATCCGGAATAAGCGGATAAGTCGCGGAAACTTGGGATTGAATTCCCGAATTCTTATTTTAGCAGAAGTGTGATTTTATGGAATCTGATCAACCCTCTCTATTCCTGAATATTTTTCAGGATCAGCAGACTGATCTCCGGTCTTATGCCAATTCGGCCAGGATAACCGATGTGTCCCAGGCCTGCATTTACATAGAGATAGCCCTCCTCATCAGGGGTTTTTCCAGGATTGGTGTACAGACCTCCCCACTCTTCATAAAGGAATTCTGCCGGGCTCCAGCGAATGCCTGGAATATCGATCCCCATCTGCATGCCATGGGTATGTCCCGAAAGGGTGAGATCGAACCAGGGATATTTTGCTCTGACTTCAGTGTCCCAATGAGTGGGGTCGTGCGACAAGAGGATATTGAGGGATTTCATTTCCGCTCCCTGAAGTGTCTTCTTCATATCGCCATACTTTCTGAACCTGCTGGTAGCACTCCAGTTCTCGACTCCTGAAAGCAGAAATTCTGTACTGTCTTTTCGGATGATGACCGATTGGTTGCGAAGCAGGTTCCAGCCAATTGCTTTGTAAAATGCTTCCAGATCGGCCAGATTCTTCTCTTTATCAGCACGATTTCTCCACGAAGTATAATCGCCGTAATCGTGGTTTCCCAGGATCGCGTAAACACCCAGCGGAGCCTTTAAACCAGCAAGAACCGATTCAAAACCAGCCACTTCGCTGGTGCTGTAGTTCACCAGATCACCGGTAAAAACCACCATATCGGGATCAAGCCCCTGAACAAGCGTCACAGCACGGGCCAGTGGCTTGGCAGAGACCCAGCTGCCCAGATGAATATCTGACAGCTGCACGATCCGAAGGCCCTCAAGTTCAGGAGGCAGATTCCGGATCCCGATCTCTGTTTCTGTGACCTTAAACCGATATACCCCCCAGGTACTTCCAAGGATCAGCAGAACCAGTACCAGGGCCGAAAGAGCGATTCCTGTGTTGCGGAATCGTATTCCGGCTTTCCGGAAAAAACCTGGCATAACCGATTGTCTCCCGAAAGGGATCAGCGATAGTAAACGCAACAGGTAGGAAGGAAGCAAACCGGCAAAAAGGGCTATTTTCGAAATCAGCGCAATCACTGCAACACCGGGAAGGTAGATCCTGAGCCAGGTGGGCCAATGTGTCAGTGAAACCAGTACAGAGCCCATCAGAAACACAAGCAACAGGGTAACCGGAGCCCACCAGAAAATACCAAAAGAAACCGATGCGATACGGGGAAGCTTATTCCTGAATGACCGGAGATCTGCAAACACCAGCCAGTCGATGATAAAGAGTGCTGCAAAAAAGAGCATCCTGCCGGCGTATTTTGGCAGTGCTGTGAGTAAAGCAATGTAGAGTAAAGCAATGAAAACCAGAATGCTCCCTGGTATCCACCAGTTTGATTTGCTTCGTTTGCCTGTGTTTTTCATTTACAGTAAACAAAAAGCCGGCGTTACAGTTTGGTAACGCCGGCTGAATTTTGTGAAACAGGATCAGCCATTGGCTTTTACATAATTGACGAGGCCTTTGGCTTCGAAGATTCCCATCAGCTTGGATGGTAACGGGGAGAACCTGAATTCTTTTCCGGCTACATCAACAATCCCCCGGGCAAAGTCCACTTCAACTTTATCGCCTTGTTTGTAGGCATCCACAGCCTCAGGAAGCAGAATGATGGGAAGGCCCTGATTTACCGAAGAGCGGTAGAAGATGCGGTTTACCGATTTGCAGATCACGGCCTTGACACCGGCATACGCCAGTCCTACACAGGGATGTTCCCTTGAGCTTCCGCAGCCAAAATTGGCACCTGCAACAAGAATATCGCCTTCTTGGACCCTGTCGGAGAAACTGTCATCGAACCCTTTGAAGAGGTAAGGCATAATCTTTTCAGCCTCAGAACTGTTGATTTCGTAAGTGAACTTACCTGCAAACATCTGGTCGGTATTGAGGTTGTCGACATCGGCATAATTCCATACGGCATTGGTGTAACGGTCTTCATCCTGAGCGATGTCAACGGTTTTGCTTTGCTCAACGGTGAAAGGGTATTTGTCGGTAAAATGATCACCACGGGGATCGGCGATCTCGCCCTTGAGTGCTGAATAAGCCACGACGGCCGGTGAAGCCAGGTAGATGGCCGATTCTTTGTTGCCCATGCGGCCTTTGAAGTTGCGGTTGGCTGTTGAGATCACAGCGTAGCCGTCGGCAGGAATGCCCTGACCGGTTCCCAGGCAGGGACCACAGCTTGGTGCCAGCACGTTGGCTCCCGTTTCCATGAACAGCCGGATGAGGCCTTCTTCCATAGCCTGAAGGTAAATCTCCTGAGAGGCGGGAATGATCAGCAACTGGAATCCATCGGGAAGTTTCTTACCGTCTAAAATTTTCGCGGCAGCCCTGAGGTCTTCAATTCTGCCGTTGGTGCAGGTTCCGATCAAAGCCTGATTGAGCTTCACCCCTCTGACTTCGGCCAGTGCCTTCACGTTATCCACATGATGCGGAGCTGCAACTACCGGGAACAGTTCATTCAGGTTGATGCTGATTTCCCTGACGTAGGTTGCATCTGCATCTGCCCATGTTCCCTCTGCACTGTGGCCCAGCCATTCAGCAAGTACTTCATCGGCGGGGAACACCGCATTCTTGGCCCCCATTTCAGAAGCCAGGTTGGCAATGGTCATCCGGTCTGCCACATTGAGGGTTTTTACGCCCTCCCCATGGTATTCAATGGACATATAATCCGCCCCGCTGGAGCCGATCATTCCGATGATCCAGAGGGAAAGGTCTTTGGCGTAAACCCCTTCGGGCAATTTACCTGTAAGGGTTATTTTGATACTCTCCGGCACCCGGAACCAGGTTTCCCCCTGCTTCCACAGGCCAGCAGTTTCGGTACGGTCAATCCCTGCGGCAAAAGCGTTAAAAGCCCCGGCGGTGCAGGTGTGGCTGTCACTTCCGACTACAATCATATTAGGACGGGCATACTTAGAAACAATCTGGTGGCAGATTCCTTTACCAACATCATGAAATTTTGAAATCCCCTGCTGTTTAACGATATCGCGGATCTTCTGGTAATCGTTGGCCAGTTTTGCATTGGTCGGGGGCGCATTGTGATCGAGAACAATCAGCAGTTGTTCAGGATCAAACACCTTAATTCCGCCCATTTTTGCAAAAGTACCGGCAATACTGGATGTATTGTCATGGGTAAGGATAATATCCGGTTTACGGAATACGATGGCGCCGGCTTCGGCTCCAAGAATTTTCTCTGCAAAAGTTTTGCCTTTCATGGTGCTGCTTTTGTTTGCTGGTTAAGAAATACTGAAACTGTTAAAGTCAAATACGGCAACGAATTTACTGGTTTTAAAATACCTGCAGCACATTCGTCTGAAAATATTTGTCAGTCAGAATTCTGAAGTCAGAAGTCAGAGGTCAGAAGTCAGAAAGATGATGAAGTAAGAGGTAAAAACCTTAAAAACTGAGGTGATGTTACCCTATTGAGTCCTACTTGTGCCTATTGTGGTGAAGAAGAGAAACTGGAATTAGCTTCCACCGCCGTTGGCAGCTTGCCCCGCTTTTTCAGCGGGGGGGTAAACTGCTGAACACCCTTTGGTCGGTTCAAAGAAGTCAGATCATTTAGAAATCTTAACAAGCTCTCATTCCTGCATCTGCAGTTCAAGTTTCTCCTGTTGACTGATTCTCAGCTCTATCAGGTCGATGTAGTTCCTTGCTTTTTTCAGCCCGTGCTGCTGCCAGGCCCTGTGGGCCCACTCCAGCGCCATTGGGAGGTTCCCGTCGACCTCGCTGGCCAGAGCCATGTTGTAACAGGCTTTCCCGGCTACTTTGGCATCGGGGTCCAGGGTATATTTTTTCCATATCTGGATGGCATCGTTCCACCGTTCCTGTTTCACATATTTTGAAGCCACTTTAAATTCATCGGTGGCATTCCGGTAATAGGAACGGCTTTCGGTAAACCATGCCGGACTGATGCGGATGGCATACCGGGTGCCTGAATAGTAGCCCGACTCGTTGATGGCCCCCCGTTTCGAAGGTAGTCTGGCAAGCACATCCTGCTCACTGTCGGCACTTTCGCTCCAGCGCATCTCATCGCTGAAAGCATTCCGGTCGATGATCTGTTGCTTAGCCGGAAAATAGATCGTCCAACCGGAACGTACATTCATGCGAAGGTCGGCGTAATACTCTTTCACAATTATCTTTTTCTTATCAACCACCCGCTCGACTTCGGCAGAGCTTTTGCGCAGTTCGGTGTCCGAATCAAAGGTCTCCAGGGCGATAAGGGCATCCACCCTGAAACGGTTGCAGAGTTCTTCTACCTCCTGCCAGTCCAGGAACTCCGGCCATTCGCGCGTTCCGGTCCCACGGAGGTCAACCCCTTCGATTACCACGGCATTGAAGCGGGGAGCGTTGTTTAGTCCGGAGGCAAGGCCACGCAAACATTCCAGCGATGCTTCACGGTCAGCCATAATAGATTCACCGGTAACCAGTCCTTCCAGGAAATTGTTAAACCCCTGCCCTTTCGCGGGCAGCGATCGGTTAACCACCCCGAGTTGTTTGATTTCGGAGGGAAGGGTAATGGAGGCAGGCTTAAGAATCTGCATCTGGTGTGATGCAGTTCCGCAGGAAGCAAGCAACAAGGCAACAAAAATGATGAACAGTAAATGATAAACTGATTTCATAAAGGTTGGTTTTATAAATGATTGAATGTGCTATGCAAAAGTCAGGCCGGAAGTAAGTCTGGTGAGCAATACAGGATCAGGAATGATTGTATAAATCTTTCTGTAAATGTAAAAATTAATTTGCGATTTACAAATCAATTAGTACTTTTGCACTCCGTTTGGTGAGGTGGGTGAGTGGCTTAAACCAACAGTTTGCTAAACTGTCGTACTGGAAACGGTACCGGGGGTTCGAATCCCCCCTTCACCGCAAGGCGGATGAGTGATCCGCCTTTTTTATTGAACACCTCCGGGGTGTAGTACAGTTGGTAGTATGCTTGGTTTGGGACCAAGAGGTCGTCGGTTCGAGTCCGGCCACCCCGACAAAAAACCTCTTGCGAAAGCAGGAGGTTTTTTTGTTTATGAATGTCTGACCTGATTACATATGGCACATTTTGTTTACATAATCAAAAGTCTGAAGGATTCAAGATTTTATATTGGCGAAACTGCAGATGTAGAAAGAAGATTGTTTGAACATAACGAAGGTTGGGTAAAATCTACCAGGAATAGAAGACCCTTTGTAATGGTGCATTCTGAAGTGTTTGTTTCAAGATCAGAGGCTTTAAAAAGAGAAAAGCAGATTAAAGCTTACAAGGGTGGCGAAGCATTCAAAAGGCTCTTCTCTAAAAAGGAAGGGTAGTATGCTTGGTTTGGCCCCTCCAACGGCGGGGGTCGGTTCGGGTCCGGCCACCCCGACAGAAAACCTCTTGCGAAAGCAGGAGGTTTTTTTGTTTTGTTTCACATTCCGATAGAATCAGGGCTCACTCTTTTTAACACTTTCAACGTCCCTATGATCAGAGAGGGCCTGGTTACAACTTAGCGCAGGTACACTGGCTTTCGAAAAACTTCAGGCTGGATACCGGGCACAAGTTACAGTCTTGCGCCTGCCTGAGCCGGTTCGAGTCCGACCACCCCGACCAGAAGAGAGTCATTTAAGGTTCTCTTCTCATTTTTACCCGATTTCAAAGAGATGGCTTGGTTTGGCCCCCACGCCGTGGAGAGGCAGGTTAGATTCGTTTATAGTGCGGGGCGATCGTCTCCTTGCTATTGAGGTGCGTTTTCGTTAACTTTGCGGAAACAGATGCTGAAACCATGGAAAATCTCAAAACCGGCTCAACTCCGACTGAGGCAGAGGTTGAGTTCAATGCACTGAAATCTCAGGGGGATGATTTTTTCAGGATCGAACTACTGAGACAAGCCAGGAATTTTTACGAAAAAGCACTGGCCAGGAATCCTGAATCCACAGAAGTGAAGGCTTTGCTGGATCAGTGCAATAAAATGCTTGGCTTTGAGAACCGGGTAGTGTGGATACTGCTTGGGTCAACAGCAGTGGTTATTGCGGGCACCCTGCTCTTTTTGTGATCACCGGAACAGCAGGTCATTTGACAGGAACCGGCAAAAATGAAAAAGGCAGCCCCCTAAGCCGCCTTTACAGTTAACCGAGTAATCCGAGTTACGAGATTTTGGTGAGGGTTTTTAAAACCCCCGGGCCCAGGACGGCTCCCAACTTCTCGAGCAGTAAGTGTTTGTCAATAGGTTTTGATATGTAATCTGTGCAGCCCGATGCAAAACAAAGCTGAACTTCGTTGTCGTGCACGTAGGCTGTCTGGGCAATCACGGGGAGATCAGGCATCATGCTGTGAATCGCTATGGTAGCATCAAATCCGTTTATTCCCGGCATATTGATATCCATCAGTACAACATCAATATTGCGGTTTTCGCGTACAGTATTGATGGCTTCCTGCCCTGAAGAGGCCCATAAAACTGTGGCTTCTGTGTTACGGAGAATCGTTTTGAGGTAAAGGAAACTGCAATCGGTGTCCTCTGCTATCAAAATTATTTTTCCTTTCCAATTGTATATTTTCCCAGGGGCAGGATTGTTAAAATTGGTAAACATCAAATCGTTCATGAGTCGCCTGGTTGTGTGTAGAGTTGTTTCACTAGTGCTTGACATGGGTTTATCAAGCTAAACCCAAAAAGTAACCTCAAATAGTGAAATATTTTTTTTGAGATCAACGCATGATCAATTGAACCAACGGGGGCTTGTATCATAACGAATCTTTTTCGTACTTTTGCACCCTCAATTCCGTTTCATGGTAGGAAATCCTGCCGGAATCGATCTGAAAGTGCCTTGTTTTCCGGTCCGGTAGCTCAGCTGGATAGAGCAGCAGCCTTCTAAGCTGCGGGTCGTGGGTTCGAATCCCGCCCGGATCACCAGGAATTTCATTAACCGCTTGTAAATCATTGATTTATAAGCGGTTTTTTTATTGCTTCAGCCAGGTATCGGGCACAAATCACAGACTTGCGCCTTTCTGTCTGTGCCTACAGCCTTCCCTGTGCGACTGCCGACGAAATTCACTCATCCATTCAAAAAGCTTTACAATTACCGCAAATTTATTCCTCAAGATAAACAGCCTGACACAAACAAATATCCTTATATTTGTCTGAGCAATATACTTAGCAATGAACAATATATTCTTGTTTTTGGGGTTGACCATTCCACTGCTTTTCATTCAGCCCATGGGTCTGGCCCAAAGGGTAAGTCAACAGGAAGCTTCACAAGTGGCTTCGGCTTACCTGCTTTCAAGAAATCCCGGCCTTCTCCCCGGGGATGTTAAACCCCTGCTTTCAAACCATGACACCCTTGCCTGGCTGCTGAACTGTGAGCCCCAGGGGTTTCTGATCACTGCCGCTGAGCGCAGTCTGCCGCCCATCATTGCCTGGTCGGAAGAAGGCAATTTCGGGGAAGGGGAAGCCTGGGCCAGCTTTTATCCTTTGCTGATTTACGATTTAAAGACCCGTAAAACGTTTATCGATCCGGGGTCGTCCGAAGCCCTGAAAAACAGGCAATTGTGGAGATACTGGAACAACCCGCGGGCCGAAGTCAGGGATTATCAGCAATGGCCTCCCGAAGGATGGTCATCTACCGGTGGCTGGTTGTTTACCAACTGGACCCAGTCGGCTCCCTACAATGCCCTCTGCCCCATCGACGGACAGACGCAGCAGCGGAGCGTGGCCGGGTGTCCGGCAACGGCCATGGCCCAGATACTGAACTTCCACCACAGAACCAACGGTACCCGGTTTGACGATGCCGACGATTATTACCACAGCTACGGGGCCGGCAACAGCTACTGGATCGACAATGACTGGGAGACCCGCGGATTTCCATCGTGGGATCAGCTGAATGTGTACCTGGATACGCTGGAAGCGCATTATGCCGGGGGTGTCGTGCTGAGCAATACCGACAAGGCTGCCCTCACCTATGCCTGCGGGGCAGCAGCGAAACAGGTATACAGTTCTTCTGGTTCAGGAACTTATGGCGTTGATCAGGCTTACAATGCCTACCTCCGTTTCGGGTATTCCGATGCCCGCCTCGATGGCCCCCTGAATCCCGAACTCAACCTGCAGCTTGCGCAGAACATTATGCTGGCCCTTCCTGCACACCTGGCACTGGTTAATCCGGAATGGACAGTCGGCCACAATGTGGTAGTAGACGGCTACAGCACCGATGATCTGTACCACTTCAATTTCGGCTGGGGTGGTTCAGCCAACGGATGGTACACCATGCCGCCTGCCGATATCCCCTACGATCTTACCGTGATCGAAGGCCTTGTGCTCGATATCAACCTGAGCAACCCACCAGTTGGGTTCTCCGAAGCAACGCAGACAAAGCAGTACAGCACTCTGTTCTACAATGAAGAATGTAACTGTCTTTTTCTGCACAATGAACCACTGCCTTCCGGTGCGGTTGTGAGAATTTTTGACCAAAGCGGGCGGCTGGTTCAGCATTCACAGCTACCGTCAGGAAGTGTGCAGCAAAGCATGGCCGTAAAAGAACTTCCCGTTGGTTTGTACATCGCCGTGATCGTTTCAGCAGATGGCGGTACAGCAAAATGTAAGTTTGTCAGGTAATTGAAATATTTCTCAATCATTTGACATACAGCAACATACAGTTACAACAGATTATTTATCAACAAAGCTGTTCATAAACTCTTCCATGCAGCCACGGTGCAAACGGGCTATGTGATGTATTTTTGCAATCGCTTTGCCCGTATTCAACCCTGACATACCTCTGATTTCTGAGTCTGACTGTTACTTCCGGTAGTGGTCAGCGGATTTGTGTGTGTATTGACAGCCCGGGCAGGTAACTGAACCGAACACTGTTTTAACCAAAGCGAATCCACAACCAATGATTTCAGCAAGAAAAGCGAAACTGGTGCTGTCAGACGGTACAATCTTCAGCGGCAACTCATTTGGATACGAAAGTCCGGTGTCCGGGGAGGTTGTTTTCAATACTGCCATGACAGGATATCCGGAGAGTCTGACCGATCCTTCGTATGCCGGACAGATTCTGGTAGCAACCTACCCTCTGATCGGGAACTACGGGGTACCTGAGGACAGCATCGCCCATGGATTGCCGGTTCATTTCGAATCAGACAGGGTTCAGGTAACGGCCCTGATCGTTTCAGAGTATTCGGCCCAGTACAGTCACTGGAATGCCCGGAAAAGTCTGGGAGAATGGCTTAAAGAGAACAAAGTGCCGGGGCTCTCAGGCATTGATACCCGGAAACTGACAAGGATCATCAGGGAAAAAGGTTCCATCCCGGGGAAAATCATTTTTGATCATGAGGATCCGGGATTTACCGACCCCAACAAAGAGAACCTGGTGGCAAGGGTCAGCACTCCTCAGGTGATTACTTACGGCACAGGGAAAACCCGGATATTGCTGGTGGATTGCGGGGTTAAGTACAACATTATCCGGCATTTTGTGAACAGGGACACCACGGTGATCCGGGTTCCCTGGGATTACGATTACCATCAGGAGGAATACGACGGCCTGTTTATTTCCAACGGCCCGGGAGATCCCAAAATGTGCGGCACAACCATCAGCAACCTCAGCCGGTCGTTGCAGCAGGATAAACCAGTTTTCGGAATCTGCCTCGGCAATCAGCTGCTGGCTCTGGCATCGGGAGCCGACACCTATAAACTCAAATACGGACATCGCAGCCACAATCAACCCGTTTTACAGTGCGGCACCAACAAAGCCCTCATCACCTCACAGAACCATGGGTTTGCCATCAACAATGATTCACTTTCGCCGGACTGGGAGCCCTATTTTATCAACCTCAACGACGGAACCAATGAGGGCATCCGGCATAAGAAGAAACCGGTATTTTCGGTTCAGTTTCATCCCGAAGCTTCAAGTGGCCCTACCGATAGTGAGTATTTGTTTGATGAGTTTCTGAAGGCTGTGAAAAGTCAAGAATGAGAGAACCAACGAGAAAGGGTGAAAGGGTGAAAGAGAGGGAAAAATCGGGAACAAAGAGTAATTACAGCGCAATCTATTGGAATAGAGCATATTAGTAAGTAACTGATGGACGAAGTAACTGCAAAGACGCAGCCTGCTGCGTCTCAATAACCTACAAAAAGATACAGGAAAACGAAAAATCAGCCTTAAAAAACTGTAAACAGTCAGAAAAATCAACGAATGAAAAAAATATTGATTCTTGGCTCAGGAGCACTTAAGATCGGGGAAGCCGGCGAATTTGATTACAGTGGGTCGCAGGCCATCAAAGCCCTGAAGGAAGAAGGGGTTTACACCATCCTGATCAACCCCAACATCGCCACAGTGCAGACCTCAGAGGGAGGAGCTGACCGTATCTATTTTCTGCCTGTAACCCCGTTTTTCGTTGAAAGGGTCATCCTGAAAGAGAAACCTGAAGGCATTCTGCTTTCATTCGGAGGACAAACGGCCCTCAACTGCGGCATTGAGTTGTACAAAAGCGGTGTTTTTGACCGGAATGGTGTGCAGGTATTGGGCACGCCGGTGCAGTCGATTATCAATACCGAAGACCGGCAGATTTTTGCCGACAACCTCAGACGCATAGAGGTAAAAACTCCGGAGAGTGTCGCAGTGACCAGCATGGAAGATGCTCTGAAGGCTGCTGACAGGCTGGGGTTTCCGGTTATCGTGAGGGCTGCTTTTACCCTCGGAGGACAGGGATCAGGGTTCTGCAACAATGCTGAAGAACTTCAGCGTCTGGCAGCAAAGGCTTTTTCCTATGCGGATCAGATACTGGTTGAAGAGTCATTGAAAGGCTGGAAGGAAGTTGAGTATGAAGTTGTACGTGACCGGTACGACAACTGCATCACCGTATGCAACATGGAGAATTTCGACCCTCTCGGCATCCACACAGGAGAAAGCATCGTGGTGGCACCTTCCCAGACGCTTTCAAACAAGGAATACCACAAGCTGCGGTCCCTGGCCATTAAAATAGTGCGGGATACCGGGATTGTGGGGGAATGTAATGTTCAGTATGCCCTGGATCCCGACAGTGAGGACTACCGCGTAATCGAAGTGAATGCCCGGCTTTCGAGGTCATCGGCCCTTGCATCGAAGGCGACAGGTTATCCGCTGGCTTTTGTGGCAGCCAAGCTGGCCCTGGGCTATGGGCTGCATGAGCTCAAAAATGCGGTTACACGCACCACCACGGCATTCTTCGAACCCGCGCTGGATTATGTCGTGGTGAAGATTCCGCGCTGGGATCTGAATAAATTTTCCGGGGTCTCAAAAGAGATCGGCAGCAGCATGAAAAGTGTCGGTGAAATCATGGCCATCGGTCGCACTTTTGAGGAAGCGATACAGAAAGGGCTGCGCATGGTTGGACAGGGTACCCATGGTTTTACCGGCAACAGCGACATTGAATTTGCTGACATTGAGAAGGCGCTTTCGGAGCCGACGGATATGCGGATATACGCCATCGAAGCAGCGTTTGAAGCAGGATTCCCTGTTCAGAAAATCCATGATCTGACGCGCATTGACCTTTGGTTTCTGGATAAGCTCAAAACAATCTATGATCTGTCACAGATTCTCCGGACTTTCCATTCGCCGGAGGAAGCGGATCCTGAAATCCTGCTTGAAGCCAAGCGAAAGGGGTTCTCTGATTTTCAGCTCGCAAGGCTGATCATCAAAGGAAGCGGCAATCTGCATGACGACCTGATGAAAGTGAGGAATCACCGAAAAAGCCTCGGAATCGTCCCTTATATCCGTCAGATCGATACCCTTGCTGCCGAATATCCTGCAGCCACGAATTACCTTTACCTCACCTACTCTGGTGATGGGCATGATATTGAGACCGAGAAAGACGGGCGGTCTGTGGTTGTTCTCGGGTCAGGGGCTTACAGGATAGGCAGTTCCGTAGAATTCGACTGGTGTTCGGTCAATGCGCTGGCTACTGCCCGCAAAGAGGGCTACCGGGGCATTATGATCAACTACAACCCCGAAACCGTGAGTACCGATTATGACACCTGTGACCGGCTATATTTTGATGAGTTATCTTTCGAGCGAACCATGGACATCATCGAGCTGGAAGCGCCGATGGGGGTGATTGTGAGTACCGGTGGTCAGATCGCCAACAACCTGGCCATGCGGCTGCACCACCAGCAGGTTCCGGTGTCAGGCACCTCGCCGGTAAGCATCGACATGGCAGAAAACCGTCACAAATTCTCCTCCCTGCTCGACACCCTTGGCATTGACCAGCCCCGGTGGAGCGAACTGACAGAGAAGGAACATATCTACCGTTTTGCCGATGAAGTCGGATTCCCGGTCCTAATCCGGCCCTCCTATGTTCTCTCTGGTGCTGCCATGAACGTAGTGAGCAACCGCCAGGAGCTGGATTACTTCCTGAACCTGGCTACCAGGGTATCGAAAGAATTTCCGGTGGTGGTTTCAGAGTTTATTCAGCACGCCAAAGAGATTGAAATTGATGCGGTAGCGGACCACGGGGAAATCATCGCCTACGCCATTTCCGAGCACATTGAATTTGCCGGGGTGCATTCAGGAGATGCCACCATTGTTTTCCCGGCTCAAAAGATGTATTTTGAAACGGCCCGCCGCATCAAGCGGATATCGAGGGATATTGCCAGGGCACTCAACATCACCGGCCCGTTCAACATGCAGTTGCTGGCACGCGATAATGAAATCAAAGTCATTGAATGTAACCTGAGGGCTTCGCGCAGCTTTCCTTTTGTTTCAAAGGTATTAAAAATCAACCTTATTGAGCTGGCCACAAAAGTAATGCTTGGTTGTACGGTGAGTAAACCCGGCAAGTCGGCATTCGACCTTGATTATGTGGGTATTAAGGCGTCGCAATTCTCGTTTGCACGGCTCCAGGCGGCAGATCCGGTGCTCGGGGTTGAGATGGCCAGCACCGGTGAAGTCGGATGTCTGGGTGAGAATTACTACGAAGCCTTGCTAACCGCCATGCTCTCGGTCGGGTACAGGATCCCTGAGAAAAATGTGCTGCTGTCAACCGGGGATGCCCGTTCCAAAATCGAACTGCTCAACAGCGCCCGAATGCTTAAAGAAAGGGGCTTCAGGCTATATGCAACACCGGGTTCAGCTCAGTTTCTTACAGAAAACAACTTCGAAGTTACAACCCTCTTCTGGCCTGACGATGAAACCCAGCCAAACACCCTGGAATACCTAAAAACGCGCCGGATCGACCTGGTGATCAACATCCCGAAGAATCTTTCGAAATCGGAGCTCAATAACGACTACCTGATCAGGCGCTATGCCGTCGATTTTAACATTCCGCTGATTACCAATGCCAGACTGGCCAGTGCGTTCATCTATGCTATCTGCAAGCTGAAACCTGAAGATATTGAGATCAAGGGGTGGGATGAATACTAGTGTCAAGTAAAAAGTAAAAAGGAAAAAGGAAAAAGGAAAAAGCCTGCCTGTCTGCTACAGGCAGACAGGTAAAAAGTGAAGCTCAAAGCTCAAAGCCTGCCTGACTGCCGTCAGAGCAGGCAGGTTCAAAGCTCAAAGTATAAAGTTTACCCGACATAAGGAAAGCCAGGAGCCAGTTAATACAAGATATTGCCTATTGGATATTGGATATTAGAAGTCAGAAGTCAGAGGTCAGAGGTCAGAAGCCCGAAGCCAGTTAATACAAGATATTATTGCCTATTAGATATTAGATATTAGATATTAGATATTGGACATTGGAAATTGGTTATTGGTTAATGGAGATTGGTTATTGTTCTTAACTCTCGTCCCCGTTTTTTAATCTCAAAAAAACTTCCTTGCGGGCTGGATATTTTGCTGCGGAAACCTTATCTTCGGGAAGTCTAATTCCCAGTGATTGTCCGCGGGTAGAATGCTTGCAGGGAGGGCTTTACATTAATTGGTTCTGGCGGATAGTTCTGTTATAAATCATTAAAAATCAGATGGTATGAAAAATTCCTGGTTCCGTAAAGTATTGGGCGGCCTGAGTTTCACCTCTGCCCTGTTTATTTTTCAGGCTTGTTATGGCACTCCACAGGATATTGAACCGGATGTGCACCTTGAAGGGAAGGTTGTTTCAGGCATTACAGGACTCCCCATCAAAGGCATCAGGGTCGTGCTGGATGGGCATGACCAGTACGATACCACCAACGACAGCGGGGCTTTCTCTATGTACACCTATTTTGCCAATTCATACAAGCTGTTGTTTCAGGATATCGATTCCTCAGAAAACGGTACCTTCTCTCCTGCCGACACCATTATCCCCGGGGACAACGATTATGCCTTTGTCAACATCAGGCTGAATCCTTTGAAATGACAGGATTGTTGAAACAAGGTCTGTTCCGGGCTTTCAGGCGTTACGAAACCCGGCGTCATGAGTTGTCTTATCTTTTCTGGGAATGTACCACCCGCTGCAACCTCAGCTGTCTTCACTGCGGAAGCGACTGTGCGATAGACAGTTTGCATGCGGACATGCCGTCTGAGGATTTTTTAAAGGTTCTTCAGGGAATCAGAAAACAAGAACGCAACCTTATGGTGGTGATCACCGGCGGTGAACCGCTGCTGCGGAAAGATCTTGAATCTGCAGGACGGGAAATCAGAAAGCTGGGGATGCGCTGGGGCATTGTCAGCAACGGACTGCTGTATACTGCAGAAAGGCAGAATTCATTGCTCAATGCCGGCATGGGGGCGCTCACCCTGAGTCTCGACGGCCTTGGAAACAGTCACAACTGGCTGCGCAACAACAAAAACAGCTTCAGCCTGGTAAGCAGGGCGATTGCGCTGGCAGCGAACCATCCACGGCTGAACTTCGATGTGGTAACCTGTGTAAATCAGCGAAACATTGATGAACTGCAAGCCATCCATGATTTTCTGAACCGAATGAATGTGAAAGCCTGGCGGTTGTTTACCATTGCCCCCATAGGAAGGGCTTCTCATCATCCTGAACTTCAGCTAACCCCTTCGCAGATGAAGGCCTTGATGGAGTTTATCAGCGAAGCGAGAAAGCAGCAGGGCATTGATGTAAAGTTCAGTTGCGAAGCATATACAGGCCCCTGGGAATACAAAGTCAGGGATACCGCCTTTTTCTGCAGAGCCGGTATCAACATCGCTTCAGTGCTGATTGACGGTTCAATCTCTGCCTGCCCGAACATTGACCGGAGCTTTGTTCAGGGCAATATTTACCTCGATGACTTTACAGAAATCTGGGAAAACCGGTTTCATGATTTCAGGAACAGGGAATGGGCGAGGAAGGGCAACTGCGGGAACTGCCCTGAATTCAATGATTGCCAGGGCAATGGGATGCACCTATGGCATGGTGATAAAGACAAAGTTCTGGTCTGTCATGCCGGCATGTTAAGAGAGTCTTCAGCAGCTCAGGGTAAACCTTCAACCTGAAAAGCAGACGAACCCGAATTCCTTGTCACGCTGACAAGCAGCACCCACCCACGCCACAGACAGAAGAATTGAACCGTTAATCCTGATAAAAAGACCTACCTTTGCAGCCCCTTCCCCATGGGGCTTTTTTTTCAATTAATAATTACCTGATGATCAATGTTTCTAACCTCAGTATCCAGTTTGGGAAAAGGATACTTTTTCAGGATGTAAACCTGAATTTTACCCCTGGCAACTGCTATGGCATTATTGGGGCCAACGGAGCCGGAAAATCAACCTTTCTGAAAATTCTGTCCGGAGAAGTCGAAAACACCAAAGGAACCATCAGTATGGTCCCGGGTGAACGCATGTCGGTTCTGAAGCAGAACCACGCTGAATTTGACGACCAGGAGGTGCTGGTAACTGTGCTGATGGGACACTCCGAGCTTTGGCAGGTGATGAATGAAAAGGATGCCTTGTATTCAAAAACCGAATTCACCGAAGAGGATGGTCACAAAGCCTCGGAGCTTGAAGAGAAATTTGCCGAAATGAATGGCTGGAATGCCGAGAGTGAGGCAGCAAGCCTGTTGAGTGGCCTGGGCATTCGGGAAGAGCTGCACCATGTGTTGCTCCGCAACCTTGAAGGCAAAGACAAGGTAAAGGTACTGCTGGCGCAGGCCCTATTTGGCCGGCCCGACAACCTGTTGCTCGATGAGCCCACCAACGACCTCGACCTGGATACGGTGAACTGGCTGGAAGGATACCTGTCGAACTTCGACAACACTGTGCTCGTGGTTTCGCACGACCGCCATTTTCTGGATTCAATCTGCACCCATATTGTGGATATTGATTTTGGTAAAATTCAGCTGTTTTCGGGCAATTACTCCTTCTGGTACGAATCGAGCCAGCTGGCCCTGAGACAGATGCAGACGCAGAACAAGAAAATCGAAGAGCGCCGCAAGGAATTGCAGGAATTCATCGCCCGTTTCAGCGCCAATGCTTCCAAATCGAAGCAAACCACCAGTCGCAAGAAGATGCTCGAAAAACTGAACATCGAAGAGATCAGGCCTTCCACACGCAAGTACCCTGGCATCATTTTTACCCCGGGCAGGGAACCCGGAAACAGCATTCTCGAAGTAACAAACCTTGGCAAGAGCATCCACGGCACTGTACTGTTCAGAAACCTGAGCTTCACCATGATGAAGGACGACAAAATCGTTTTTCTCTCGCGTAACACCCGCGCCATGACAGCCCTGTTTGAAATTCTGAAGGGACACGACGAAGCAGACGAAGGAACTTTCATCTGGGGACAAACGATTCTGAAGGCCTACCTGCCCCTGGAGTATGATCATCTTTTTCAGACAGACATCAGCCTTACCGACTGGCTGGCACAGTTTTCTGACGACACTTCTGAGCTTTATCTGAGGGGGTATCTCGGAAAAATGTTGTTTTCCGGTGAGGAGATTTACAAAAAGGCAAATGTATTGTCAGGAGGTGAAAAGGTGCGCTGCATGATCGCCCGTATGATGATCCGCAATGCCAATGTGATGTTGCTAGACTCCCCTACCAACCACCTTGACCTGGAATCGATTCAGGCATTCAACAATACCCTGATTAAGTTTAAAGGCAACATCCTGATGTCGTCGCACGACCATGAGTTTATTCAGACTGTCTGCAACCGGGTGATCGAAATCGGACCGAACGGCATGATAGACAAGCTGATGAATTACGATGATTACATCAACGACGAACGTTTGAAAGAACAAAGACAAAAGCTGTATTGATTTTACTTTCTGTGCTCTTCATTACAGAATGCAGTTTCTAACAGAATGAATCAGTCAATGCTCCCTGCTTTCGGTTCAAAACCGCTTCAGGCGGAGATTTCTTCACTGAAAAGCCGGATATCGCTTGAATCAGCAGGGAGTTTGCTATTTTTGCACCTGATAAATCAGTTACATAATCCGCATATCTGATGCGCTGGTACCAGAAACTTTTGGCTTCTTTTCTCTATATTCTTGCAAGAATTGCAGGGAAGCTTCCGATGCCGGTATTGTATTTTAAAGCCGGGTTTGTCCGTTTTTTCGCTGTTAAGGTACTACGGTATCGCTATCAGGTAATTGTACAGAATATTTCAAGGTCATTCCCTGAATACAATTACAGGCAGGTAAGACAGACAGCGCATGACTTTTACAGGCACTTCTTCGATGTATTCACCGAGGTTATCGCTTTCCAGGGATTTAACCCTCAAACAGCGGTAAAGCATCTGACAGTCGAAAACCCCGAACTTCTGAATTCCTACCATGAACAGGGAATCAATGTGATTGCCATGGCTGGTCACCGGGGAAACTGGGAATGGGTAACCATTCTGCCACTGCATTTTAAATTCAGTATTTATACCTTGTATAAACCACTTTCCGACAAGGTCATGGAAAGCCTAATGAACCGCATCAGAAAACGTTTCGGCATCCGGCTGCTTTCGATGAATCAGGCGGCAAGGTTTATTCTGAGCAAAAAAGATTTTCCGGCTGTTTACCTTTTTGTGGGGGATCAGTCACCTTCTCATAAGGATCCTGAATTCTGCTTTGACTTTATGAACCAGCCCAGCTTTCTTTTTACCGGTGGAGCCAAGCTTGCCAGAGCCACGAAGTCTGCAGTCGTATACATGAGTATATCAAAGCAAAAAAGAGGATACTATTCCGTCAGGTTCACCCCAATTGCCGATCCTGATGGGGTTTCGGATGAGAAAGCAATCCTTCGCAGGTATGCTCAACTGCTTGAAGAAGACATCCGTCGTCAGCCCGCGAACTACCTGTGGTCGCACAAGCGGTGGAAAAACCTGCCTCCTCCTGAGCACAAGCCATAGAACCTGTTGCTTAACGCTCTCAGTTAAAAATCAGCCTCATTAATAATTGGCTGTCAGCGCCCAGCTGACTTCGCAGCAAGGGGTAAAGCCGAGTGAAGTAAACAACTTCAGAGAGGGGCTATTGTCGGGTACGATGTGGGCAAAGACTTCCCTTCCCTTTTTCCGCACCTTTGAAGCCATAGCCGTAACCAGTGCTCTGGCGTAACCCTTTCCGCGGTGTGCATTGAGAACATGCAACATCCCCACAGAGCCATCGTCATGCGTCATCACCCAGGCAACAGGATGATGGTTAATCCTGACACAATAGCCGCCACCCAGAATCAGCCGTTTATGCAGGTAATCCATACAAAGAAACTGCTGATAATCAGAATTTTCGTACACCAGCGGAAGATCCCCGGGACTTAATTCCCCGACCAACGGATTTATACTCACAGAAACAGAATGATCCATAAACAAACGGATGCAGGTGATGTGCCATGCAAGTCCTGAATGTCCTTTTAGCCAGGTAAAGACCTCTGTGTTGCTAAGGACGATGAAGGCATCTTCGCGGGTTTTATTCAGGGTTCTTTCCAGAAAACCGGCAGTTGTGCTGTGGCTGAAGTGGCACCATGCTTCATCTGACCGGAAACGGCACATCACCATGTCATCCTCTTCTGCTATTTCCATAAGTTCATATTCCTCCGCAAGGTTAAACAAAGCCATGTTTTCCCTGTGGTGCCTGATCAGTTTCTGCTGTACTGATTCATTCAGGATCATATGCTGCATTGTTTGGTTTCCGGCTTACCGGTCTGAAATTCCGGAAGCTTCATTTATTCTGCAAAACTTCATCCGAGCCATTCCTTGAACTTCGTAACCTTATCACGGCTTACAAAGACTTCTCTTGCTGCGGGAGGGGTAAGTTCAAGCTTCAGCCTGCTTTTTGGATAGATAAGTACATTTTTGATAGATTCAAGTTTTACCAGAAACTGTCTGTTAATTCTGAAGAATGATTTCGGATCAATCATGGTGCAGAGGTCATCCAGGCTGAAATCTACGGGATACTGATGATTGTCAGAAGTCACCATAAAGGTTATGCCCTCTTCTGAGTAAAACCAGGCGATCTCACCGATGCCGAAACTCTTGATTTTCTGCCCTATGGTTACGGAGAACCTCTCTTTGTAAGCCTGCGGGCCAGATGTAATCAGACGGAAAAGCGATTCCATATCGGGTTGGGCAGCAGGTGCGGTAAACTCGCGGAATTTCTGAATACTGTTAGCCAGTTCTTCTTTAACAATGGGCTTGAGCAGGTAATCGATGCTGCGCATTTTGAAGGCCCTGATGGCATATTCGTCATACGCTGTGGTGAAGATGATCGGGGAATCAACCTTAACCTTTTCGAATATGGTAAAACTCAGATCATCCTCAAGGTGGATGTCCAGAAAAATCAGGTCAGGTGCGGGATTCCCGCTGAACCATTCAACCGCTTCTTCCACCGACTCAAGCCTTGCAACGACCATTGCGTCATGGGCACATTCAGCAATCAGGGTTTCCAGCCTCCGGGCGGCCAGTTCTTCATCCTCGACAATTACAATTTTCATAGTCAGCAGATTTTGAGTTAATGCTTTACAATTATTGTGAGCTTTTAAGAGACTGTTTAAATTTAATATTCCTTTTTTAATAGGCCCATCCTTTAGGGCGGGTTTCAATCAGATTATCACAGAATGTGGCAAAATCACGAAAAATTTATTATGAATTTACAAATTTTTCATGATTTTGCCCCTGTGCCTTTTGTTTTTTTTCAATACCCGCCCTAAAGGACGGGCCTATTCACAGAGTTTTAAAATATTTAAACAGTCTCTAAATCAGAGTAATGGTATTTTAACAATAAACTTCTCTCCCTCGACCCCGGAAACCACCTTCCGGTCGGTGAAATAGCCATACCGGCTGGCAATGTTGTTAAGCCCTACCCCTGTTGACTGCACATGTGATTCACGCAGCTGCAGGTTGTTTTCAATCACCAGAAATTCGTTTTCGCTGAAAACATCGATCCGGAGTGGCTGTTTTCTTGAAAAAGTATTATGCTTGATCGCATTTTCAATCAATAACTGCAGGGCCAGTGGCACAACCTTCAGCTGAAGTTTCTCCGGAGTCAGGTCAACTACCACCTTCATCTTTCCTGAGAAACGGATATCCAGCAGAAATGTATAAGCTTTCAGGAAGTCCAGCTCTGTTTCAAGCGTAACCACCTCTTTGTCTTTGTTCTCAAGTACATACCGATACACCATGGATAGGCGGAGGGTGAACTGTTCAGCAAGGTCCGGTTCAATCTTTATCAGGGAAGTCAGGACATTGAGGCTGTTGAAAAGAAAGTGCGGATTAACCTGGCTCCGGAGAGTCTCGAACTGCGACTGAAGGTTTTCTTTCTGCAGTTGCAGCAATTCATTCTTGCGTGATTCAAGTTCAAGCGAATAACTTTCAACCTTGATTTTTGATTCGGAGTAGTTCCGTTCCAGAACAGTTACGTATTTTTCAAGTTCAGCCTCGAGTTTCTTTTGCTCGGTAATATCCTGTACCAGTGAAGCCAGTCCGATTACCTTGCCTGATGAATCTTTCAGCGGGGTATTGTACCAGTTGCAGATGATGGTATGTCCGTTTTTGGTGATGTTCTCATTGGTATTTCGTTGTCCGCCTGTCTGGTCTAAGATATCGCCCGAAAGCCTGGCAATTTCAGTTTGAATATGGGGTGGTACAATAAGATTAAATGCGTGTTTACCAATAACTTCGGATCTTGAAAAACCGAAAATACTCTCTGCTGAAGGATTCCACTCCATGACTTCAAGGTTTTCATTCCATTCGATGTAGGCGAGTGGCGTTTGCTTAAAGTGAAGGGTTAAGCGCTCATTCACGCGGCGGAGCTCTTCCTCTGCATTTTTTCTTTCAGTAATGTCAATGGCAATTCCTCTGCTACCGGTCACTTTAGCGTTGCGCAGCACCGGTGAACCGTAAACCAGGATAGGAAATGTACTGCCATCGGCCCTGATTCCTAGATATTCATTCTCCAGTTGACTATATTTCAAGCCCATCACTTTCGAAAAATTCTGCTTCAGACGGTTTCGCTGCTCCGGAACGATCAGATCCGTTGCATAAAGCCCTTTACGAACATCGGCTTCTGAAATTCCGAACATCTCTTTGCCAGCGCGGTTGATGAAGGTAAAACGGCCCTGTTCATCCAGTTCAAAAATCAGCTGTGGCAGGAGATCGGTGATCTCGCGGAATTTTATCTCACTATCACGCAGGGCCTGTTCTGCTTTTTTGCGGTTGGTAATATCGTGAACAATGGCAATGCTGAAAGGCTTGCTGTCCATTTCGATATAAGTGGCTGAAATCTCAACAAAAACCGTTTCGCCATCCTTGCGGACCGATTTACGCTCAGCAATGTAGTGATAAGGATTTTCTGCACTCACGGTTTCCAGTGGGTTGTCGGGTTCATTGTCGAGCTGAAGTATGTTCATATTGAGCAATTCAGCTGTGGTGTAGCCGTATATCCTCACAGCCGGCTGGTTTACATCAACAATGGCATTGGTTTGCTGATCTATCAGAAAGATAGCGTCGGCGGCGGTATTGAAGATACTGCGGTAGCGGGCTTCACTTTCGCGCAGTTTTTCTTCCGATCTGCGGCGTTCAGTAATGTCCATATGAGAACCGGCCATACGGTAAGCTTTTCCCTGATTGTCGCGCAGACAAACTCCCCGCGACAGTATCCAGCGGTATTCACCACTTTTGTGGCGCAGGCGGTATTCAGGATTGTAGGCCGGGACCCTGCCTTCAATATAGTCTTCATTTGCTTTGAGCACCCTTTCCCGGTCATCAGGATGAATGCGGGATTCCCAGTCTGACAGCTCGTTTCTCATTTCATCGGGCTGCAGTCCAAGAATGGATTTGTAATGATTCGAAAAATAAACTTCGTTGGTAACAAGGTTCCAGTCAAAGATTCCTTCGTTGACCCCTTCCACGGCAAGGGCATACCTTTGTTCACTCTCAATCAGGGCTTTTTCGGCAGCCTTTCGTTCGGTGATGTCGCGGATATAGGTCTGGGTAGCGGTCCTCCCGTTAAAATTGATGATTCCGTTGTTAAACTCAACCGGTTTGAGGGTACCATCCTTACACAACAACATCGATTCATAAATCTGGGGAGGAGTCTCTCCCGACTGACGCTGGTTGTAATAACTGATGATTTTATCCCTTTCAGCCGGAGCAATATAGCGGATAAACGGGGTATCAAGCATCTCCTCAACTCCGAAGCCTAGTATACTGGCCATCATCTGGTTGATGAACTTAACCCTGCCATCCTGGAGGATGACAATGCCATCGTTGGCCCTTTCCACCAGGAAGCGGTATTTCTCCTCGCTTTCCCTGATGCGCGCAGCCGCTTCCATCTGCACGGTATTGTCGCGCATGATGACGAAGGAGGCAGGCTTCCCCTCAAATTCAATCGTTGAGCTGTTGAATTCAAGGTTAACCCGCTTGCCGGATTTGGAGATGCCGATGGTAGCATAGATGGCCGGAACTTTTTCACCAGCCATCCGGCGGAGATGAATTTCCTTCAAACGGTCTCTTTCCTCAGGCGCAACCAGATTGGCAAAGGGCATACCAAGAAGCTCTTCTGCTGAATATTCCGTAATATCACAGAACGCCTGGTTTACAAACCTGAAAAAACCATCCTGGGTGATAAAAATGCCGTCGTTGGCGTTGCTGATCAGGGTGCGGTACTTCTCTTCCGATTCACGCAATGCCTGTTCGGCTTTGCGGCGGGCACTGATATTGCGCGACACCCCGAGCATTTCAGTCAGTTCACCTTTTTCGCCGGCAATCAGGGTTGCAGCAACCTCAATCCATACGGTACTGCCATCGCGGCAGCGTTGTTCAAGCTCTTCAATGGCAAATGTGGTGATCTCCTCCCCTTTTTTAAATCTGGCCTGCACCTCCTGAATGAGCGACTTAATCCTGGCAGCACTCTCTTCGGTGAAAGATGATTCGAATGACATCCGCATCACTTCTTCGGCCGTAAATCCACGCATACGCTCAACCGAAGGGCTTACAAAGGAGAATCTGAGCGTCTTCAGGTCAAGCGTCCATACCACATCCTGCATGTGTTCAGTGAGAATACGGTAGCGATCATCACTGATTCTTGCTGCTTTTCGCGCGGTAAAGATGGTTGCAGCGGACTGATTGTTGACAAAAGCAATCATTCCACCAAGGATAAAGAAACCAATGAGTATCAGAAGAATGCCTGCAAACTCATAAAGAGAATACCGCTCGTGGCTAAAAAACCATAACAGGCCGGAGTAAACCAGAAGGAAGAGAAAACCATGCAATACCTGTCGTGAAAACCTGAAGGGGATAAAGGCAAACCAGACAGTAATGAGCAAGGCAGGTCCAATCCAGTACCAGAATCCCGAAGATCCTGCATAGTGGGAAACCATTGCACTGGAAATCATCCAGATATAAAAGCCTGCACAAACGAAAACCTTGCGACGGTAATGATACCGGCTGGTCAGTGTAATGGCCAGATTGGCGAGCAACAATGCCGTTGCCGGGATACCGACCCTCAGCATCAGAAAAGAATCGGGAAGCTCAATAAACAGGGTTGCCCCGATAAATGCCCACAAAGAGCTGAGCCCAAGCATGGTAATCAGGGTAAATCTGCTGCGCAGCGAACTCTCCCGGTAGCGGATAAAATCCTGATCCTGATTAAATGTTTCAAGATCGCGCAGAAATTTGAGAATCGGATTCAGTACCATAAAAGCTCAGGATTTCAGCCTTTCAAACCTACATCAAATATTGATAATTCACAAACCGTTCACAACAATAGTTTTCCTGACACTACCGCACCCCCCCCGAAGACTTTTATCAAACACGGAAGTCACCCTGTGAAAATTTTCTTCAGTGATTCAGCGGATAAAAATTCGGGAAATTCTACAATCCCGTTCACTTGATCAAGTGACCGGGATTCAATCTCAAGTACCTGCAGTTTGCTATTATCCTGTGATCCCGGCCACCGGATATTGTAATCTTCAGCAGCAACAAAACCGGCTTTCCGGAAGAAATCAGCAGCTCCGTAAGCAATGATGGATCCATATTTATCTGCCCTGGCTTCATCAATACCTGCAGCGAGCAGCCGCGATCCAATCCCTCTCTTTCGAAATTCAGGCAACACAGAAAGCATAACCAGTATCAGGGTGCGGTATATGTCTGTTCCGGCCCTCAGGTATCCGGGACAAAGCAGAATATGGCCTTTTGGCTCATTGCCCGATAAGGCTATCAGAGAAAGACTTCTTTTCAAGCCAGCATTTTTTGTAAGGGTAGAAAGCAGACTGCTTTGAAGGTTGTTGCCATAACACTGACAGATTACCTTTTCAAGAGCAGCTGCATCACTTTTTAATTCCGGACGGATAACAAGATCCTGAAGTGAATTCATAGGTTTTCGCAGGCTTATTCTCAGGGTAGACAGGGGTTCATGATCTGGTTGAACGAAGCTGTTCAGGATGGTTTCCTGAAAGTCAGGCAGTAAATCCGCTGGTCAAAAAAGTATCTTACTTCTGTCTCTTTCATGCCCGGAGGCAGAAGGTGGACAGGAACGGACAGATCGCGGTCGGCAAGCTGGTAAAGATTGCGTGTAAAAGGGTTTTTCTGGTAGGTGTTTGCCACAACCGACTCTGTTTCATCGGCAACGAGAATTTTCGATCCCGGTTTTGCCACCCGGATCATCTCAGACAACGCTCTGCCTTTGTCGTTGAAGTAGTTGATGCCGCCAACATGAAACACAACATCAAACGTATTGTCCTGAAATGGCAGATTCTCCGCTTCACCCTGAACCAGCGCAGCTGGTATGTTCCAGTGCTTCAGGTGCTTTTTTGCCATCGTCAGCATTCCAAAAGAGATGTCGATCCCAGCATAGTTGGCCGGTTGGGGAAGGTGTTTCAGATTGTCGGCAGAACCGATGGATACTTCCAGTACATTGCTGTTGCTTTGAATTTCCAGCAGGTCGAGATACAGGGACTTGACCTTTTTTTCGGTGGTCCCTTTCAGCCAGCAATAGACCACGGTAGAAGCCCTGTAAAACCGGCTGATACGGTCATAGAAACGGGAGTATTTGAGGTTATCACCCGTCATGGCATCTTCCGTCATAAATACAGGAATCCCGCTGTTGATGTAGTACCTGTTCCCGTTGGCCGGATTGAGCAGGTAACCCCTGCCCGTTTCCAGCGTTTCCCGGGTGTACGGATCCTGAAGAACAAAACCAACCGGGTCACTTTTCATCCGCTATTGAATTTTGGAGGCAGAACACAGAAAATTGGTTGCCCCATTGGCATGAATTTCTATCAGGCTGAAACCGGATGATTTCAACAAACGACTTACCCATGCCGGAGAGTAGATCCGGCTATCACTGTTGCGGTTGTATTTGTGCATCAGGCTGGCAAACATGGGCCCTGTTTTCCTGAACCACTGATCAGCAATGATCAGCCTTCCTTCAGGCGCCAGCAGCCGGTGTATTTCAGCGAGTCCGGCTGAATGGTCTTCAACCAGGTTAAAGATCCCTACACAGAGAACGGTGCTGAAAGAATTATCTGCCCACGGCAAAGGTTGTATCTCATCCCTTCTTCCCATGGTTGTCATTTTCACATCAATTTCTGAAAGTCCTGAAATACCGCCCATAGGATCAGCAGTAACCAGGTGTATCCTGGCATCTACCTGGTGCACAGCAATATCACTGCTGCTGAATTCAAGAATTATATCATTGTGGCTAAAGCTGAACTTGTTAAAAATCTGCAGATAGAGTGCACTGCGGTGTTCATAGTTTGCCGGAACTCCGAAAAAATAACTTCCGGGGTCGGCGGTTCGGATCTGATTCAGCATACAGAGATTTGTTTGAAGTAAAACAATAACAACATCCGGTCCATTTTTATTATCAGATTAACACAATTTAGGATTATCCTGGTCATGGCTGATCAGAATACCCCGAGTTTCAGATTGACTGATCCTGAAAGCCCGTTGAGGAGATACTCCCGGCTGCCTTCGATGTTAATGGCATTGGTGAACCTGTAACTGATGCCGGCCCCCATTCTGATGTATCTTGAAAGGTTAAATTCGAGTTCAATCCCGGGCTCTATCACAAAGTAGGCATCGCTGGCGAGAACAAAATGTCCGGTTTCATATTCAAAGTCCTCCCAGTCGTACTCTTCGGTTTCTTCTGAAAAGGCCACGCCTCCGGCTCCAATCAGCACAGGAAACGAAAGGTGCACAGGGAAATTCGGGGCAAATACGGGCTCCAGCAGTAATCCTCCGTATCCGCCTTCGATGAAATAACCATCAGGGCTCAGATCTGGACGGTCGTGATTCAGTCCGTAAAGCCAATCGGAAAAACCGGCTCCGGCAACACCAATCGAAAAGCTGTGTCCCAGACGGGCTGCCAGCCTGAACTGACCAAACAAGGCATTGTTGTCATTGATGATGGTATTTCCGAAACCCAGGGAAACGTATCCGCCCAGGTCATCCTGCTGGTTACCGAAAACAGTGGCAAACCGTTCATCCTGGTCAGGGTTCTGCTGCTGGGCCACAACGGTGAATGAAAGCAGCAGAATAAAAACGGAGAGGTAAATTCTTGCATTCATGATCGTAGTTTTTTTGTGATGTGGCAAAAATAGGTCAGCTGTGTGGGGTGCAAAACTTTAAATCGGTGAACCGCTGAAAACACACCATGAATGGTAAAAAAGCCCGGATGAACTAGCAGTAAAAAGCAAACAGCAATTCCTGGAAAACCTCAGGCTGACCGGTTGAACAATGAATAAAAGAATAGCCCTTTGCCTGAATAAATCATTGACTAACTTTGCAGCCTCATAAATCTGAATTTTGAGCCCACCTTTGAATCATCAGCCGTTTGACGCAGCTACCCCTGGATTTATCCGATCATTGAGACACCGGAATTACCGCCTGTATTTTTTCGGTCAGCTGATTTCACTTCCCGGCAACTGGATTCAGAACATCGCCCTCGGCTGGCTGGTTTACCGTCTTACTGATTCGGCCCTGCTGCTTGGAATTGTGGGATTTTCCGGACAGATCCCGTCACTTTTTCTGACACCACTGGCCGGGGTTTTCGCCGACAGGACCGGCCGGCGTAAAATCCTGCTTACCACACAAACGGTTTCCATGCTGATAGCGCTGTCAGTTTCCGTACTCATCTTTTCGGGCCATATCAAGGTTTGGCATATTATACTCTCAGCAGTTCTCAATGGCATTTCTGTAGCTTTCGATACACCTTTCAGACATGCCTTTCTGGTAAATATGGTACCCGATAAAAAAGACCTCCAGAATGCCATCGCCCTCAATTCAACCCTGTTCAACACAGCGAGATTTGCCGGTCCGCCGCTGGGTGGGCTGTTGATTGCCGTTTCGGGTGAAGCTGTCTGTTTTCTGATTAACGGGCTCAGCTATCTGGCAGTGATCTGGAGCCTGTCTCTGATGAAGGTGAATGAAAATCCTGTAAAAACAGAAAAAGCATCGGTGCTAACCGACCTGCTGCAAGGTGTGCAATATTCCTGGAAGGAGGCCCCTATAAGGATATTGCTGCTGATGGTCATCACCACCAGTTTGCTTGGACTGCCCTTTCAGGTATTTATGCCAGTTTTCGCCCGTGAGGTTCTTCAGGGTGATTCACGCACCCTGGGCTACCTCATCGGAGCCATTGGTGCCGGCGCACTCACCGGGGCAGTGTTTCTGGCAACGCGAAGAACCCTGGGCGGGATCCCTTTAATTATTCTGATTTCTGCCCTGATGTTCAGTGCGGGCCTGATGGCATTCTCGGCTTCGCCAACCCTGCTGCTTTCAGTTTTACTGCTGGTTATCACCGGTTTTGGCATGGTTGTGGAATTTGCCTCCAGCAACACCCTGCTGCAAACACTGGTCGATGACCGGATGCGGGGAAGGGTGGTTGCCCTGTACAGTATGTCGTTCATGGGATTCACCCCGCTGGGGAGTCTGCTTACCGGATGGCTGGCCGAAATTGCCGGAGTGCAGTTCACAGTATTCGTTGCCGGATTCTGTTGCCTCATTGCTGCTCTCTTCTTTTACAGAAAGCTGAATGTGATACGGAAAGCAATCGCCCGCCAGTGAGAGCGTTCCTGAAACAGCTTCTTATAAAATGTTTCGGCTGAAAATGTACAACCTGATGCGTGTCTGTAACAGGAATTTTAGTAGGTTTGAATCATCAATCAAGCCTTTCGCCCGGGAATAACCGGTCAATAATCAGGACAATAATCACAAAATCAGTAAGTTGAAAAGAAAGTTTACGGCATTTTTCCTGTTGGTCTGCCTGGTTTTACCTCCGGTTGCCGTATACACTTATCTGAAGGTTCAGAAAAGGCAGGTCCGGAAAGAGGTGAAAAAACAGATCATTTCGGGAATCAGTAAAAGTGAGCTTGTTTTGCTGAGCTTTTCAAAGCAGGAACTGACCAAAGTACTCCGCTGGAAGCATTCGAAAGAGTTTGCTTACAAGGATATGATGTTTGATATTGTTGAAAGCCGGAGCACAGCAGATTCGGTTTTTTACTGGTGCTGGCCCGACCACAAAGAAAGCAGACTCAACAAGAACCTGAAAGAACTGGCCCGGCTTGCCCTGAATAAGAATCCGCAACGTAATGATCAGAAGCAACGATTATCAAGATTCCTCAATTCCTTCTACTTTGAAGAACCCGCTTCCTGGCATTCCGTTAATTTTGCTGCTATGACCTTTTATCCCCGGTTTGTAGTCAGCGAATACCCCGGTTTTGTCACCCCCCCTTTACCACCCCCGCCAAAACGAGGCTAAACAGTTTAGTTATTTTACTATGAACCATGGCTGCCGGTTTTCCGGACCGGCCAGGTAATTTTTGTTTAACCTTTACACAAACACCATGAAGAAATTATTCTTTCTGTGGTTGTTGCTTGGGTTTGTACTACACTTACAATCACAGACGATAACCATTCAGAACAGTGAAACCGGTGAAGCCATTGAGATGGCGACACTTCACAGTGATAGCCCAGAAGCATTCACCACTACCAATGCCAAAGGACAGGCAGATATTTCAGCTTTTAAAGGAGCGCTGATTATTGAAATCCGTTCGCTGGGATTCCGGACAGCGTATTTAAGCTTCGCAGATTTTTCAAAAGCAGGATTTCAGCTTAAAATGATTCCATCCAGCCTGAATATCGATGGAGTGGTTGTATCAGCAACCCGATGGAATCAGTCGACAGGTAGTGTTCCCTCAAAAATCATCACGCTATCCCCCCGCGAAATTGCCTTACAGAACCCGCAAACAGCTGCTGATCTGCTGAGTGTCTCGGGTAAAGTCTTTATCCAGAAGAGTCAGCAGGGAGGTGGAAGTCCGATGATCCGGGGCTTTGCAACCAACAGGCTGCTTTACACCATCGACGGGGTACGCATGAATACCGCCATTTTCAGGAGTGGCAATATTCAGAATGTGATCTCGCTCGACCCTTTTACCATTGAAAATGCAGAAGTATTGTTCGGCCCGGGCTCAGTGATCTATGGCAGCGATGCCATTGGTGGGGTAATGAGTTTTCAGACGCTCACCCCGCAGTTGTCGCTTGAGGATACCCCACTGATTACCGGAAAAGCGGTAACCCGTTATTCTTCGGCCAATAATGAAAAGACAGCCCATTTTAATGTCAACCTGGGCTGGAGAAGATGGGCATTGGTGAGCAGCATAAGCACCAACGACTTCGGCGATCTGCGAATGGGCAGTGATGGTCCGGATGAATACCTCCGGCCTTTCTATGTGCAGCGCATTGACAGTACCGATGTCGTGGTGACCAACGACGACCCGCGTGTACAACGGCCCTCCGGGTACTCACAGATCAACATGATGCAGAAGATCAGGTTTAAACCAGATGAAGCATGGGATTTTCAATACGGTTTTCATTTTTCTGAGACATCAGAATACAGCCGTTATGACCGCCATATCCGTTACAAAAAAGGGCTGCCGAGGTATGGGGAATGGGCCTATGGACCGCAGAAGTGGATGATGAACAACCTGAATATAAACCACCATGGAAGCAATCAACTGTATGATCAGTTCAGTATCAGGCTGGCTGTTCAGTCTTTTGAAGAAAGCCGCATCAGCCGCGACATCAATAAAAGCAACAGGGAAATCAGGGTTGAAGAAGTGGATGCTTATTCAGCCAATTTCGACCTTACCAAAACAGTGAATGCCAAAAACAAACTATATTATGGCGTCGAGTTTGTGTCGAATGATGTTGTTTCCACCGGGACCGATGAGAATATCTCGACCGGGGTAAGTGCACCCGGGCCTTCCCGTTATCCGCAGGCTACCTGGAACTCTTATGGAGCTTACATTACAGGGCAATCGAAGCTAACTGACCGTTTTATTCTTCAGGCAGGTCTCAGGTTTAGTCACTTTTCTCTTGATGGCACTTTCGATACCACTTTCTATCCATTCCCGTTTACAAAAGCTGAAATGAGTAAAGGCTCGCTCACCGGAAGTCTGGGCTTCGTATACCGTCCGACCGATGAATGGGTATTCAGTATGAATGCTTCAACCGCTTTCAGGGCACCGAATGTGGATGATGTTGGTAAAGTCTTTGACTCAGAACCAGGAGCGGTAACGGTTCCCAATCCTGAACTTGAAGCTGAATATGCCTACAACGGAGATATCAGCATAGCAAGGGTATTCGGCGAATCGGTAAAAATTGATCTTACGGCCTATTACACACTGCTGAACAATGCGATGGTGAGGCGCGATTTCCGGCTGAACGGACTTGACAGCATCATGTACGATGGCACCCTAAGCCAGGTTCAGGCTATACAGAATGCAGCCAAAGCCAATGTTTACGGCCTGCAGGCAGGCATAGAAATCAGGCTGCCGGAGGGTTTTGGTTTTTCTGCAGATCTGAACTATCAGGTCGGGGAAGAAGAACTTGACGATGGCACAACCAGTCCTTCCCGACACGCTGCACCTTTTTACGGCATTACAAAGCTGACATACAATGCCCACAAACTCAACATGCAGTTGTATGCTGTGTTCAGCGGAGAAAAAAGCTTTGAAAACCTTCCTGAAGAGGAAAAGGCCAAAACCGAAATCTATGCCGTGGATCCAGATGGAAATCCTTATTCTCCGGGATGGTACACGCTCAATTTCAAAGCCGCTTATCAGTTGACTACCAACATCACAGTCAATGCAGGCCTTGAAAACCTGACGGATCAGCGATACAGGCCTTATAGCTCAGGCATTGTTTCGCCCGGCAGGAACTTTATCATCTCTGTAAAAGCTGGTTTTTGACATTGCTTAACTTGCAACTACCTGCAAGGCATCAAAGGATGCTGAATGCAGGTAGTTGTTTTTTTTGTTGTTTCAGTAAAATCAGGGCTGCAAGTACCTGCATTTGTCAGTAAAATACACGAAGTGCGGGATTTTAGTCAGAAAAAAATCAATAGTTCATACCAAACTATTAATTATCAGATGCTTACAAAATTCATATTATGCTATTGTTTGTTCAGATTTTGAAATTATAACCTGAAAACTCCCGGGTTCGGAATCATAAATTGAAAAAATACTACTCCAATTCATGATTTCATACCTTATTCAATTCGCTAAATCAACTTCCGGAATGATTGTGATCCTTTTAAAGCAAAGTTGATAATTTTTAAATTTCGCTGAAGCATAACAAGGTGAATCTCAAAAAGTGCAATGAAGTACCATTTTTATTGAGGGAAAGTAAAATAATTTTACATAAAATTCTATGTTATTGTTTTTCTGCTATTTATATCAGTCATTTAAAAAGGCTATTTTTTACATCAAGAATTTTCACGAATCTGAATCCCGGCCTTCGGAAAAAAAATCAGGCAGCCTGATCCTGTTGGTTGAATTGAAAGGCTTTTGAAGATATTTATAGTACTCATATTCAATACTTTAAAATTCTGACTTCTTATCAGTTCATTACGAAAAGACTTGAATAACAGTCCGGAATTTCCTGACCACAATCACATTCAAGGTGCAACAGATTTTCGCATCAACTTGAATATTAGAACATTATGCTAATTTGTCAGATACCTGGATGCACAGTTTAACCTGAAACACTTAATGTAAACCGGCCCTAACCGTTTAATCGCTTATATTTATATATATAAATAATAAAATCAGGTACCTGAGGCAGCAGATACCTTTTGATGTTGATGTTAAAAAATACCTGTAAAAAGTTTGAAATTAAGAACCGGCTGACTTTGGCCGGATTTATAAATCTGTACCTATAGCGGTTGCGCAGGCAGTTTGAGCACTGTACATTAGCCTCACTCAAATAAACTCATGAAGCTGAATGCCTTTTCGCTATATTCATCTATAAATCAACTTATTAACAAACTAAAACAATCATGTGAATTCAGCAAGGACTCGAAAAACTCACACATCTTTGGTACAATTCAATTGTAATTCATTGAATTTCATTAATTTAAGTGAATACTAACCAATTATTAACCAAAACCAAAATGTCATGAGAAAACTCTTCACATTGCTGATTCTGGCTATTCTGTTTACGACAGGGTATAGTCAGGAAAGGGTTGCCAACGATGCCGGCCTGCTTGGCCGTTATGCCCCTGCTCAGGTTCAACAGGATCATCCCCTTGCTCCCATGCAGGTTGTTAAAAAGAATGCCTCTTTCAACGCTAACACAACCCAGGTTTGTTCAGTTAGTAATGTTATAACCCCGAAGGTTGCCAGAACAGCCCCCAAATCATTACCAGGAGGCGTACAGCCGCTGGCTCCGATGCAGGGAGGTGATCTGATTTCCAACGCTTTTGTTCTGACTGGATCACTTCCGATCTCAACAAGTGGAACAACCGCCGGATATACCGACAATTACAATTCGGTTTGTCCATACACTGCTACAGGTGGACGTGATGTCGTTTATTCTTATACACCTTCATCTAATCTTGCGGTTGATATTGACTTGTGTGGATCATCTTATGATACAAAAGTTTATGTTTTTGAATCAGATGGTGTTACTGTGGTTGCCTGTAACGATGACTACTATACCGATGAGGTATGCGGTGAATATGTCTCGTTCATTTCGGGAGCTTCGCTTCTGGGAGGGAATACCTACTACATTGTTGTTGACGGGTATAGCTCAACAGACTTTGGAGCTTACCAGATGGTAATCTCGGAAAATGTACCCTGTGTCTGGGGCGTTGATGTTATCCCTCCATCAGGTGCCGTTGCAGAAAGCGAAGCCTGTGGTGATGATACCAATGGCGGATGTAATATGGATGCTGGTTTTGAAACCTGGGAGCCTGTTCCTTCTTCAGGCGGCGCTATCTATGGTACAACCTGGGCAGATGCCGGAAACCGCGACACAGACTGGTTTGAGCTTGTTCTTACAAGTGCTTCCAGCGTGGTAATTACAGCAGATGCAGACCAGACCATTATTTACGGTTATATTACCGGTACTTTTCCACAAGGCTCTCCTGATTGTGCAACAGTTTCCTCGATTTCCCCGAATAACCTTGCAGGGGGCTGTAATCAGACTTCCATTGACATGGGTGTTCTTCCGGCAGGTACTTATTGGTTCTTTGTCGGAATGACTGTTTATTATGATTTCCCTTGTACCAACAATTACTGGATTGACTTTGACGTTACTCCCGAACTTTGTGCACCTCCTACAGCACTTACAGTTTCAGATAAAACTGCTACTACAGCAAATCTTACCTGGACTGCTGGCGGAACCGAAAGTGCCTGGTTGTTAGAAGTCGGATTGCCCGGCTTCACCCCTGGAAACGACGAGCATGTTTTTAAAGATAGTCCGGTGACCAATTCGGTTACTGCTACCGATCTTACTGCCGGAACACCCTATCAGTTCTACGTACAGGCCGATTGTGGTGCAGGTGTAAGTGCCTGGGCCGGTCCAAAAAGCTTTGCGACCAACATCAGCTGTCCAGGTGGCGCAACTGCCGAACTCGAAGTATGCGGCGATTCCACCAACAATGCCTGCAACAATGTGCTGCCAGGCAATCAGACCTATGAGAATATCACCGTTGGGCAAACCATTTGTGGAACATCATTTTACGATGTCACAGAAGGCCGCGATACCGACTGGTATTCGTTTACTCTGACTTCTGCACAACAAGTAACATTAACCGGGAAAGCAGACTTTGATCTTCAGTTATTGTTTGTCTCTTCCCCATGTCCGGCATCTGTTATTGCCAGCGGTATCGCAACTGCAGGAAATACAGCTACCGTTACAACACAGTTAGGGCCGGGCACCTATTTTGCATGGGCCGGACCGCAATTTACCACTCCGTTTGCCTGCGGCAATGACAATGCCTATTATATTACCCTGAGCAGTGCGCCGATAGCCGGATATTGCACCCCCGCACCTACTTCGGTTGACGGACAAGGTATTACCAATGTTACTTTCAGTTCAGTGAACAATACCACCGGCGCTGAAACCGGGAATTATGGAGACTATACTGCCCTTGTCGGAGATATCACACAGTCCTTGACAATACCTGTATCGATCACATTCCAGACCGGTTACACCTACGATACCAAAATCTGGATTGACTACAACGATGACTTTTTCTTCGATGCAACAGAAGAGGTTTATTCAGGCACATCTCTTGCAACCAATCCAACTACTCTTGCAGCTTCATTTGCAGTTCCTGTTGACGCCCCACTGGGTAACCACAGGATGCGTATCGGCGGTGTAGATACAGGGCCTCCGACGCCTTGTTATGCCAGCAGCTATGGCTCATTTGAAGACTATACAGTAAATGTCATTGAACTTCCGGCAGCCCCGGTATTGAGTGTTACACCCGGAACAAAGAATTTTGGCGTAATTGGCGTTGGAAGTTCTGTATCTCAGGTGTTTACTATTTCCAATTCAGGCGGTGGTACACTGACTCTGAACCCGGCTGCTGCTGTTACAGGCACAGATGCAAGTCAATTCATCCTTTCCGATGGAAACACTTATCCGGTTGCACTTAATTCAGGACAGTCAGTTAATGTCAGCGTAGCATTTACTCCTACATCAGCCGGTGTAAAAAATGCCAATCTGTCAATTAACAGTGACATTGCTCCTACACTTAATGTTCCTCTAACCGGAGAAGGATTTGAAAGACCTGCCGGTTCAACCTGTGATAATCCATACCCGGTAACCCTGCCTTTGGTTGATTATTCAGACAATACGGAAGCTTATGGCAATGATTATCTTTCAACATGGGTTACGCCTTCTACATCTTATCTGAATGGATATGATTTTGTCGCCCAGTTTACCCTGACTGAAGCCGGAACCCTGAATGGCAGTGTTGTTGGAGATTGGGCTGGTCTTATCATAGTTCAGGATTGTCCGAACCCGACAACTCCTGCTGCCCGATTAGCACTGGCCAGTGGCTCTCTTGGCGGTTCTTTCTCAAACATTTCCCTTTCAGCAGGAAGCTATTTTGCCATTGTTTCAACCTGGCCTACACCTAACTTTACGGATTTCGTGCTGAATCTGTCATTTACCCCGCTGCCATCATGTCCGGCACCGATCAACCTCACTGCTGCAGGTTTCACAACCTCTACAGCAGATCTCGGATGGACAGAAGTTGGTACTGCAACCAGCTGGGATCTTGAAGTAGTGGAATTCAGTGAAGCCTTTACCGGAGTACCTACTCATGCCGCAGTATCTTCAAATCCTTATACTGTTTCAGGTCTTGATGCATCAACCCACTACAAATTCCAGGTTCGCGCAAAATGTACCGAAGACAGTGAATGGTCTGTTTCTAAAGATTTCTATACCTCCTGTGAAAGCATCAGTCTGCCATGGGTTGAGAACTTTGATGGAGTAACAGCACCGGCTATTCCTGCCTGTATGAGTGTAACCAACAACAATGCAGATGCAGTTACATGGGTAACATCTACATCAACTCCGAGATCAGCCCCGAATGCCATGAGAATCAGTTACAATGGATCATTGGCTATGGATGACTGGTTCTTCAGCCCGGGTCTTGAACTTACCCCAGGAACCTATAATGTTAGTTTCTGGTACAGGAGTTCAGGTTCATATCCGGAAGCACTGGAAGTAAAATGGGGAACTGCCCCTAATGCTGCCGGCATGACCAGTGCGCCCATCTTTGACAACAACAGCATCGAAAATTCAACCTATGCTGAAGGTACCGGTGAGATCGTAATCACAACCGCCGGAACCTATTATGTAGGATGGCATGGATACAGTGATGCTGATATGTGGTATATGCTTGTTGATGACATCAGTATTACTGCTGCTCCTGCCTTTAAAACACTCAACCTCACCGGTGTGATGCTTGAAGGTCTGTATGCAGGCGGAGGTGTTCTCAACACAGCCAAGAATGATATCGGAGAAGATCAGTTCCCGGGCTATGCTGACGAAATTACCGTTCAGCTGCGCGATGAAAATGATTATTCCAACATTCTGCACACAGCTGTAGTACTGCTGGGTACCGATGGTAGTGCTTCAGTTACCGACATTCCTGCCAGTCTCAGTGGCAATTATTACATCACCATCATTCACCGCAATTCGATCGAAACTACTTCAGCAGTTGCTGTTTCGTTTGCAGGATCATTGGTTAGCCAGAGTTTTGCTACTCCTGCCGATGTTTTTGGTGGCAATCTGCAACTGATGGTTGATAACGGGTACGCTATCTTCGGCGGCGATGTAAACCAGGATGGTGGTGTAGATACCAGCGATATGACCGATGTTGACAACGATGCTACCAACTATGTTGCAGGATATATTCCTTCCGATGTTGATGGTAACGGAGCTACTGACACCAGCGACATGACCATTGTTGACAACAACAGTAACCTGTATATTACAAAAGTTACTCCGTAACATTTTTCCAAAGGTCTCCCGGTTTATCCGGGAGACCTTACCTCATTGAATTTTAATGCAGACCCAAATATTAATTAAAACCAATAAACAAACAATTATGAGAAAACCAAACATTAAATTGCTTCTGGTGCTCCCATTGCTGGCCTTGCTGTTTTCATTCTCTACAGCCAACGCTCAGGCTTTGTACTCACCGCTTGCTACCGAGGATTTCAACCTTTCGGTACAGAATTTCGTTCAGCCCACAGCAAACACCATTGAGTTTGATGTGTACCTGCTCGATACCGATGCTTCACAGGATTTTGAGCTGGCTTCCATTCAGCTGGGTTTCCTGTTGAACTCTGCGATCTATACCGGTGGCACACTTTCTGTTTCCTATAACAATACCGGTTCAGGACTGCTGGCTTCTCAGCAGTTTTCTGCTAACCCGAGTGTTGCTACCAACGCCGCCTATGCCGGACAGACTCTGATCCGTCTGGCTGGTAAAACCCCTCCGGGAACCGGAAACGGTACCATTATTTCAACCGAAGGTCTGGGCACCCTGGTAACGCATTTCACCTTTACCAGCTCTGTTCCGTTCACACAGAACTCAACTGCCAATTTAACCTTCACTTCAAGCACTTCTGCTACTCCGCTCTACGCTACCCGCGTTGCTGAATACATCAACGGAACCAACACCCAGCTGCTCGTTCAGGCTGGTGTTAATGCAGTTGTCTGCTGTAACCCGGTACTCAACCCGGCCGTTACCTGCGAAGATCCTACCCTGTTTATGGTTACCGGTGGTGGTTCTTACTGCCAGGGCGGTGCCGGTGTTCCGGTGGGTCTGAGCGGTTCCCAGGTTGGTGTTAACTACACCCTCAACCCGGGTGCTGTGGTGGTTGCCGGTACCGGTAACCCGATTTCTTTCGGCAATCAGTTGGCTGGTATGTACACCGTTGTTGCTCTCAGCGATGGAACCAACCCTGCTATCTGCACCGACCCGGTTACTATGCTCGAAGGCGCAGAAGTGATCGAAAACCCATCTTCTACTGAAAACTACGAAGCCAGTGCCTGTGATACTTACACATGGTCAGTTAACAATGTTACCTACACCGCCAGTGGTATTTATACTTTTGTTGACGGTTGTGTTACCCACGTGCTTGACCTCACCATCACCGAAAGCAGCACTGTTAACTACGAAGCCGATGCCTGTGATTCTTACACCTGGACTCTTAACGGAGCTACCTATACCGAATCCGGCATTTACACCTTTGTGGATGGTTGTGTAACCAATGTGCTCGACCTCACCATCACCGAAAGCAGCGTCATTACCTAC
>JAEUTG010000023.1 GCA_016788045.1 Bacteroidales bacterium
GAAATATGTTTTTGTCATGAATTATCAAAAAGGGGCTTATCTTACCAACGCCAGATTGATGTTCCAATCATTTATGATAACATTGAATTCGACGAAGGGTTGCGTTTAGACGTTTTTGTGGAGAAAAAGATAATTTGCGAATTAAAGGCCAGAGAAACAATAAACTCAGTTTGGCCTGCGCAAGTCTTAAGTCATTTGAAATTAACCAAGACACGGTTGGGATATTTAATAAATTTCAATGTTGTGAGTATCAGAAATGGTATTAAACGTATAGCAAACTAAATATAATGGTTAACCTCCGAAGTAAGCATGGTTCATTAATTCCAATTATGCCGGCATTATTTCAGCTCTAATAATAGTCTGAATTTAACCATAAACCTGACTCAAAATAGAATGAATAATTCAATATAATTGGTGCTTCCTTGGTGTCCTGGTGTATTGGTGTCAAAAAAATCTCCAGCACTTTACAAAATGAATTACCCAGGCTTTCTGTTTTAAGTTGCTGATTCTTTGCCTTCCAACATCAGACTGAAGCAAACAATGAGTATCTTTGCAGCCCTTAAACCGAACAAATAAAATTACTTGTTACAATGAAAGAAACTCTTACTGAAGTCCTGCCTTACAAAGTAAAAGATATCAGCCAGGCCGCTTTTGGCCGCCGTGAGATTGAAATTGCCGAAAAAGAGATGCCGGGCCTGATGGCGATCCGAAAGAAATACAGTGCACAGAAGCCTCTGAAGGGAGCCCGGATTACCGGATCGCTTCACATGACCATCCAGACTGCCGTGCTGATTGAGACCCTGCATGAACTCGGCGCAGAGGTCCGCTGGGCAAGCTGCAACATATTTTCCACCCAGGATCATGCCGCTGCTGCCATTGCCGAAGCCGGCATCCCCGTTTTTGCCTGGAAAGGTGAAACCCTGGAAGAATACTGGTGGTGCACGCTTCAGGCACTGACCTTCCCGGGAGGCCATGGCCCCAACCTGATTGTTGACGATGGCGGAGATGCTACCCTGCTGATCCACAAAGGCTTTGCAGCTGAGAATGACCCCAAACTCCTCGAAAACCAGGGTGCAAATGCCGAAGAGGCCGCTATCTGGAAGACCCTCCGCGAATGCTATGTGGAAGATAACCAGCATTGGCACAAGGTGGTAAAAGAGTGGAAAGGGGTTTCAGAAGAAACCACTACGGGTGTTCACAGGCTCTACCAGATGATGGAAGCCGGTCAGTTGCTGGTTCCGGCCATCAACGTGAACGATTCCGTTACCAAATCGAAATTCGACAACCTTTATGGCTGCCATGAATCCCTGGCCGATGGAATCAAGAGGGCAACCGATGTGATGCTGGCAGGTAAAGTGGTGGTAGTTCTAGGCTTCGGCGACGTAGGCAAGGGCTGTGCCCGCTCCATGCGTTCCTATGGATCAAGGGTGATTGTTACCGAAATCGACCCCATCTGCGCCCTTCAGGCTGCTATGGAAGGTTTCCAGGTGACTACCATCGAAGAAGCCCTTACCGAAGGCAACATCTTCGTAACGACCACCGGAAACCGCGATGTCATCACCGTTGAACACATCCGCAGGATGAAAGACCAGGCCATTGTCTGCAATATCGGGCACTTCGACAACGAAATTCAGGTTGACAAACTGAATGCCCAACCGGATGTTGAAAAAATCAACATTAAGCCTCAGGTCGACAAATATGTTTTCCCTGGCGGGAATGCCATCTTCCTGCTGGCAGAAGGCCGTCTGGTAAACCTTGGCTGTGCCACCGGCCATCCTTCTTTCGTGATGAGCAACTCCTTCTCGAACCAGGTGCTGGCCCAGCTCGACCTCTGGAACGGAAATTATGAGGTGGGTGTTTACCGTCTTCCGAAAAAACTTGATGAAGAGGTAGCCCGCCTACACCTGGAGCAGATCGGGGTGAAACTCACCGTGCTTACCGACGAGCAATCAGCCTACATCGGGGTTGCCAAAGAAGGGCCTTATAAACCCGAACATTACCGTTACTAAAAACTCAGGAAATACATTAACTTCACAAGAGGCTTGCTGCAGAAGTAAGCCTCTTTTCGTTTGCGGGAGTCAACAAACGACCCCTGCAGATGTATTACTTAACGGTAAAGGAATCCGGTTGTAAAAACCGGAGAAACTTCTGAAAACTCAGTTTGAAACGATCAGCGAATACCCGTCGTATCTTGTCCGGTACTGCTTGAGGCTAACGCTGGCAGGCCCCTGAATGGGTGATCCGTCGGTAAGGATAAAGCGGGAGCCGCATACCGGGCATGAAGCGATGATTCCGGATGATTCAACTTCTACCCTTGCCCCGGCAACCAGAGGATCATGCGGACAGGCCCGCTCATAAGCTATAAACTCATCGTGGGTATTCCGGTAGATGATGATCCCCTTGTATCCGCCGGTAACGTAAACATAACTTCCATCGGCTATGTAATCAAGCGTATTCGGGTAAATGGTAAAATTCACGTACACGTAAGGAATCAGTGATTCATCCTCCTCATCACCGCAGGAAACCAGCAGCAAAGGAAGCATAAGCAGGATGCTGAATAAACGGGTGCGGATCAGGCTTTTCATGAAATTGACTTGAAATGAAAACAAAAACGGCTGATATCCATCTTTATTATATAACTGTGGATTGATTTTTGTGGCAATCTACCTTCATTCTGCAAAGGTAGACATGTTTCTCCTGAAAGTGCCAGTTTGCCGGGTATATTCAGTAAAAGTCATACAAGCTTCTCTTTGCGGAAAGGCATTTGAAGCAAGGGCAGAGCTTCCGGAACGGACATTCAACAACCTGAATGCCTGATTGTTCAGGACTCGTAGGTTAAGAGTCAATATTTCGGAGCGTTTTTTTGTTTTTACATGAAAGGATTTGCTTTCTTTGCTATTTTTACAAATTAAACCAACCTGAAGGCTATGGACGATTTTCTGTATATATTAATAGGTATAGTCTGGGTCGTTTATTCGCTCTACAACAACAAGCAGAAACAGGACCGGAAGAAAGCCGCCCGCGAAATGAGCGAGACCAGCCGGCCAGTGCCCCCAGCCAGGCCTAAAAGATCGCTGTTTGAAGAGATTCTGATGGGCGAAGTCTTACAGGTGCCTGAACCGCAGGAAGTTACCATTGAACCTCCGGTTAAGGAATTCACCAGAAAAGCCACTGCTGAGGAAGTGGATGTGCGTAAAACCGAAGCACAGTCGCTCGAATATATCACAGAGGAAGTACCCGCAGATTATTTCGATCAGCAATATACCGACAGAAAAGAGGAAAAAAGCAAAGTTGCCCTGTTTGATGACAACACGAAATCCGAGGCTGAAAGCAACGAACAGGAGTTCGAAATCGCCGGAAATTTCGACCTGAAAACAGCAGTCATTTACGCTGAAATCCTTAATCCACGGTATATATAGCGTTTTTTTCAGTTTGTTCAACAGGGCTCTAAAAAGTTTTGGAGCTTAAATTATTTTATTAGTACCTTTACCCACTTTTTAAGGTACAAAGGACACACAAGTACATCTAAAATAAAATTTCATTGGTATGATCAGAAATCTACTGCTAACTATTGGGTTGGTGCTGATTGCAAGCCTTTCGGTGTTTTCACAGTCAGGTACCCTGAGGGGAAAAGTGATAGATAAAACTACGAAAGAGGCCATTCCTTTCGTCAACATTATCGTTGAACTTGGTGGAACCCAAACCGGCGGAACCACTTCCGACTTTGACGGGAACTACACCATCAAACCCATCACCCCGGGAAAGTACAACCTGAAAGCTACCTTCGTGGGTTACAAACCCATCATGGTTCAAGGCATTGTGATCAAGTCAGACCAGATCTCCTTTCAGAATATTGAAATGGAATCTACCATGATCACAATTGAAGAATTTGAGGTAACATCCTACAAAGTCCCCCTCATCGACAAGGACAAGACCTCTGTGGGAGCTACCATGACTTCAGAAGAAATTGCCAAGATGCCCAACCGTTCAGCCAATGCCATTGCAACCACTGTGGGAGGTGTGTTCTCGGCCGATGGTGAACGTGGAAGTGTCCGCGGTCAGCGTGCAGAAGGTACCGTCATGTACATCGATGGTATCAGGGTTCGCGGATCCTCCTCACTTCCCGAATCTGCCATTGAGCAGGTTTCTGTGATCCTTTCAGGGGTTCCCGCACAATACGGCGATGCAACCGGGGGTATCATCAATGTAACCACGAAAGGCCCCAGCCGTGAATTCGGCGCCGGTATCGAGCTTCAGACCTCTCAGTACCTCGATGCTTTCGGTTACAACCGTGCCGGACTCAACATGCAGGGCCCCCTGCTCTGGCAGCGCAACGAACAGAAAGAAAAAACCAATGCCATCCTCGGTTATTTTGTTGCCGGTGAAGTTACCTACAACAAAGACAGCCGTCCGACGGCAACCGGTGTTTATAAAGTTAAAGATGAAGTACTGCGTGAACTTGAACTCAATCCGCTCCGGCTTACCGGTTCAGGATTCGGTACCTATTACAACACCAACTTTATTCAGCGTAAAGATCTGGAATACCTCAAGGCCACCCCGAATACCAACAACCTTGACATCAATGCTTCCGGTAAACTTGACATTAAAACCGGACCAAACATCAACCTCTCGATAGGGGGGTCTGTTAACTACAGCGACGGGCGTGCCTTCAACTTCGCCAACTCAATGTTCAACTACGATAAGAACACCCAGGTGACTGACAAGACCTGGAGGGTTTTCGGAAGGTTTACCCAGCGTTTCCCGGCTGCCAAAGACAGCAAATCGCTGGTAAAGAATGTCTATTATTCTATCCAGGCCGACTATACCCGCTACAACCAGGTTGTACAGGACCCCGACCACAAGGATAACCTGTTCAACTACGGATACCTTGGCAAATACGAAACTTCCAAAATCAGAAGTTATGAATTCGGGCTGGATACCGTTTCAGGCCTCACTGCTTTTGTGCACAACGGTTTCAGGGATACCCTGGTTGCCTTCACTCCTTCGGATGTAAATGCAATCACCGCCAATTACACCCGCCAGTATTACGAACTATACCCGTTTACTTCAGGCTACCACGACAACCTTAACAACATCATCTCCGGTGGCGGACTGCTCAACGGAATGGGTGGCTCAGCCGTTTACGGTATCTGGGGAAGTCCCGGAAGCATCCAGAGCAACTACACAATCACCGACAACGAGCAGTATTCCATTAACGGAAATCTTTCGGCCGATATCGGCAACCACGCCATTCAGTTCGGGTTTATTTATGAGCAGCGCATCGACCGGTTTTACACGTATGCTCCTGTCGGGCTCTGGAGCCTGATGCGTGGTCTGACCAATGCCCACATCGAACAGCTCGATGTTCAGAACCCGAAATTTGTCACCCTCGATGGCGTATTCCTCGATACCATCTATTTCGATCGTAAGTATGACGCTCTTTCGCAGCGCAACTTCGACATCAGCCTGCGCCAGAAAATGGGCCTTCCTGTAGACGGAACCGATTGGATCGACATCGACTCCTACGACATCAACAGCTACACCATGAACTACTACGATGCCGAAGGCAAGCGCCACACCGTGGCCCTGAGCGAAGCCCTCTCCATCGATATGTTCAGCCCCGATGAACTCTACGACAACGGAAACCTGCTCACCAACTACAGCGGATATACCTATACCGGTGAAAAAACCAAACTGAAAGACAGTCCGAGTTTCGACGATTTCTTCACCAAAAGGGATGAAAACGGCATGTACACCCGCGAAATCGCACCGTTTACACCGATTTATATGGCCGGCTTCGTTCAGGACAAGTTTGCCTTTGACGACCTTATTTTTAACATAGGCGTACGCGTTGACCGCTTCGATGCCAACCAGAAGGTGCTTACCGATCCTTACACCCTCTATCCTGCCAAAACAGTTGCTGAAGTCAACGACCTGGGGTCACACCCGCAGAACATGGGCAGCGATTATGTGGTTTATGTCGACAACCTCCGCACTCCGACTGCCATCACCGGATACCGTAATGGTAATGTCTGGTACGATGCCGACGGACTGGTGGTCACCGACCCGAGCATCTCACTGGATGCCGGCAATGGTGTAACCCCTTACCTGCAGGACAGAAACAACATCAGCGTTTCTTCAGAAGCTTTCAGCGATTATGAGCCTCAGATCTCGGTAATGCCGCGTATCTCGTTCTCTTTCCCGATCTCTGAAGAGGCCCTCTTCTTTGCCCACTACGATGTACTAACACAGAGACCGACATACGCGCTGCGGATGAGCCCGCTGGATTATTACCTGATTCCGTTTACCGGAAGTCCTGACATCAGCAACCCGAACCTGAAACCGGAGAAAACCATCGACTATGAACTCGGATTCCAGCAGCGGTTGAGCCAAAGTTCTTCGCTCACCTTGTCGGCTTACTACCGCGAAATCAGGGATCAGATCCAGGCTTTCCGCTACACAGCCGCTTATCCGAAGACCTATTACTCTTATAACAATATCGACTTTTCTACTGTCAAGGGTTTAACCGTTACCTACGACATGCGCCGCACCAGCAATGCCAGGGTAAGGGCCAGCTACACCCTGCAGTTTGCCAACGGAACCGGATCGAACCCGGAGTTTGCCAAGGGACTGATTCAGACCGGACAGCCCAACCTGCGTACTCTGTTCCCGCTGAGTTTCGACCGTCGTCACGCCCTCAACCTGATGCTTGACTACCGTTTTGCTGAAGGCAAGGAATACAACGGACCGGTGATCCGCCGCAAAAAGACCGATGCCGCCGGTGCTGAAGTGATTAAGTCAACGCAGCTCCTTAAAAATACCGGGGTTAACTTTACCATCTTCGGTGGATCAGGTACTCCGTATACCCGTTCGAGCAAGATCGTCCCCATCGGACAATCGGGCATCATCGAAGGATCCATCAACGGCTCTCGTCTGCCCTGGCAGTTCAGGATTGACGGACGTATCGACAAAGACATCAACATCCAGTGGAGCGAAAAACGTTCATCGTACCTTAATATCTACATTCAGGTACTCAACATTCTGGATGCCAAGAATATCCTTAATGTTTACAGTGCTACCGGTAACCCCGACGACGACGGATACCTTGCCGCTGCAGAATACCAGAACCTGATCAATACACAGCTTGACCCTCAGTCGTTCCGCGATCTGTACAGCCTTCGCATCAACAGCCCCGGAAATTACAGTTCACCGAGGCAGATCAGGCTGGGTATCAGTCTAAATTTCTGATCATAAAATCCGGAAACGGCACTTATAAAACTGCAACGATTTAAAGAAAATCAAGTAACCATGAAAAATATACTCCGCATACCTTTTGTTGCCTTGCTCGGTATACTCTTGTCCCTGCCCGGCTATGCCGATTATTACAAGGGAGCAACCAACAAATCAGAAAACATCGTAAAAGCAACTGCTGCCGGCTGTTTGCCCGGTGCCGGTTTCAAATACCTCGAAGTCAACAATGTGCGTACCCGAATCAATACCGGGGGCGACATGTGGTGGGACTTTGAAGTATCCCAGTATGAAATTCCGAAAGGATCGCGTAAGACTTCTATGTTCTCCGCTGCCTTGTGGATCGGGGGTATCGATGTGAACGATCAGCTGAAACTGGCTGCCCTGCGTTATCGTCAGGGACCCAATGTCGGCAATCCCGGAACCGGGAATGACTTCTGGCCAGGCCCGCTTACCATTGACGGAACCGCCGCCATTTCAGAAGCTGAATGTGCCGCCCGCGATAAACTGTATCCGATCAACAGGGCTCAGATTGACGAGTATATTGCCTGGTGGGAAAACCCGGCAGCTTATCCAGCATACCAGATTCCTGCCGACATCATCAACTGGCCGGCACACGGGGATGTAACCCAGAAACAGAGTTATTACCTGGCCCCCTTCTACGACAGGGGCGGCGACGGCAATTACGATCCTTACGATGGCGACTATCCCTATTACGATATAGCCAATGAATTGTGCCATTCCGATACACCTACGGTTGAAGATGAAAAAGGCATCGTTAACGGTGGACTTCTGTCTGACCAGGTGATCAAGGGAGATGCCACCCTATGGTGGGTTTTCAACGATAAAGGGAATATTCACACTGAAACCCAGGGTACCCCGATCGGACTCGAAATCCGTGCACAGGCCTTCGGTTTTGCTACCAACGATGAGATCAACAACATGACTTTTTATAGTTATGAAATCATCAACCGTTCCACCTACCGGCTGACAGGAACTTACTTCAGCCAGTGGGTAGATACCGACCTTGGATTTGCCACCGACGACTATGTGGGCTGTGATGTTGACCGGGGACTTGGCTATTCCTACAACGGGAAACCCAAAGATGGTGACGGACAGTTCTGGGCTTATGGCGACAATCCTCCGGCCATTGGTGTTGACTTTTTCCAGGGACCTTATATGGATCCTGACGGATACGATAACCCATCCTTCAAAGGCGATGGAATTCTGGGACCTTCCTTCGATGGCGATTGCAGCATTGTAGGCCTGAGCGGATCGATGTACACCATGACCTACGGAACAGAAGACAACCAGAAAACCGGGTCTTTCCTCGTAAAATCTGAAGCCATCAATGGCGTGAACTTCGGTAACGGCATCGCAGATGATGAGCGTTTCGGGATGCGCCGCTTCGTGTATCACAACAACTCCGACGCTCCTGGTCCATACATGCAGGACCCCAAATATGCGCCTCAGTATTACAATTATCTGAAAGGTATATGGCTGGATAACACCAAAATGCTCTATGGAGGTAACGGACACATCTCTACCGGTGCTTACGGTCCAGAATGTGACTTTATGTTCCCCGGCGATACCGATGTCTGTAACTGGGGTACCGGTGGTTTGCCGCCAAACGGTGACGTTTACTGGACTGAGGAAGTTGCCCAGAACAAAGAGGGTGACCGTCGTTTTATGCAGTCGGCCGGACCATTTATCCTCGAACCGGGTGCCGTAAACTATATCACCGTGGGTATTCCCTGGGCACGTGCTGCTTCGGGTGGCCCATGGGCTTCGGTAAAACTGCTGCAGGTGGTTGATGATAAATGCCAACTGCTCTTCGACAACTGTTTTGCCGTCGTCAGCGGCCCCAACGCTCCTGATCTCACCATCAGGGAGCTTGACAAGGAACTTATTTTCTACATCAGCAACCGCAAAACCAACGATGCCGGCAACAACTTCAACGAGTCGTACAAAGAGCTCGATCCGGCCATTCTGGCTGTTGCCAACAGCACCGGTTATGATTTTGACCCGTATTACCGCTTCGAAGGTTACCAGGTGTTCCAGCTCAAAAATGCCTCTGTTTCCGTAGCTGATATCAAAGATGCGGAGCTTGCCCGCCTGGTTTACCAGTGCGATGTGAAGAACGGCGTTGCCCAGCTGGTGAACCACAATTTTGACCAGGCCCTGAACTCCAGTGTGCCGGTTGAAGAGGTCTATGGCGCTGATCTTGGCCTTTCCCATACCTTCAGGCTTTCAGAGGACGCCTTTACCGGTCAGGCCCTGGTGAACCACAAGCAATATTACTACCTGGCCATTGCATACGGCTACAATGAATACATGAAGTACAGTGCCGATCCCGGTTCACAGGAAGACGGTATTGTCGGCCTGGGTGGTCAGAAAAAAGTTTACTTAGCCGGTCGTAAGAACATCAAGGTTTACACCTCCATTCCGCATAAAGTGGTGGGTACCATCAGCCCGACCGCTGCTTTTGGTGATGGCGTTGAGATTACCCGCCTTCAGGGACAGGGCAATGGTGGCAATGTACTTGAGTTATCCGACGAAAGTGTTGATGAAATCCTTTCGAAGAAACCGGTAGACTCGCTCAATGTACTGGGTAGTGAGGATTATCCCATCGCCTACAAACCGACCTACAAACAGGGCAAAGGCCCCATCGATGTAAGGGTGATTGATCCGCTGAATGTCAGAAACACTGAGTATGAACTGGCCTTCGATTCACTGGTTCCTTACTACATGCCGATCGGCGACGACAGTACCCTGATGTACAAGGCAGCCTGGAAACTGACTGATATCAACAGCGGGACCGTGTACCGCTCCGATACCACCATCGCCTTCAGGAACCAGCAACTCTTCCCCGACCTGGGTATTTCTGTGACCATCGGACAGGTGATTGATCCGGGACCTTACCAGGTTGGAATTAATGCTGACGATGATCCGATCTACGAAATCATTGCTGAGGACAATGGGGTGCTCGAATCAAGCATCACTTTTGCCGACAGTTCCAGAATATGGGTGGCCGGGGTTCCCGATATCGACGGGGTGCCTTCACTCAACTGGATTCGTTCTGGGGTGGTTACCGACCTGAACGACCCGACCAACAACGACTACAGTATGCCATCGAAACCTTTCGATCCGAACGGTAACTATGAGAAAATAATTTCTGCTTCCTGGGGCCCCTACATTATGACTGCCTCAACGGAACAGGATGCCATTTATGCCCCGGCCTTCCGCAACATCTCGAAGGTATCGGCAAGTTTCTCAGATGTTGCCAGCATTGATGTAGTTATGACCTCCGACAAGAGTAAATGGACACGCTGCCCTGTGATTGAAATGTGTGCAGACAGAACCCTCTCTGAAAAGGGTGTTGAGCGTTTCAATATCCGGGCTGGTCAGTCTGTAGATAAAGACGGAAATGCAGCACCGGAAGGTTCAGGTCCGAGTGATGATCCGGACGATCCCAATTATATTGCTGAAACCGGGATGGGCTGGTTCCCGGGCTATGCCATCAATCTTGAAACCGGAGAAAGGCTGAACATTGTATTCGGTGAGAATTCATGGCTTGCCGGTGAAAACGGCAGGGATATGAAATTCAATCCGACCAGTAATTTCGCTACTGCCAACGAACTGGTGCTGGGTGGTATGCATTATTTGTATGTATTTGCCCATACTGAAGGGAAAGCCGTTGCTATTGCCAACATTCCTGCTTATGATGCCGGTAAGACGCTGCGCAACAATATCCCTGTGACCCTCGGAGGAGGAACCCAGCGCGCTCTGGTTTATTCCAGCGCCATGTGGGTAACCATCCCGATGGCTGTTCCGGGTCAGGAGTGGCTGTCGAACGATGTGAAAGCCAGTATCCGCATCTCCAAGCCTTACAAACGGTACTACAGCTCAACGCACGACAGTACCCTGAAGGCCAACGATACCCAGAATAAAAACTTCCCGATGTACAAGTTCTCAACGAGCAACATTGCCACTACCAGCAACAACATCGAGAAAGCCAAATCAGAACTTGACCTGATCACCGTGGTTCCGAATCCTTACTATGGATACTCAAGTTACGAAACCAATCAGCTCGACAACCGGGTGAAGATTACCAACCTGCCACAGAAATGTACGGTGAGCATTTACTCTACCAATGGTTCACTGATCAGACAGTTTACCAAGGACGAGTCAGGTACTTCGATCGAATGGGATCTGAAGAATTATGCAGGAATTCCGATTGCCGGAGGTGTTTACCTTATCCATGTGAAAGCCGACGGTGTGGGAGAGAAAATCGTGAAATGGTTTGGAACCCTCAGACCGATTGACCTGAACGCATTCTGATGCCTGAAGTAAAGTATCTTTAATTTTAACTATCAAACAACAGCATATGAACAAGATCTTTAAATACTTCGCTGCTTTAATACTTACCGTAGCACTTACCCTGCCGGCAGCAAGGGTATTTGCCGGGAATAAAGACAGGACAGGACAGGCGGGAGCTTCAGAATTGCTCATCAACCCCTGGGCACGCAGCTCAGGATGGGGCGGTGTGAATGTAGCCTGCGTTAAAGGGCTCGAGGGAATGTTTGCCAATATTGCCGGAACTGCCCATACCAAAGGAACAGAACTGATTTTCTCGCATACCCAATGGTTACAGGGCAGCGAAATCGGTATCAATACCTTTGGTCTGACCCAGGCTGTCGGCAACAGCGGTGTACTCGGGCTGGGCATCATGTCGATGAGTTTCGGCGATATCCCTATCACCACCGAAGACCTTCCCGACGGTGGTATCGGTAACTTCTCGCCTACTTACATGAACATCAACATTTCCTATGCCAAGGCTTTCTCGAGCAGTATTTACGGGGGTATCAACATCAAGATCGTTTCTGAGGTTATCTCCGACGTAAGCGCTCAGGGTATTGCCATCGATGCCGGTATTCAGTATGTAACCGGCCCCCGGGAGAATATCCGTTTCGGCATCACCCTTCGCAACGTTGGTCCTACCATGCGCTTCAACGGCGACGGACTTTCGATCCGCAGCCTTCTGCCCGGACAGGAAAGCTATTTTACCCTGGAACAGCGTTCTGCAGACTTTGAATTGCCTACTCAGCTCGCTATGGGAGCTTCCTACGATTTCAAAATCGGAGAAATGCACCGCCTTACCCTTGCCGGAAACTTCATTTCCAACTCGTTTACCAAAGATCAGTTTGTATTCGGCGCAGAATACGAACTTAAATCCTACCTGATGCTGAGGGGTGGTTATGCCTACGAAGAAGGAATCACCAGTGATACGGAACGAACCAGCGCCTTTACCGGCCCCAGTGCAGGCTTTACCGTTGCTGTGCCTCTCGACAAGGAAAAAGGTTCATCCATTGCCATCGACTACTCATACAGAGCTACCGATCCTTTCAACGGCACACACAGCATAGGAGCCAGATTCAATCTCTGATTGCTGCAAAACACTCTATAGGTAAATCCTATACCGGACATCATTTCTGAAAGGACCCTTTGATCAAGGGTCTTTTCTTCTTATTATCCAATTGCGAATAACCAAAGTTGTTGACTATGTATTACACCTTAGAAGGGCTTAACAAACTCAAAGCCGAATTAGATCAGTTAATCAGTGTCGAAAGGCCTGCCATTTCACAGCAGATAGCTGAAGCCCGCGATAAAGGCGATCTCTCGGAGAATGCCGAATACGATGCCGCCAAAAACGCCCAGGGAATGCTTGAGCTCAAAATCTCCAAGCTGCAGGAAACCATCCGCAATGCCAAGATCATCGATGAAACAAAGCTCGATGTTTCCAAAGTCCTGATCCTTACCAAAGTAAAAATCCGGAACACCAAAAATAATGCTACCATGGTGTATGCCCTGGTACCCGAAAATGAAGCCGACCTGAAACAGGGAAAAATCTCGGTAAACTCCCCCATAGCCAAAGGATTGCTGGGAAAAACGGTTGGCGACAGCGTTGACATTCAGGTACCTGCCGGAAAAATGACCTTCGAGATTGTTGAAATCATGCGGTAACCCCAATACTTCACACCATGGCAACCATATTTTCAAAAATCGTAAGCGGCGAGATCCCCTGCTACAAGGTGGCCGAGTCAGAAGACTTTCTCGCCTTTCTCGACATCAACCCCTTAGCCGAGGGCCATACCCTGGTGATCCCGAAAAAAGAGGTAGATTACATCTTCGACATTGAAGACCCGCTGTATGCTGACTATTTCGTGTTTGCCCGCAAGGTGGCCCGCGCCATCGGCAATGTAGTTCCCTGCACCAAGGTGGGCATCGCGGTGATCGGCCTCGAAGTGGCCCACGCCCACATACACCTGATTCCCATCAATTCGGTGTACGACATCGACTTCAGCAAACCCAAGCTAAAACTGAGCCCTGAGAAACTCCAGGAGATCGCCGGCCGCATCGGTGCAGCCATGGTTTAAACAACCCTGCTTCTCAGTAAAAGGCAGATGACTGGTCACCCGGCTTTCTGCCTTTTGGTTTTTCAGGCAGATTGGGAGGAAGAGGTGAGCATCATTTGGGAAAAAGATAAGTATCGTCTGGTGAAAAGATAAGCATCATTCAGGGAAAAGATAAGCACCGTTTGAAGAAAAGATAAGCATCATTTGGGAAAAACCCGGAAATCTGTTTTAAGAATCATTATTGTCCGGTAAAGTAAAAGAAACCTTGACACCAAGAACCCCATCCCTAAGGCTTTCGGGTCACCAACCTGTCTGCCTGAGCATACAGGCAGGCCTGTCTGCTTGACACAGTCAGGCAGGAATCGCTCTAAATCAGAAAAATAAGTTGGTGATTTCCTGCCTGACTGCGTCAAGCAGACAGGCTGGTGATTTCGTGTGTTGGTGTCAAAATGTAGTGAATTGAGTGAACACCAACCAAACATATGTTCATTTATATGGGAAATATGAACACTTTGGTAGCCTGCCGCAATAAAACCTAACGACCGCGTGCATGACCAGTTGCGCTTACAAAGCGCTGACGTATCCGGTTACGATTACCTTGAGCGTTGAGTGGCGGTTGTTTCTGTTTTGTATGTTGATTCCGATGAGCAAACCACCGAACAGGCAATTGGTCATACACGCTGTTGGGTAAACTGCTATTGCTCCTTGATTAGATTCTCAACTTCGGTTTTTAGATTGGGTAAATGATTAATCACTACACCCCATATATTCTCATCTGAAATAGAATCGTAACCATGGATTATTTGATTTCGAAGCCCAACAATTTTTCGGGCATTTTCAATCAGGAAATCAGGATCCACCTTTTAGATCCTATTCATGGCTTCTCCTATAATTTCCAAATTCCTTTCAATGGCCCTGCGAAGTATAACATCACTCTTATAATCCTTGAAATTTCTTTGTCGGTTAACAAAATACGAATCAACCTCCTCTATGGCTAGTTTAATGTCATATAGACATTTAAGCGCTCTTTCGTCCATAAATCAGTTTTTTGTCCCGATCGACGATCCTTCTGAATATTGGATTTCTGATTGCCTGATTCTCTACAATATCAACCGGACGGTTAAGTAGCTTCTCAAGCTCGTCTTTGAAGTCCATGTAGTTATCAAAATAATCCATTAAGTCAACCTCGCCAAACTGTATTAGCACATCAACATCACTAGAATCCGTAAATCTTTCAGTCAGAACGGAACCAAACAGATATAACTCTTTAACCTTGTGCTTTTCACAAAGCCCTGTTATTGCTTCTATGTTTTTATCTATCAGGTTCATAAAGCAAATATAGTAAATTTACATAAATAAGATGATGTCACTTTTAGGCATTGTAGCCAACGTGTTTATTACAACACTAACTTACCACTTTTCAGAAGATTATTCCCGGAAGATTTTAAAACTCAACCCTGCAACTCCGAAATCCGGATTGATGCCGGGATAGTGTTACTCATCATGCAAGATCATTGCATCAGCATCGTAAGCTCTTCCTGCTGTGCCTCTTAACAGAAATCATGCCGAGCATTTCTCCGCTGCTTTCCATATGTTCATAGCGGCTCTCAGCGGATTCTCAACGTCCTCTGCGGTTAAAAGAGACGCCTTCGATATAAAACCCCTGACCATCGGTCAGAAAAATCATAATAAAAGCAATCATTATTGTCCGGTTAAATTAAAAAGAAACCTTGACACCAAAACCCCATCCCGGTAACTATCGGCACCGCTCAACCACCAGGGCTACCTGGCTGGCGAGACCCTGATGTTCGCGCGCGTCTTATTTTCTGACGCGTGTGAACGAATCCAATGTTTCTATGTGGTACAACGTGCTTCATTCGGAGATATCGTCATTTCTGCACCCATCGTGGAAGGTGGTTTCGTACTATCGGGCCACAAACCTGTCTGCTTGACGCAGTCAGGCAGGCCTGTCTGCCTGAGCCTACAGGCAGGGATTGCTCTAAACCGATGTTCGCGCGCGTCTTATTTTCTGACGCGTGTGAACGAATCCAATGTTTCTATGTGGTACAACGTGCTTCATTCGGAGATATCGTTATTTCTACACCCATCGTGGAAGGTGGTTTCGTACTATCGGGCCACAAACCTGTCTGCTTGACGCAGTCAGGCAGGCCTGTTTGCCTGAGCATACAGGCAGGGATTGCTCTAAATCAGATAAATAAGTTGGTGGTTTTGTGTGTTGGTGTCAAGAAAAAGAAAGTAAGGTACCTGTTTTGAAAAACGGCTGTAATCCAGTATTAACAATCAGTTCAAAGAAAACCAGTTATTTTCCCCTGACAACAGTGAAAAGTAATAAAAGGTTGAGAAAACCGTCCCGGACCCCCACCCTACCGCTTCGATTTCATCGCCCGGATAACCTTCAGCGAAGAATCCGACGAAAAGCGCTCATATTCTGCTGTTTCGCACCCGTAAATGGCAATTTTACCTTCCGCATTGCTGTGAACACCCCAGCCATACTGCTTCGTTAGTGGTGAGGCCCTGAAACAGGGCTGACCTTTGGAAAAATACTGAACCCTGGCATCGTCAAGGTCATGTTTTCCAATCTCCTTTTTCCAGGCAAATACCTGAAAAAGCACTTCATCAGATGTGTATTTGTAAGGATTATCAAACAGGAGTTCAAACTGCATCTGCGCGATGCTTTTCGATTCTCCTTTTAAAGGGGGAACCTCTCCCCTCACTGCTTTGCTGTCATCAGCCACCTGAATAAAGGTGTTGCTGTAATTGGTGGTATGGTTCATGATTGTTTTGGTCTTGCTGAGTGTCATTGCCTGAGTTTCGCCAGACGCAGGGCTATGGTCAGATCTCCCTGCGTACCTGCTGATGCAGGCTTAAATACCGGTTCACTGTCCGGGATTCCCCGCCCGGGATCGTGATGTAATGCGTTTGATCTCTTCCAGCAGCAGCGGGAAGGCAGGGTAGGTCATGCCATGGTCGTATCCCTGCAGCTCAAGCAGCCGTGTCTCCTTGTGGCCTGCAACCTTCATCATGCGCATGAGGTAGGCATTTTCTTCGTACCTGCCCCAGAGTTCCAGCTCGCGGTCGCCGGTAATCAGGAGCAATGGCGGGGCATCAGCCCTCACGTGAAACAAGGGTGCGAGGCTGTCAACCACCGGAACAGTCTCTTTGATGCCCTTCTCCTTTCGAATGGTAAAATGAGTGATGGTCTGCGCACTGAACGGTATGATACCAGCAATCCGGTTTGCATCAATACCCCGTTCGCCGAGCCAGCGCTTGTCAAGTCCGGTCATGGCAGCCAGGTAGCCTCCGGCTGAATGACCGGAGATGAAAATCAGTGAGGTGTCTCCCCCATATCCGGCGATGTTGCTGAAAACCCAGGCAATGGCTTCCGCAGCATCGCGGATATAAGCCGGTGAACTCACCTGCGGACTCAGGCGGTAGCCAACCCCGGCAACCGCTATGCCTTTGTTTTTGAGTGCTTCAGGAATTTCCCGGTGGCCTCCGGTCAGCCCTCCGCCATGAAACCAGACGAGCGTGGCAAATCCTGTTGTATTCTCCGGAACATACAGATCGAGCACACACTGCTGTTGCCTGTAAGCATCAACCGGCTGTTCCTCAGCAGGATAGTATGCGATTGCCGGAATGTTACGATAGCTGACCTCCTGAGAAAATGCAGGCTGTAAAAGGAAAACAAGCAGCAGCAGGCTGTACGTCATGAAATACGGGATCAGGGGCCGGGATTTCCGGCCACCGGAAGTCGGAACAGGGCGTGCTTTCATTCGTCTTCAGCAAAAGTGAGCACGTAGCCGTTGATGTCAAGCAGAGAAAATTCCGTTGCACCATAGAAAGTCTTCTCCAGCCCTTTCAGTATCGTGACTTTTCCCTGAATTTCATCGAAAAGCTTTCTGATTCCGGTGGTTTTAATGTAAAGCAACAACGAACCACCCTCCGTTCGGGTGATTTCGGGAAGTTCGTCACCCAGACTGCTGAAGGTCTGGAACATAAAACTAACATTGCCACACGCCATCATGGCCCAGACAAGATCCCCCTGATCGGGGACTTTGGCAACAGTCTGAAAGCCGAGCAAACTGTAGAACTCAATGGTGGCATTGATGTCCTTGACAAAAATGTTGGGGGATAGGGATTCCATAAAAGGAAAGGTTAAATGGGAGTGCGAATAAGTGCTGTCTCCGTTAAGATTGAGCCTTATTATTTTTACCTGACTACAAATTTACAGCTCTTTTGTATCCGGCCGTCTTCAAGCAATCTGGCAATATACACGCCAGGCTTCAGGCTTGCAGCAGGATAAACTGATGTAGAAACAGATGTCCGGAACTCACTTATAAACCTGCCATCTGCAGCGTACACCTGCATGAGACCCGATTGAGCATGACCGCGGAGGATCAGCTGCAGTTGTTCGTGATTGCTTTGCACGGCGTAAATCTGAAGCCCCGGATTCTCCTCCGGATGGTTGGTTGAGACTGTGCAGGCCTGGGGGAACCCTCCGGCTTCGAGCACGTTGGCATTGATGGTATCGCGCAAAGGCGGCCAGATGTGGTTGTTGAGGATGCTACGATCCGGGGCAATCAGGATAACACTAGGATAGGACTGAACCTGATAGGATTCAACCACATTGTTTCCTCCTCCCTGTAAACCGCTCACCGCAGGGTAATGAGCGCCCCAGAGTGAATCGAACAGCATGACCCCGGTATTGTCGTTGCCCCAGTTGATGCCCATGTAAACCACATTGGAGCCGTTACATCCGAAGTATTCGTAAGAAGCGCTTACTTCTGAAGCATAGGTCTGGCAAGGCCCGCAGTTGGTGGTGAAAAAATCAATGACCACATAGTTACCGGCATCCAGGTATCCGTAAAGATGGTGCTGACCTCCGTGAACATCCTTCACGGTGAAGTCGAGGGCAGAGTCTATCGCAACCTGTGCTTTAGCCGACAGGGCAATAATTACAAGCAATGAAAGTAAAGTTAAACGCATGGGTCATTCTGTTTTGGTAATGCTATAACAATTGAAACGCTAAAAATACTTCTGCAAAACAACAAATGCAAGTTTTTGCATACATTCCTTGTTTCAGCAGGTGCCTGACAGGGCTGAAGCATGCCATAGACGGAGTCGTAATCAGATGGTGTATTGTTGAGAGAATAGCCTATCGGATCTATGGCTGAGCAAGCCGAAGCCATGTTTCGACTCCGCCTGCCTGAATGCCCGGCAGACAGGCCTGATTGTATGCTTGAGGCAACAAGCAGACAAGCTCAACATGACATCGGCTCCTTTGGTCTGCGCGCGTTTCGGTCTGCGCGCGCTTGAAGCGCGTGCCCCGGACTTATCTTTGAATACCCTGATTTTCATCGCATTGCAAAATCCGACAGAACCTATTAACTCATTTAATATCAATACATTGCACCTAAGCGACTGTCCCGGGAATCCGGGGTCTTTGCATGATCTTAAAAATCAACGGACTATTGAATTTTACAACCATTAAAAATGTAAAAACTACATCAAAACCTGAACGATGCCATCGGCCAGGCGGCTGGCTCCTATCCTGAAGAGCTGGCTGCTGAGCCATTCGGGTCCCAGCATATGCTCAACAAGACGCACATAGATCAGGGCCTGTTCGGGGGTTGAGACACCACCTGCTGGTTTGAAACCGATAAACCTGCCGGTGGATTCATGAAAATCACGGATTGCCTGCAGCATGACGAAAGCGGCTTCCGGTGTAGCTGCCGGGTTGATTTTTCCGGTGGAGGTTTTGATAAAATCCCCTCCGGCTTTCATTGCCAGGATGGAGGCTTCGTAAATTTTATTCAGGTCGGCCAGTTCACCGGTTTCGAGGATTACCTTCAGATGAGCCTGTCCGCAGGCTTCCTTAATGGCACTCACTTCCTCAAAAACCTCCGAAAGGTTGCCCTCAAGGAATTTTCCCCGCGAAATGACCATGTCAATTTCATCTGCCCCTTCATCCACCGCAAATTTTACCTCTGCCACCTTAATGCTCAGGGGCGACTGACCGGCAGGAAAAGCGCCGGCAACAGAAGCAGTGTGTATACCGCTCCCCTTCAGCATCTCTTTACACTGCCTTACGAAAACCGGGTAAACGCAGACGGCAGCTACATTGGGCAGTCCCTTCGCGGTATAACTCCCGGCTTTTGCGCACAGGGCCTTTACCCTGGCACTGTTGTCGGAGCCCTCTAGGGTGGTGAGGTCGAGAATGCTGAGGGCAAACCTCAGGGCTTCCTGATCGTTGCCAAAGTTGTTTGAAGGCCTTCCCAGCAATGTTTCTATCTGCTGAGCGACTTGTGCAGGGTTAAAAGCGGATGTTTCGGACATGGGTTTCCTTGTTTGAATGCAAAAATAGCCGAAACCATTACATGAATGGAAAAACAAGCGATTATTTGGTGAGAACCGGAGTTGGAATAATTCAACTATGAAGCTGGAAGCATTGTTGGAAATGCAGCCGGTTTTACAATACCTCAGAGGGATCCCAGCCGGTGGTAAGGTTCTCGTCCATGGCGTTGAGCACCTCCATATCTTCAGGGGAAATCGTGAAATCGAAAACGTCGATATTCTCAGCAATCCTTGCCGGTGAAGAGGATTTCGGGATTGGGGCAAACCCCTGCTGCAGTGCCCAGCGGAGCAGGATGCGGGCCGGGCTTTTGCCATAAACGGCGGCCATTTTCACAAGGCGCTCATCGCGCAACCGGGTGGCTTTCGTAAGCGGGCTGTAAGCCACCGGAAGAATGCCGGAACGACGGCACAGCTCCACGATTCCGGCGCGGGTTCGGTAAAGAAAGGGATGCAGCTCGATCTGATTTACGGCCGGCATAACCCGGCAATACCCGAGCAGTTCATCCAGGTGTGTGGTCATGTAATTGCTCACCCCGATGGCCCGGCATTTCCCCTCCTGATACAGGGTTTCCAGGGCTTTCCATGAATCCTTCCTTTTTCCGTGAACCGGCCAGTGAATCAGGTAAAGATCAATATAGGAAAGGTTCAGCCGCTGAAGGCTTGCCTGAAATGCCCTGATGGTCTGCTCGTAACCCTGATCTGAGTTCCAGAGCTTGGTGGTGATGAAAAGGTCTTCGCGGGCTACAAAGGAGGCATTCACAGCCTGCCCTACAGAAGTTTCGTTGCGGTAAATCATGGCGGTATCGATGTGACGGTAACCGCAACGGAGGGCGTAATCTACCGCCCTCCTCGTCAGCGGCCCGTCGGGCATCTGGTAAACACCTAACCCGACAGCCGGCATGTTTGCACCAGTATTAAGCCGGAAAACCGGTATATTTTCTGCCTTTTGCATTAAGAAATGAAGTTGTCTGAAATAAAACCAAAGCCTGTCACCTCCCTCGAAGTGCCGTCAGTATTGTTGCAAAGTTAACCAATTCAGAACGAAGCAGGATCAACACCCTGCTATTTCGGACAATGAATGCTTTGAGAAAAAGCAAATTTTTAAATGATCACTGCCTCCACGATCAAACATCTGTTTATCAAGTCAATAAAAATCGCCTCCCTGTAGCTATCCACTGTTCCATCCTGCAATTCTGTCCCACGCGGAAAAACGGAATGTAAAAAAAACATCCTTACCGGGTCAAGCCCACATTATTTCCCGCTAAAAAAAACCGGAAACGAAAACATTTCCTGAAAGCTGTCGGGAAGACAGGGGCCTGTACCTCAGATAATGTTGAAAAACTGCATCAGATAAAGGCAGAGCCATAGAAAGACTGAATCAGGGCTGCAGGATAAGTCCGCAGACAACTCCTGGTTTCAGGGTTATGCACCAGATAAAGTCTGTAAAATCATAAACACACTGAGATCGGACTTTTTCAACCGATGTAAAATTATTTTATATGCTATGTAAATATTTTATTGCCATCTGAAAATAAATAAAAATCCATCGATCAGACAAATTGCTGATTGACAACCAATTAAAAACGTCGGATTTTCAAAAGCATTGATATCATTGACATGCAGAGAACCCTACTTTACATGTCGCTGATATTTAAATAAATACATGCAGGAAATCAACAAGGCCGGGCAGTCTGTAAAAAAAAGTTTGCATTTGTCGTATTACTTATTTCAAATGAAATGATAAACAAATGAATTCACCGGAGAGTCGGAAAAGTGGCTGGATGAGGTGAATAGTTCTTTTCAGACGAAATTATAACAAAAATAATATGAAGACCTTTTACAGAATTTTCGGGGGGAAAGTCAAAGAAAGGGCGCTGATACTATTTGCGCTTTTTTCAAGTTTACAACTGTTAGCGCAGCCTTGCGCTACGCCGCCCGTGGCCTATTTAACCGGCGATGCAACCATTTGTCAGGGTGCCTCCACTGATGTATATCTGTATATATCTCAGGGGACTGCACCCTGGCGTGTTATATACAGCATCAATGGCGTTGACCAGCCCGAGATAAGTGGTATCATGTCGAGCCCGTATATCATCAGCACCTCTGATGCCGGTGATTACAAGCTCTCGCAGATACTCGATGCCAACAATTGCACCGGGTCGGATATAGGCAATCCTGTAACCATTCAGGTGAATCCGCTGCCCTCGGCAGCTGGTTTCATTTCCGGAAGCACTTCGGTGTGTCAGCTGACAAATTCGGTGGTTTATTCTGTGGCAGCCATTCCCAATGCAACAGGCTATGTATGGAGTGTTCCGACCGGGGTGAATATCGTTGGCGGAAGTAACAGCAATTCGATCACCGTCAATTTTTCAGCTTCTGCTGTTTCAGGCAACATCAGTGTTTACGGAACCAACGTCTGTGGAAACGGAACATCATCCACTCTTTATGTTACCGTAGCCAGCCTTCCCTCGGCAGCCGGAATTGTCTCAGGGTCTTCAACCGTATGCCAGGGTCAGACAGGGGTAACCTACTCAGTAAATCCGATCAATAATGCAACCGGCTACGAATGGTCCTTACCGACAGGGGCTACTATTTCTTCAGGAACCAATACCAACACCATCACCGTTGACTTCAGCACCACCGCAACTTCGGGTGATGTAAGGGTTCGCGGCAACAGTGCCTGTGGTAACGGAAGCTGGTCACCCATTCTTGTGGTTACTGTTAACCGTCTTCCGGGCAACCCGGGAATCATCACCGGCACCTCAACCGTTTGTCAGGGTCAGAGCGGCGTCACCTACCAGGTTCCCGCCATCAGCCAGGCCAACGGATATGAGTGGGTACTGCCTGCAGGAGCCACCATCAATACCGGAACAAACACCAATCAGATCACCGTCAATTACAGCACAAGCGCAGCTTCAGGAAGCATACAGGTAAGAGGCACCAACGGATGCGGAGCCGGCCAGTGGTCGGCTGCCTATGCAGTTACAGTCAACAACCTGCCGATCGCCGGTGGGAGCATCAGCGGCACAGCCAATGTTTGTCAGAATGAAACCGGACTGGTATACAGTGTTGCACCCATCGCCTACGCCAATAGTTACCAGTGGGAATATCCCGCAGGATTCACCGTAAGCGGATCAGCCACCGGGTCATCGATCACCCTGAATGCGACTGCTTCTGCTGTTCCCGGAGTTATCAGGGTTCGCGGAATCAACAGCTGTGGCAACGGCACTTATTCACCCGACTTCAATGTTCTGATCAGTACTAGTCCGGTTGCCAATGCCGGCCTTAACGCTACTGTCTGTCCGGGTAATACCCACCAGCTGAGTGGTGCAACAGCATCAAATTACAGCTCACTGCAGTGGACCAGCAGCGGCGACGGATCGTTCGACAACGCCTCCGCCTTAAGCCCGGTTTACACCCCCGGTTCAAACGACCTTGCTTCCGGAAGCGTGGTTCTTACGCTGACAGCAAACGGAAACGGATCCTGTTCACCAGCCACCAGCAGCATGACGCTGACCATATCCTCCTCACCCACGGTGGATGCAGGACCTGATGCTTCAATCTGCTACTCAACAGCCAACTATATGCTCAATGGCAGTGCATCGAACTACATCACAGTTACCTGGACAGCGCTGGATGGCAGCGGAAGCTTCGGAAATGCCAACAACCTGACCACCACCTATACCCCTTCGGCTGCTGACAGGCTTCAGGGTTATGTTACCCTTCAGCTTACTGCCCAGGCAGCTGCTCCCTGCAGTGCCCAGGCCAGTGACATTATGGTGCTTACCATTTCTCCGGCCCCTACAGCCAATGCAGGCAGTGATGTGACCTCCTGCGGAACTGCCAATGTTAATCTTAACGGAACAGCGGCCGGTTACCTCTCGCTGAACTGGACGACTTCAGGAAGCGGCACCTTCACAAACCAGGGTACAACCACTGCAGTTTATACCCCGAGTGCAGCAGACGTTGCCGGAGGTTCAGTTACCCTGACCCTTACCGCCTTCGCACTGGCACCCTGTACTGGCAGTGCATCAGACAATCTGACACTTACCCTGTTATCAATGCCTCAGGTGAATGCAGGTCCGGATGTATCGAATTGCGGTACCGCCGGATACTCCATTTCAGGAAGTTCAGCAGCCAATTACGGATCGCTGCTCTGGACAAGCACCGGAAGCGGTACTTTTTCCAATCCTGCTGCCTTACATCCGATCTATACACCGAGTGCCTCAGACCTTTCCAACGGATCAGTGGTACTGACACTCACAGCTACGGGAACCGGCAGTTGCTCATCCAACACCGTTTCTGACCAGATGACCCTGTTTATCAATGCCGAACCCACAGCCAATGCCGGTGCCCCGGCCAGTATCTGTGAGGGAAGCAGCCTGGCCATCAGTGATGCAACTGCAGCCAATTATGCCGGCATAAACTGGACAACCAGCGGAACCGGTACTTTCACCGGAAACGGCACCCTGACTCCAACCTATACCCCGAGTCTCTCTGATGCTATTGCCGGAAGTGTTAACCTTACCCTCACCGTTGCTCCGATCGCTCCCTGTTCGGGCAATGCTGTTTCGGTAAAAGCACTTACAATCCGGCGCAGTCCGGTTGTGAATGCCGGAGCCGATGCCACCAGCTGCGGTAACGATCCTTACACCATTACGGGCGCCGGTGCATCCAATTACTCAACCCTTTTGTGGACAAGCAGCGGTTCAGGATCATTTGTTAACCCGAACATTCTGAACGCCACCTATATTCCCGGAGCCTCTGACCTGCTCAGCGGAACCGTTACCCTGACCATAACAGCCAACGGCATTGCACCCTGCAGCCTTCCGGTTTCCGACAATATGACGCTTACCATCGTAAACACCCCGTCAGCCAATGCCGGTCTGGATGGTTCAACCTGCGAAACCACCGCCTTTACAGTCAGTTCAGCTACTGCAGCCAATTACTCAACGATAAACTGGACCACCACTGGTACAGGAATTCTTTCGAACAGCGGAACCCTCACACCCAGCTACCTGCCTTCGCACAATGATGCGCTGGCCGGCACTGTAACCCTTACCCTGACCGCCAGTGGTACTGCACCCTGTTCGGTGGCAGCCACCGACATGATGCAGATTGCTGTAACCCCGACTCCGATTGTAAGTGCCGGTGTTAATTTCTCCGTATGTGGCGATAACAGCTTCATCGTTCCCGGAGCCAGCGCCCAGTATTCTTCAGGTTTAGCCTGGACGAGCTCAGGAACCGGTGTTCTTGTAAATGCCAACCAGATCAACCCGACCTACACACCCAGTGCAGCCGATGTAGCCAACGGACAGGTAACCCTCACCCTCACTGCCACCGGCAATGCACCTTGTGTTGCTCCGGTAAGCAGTGCTGTTTTGGTTACCATCAACCAGATTCCTGTGGTTTTCGCAGGAAATGACATCACGATCTGCGAAGGACCACACAATATCAGCGGCGCCGCTGCCAGCAACTACAGCACCCTGATGTGGACCTCCAACGGTGACGGTGTTTTCATTAACCCTACTGTTCTGAACCCCATCTACACCCCGGGCCCCGGTGATCTGATCAACGGACTGGTTACTTTAACCTTATCAGCCACTTCGCTGGCTCCTTGCACCGATGTAGTTTCTGACAATGTCATTTTCAACATCAATCCGATGCCGGTTGCTTATGCCGGCCCGAATGCCACCATCTGCGAAGGCGGCAACTACGAACTGATCAATGCCACAGCAACCAATTATACCAGTCTTTCATGGAGTACCAGCGGATCGGGCAATTTCAACAACATGAATACCCTGAACCCGATTTACACCCCAAGCCTTGCTGATATTGCCAATGGTGCTGTTACACTGACCCTTACCCTGAACAATCCTCCGTGTCTGCCGCAAACCAGCGATATGACCCTGGCCATCAGGCAGAACCCGGTTGCCAATGCCGGAACTGATGCCGCCATCTGCGAAGGCAGCAGTTACATGGTGAACAATGCCTCTGCTACCAATGCTTCCAGTGTTTTATGGGCTACCAGCGGAAGCGGAACCCTGATGAACCCGACCACGTTAACACCAACCTATATCCCTTCGGCAGCTGACATTATGATTGGTTCAGTTCAGCTGACCATGACCGTATTTGCTACAGCACCCTGTATTGCAACCGATGTGGATGCAATGGAGATTACCATAACCCGCACCCCTACTGCTTTTGCCGGTAACGACGAGACCATCTGCGCCAACCAGACCCAAACCATTGCCGGATCAAATGCCAGTCAGTATTCATCGCTGGCATGGTCAACCTCAGGCGACGGTGTTTTGCTGGCAGCCAATACCCTTTACCCGACTTATGTACCCGGTACCATCGATGAATCACTCGGATTTGCTGTACTGACTCTGACTGCTTACGGTATCAGCCCATGCACGGGTAATGCCACCGATCAGATGATGCTAACCGTGATTGCTGAGCCCCAGGTGAATGCCGGTCCTGATATCCAGATCTGTGTAGGCTCCAATGTTCCGCTGATCAGTGCAACCGCACAGTCAACTTCTTCTGTATTCTGGACTACCTCAGGAAGCGGTACTTTCTCCGATCCTACCCTGGTGAATCCGGTTTACACTCCGAGTGCACAGGACATTGCCAATGGCAGTGTGATTCTGATCATCACCGGACAGGGAATTACCCCCTGCACCACCACAGCCACCGATGCCATGATCCTTCAGATCAGCCAGCCACCGGTTGTTGATGCCGGTTCTGACGGTGATATCTGTGAAACAGGACAATACTATATTTTTGATGCCAGTGCTACTGATTTCTCAGCCATCACCTGGACCACCATGGGTGACGGAAGCTTCTCAAACCACAATTCGATCAATCCTACCTATACTCCGGGTCCCGCAGACATTGCCGCCGGATCGGTGCTGTTATACCTGAATGCTACCAGTTTGCTGCCCTGCAGCGGATCGGTCAGCGATGCCATGCTGCTCACCATTCACCCGATGCCGGTGATCAGCGCCGGGCCGGATGCCGCCACCTGCGATACCGATACCTATTTACTTGCCAGCGCCACTGCACAGGACTTCAGCAACCTTACCTGGACCTCATCCGGATCGGGATGGTTCTCGAATGCAGCCACGCTGAACCCGATTTACACACCGAGTGCCATTGATATCATCAATGGAAGTGTAACCCTTACACTCACCGCTGACGGACTCCTTCCCTGTACAGGTCAGGTAACCGATCAGATGGTGCTCTCCATTGAACCGAGTCCGGTTGCCAATGCCGGTATTGATGAAACCATCTGTGTTGGTTCATTCACCATTACCACCGCTTCAGCTACCAATTACAATACCCTGCATTGGGTATCCAGCGGAAGCTCAGGAACCTTACTCAATGCCAATACCATTACCCCGACTTACATGCCGAGTGCCGCTGATATCCTTGCCGGCTCGGTTGTTCTTACACTGACCGCATCGGCCAATGCGCCCTGTGCTGTTGATGCCGTTGACCAGGTGACCATTACCATCCGTCCGATTACGGCAGTTTCAGCCGGTGCTGATGTTACCATCTGCGAAGGCTCTGATTTCACACCCAACACAGCCACTGCCTCCAATTATGCTTCACTGCTCTGGACCAGTACCGGCAGCGGCGCTTTCATCAACGCAAATACCCTCACTCCAACCTACACGCCCAGCCCTGCTGACATTGCCACCGGATGGGTTACCCTGACGCTGACAGCCAACAGCATTGCCCCGTGCACCCAGACCGTTACCGACCTCATGATCCTGACCATTACCCCTCAGGCTGATGTTGAAGCAGGTCCGAATGAAACCATCTGTGAAAGCGGAATCTTCACCACCTCCGGTGCCGCCGTAACCAACCATGTTTCACTGCAGTGGAGCACCAATGGAACCGGTACTTTTGCAGACCCGACCTTACTGATTACCACCTATACACCGAGTGCTGCTGACATTGCCAACGGATCGGTCAACCTGACCCTGACAGCCATCAGCCAGGCACCTTGTGCTGCTCCTGTAAGCGACCTGCTTACCCTCACCATTCAGCAGGGACCAATGGCAGATGCCGGCCCCGATGCAGCCATCTGCGAAAGCGATAGCTTTACCGTAAGCGGAGCTTCTGCTACCGACTTTTCGACTGTTAACTGGACAACAACCGGCAACGGAACTTTTGTTGACGGCAGTACCCTCAGCCCGACTTACACACCGGGTCTGGCAGATATCGCAGCCGGCAGCGTGATAATCACTTTGCATGCACAGCCTAAGAGCCCTTGCGGAACTCCGGCCACCGATTCATTTATCCTTACCATCAACCGCGAGGCAACCGCCAATGCCGGTGCCGATGCTTCCGTATGTGAAGGAACCGGTCTGCTGATTCTTGACGCAACCGCTACCCATTATACAACCCTGACCTGGACAACTTCAGGAACGGGAACCTTCAGCGATGCCAATACACTGAACCCGACCTATTTCCCGAGTTCTGACGACGTAACCAACGGTTCGGTGGTACTGACCCTTTCAGCAGTAAGCGCTGCTCCTTGTTCCGTGCCTGTTACAGATACCAAACTGGTTGCCGTAATTGCCATGCCGGAGGTTGAAGCCGGAAATGACGACATCTCCTGCGGACTTGCCCTGTACAACATTACCGGAGCTTCGGCATCGGATTATGCTTCACTGCAGTGGACCACCTCCGGGACCGGCGTATTCACCAACTCTTCGCAGCTCAATCCATCTTATCAGCCCAGTGCAGCTGACCTCGTTGCCGGAAGCGTGACCCTCACGCTTACTGCCAACAGCGCAGCACCCTGTACCGCAGATCCTTCAGATTCATTTGTACTGACCCTTCAGCCCGAAGCTGTTGTGGATGCCGGAGCCGATGCAGCAGTCTGCGAAGGAAGCTCTTATACAGTATTTGATGCTACTGCCGCCAATTATTCAGCAGTAAACTGGAGCACCAACGGCAGTGGAGTACTTGTAAACGGAAACTCACTTACCCCGACTTACACCCCTTCGGCTGCCGACGCGCTTGCCGGAACCGTTACCATGATCCTCACCAGCTATGGTGTAAGTCCTTGCGGCGATGTGAACGACCAGAAAGTTCTCACCATCAGCCCGATGCCGCTGGTAAATGCAGGACCTGACGCCGAGATCTGCTTCGGAAGCAGCTATGCGCTCAGCCTCTCAACAGCTCAGCATCAGTCATCGGTTAACTGGGCAACTTCAGGAAGCGGTTCATTCAGCAATCCTACCCTGCTTCACCCGGTTTACACCCCGAGCGCTGCCGATCTGCTTGCCGGACAGGTATTGCTCACCGTAACGGCCACCGCCACCGCTCCATGTTCAGGTGATGTCAGCGATTTCATGATCCTGATGTTCAAAGAAGGTCCTGTTGCCGATGCCGGTGCTGATGCAACCATCTGCGAAGGTTCAACATTCACCGTTTCAACAGCAACCGCAACCAATTACATGAGCCTTGACTGGACAACCTCCGGAAGCGGTTCATTCACCCTTGGAAACACCCTTACCCCGACTTATACCCCGGGAGCTTCTGACCTGCTCACCGGTTTTGTAACCCTGACCCTGAATGCTTACGGCAATCCTCCATGTGCTGAATATCACGATGATATGGTGCTCAGTTTTGCCAAACCGGTAACTGCCGATGCAGGCGCCGATGTGAACGTATGCGAAGGCCAGGTAGTAATCGTTGCCGATGCCAGTGCACAGCATTATGCTTCTGTAAACTGGACCAGCAGCGGAACAGGCATCCTCTCAAACCCGACCACCCTTACCCCGACCTATACACCCAGTGCCGGTGACCTGATTGCCGGTTCGGTGAACCTTACCCTGACAGCTTTTGGCTTTGCCCCTTGCAACGGACAGGCTTCATCGGTAAAAGTGGTGAACCTTACTCCTGCTGCACAGGTGAATGCAGGCCCTGACGCTACCCTTTGCCAGGGCAGCACCTTCACCGTGAGCGGCGCCAGTGCTTCAACTGTTACAGCCCTTAACTGGACCAGCAACGGAAGCGGAAGTTTCTCCGGCAACGGAACCCTTACCCCAACCTATACCCCGAGTCTGGCTGATTTTATCAGCGGATCAGTAACCCTGACCCTGACCGGTACCGCCACCAGCCCCTGCAATGCACCGGCTGTGGATGCCATGATCCTCACCCTGATCCCTTCGGCAATTGTAAACGCCGGCAGCGATGCCACGATCTGTGAAACTGACAGTTACACTGTATCCACCGCTTCAGCCAGCAACTATACAAGCCTGGTGTGGACCTCAAACGGAACCGGCACCCTGCTCAACCCCAACACCTTAACACCAACCTATACCCCGAGTGCCGCCGACATCGCAGCCGGTAGCGTAAGTCTTACACTTACCGCGAACTCAGCAGCACCGTGCAATGTTCCGGTGAACGATAACATGATACTGACCATCAGTGGAATGCCTGAAGCATTCGCTGGTGCCGATGCCACCATCTGTGAAGGACAGCAGTATACCATTTCCGGCGCAACCGCTACCACAGGCCTTACTTTTGCCTGGACCTCAAACGGAACCGGAAGCTTCCTCAACAGCAATACCCTGAGCCCAACCTACGTTGCAAGTCCTGCCGATATTCTTAACGGATCGGTTACCATAACCCTGTCGGTACAGGGCACAGGTGCCTGCAACGCCCTTGTTACAGATGACATGGTGCTCACCATCGACCGCATGGCTACTGCCGATGCAGGCGCTGATGCAGCAATCTGCGAAGGATACACCTACACCCTGATCAATGCTGTTGCAACAGATTATGCTGCGGTTAACTGGACAACCTCCGGAAGCGGAAGTTTCGCAAACCCCGCAATCGTTAATGCAACCTACAACCCATCGGCAGCTGATATCGCCAACGGTTCGGTGGTTCTTACCATTCAGGCCGCTGCCAGCGGTGTTTGCACCGGCTCGGAGAGCGACATGATGACCTTATCGTTCAACACCTTACCGCTTGTAAATGCAGGCAGTGATCTGAGCTCCTGCGATGCCACCATCACCATCAATGGTGCTACGGCATCCAACTACAGTTCATTGTTGTGGACTTCAGCCGGAACAGGTACCTTATCGAATGCAACCACCCTGAATCCGACTTATGTTCCGAGTGGAAGTGACATCGCCAATGGCTTCGTGGATCTCACCCTTACTGCACAGGCAACTGCCCCGTGTACCGGTAGTTCATCCGATGTTATGCGCATCAACCTCAACGAAGGCCCCGTAGTAAATGCCGGCAACGATGGCAGCATCTGCGAAAGCAATACCTTTACGATCAATGGCGCCAATGCATCCAATGCATCTCTGATTACCTGGTCAACATCAGGAACAGGAACCTTCAGCAATGCCCACATCCTTGCTCCGGTTTATACCCCGAGTGCAGCTGATGTTCTCAGCGGAAGCGTCGTACTCACCCTTACCGCAACTCCGGTTGCTCCTTGTTCAGCCAGTGTAAGCGACGACCTAACCCTGACCATTGCACCAGTTGCAACCGCCTATGCCGGTGTTGACGGAACCACCTGCAGTACAAGCTACCTGATTACCGGCGCAACAGCCAGCAACTACAGTTCATTCAACTGGGCCACCAGCGGAAGCGGAACTTTCATCAATCAGACTACCCTTACCCCGACTTACCAGCCCAGTGCTGCCGATTTCCTCGCAGGCTCTGTTGTACTTAGCCTTGAGGTTCACAGTCAGTCGCCCTGCACCCAGCTGGTTACCGACGCCATGACCCTCACCCTGCTGAATGAGCCCGTTGCCAACGCCGGTGTTGACGGAAGTGTATGTGAAGGCACAACTTTCATGGTTGTATCGGCTTCAGCAAGCAACTTCAGTGCATTAAACTGGACAACTTCCGGTTCAGGTACCTTCTCAGGACAAACAACCCTGAACCCTGTATATACACCAAGTGTCACGGACATCGCCAACGGATCAGTAGTCCTGACCCTGACCGCCACTGCATCATCACCCTGCAGCAATACAGCCACCGACCAGATGACCCTGAGCATACAGCGTGGTGCCACCGCCAATGCCGGAAGCGATGCTTCGGTATGTGAAGGCACCAGCTATGTACTGTCAGGTACTGTTTCCAACAGCACATTGTTCAGCTGGAGCAGCAGCGGAACCGGCACTTTTGCCAGCGGTTCAACCTTAACACCGACTTACACCCCGAGTGCAGCTGATATTGCAGCAGGAAGCGTTAACATTACCCTCACCGCCTTTGCCAGCGCACCTTGCAGCACCCCGGCAACCGACCTGATGATCCTGAGTATCATCCGTCAGCCTGTGGTGAATGCCGGTGCAGATGCCACCAGCTGCGGCACCAACTATTCCATTACCACCGCCAGTGCATCCTACTACAATACGTTGAGCTGGAGCACCACTGGTACCGGTACCTTTATCAATCCGAATTCAATCAACCCGACCTATGTTGCCAGTCTCGCTGACATCGCAGCCGGAAGCGTAACCCTTACCCTTACAGCCACAGGCAACAGCCCTTGCACTGCAACGGTTTCCGATCAGCTCGTCCTCAGTTTTGCACCGGTCCCAACCGTGTTCGCAGGCGTTGACGCAGCCGTATGCGGTATCAACAGCTACACCCTTGCCGATGCCACAGCCGTTAACTATTCCGGTCTTACCTGGAGCACTTCAGGTAGCGGCACATTCTCAAATACCACCCTGCTGAATGCTGTATATATGCCGAGTGCAGGTGATCTTGCTTCAGGTTCCGTTACCCTGACCCTGACAGCTACCAGTCTGGCGCCTTGTAATACAACTGCCAGCGATGAGATGGAGCTTTCGTTCAATCTTTCACCGCTTGCCAATGCCGGTCCTGACGCAAACAGTTGCGGAACCGCAGCATTTCAGGTAACCGGAGCCACCGCTGCCAACCACAGCAGTGTTTACTGGACCCACAACGGGACGGGAACCATTGCCGGAAGCACCGGTTTGAACCCCGTTTACACCCCATCACAGGGAGATGTTCTTACCGGACAGGTAACCTTAACCCTGCATGTTGCAGCCCTTGCTCCGTGCACCGGCGAAGTAACCGATTTTATGGTACTCCATCTCCAGGATGGACCTGAAGCCAATGCCGGTGCTGATCTGAGCATCTGTGAAGGCCAGAGCCTGACCCTGAGCGGAGCCACCGCCACAGGATATGCCTCACTGCTTTGGTCGACCAGTGGTTCGGGAACCTTCAGCAGTCCGACGGCTACCAACCCGATTTACTATCCGGGTGCAGGCGACATTGCCGCCGGTACCGTGAATCTCACCCTTACCCTTCAGGGAGCACCACCATGCAACACCATTGCTTCTGACTTCATGGTTCTTACCATTCAGAAACTCCCGGTTGCCAATGCAGGTGCTGATGCTGTTTGCTGCGGAAGCACTTACCAGCTGATCAATGCTTCAGCCTTAAACTATTCATCGGTGAACTGGACTACCTCAGGAACCGGATTCTTCTCGAACAGCAATCTCGTGAATCCTGTGTATACACCCAGTGCCGGAGACATTACCAGTGGTTCTGTGGTTCTCACCCTTACTGTTACCGGGGTTAACCCATGCAACAACCAGGCTGCAGATCAGATGACACTTACTATAGGATCAGCTGTGACAGCCAATGCCGGTGCCGACGCAAACACCTGTGGCAGCAGTGCATTTACAGTCTCAACCTCATCAGCTACTAATTACAGCACGATTAACTGGACAAGCTCCGGAACCGGAACTTTTGCAAATCAGACTACGCTTTATCCGACCTATACCCCGAGTGCCGGAGATCAGGCCCTCGGATCGGTTACCCTTACCATGCACGTACAGGGCATTGCTCCATGTTTCAGCAATGTTCAGGACAATATGCTTCTCACCATCAATGACGGTGCTACTGTAAATGCAGGACCTGACGCGCAGGTATGCGACGGAAGCAACTTCACGGTTACCGGTGCCTCCGCAACAAATTATGCAGCCATCAGCTGGTCAACCACCGGCTCCGGCACCATTATCAGTGGCAACACCCTGAGCCCGACCTACATGCCAAGTGCTCAGGACTATATCAACGGCAGTGTGATTCTTACCTTGTCGGCCATTTCACCCGCTCCATGCACAGGCAATATTTCCGATGAAATGGTGCTTGTTTTCACCGATGGCCCTGTTGCCAACGCAGGCCCTGATGCTGACATCTGCTTCGGAGTAAGCTATACCGTAACCGGTGCCAGCGCCTCGGGTTACCTGACCCTTAACTGGACATCCACTGGAACCGGCACCCTTGTTAACGCCAATTCCTTAACACCAACTTATATCCCTTCAAATGGCGACCGTACCGCAGGATCTGTTAACCTGATTCTTACTGTTCAGGGTGCTGCCCCATGTTTTGGTTCAGCTACCGATGTCATGACCCTTGCTATCAGCTCATTGCCGGTCGCCAGTGGAACCATCAGCGGGCCGCAGAATGTATGTGCCGGACAGACCGGAGTCAGCTATTCAGTTACCCCGGTTCAGTATGCTACCGGCTACAACTGGATTCTGCCTTCAGGTGCTACCCTGGTTTCCGGAGCCAATACCGCCAACATCGTGGTTGACTTCTCAGCCTCAGCTGTATCGGGTAGTTTCTTTGTTAACGCTACCAATGCCTGCGGTAACGGGCCGGTATCTGCAGCTTATGCAGTTACTGTTGAACCTTTGCCAGGCAACCCGGGCATTATCATGGGCCCGTCGACTCTGTGTCAGAACACCCAGAGCGTTGTATATTCAGTAAATCCTGTAACCGGTGCTACCGCTTATCAGTGGACCGTTCCAACAGGGGCTTCTATAGCTTCAGGCTCAGGAACGAACATGATTACGGTAGATTTCTCAACGAGTGCAATATCAGGAAATATAACTGTTACTCCTCAGAACAGCTGCGGAAGCGGAACTACCGCTACCCTCGCAGTTCTCGTGAATCCTATGCCGGCAGCCCCGGTAATTACAGCCAGTGGTCCGGTTGAATTTTGTGAGGGAGGCAGTGTAATACTCTCCGCAACTGCGGGATATGCCTCCTATCTCTGGTCAAATGGCATGACAACCCAGAACATCACTGTTAATACTTCGGGAACCTATTCGGTAGTTACATCAGATGTTAATGGTTGTGCCAGCCTTACTTCCAACCAGATTGATGTAAATGTCCACATGCAATTTGTTCCTGTTGTTACAGCCAGCGGACCAACCAATCTCTGCATTGGCGAAAGTGTAACCCTCTCCGCACCGACAGGATATGCCTCATATGTGTGGAATACAGGCCAGACTTCTGCCAGCATAGTAGTTAACTCAGCAGGTAACTACAACGTAACTGTCACCGATCTGTTCGGATGTGTCAGTTTACCTTCTGCCAATATAGCTGTGACTGTTAACAGCACCCCTGCTACACCGGTAATCACCGCCAGCGGCCCTGTAAGTTTCTGTGCAGGCGGCAGCGTTACCTTGTCAGCACCGGCCGGATATGCCTCCTACCTCTGGTCAAACGGCGAAACCACCCAGAGTATTCTGGTTACCAGCAGCGGTATATTCTCTGTAACGGTAAGTACCCTTTCAGGATGCAGCAGTCTGCCTTCCGCTCCGGTCAGCGTATTGGTTAACCCTTACCCGGCAACCCCGGTCATTACTGCCCTGGGTGCCACTACCTTCTGCAATGGTCAGAGTGTGGTATTGTCAGCTACCGCTGGTTTTGCCTCCTACCTCTGGTCGAACGGAGCAGTAACTCAGAACATCACAGTAACAGAATCGGGTTCATACACCGTTGTGGTCAGCGATGCCATCGGTTGTTCAAGCCAGGCTTCAGCACCCGTAAGTGTTACTGTATTGCAACCCGCAACCCCGGCAATAACAGCCAACGGACCCATTAACTTCTGTACCGGTGGCAGCGTGATGTTGTCAGCACCTGCAGGCTTTGCAGCCTATCTCTGGTCAAACGGTGAAATCACCCAAAACATTACGGTAACCGTTTCGGGAAGCTATTCCGTGCAGGTAACCGATGCCATGGGTTGCATCAGTGATCCGTCAAATATCATTGCGGTAAATGTTTATCCTCCTTCAACTCCTCCGGTTATATTTGCCAACGGGCCGACCAGCCTGTGCGACGGAGAAACCGTGACCCTGATGGCACCTGCTGGATATGCTGTGTACGTATGGTCAAACGGTCAGACTACCCAGAACATCATTGTCAGCACTCCGGGCAACTATTTTGTAACAGTAACCGATGTTAACGGATGTACCTCAGTTGCTTCGAATGTAATTACCGTTGATGTTGTAACTCCGCCGACAGCCGATGCCGGTTCCAATGCCGATGTCTGTGCAGGAGATAACTATACAATTAATGATGCTTCAGCCAGTGATTATTCTTCATTGACATGGACCAGTTCAGGATCAGGATATTTCGTGAACAACGGAAACATCGATCCTACCTATGTTCCTTCTGCCGGTGACATTTCAACCGGAAGTGTGATTCTCACACTGTCAGCCATTGGCAACGGGCCTTGTACCATGGCTGCAGAAAGCTCAATGCTGCTCGGTTTCACCGATGCCCCTGTCGCCTATGCCGGTGTTGATTTCAATATCTGTGAAGGAAGTAACATCAACATCACCACAGCAACTGCAAGCAATTATCAGACCATCAGCTGGTCAACATCAGGATCAGGCACCTTCCTCAATGGAAATACCCTGACTCCAACGTATATTCCGAGCGTGCTGGATATCAACAGCGGACTTGTTTCGCTGACGCTCACTGCTTCGGCCTCAGCTCCATGTACCATTCCTGCCAGCGATGCAGTGATGGTAACCATACACAAATCCCCGCAGGCATTTGCCGGCTCCAACACCAGCATCTGTCCTCCGGATCAGTACACAACCCTGACGGCGACTGCAAGCAATTACAGCCATCTGCTCTGGACAACCAACGGAACCGGAACATTCACCGACCCCACCTCACTGGTTACGGTTTACTCGCCAAGTGCAGCCGACATCATGAACGGTTCGGTAACCCTGAATCTGACGGCCTATGCCAACGCTCCCTGCACTTCGGTGAGCGATGATATCGTACTCATTCTGGTACAGGATCCGATTGCCGATGCAGGTGCTGACATTACCATTTGTGAAGGAGACAATGCCATCATTAACGGAACAGCATCGGGATACCAGTCAATATTCTGGACAACTTCCGGCAGCGGAAACATCGTGAATGGCAATACATTGAGTCCGACTTACCTTCCGAGTGCAACCGATATTGCCAACGGATGGGTAACACTGACCCTGACGGCCAATCCGATGGCTCCCTGTGCTTCACAGGCTATTGATGCCATGCAGCTCAACATTACCCGCAGTCCGCAGATCTTTGCCGGCGCCGATGTAAGTCTTTGCCCTGTCGTGCCTTATACCACCAGCACTGCCACTGCATCATTCTACAGTAACGTATTGTGGTCAACCAACGGAACAGGTACATTCTCAAATACCACCACCGTGGTAACCACCTATACCCCGAGTGCAGCCGATATTGCCAACGGAACAGTCACACTCTCCCTCACCGGATATGCCAACAGCCCATGCAGCAGTGCCAGTGACGAAATCGTTCTGCTGCTCTCCAACGAGGCAACTGCCAATGCCGGACCGGATGCACTCATCTGTGAAGGTAACAATGTCAGCATCACCGGTGCTTCAGCAACCAACTATCAGTCACTCAACTGGGCAACAACCGGTACAGGTACCATTGTAAATGGCAACTCGCTCACACCGATGTACATTCCGAGTATGGCTGACATCAACAACGGCAGTGTAATCCTGAGTCTGACCGCTACACCGCTTGCGCCCTGCGCCAATGCCGCATCGGATGCCATGACCATTAACATCAGCCGCACACCGCAGATTTTTGCCGGAGATGACACCGCTCTTTGCCCTGCCGGACCTTACACCACAACCACAGCTACCGCTTCGTATTACAGTATGTTACAATGGACCAGTAACGGAACCGGTACTTTCTCAACGCCTAACGCCCTGGTTACCACTTATACCCCGTCAGCATCAGACATAGCCAACGGGAATGTAACCCTAACCCTCACCGGTTTTGCCAATGCTCCATGCAGCAGTGTCAGTGACAACATCGTCATTACCCTTTCGCAGGAAGCCATTGTAAACGCCGGCGCCGATGCCACCATCTGCGAAGGTATGCAGCACACCATTTCGGGTGCTTCAGCCAGCAATTACCAGTCAATCAGCTGGATCAGCACTGGCACAGGAGTAATCATGAACGGCAACACCCTGACTCCTACTTACATTCCAAGTATAGCCGACATCACCAACGGTGGTGTGGTGCTGAGCCTGATTGCTACGCCGGTTGCTCCGTGCAGCGGCAACATCACTGATGCCATGCAGCTGAACATCACCCGCACTCCGGTTGTTTTTGCAGGCACCGATGCAGCCATCTGCCCTCCGGGATCCTATACCGTAGCCGATGCAACCGCTTCCTATTGTGCAGCCCTTCTGTGGTCGAGCAGCGGAACCGGTGTATTCTCCAGCACTTCAACCCTGGTAACGATTTATTCGCCCTCTCCTGCAGATATCGCCAACGGTACGGTAACCCTTACCCTTACCGGATATGCCAATAGCCCGTGTTCAAATGTAAGCGACGAAGTAGTGCTCTATTTCGTAGCTGAAGCTCAGGCCAATGCCGGCGGTGATGCCGTGATCTGCGAAGGCGCACAGCACCTGATCAGCGGAGCCAGTGCTTCCAACTATTCAACACTTACCTGGACAAGCAGCGGAAGCGGATCATTCGTGAACAACGGTTCGCTTACACCAACCTATATCCCGAGTGCAGCCGATGTGAACAATGGTATGGTCATCCTGACCCTTACCGCAAACCCGGTTGCACCTTGCGCCGTGGCTGCTGCCGATGCCATGATCCTGACCATTGAACGCAGGGCTACAGCCAATGCCGGTCCGAATGCTTCAACCTGCTACGGCGATGCATTCTATCTTGCAGCAGCGACGGCTTCATTCTATTCAGATGTTCTCTGGACAACTTCTGGTACCGGTACCTTTACCAATCCTGCAGAGGTTAATGCAACCTACATTCCTTCAGCAGCAGACCTGGCTTCCGGAACCGTTACCCTAACCCTCAATGCATACGGAAACGCACCGTGTACCGATGCTACTGACTTCATGGTACTTGGCATTACCCCGGGCGCTACCGTAGACGCCGGACCCGATGACAATATCTGCTTCGGCCCAGCACCTGTAACAGGAGCCAGTGCAACCAATTATGCCAGCCTGCAATGGACTGTATCTTTCGGAACCGGTATCATCATCAATGCCGGCAACATTATGCCGACTTACCTGCCGAGTGCCGGTGACCTGGCCAACGGCTATGCAATTCTTACACTGACTGTCAACCCGCTGGCACCGTGTACCGATCCGATTGCCGACAACAAAACACTGACCATCAGTGAGACTCCGATTGTGGACGCCGGCCTCGATGCAATCATCTGCCAGGGTTCGACCTACACCATCAATGATGCAACTGCTGCCAACTTCGCCATGCTTCAGTGGACTACATCAGGCAGTGGAACCTGGATCAACGCCAATACCCTGAATCCTACTTATACCCCGAGTGCCGCTGACGCAGCAGCAGGGTCGGTCGTTCTCACCCTGGAAGCCACCAATGGAAGTTGCCCGGTTGTGACCGACTACATGCAGCTCAATATCCAGCCGGAAGTTACGGTTGATGCCGGCTCCGATGCTGACATCTGTGAAGGAAGCACCTATACCATATTCAACGCATCAGCTGCCAATTACAGCAACATTAACTGGATCACTTCCGGAAGCGGAACTTTCAGCAACAGTTCGGTATTGAACCCTGTATACACGCCAAGTGCAGCCGACATCGCTGCCGGCAGTGTAGTACTGACCATCACCGGTATCTCCTCAGCACCTTGTGCCGGAAGTGCAACCGACAACATGACCCTCAATATCCGTTATAGCCCTGTGGCTGATGCCGGAACCGACGGACTTGTCTGTGAAGGTGATGAATACATTATAGGCGATGCCATGGCATACGATTACGCATCTGTAATCTGGACCAGCACCGGAACAGGAACATTCATCAACGGGTCGTCGCTGAGTGCAACCTATATTCCAAGTCCGGCAGACATTGCTGCTGGAAGCGTTACCCTCACACTGATCGCATCCAATCCTCCGTGTGCCGATGACACCGATTCACAGTCGCTCACCATTATCCAGTCACCGCTGGTAAATGCCGGACCGGATGTAACCATCTGCAACTCGTGCAATTATACCGTTTCAGGTGCAGTTGTCAACAATGCTGTGAGCTACAGCTGGTCAACCACCGGAACAGGAACCATCACCAACGGAACCACCCTTACCCCGACCTATCAGCCAGGTGCCGGTGATATCTCCAATGGTTCAGCAACCCTGATCCTTACAGTCGTGAGTGCTTCAGGTTGCGGCAGCTTCAGCGATGAAATGGTAATCTTCATCAACCAGAACCCTGACCTTGACTTTACCTGGGAACCGGTTTGCGAAGGACAGCCTACCAGCTTCTTTGTGGACGAGACCATGACAGACGTGAACTCCATCGCTGTATGGCACTGGAACTTCGGCGACGGCTTCTATGCCAACGTGATGAACCCCTCACATACCTTCCCGGCAGTGGGTGTTTATGAAGTTACCCTGACTGCTACCGATACCGCTGGATATACCTCCATCATCAGTCATTTTGTTCAGATCAACAGCTCACCCATTGCCTTCTTCAGCTTCGACACCCCGAATTGCGAAGGAAATGCCACCCAGTTCAACAACCTTTCATCAACAGAGAATGGTTACATTACCCGCTGGGTGTGGAATTATGGTGATGGCTCAGCCAACGATACCATTTACTTCCCGAATGATCCGAATCCCGAACATACCTATGCCAACTCAGGGATCTTCGAAGTAAGCCTGAATGTGCTCAACTCTTACGGTTGTGAGAATACCTTCTCCACTGAGGTAACAGTTACGCCAAACCCGGTTGCCAACTTCTATTACACCACCCTTTGCGAAGACCTGCTGGTGAACTTCCAGGATGCTTCCTTCCCCAATGGTGCCGGTAACATTGAAGCCTGGGCCTGGAATTTTGACGATCCTTCATCGGGCATCTTCAATACTTCCGACCTTGAAGATCCGCAGCACATTTTCAGTGCCCCGGGTACCTACAATGTAACCCTGCAGATTACCAATTTCAACAACTGTACCGACACCATTACCAAGCAGGTAACGGTAGGCGGAGCCCCGGCTGTTGAATTCACCTGGCAGTCATCGTGTGCCGAAGCCCTTACCAGCTTCTTCGCCGACGCTACCGTTATTAATCTGAATGCCGTGGCAACCTTTGCCTGGGAATTCGGCGATGGCGGCATCTCTAACCTGCAGGATCCGCAGCATATGTATGCAGCCGGAGGAGACTACACCGTTATGCTTACCATAACTGACACCGCTGGTTGCAGCAACACTGTCAGCCACCTGGTACATGTAAGTCCGCTGCCGGATGCTTACTTCAGCTTTACTGCACCAACCTGTTTCCAGACTGAGACAGAATTCAACGACCTGTCTTACACCCAGTCAGGATACATCACCGAATGGGAATGGATCTTCGGCGACGGCAATTCAACCACCGTTACTTTCCCCAACAACCAGAATGTTTCGCATCAGTATGCTGCTGCAGGATTCTATAATGTAACCCTCAACATCACCACTTCAGAAGGATGTGAGGCTACAGAAACCATTATGGTGGAAGTAATTCCGAATCCGGTGGCCAACTTTATCAATACCAGCTCTTGTCTGGGCGAAGCGGTTGAGTTTACCGATCTGTCGCAGCCCAACGGTGGTGGTCAGATTACAGGATGGGCCTGGGATTTCGGTGATCCGACATCCGGTGTAAACAACACCTCACTGCTTGTCAATCCAACCCACGTATATGCTCAGCCTGGCACTTACATTGTAAGCCTCATTGTTACCACGGGCAACAGTTGCGCCGATACAACTACGAGAACACTTACCATTGCCCCTGCACCGGTGGTTGACTTTGCCTTCACCGCAGGCTGTTCAAACGACACCATTCAGTTCACGAGTTCAACCTATGTGAACATGGGTGCCACCCTCAACTGGATGTGGGAGTTCGGCGACGGAACCACTTCAACCGAAGCAGATCCCCAGCACATCTACCTGAGTCAGGGCATTTACACTGTAAACCTTACCATTACCGACACCGCAGGTTGCACTGCCAGCATTTCACACCCGCTGAGTGTTATTCCGGGTCCGCAGGCGATGTTCAGCTTCACTGCACCTGCCTGTTCAGGTACCGACGTCCAGTTCAACGATATGTCGGTTGCCAATGGCAGCGTGATTACCTCCTGGCTGTGGGATTTCGGCGATGGAAACACCCAGCTCATCAACGCTCCTGGAAATCCCGACGTAACCCATGTATATGCCAATGCCGGTGTTTACACAGTAACACTCAGCATCACCAACCTTGAAGGATGCGATGCCGAAACCAGCATGGATGTGCAGGTTGTAACCGGCCCGACTGCTGAATTTGAATTCGAACCCGGTTGCCTGGGATCACCGGTTGCCTTTACCGATCTTACTTCAACCAATGGTGGCCCGGCCCTGGTACAATGGCTGTGGAACTTTGGCGACCCGGCATCAGGCACCTCCAATACCTCAAACCTGCCGAATCCGGTTCACGTATTCAACCTTGAGGGAACCTACAATGTACTCCTTACAGTTACCAGTGCCAGCGGTTGCACCGATACAGTACAGCATACCGTTGTGGTTACCCCGCTGCCGCTTGTGGCCTTCCAGGTTACCTCAGGCACCTGTGTTGAGTCTCCGGTATCCTTCGAACCTGATGCTACGGTGATGGATCTTACCTCTATCGCAAGCTGGGAATGGAACTTCGGCGACGGCAGCCCGACTTCGGACCTGCCAACACCAACCCACACCTATACCACAGTAAGTGTATACGATGTTACACTCACTGTAACCGACCTGAATGGCTGTATCAACAGCATTACACAGCAGGTTTCCATTGGTGCCCTCCCGGTTTCAGCATTCACCTTTGTAAGTGCCTGTGCCGACAACACCACCTCCTTCACTGATCATTCTTACACCATTACCGGTGAGGAAATTACAGCCTGGTCATGGAACTTCAATGACCCGAACGCTGTACCAGGCACCGACGTATCTGCAGAACAGAACCCTGTATACCAGTATGCAGCAGAAGGTCTGTACAATGTAACCCTTACCGTTACAACAGAGAACGGATGCAGCGGATCAGTAACCGTACCGGTTCAGGTATTCCCGGCTCCGACCGCAGCATTCACCTATGTGACCAATGCCTGCGCCAACGGTTCTGTCGGATTCCAGGATGCTTCTGTCAGCTATCAGGGAGCAATCACCGCCTGGGAATGGGAATTTGAACCCGGATACACTTCAGTACTTCAGAATCCGAACCACATCTTCTTCCACTCCGACAGCTGCTACAATGTACGCCTGGTAGTTACCGACCTGCGCGGCTGTATCGATACTCTTGTACAGGAAGTGTGTGTACCTGCAGGTCTGGAAGTTGCCATTGACCACAATGTAACCTGCTCCGGCGACACTACCTTCTTCAATCCGGTAGTGGTATCACCGGTTGGCGATTCACTGGTTGCCTTTGAATGGGACTTTGATGATCTTGCCTCAGGAATTCACAATACCTCAACCCTGCGCAATCCCGCCCACTACTTCGCCGCACCGGGCTCGTATCTGGTATCGCTGAATGCAACCGATGAAAACAACTGCATCACCAGGGTTTACCAGCGCGTCGATGTGCTCAACCTGCCAATGCCTTCGTTCAGCTATGTGGCCGGAACCTGCGACAGCACCATTTACTTCACCGACCTGTCGAACGGTAACGGAGCCAACATCAGCAGCTGGATCTGGAATTACGGAGACGGCAGTTCAGATACACTCTTGACTGCTCCGGCCGACACCAACCATTTCTACGCAACAGCCGGTATCTTTGAGGTAAGCCTTACTACCATCACCGTAAACGGATGCGAGGCAACCTACACCACGAGTGTTGACCGTATGCCATGTATCACAGCCGGTTTCACCATGCTGGATACACTCACCTGCGAACGTCATGAACTTACCTTTGAAGACCAGTCGTTCTGCGGCAATCCGATCAACAGCTGGGAATGGAATTTCGGCGATGGTGATACCCTGGTGTACTCAGAGGTACAGCCGACGGTAACTCACATCTACCAGCTTGGCGGAACCTACAATGTAAGCCTGGTAGTTACCACAACGGTTGCCGGAAAGTCTGTAAGCGATACCCTCACGCAGACCGTTAAAGTACTTGCTTCACCTGTTGCTGCCTTCGCTGTAAGCGATGTCTGTCTCAACCAGAACACCATCTTCACCGACCAGTCAACCTGGACAGAATCGAAGATCAGTGAATGGAGCTGGGATTTCGGCGATCCGCTCTCGGTTTACGACACCACTTCGATGCGTAACCCGGCCTATCTGTACGACCGTGCAGGACTCTACACCGCAAGCCTCACCGTAACCAACGAATACGGATGTACCGATACCATCAGCCACCAGCATACGGTTCACTACCTGCCGGTTGCCGACTTCAGCTACAGCCTGGCCTGCCAGAACAACTTCACGCTGTTCACCGACCTGAGCGACAGTGCCGATGCCCACATTGATCAATGGTGGTGGAGATTCAGCGACTCACTGAATATGCTTGGCCTGGCCGGCGTTCAGCACCCGCACTTTACCTTCGAAAACACCGGTATCTACAACGTTGAGCTTACCATCGTAAATGCTTACGGTTGCTCCGACACCATCACCAAAGAACTCACCGTAAACCCGAAACCCACCAGCGCCTTCTCATTCACAGAGAATTATGAGAATACCCAGGGAAGGGTTCAGTTTATCAATGGTTCGATCGGTGCCAACGCTTATGAGTGGAATTTCGGTACCGGAATCCAGTCATTTGAAATCGATCCGGTTATTGACTTCACTTCCGAAGGTAATTACGAAATCTCACTCATCACGCTGAACGAATTTGGCTGCCCCGACACCCTGAGCATGGAATACAACCTGATGTTCAAGGGACTGTGGGTTCCCAATGCCTTCTCGCCCAACAACCCCAATGCAGCCGTCAGGTATTTCAAACCGGTTGGTATTAACCTTAAATCCTACGTAATAGAAGTATTTGACACCTGGGGCAACCTGCTCTGGACATCGGATAAGCTCGACGATAACGGGTCACCTGCCGAAGGCTGGAACGGAACCTTCAACGGCAATCTGGTGCAGCAGGATGTTTACCTGTGGAAAGCAAGGGCAATCTTCGAAGATGGCAGCATCTGGCACGGCAGCGATGTCGGTGACAACACCAACATACCACAGAAAACCTCCGGGACAGTTACACTCATCAGGTAAGCCTGAAACTATATACAACTCGCAAAAAACTACATCATGAAAACGATACGGATTTCCCTGCTAACTTTACTTGCAGCACTGGTTTCAGGTCTTTCACAAGCGCAAGACCCCCTCTTCTCACAGTTCTATAACAATCCCATCTATTACAATCCGGGAGCAGTCGGACTCACCCCCGGTCTGAGGGCCAGGTTTACCGTGAGGGATCAGTGGCCTGAGCTGCCTGCAGATCTGAGGAACTATACCTTCAGTATGGATTTCGCCGAACGCGATATTCCGGGATCCGGGGGACTGGGCCTGATCGTGATGTCAGACAATGCCGGATCGGGATACCTGAAAACCTCAACCGTCGGTCTGTCAACAGCTGTAAGGGTTGCTGTTCAGGAGAATATGGTGGCTCAGGTGGGTATCATGACCTCCTTTGTGCAGAAACGTCTGAATTGGGATAACCTGGTATTTACCGATCAGCTTGACCCGGTTTACGGGAACATCTATGAAACCAGTTTCCAGGAACCAACAACCGGCAACGTCGTTTATCCCGACTTTTCAACCGGGGGTGTATTCAGGTTTACTGAAAGCAGCAACACCTTCAGTGCCATTCAGGGAACCTTCGGCCTGGCGGTACATCACATCTTCCGCCCCAACGAATCGTTCATCGGCCTTACTTCACCCCTGCCACGCAAATTGTCGATTACCGGCGATATCCTGTTTGAAATTGACGGTGGTTCCAACGGCCCGTTCTTTGAGCGCGACAGCAAGAAAAACAACTTCAAGTTTAACCCGGGTTTTATCTACGAATCTCAGGCTGATTTCAGAACCTATATGGTGGGTCTGAATCTCCTGAAGTCATCAATCTACAGTGGTGTATGGTTCCGTAACCGTACCTCTGAACTGGCAAAATCAAACGACCTGATCTTTATGCTCGGACTGAATGCCCCTTTTACCAGCCAGACCCGCATGAAAATCAACTATAGCTACGACTTTATCCTCACAGAAGTGAGAACTGCAGCCGGCTGCTCGCATGAGGTATCCATTACCATCGAGCTTGACGACTTCAACATGTTTAACCGTGGAAGAAGAAATGGCGGATTCGGTTTTTCAACCCGCAACCACCGCACCATGGAAGAACTGCAGTGTTCACCCTTCTGATCAAAATTCAGCGATCCCCCCGACCATTACTTCTGTTATGGTTTTCGCAAGAAAAGCCCCGAAAGGGGCTTTTCCCGTTTCTGAAGGTTACAGTTCGCATCCGAATCGCTTCAACACCTATGTTTCGTCACGTCAGTTCAACCTTACCGTTATCCTGATTTAAAAAGTATATCCGTTTACAGTCTGATTTTCAATATATAAGCTGATATCTCATTGTCCGGTATCCTGTTACAGTAAACGACCTGAATGCCCTTATAACACCATATGCAAAGCCTACAACTTCACTATTTTTTCAACCTCGCAAAAATCGTCGTTGAAAAATTTAAGAAAATATACGCCACTTGTTAACCCGGCGACATTCAACACCAAAAAATTATCTTCAATCTGTTGCACAATTACTTCTGCTCCATTCTCATTGGTAACAATCAAACTGCACTGGTTAACCGAATTCTGAATCATAACGGTTAATTCAGTGTTTACCGGATTCGGATAAAGCCGGATAAAGCCAGCATCTGCGTCCCCGGCTGGTCCGGAAAATCCGGCATTGGTTGTTTTTAACAGGATCCCTTCGTCCCCGGCGGTATACCCGGTCAGCGAATCGACAAAGAAGACAGACCTCAGGGTCTGAGTAATCCCGCTTTTCTGGCCTGACCATTCATCACCTACATTGGTGGTTCGCAGGATATTTCCTTTATCACCCACAACATAACCCGAATCCGGAGACAGGGAATGAACAGCCAATAGTTTGCTGCCGTAGCCTTCCGTTTCCGTCCATGACAAACCCCCATCGGTGGTAATCAGGATAAAGGAATCACTGATCCTTCTCAGGGCTACCTCGTCTCCCGGGCCCTGAGGCCCTTCAACACCATATCCCACAATACAACCATTTACTGAATCGGTAAAGCAAACTGAAGTCAGGTAAAAATGAAGTCCCTTTGGTACCACAGGCAACCAATTCCTGCCTAAAGCCAGTATGCTCCAGCTCCTCCCCCCATTCACACTTTTCAGTAGGATTCCTTCTGTATTCCAGTCTTCACTGTTTGAGGTAATGTATGCGGCACCAGTATCGGCAAAACAGACGGATGATAAGGTTGTTGTTACCCCGCTGGCTTGCTGCACCCAGGTATCCCCTCCATCTTCCGTGTATAAAATGGTTCCAGCATCGCCAACGATCAATCCATGCAATAAATCAGAAAAACTTACCGAATTAAAATTAACTTCTGTGCCAATGGATTGAAGCACCCAATTGATGCCACCATCTGCCGTACTCAGCAAAGTTCCTTTTTCACCAACCGCATAACCTGTCAGGGAATCGGTAAAACAAAGTGAAGTCAGCTTAAAGTTCGTTCCGCTTACCTGAGCTTCCCAGTCTTTGCCCCCATTCATGGTATTTACAATGGTGCCCTGATCTCCCACCGCATAACCTTTCGCCGGACTAATAAAGTAAACTGAATACAGATCCTGTTCTGTGGCGGAGTTCAGTCTTATCCACTGGGCATTCGCTATGCCTGAAACACCTAAAGCGATCAGAAAAATACAGAATGTTCTCATATACCGGACTTTAGTCAGCAGATATAAATCCGTAAAAGATTATTGTACTATGTCAAATGTGTTATTCAGAACCTGTTATCTATCTGATAAAAAACTACCGCCATTGGTTAACTGCATAACCATGCTTACAAAAGGAAAGCTAATATACCAATTATTTTGTTCCGGCTTGCATTCGGGTTTACCTTTTCCCGGCTTAAACATACGAAAGACAAACCAACGCTGACGCTTATTTCAAATATACCGGCAAGCTGGCAGCATCAGAAACACTAAAAAAGACTTGCTGCCTGTTACAACTCATACCCAAACCGCTTCAGTTGCTGCGGATCGTCGCGCCAATCCTTGCTGACTTTTATCCTGAGGTCGAGGAACACCTTGGCTTCAATAAATTCCTCAATATCCTTGCGCGCTGCCATTCCCAGTCCTTTAATTGATTTCCCCTGGTGTCCGATGAGGATGGCCTTCTGCGACTCGCGGGCCACGTAGATTGTGGCAGTTATCGCGGTGATGTTCTCCTTTTCCTTGTATTCATCCACCACCACTTCCACCGAATAGGGAATCTCCTGATTAAAGTAGAGCAGTATTTTCTCCCGGATGATCTCCGAAACAAAAAACCGCATGCTACGGTCAGTAAGCTCATCCTTGGGGTAGTAAGCCGGCGATACCGGAAGTTTTTCAAGGAGGGTATCAAACACCTTGTCGAGGTTGAATTTATGCAGGGCTGAAACGGGGATCACGGTTGCAGAGGGCAGTTTCTCAGCGAAGCTTTTCAGCAGTTCTATGACCTCCTCCTGGGTGCACAGGTCGATTTTATTCAAAACCAGTACGACCGGTTTGCTGAGCGAATTCAGTTTACTTACCAGGCCTTCTTCAAATGCAGTGTCGGCTTTTTCAGTAACCAGCAGAAACACATCGGCATCTTCGAGGGCCGAATCCACAAATTTCATCATGGATTCGTGAAGTTTGTAGTGTGGTTTTACAATGCCCGGAGTGTCGGAATAAACGATCTGAAAGTCATCACCATTCACAATCCCCATTATCCGATGGCGCGTGGTCTGTGCTTTTGACGTAATGATTGAGAGTTTTTCACCCACCAGGGCGTTCATGAGGGTGGATTTTCCCACATTCGGATGACCTAAGATATTGACAAAGCCCGACTTATGTTCCATAAAAATAAATGACAATAAATTTGCACAGCAAAGAAACAAAATATATCTTTGCAGCCCGGTTTAAATATCGGAAATCACACAGTGCGGGGTGGAGCAGAGGTAGCTCGTTGGGCTCATAACCCAAAGGTCATCGGTTCGAATCCGGTCCCCGCTACCAACATCTTAAATCAGAAAAGGCCTTGTGATCAAGGCTTTTTTTGTTACAGGCAGTAAATGGAAAACCGGATTCTGCTTCAACAACCGGAATTCAGCCATCCAAATCATCTGAGTATGTCAAACATCATTGCAATTGTTGGTCGGCCCAACGTAGGAAAATCAACGCTTTTTAACAGACTCACCGGTGAACGCGACGCTATTGTTGACCCTACCAGCGGCGTTACACGCGACAGGCATTACGGCCGGTCTGACTGGAATGGTACGGCATTTTCCGTTATCGATACAGGTGGTATCGTTACCGGCAGTGATGATGTTTTTGAGGAGGCCATCATCCGCCAGGTTGAACTCGCCATGGATGAAGCGGATGTCATCCTGTTTATGGTTGACGCCAAAGAAGGGCTTTCACCCCTCGACGAAGATGTTGCCCACATGATCAGACGAACACCTAAAAAATCCTTTCTGGTAGCCAACAAAGTGGATAGTGGCGGCCGCTCAGCTGATGTTGCTGAATTCTATGCCCTGGGATTTGAGAAAATCTTCGAAATTTCTGCAATCAATGGCAGTGGGACCGGCGACCTGCTCGATGAGGTGGTGAAAGAGCTTACCGCTGATGCCCCTGAGGAATTGCCCGATATCCCCAAAGTTGCATTTGTCGGCAGGCCAAACGTTGGAAAATCGTCCATGATCAACGCCTTGCTGGGTGACGACCGGAATATTGTGACACCCATTCCGGGAACAACACGGGATTCGATTTATACCCGTTATAACAGCTTTGGGTTTGACTTCCTGCTGGTTGATACTGCAGGCCTCAGAAAGAAAGGGAAAGTCTCTGAAAACATAGAATTCTATTCAGTGATGCGGAGTGTGCGGGCTATTGAAAACAGCGACATCTGCGTTCTGATGCTGGATGCTACCCAGGGAATAGAAAGTCAGGACATCAACATCTTTTCCCTTGCCCAGAAAAACCACAAAGGCATTGTGATTGTTGTAAACAAGTGGGATCTGGTAGAGAAAGGAAACAATACCCACAAAGATTTTGAACAGGTAATAAAAAACAAAATTGCTCCGTTTACCGATGTGCCCATCATTTTTACTTCGGTTATCAACAAACAGCGCATCCACAAAACCCTGGAGGCTGTCAGCCAGGTGCACAAAGCCCGTAGCCAATCCATCCCTACCCGCAAGCTGATGGACGATATCCTGCCAATTCTTCAGGATAATCCTCCGCCTGCCATCAAGGGCAAATATGTGAAGGTGAAGTACATCACCCAACTCAAACTGGCTTACCCTGTGTTTGTGTTTTTCTGCAACATGCCGCAGTATGTGCAGGAACCTTACCGCCGGTATGTTGAAAACCGCCTCCGCGAGCGCTACAATTTTACCGGTGTACCGCTGGAAATATACTTCCGTCAGAAATAAACACCGATGGCCGACGAACTGCGTATTGATAAATGGCTTTGGGCAGTACGGATCTACAAAACACGTACCATGGCCGGAGATGCCTGCCGGGCCGGAAAGGTAAAAATCGACAACTTAGCGGTTAAGCCTTCCAGAATACTGAAACCCGGTGACGTGATTGCCGTCAGTCTCAACCCGCTCAACAAAACCGTCAGGGTAAAATCGCTCATCCACAACAGGGTATCTGCAAAACTGGCTGCCGAAGCATTCGACGACCTGACCCCTGTTGAAGAATACGAACGGATAAAGTTCATGCATGAACTGAATGCCGAAAAACGTGACCGTGGAACCGGCCGCCCCACCAAAAAAGAAAGACGCACCATCGACCGGCTGAAAGGCAACGATGACGAATGACAGCGCTACACCGACAAACGGTACGAAATCTTGATCAGAAATACATTGTGCGGAAAGATTGTTGAAAGGTAATCGAAGTCGGAACCCGGATTAAATCTTCCCAGAGCGCGTGAATCTGAACGATTCTGCGACCATACCAGATAGACAGATGAGCCGGGTCTGTATTCCCAGCGCAACACAAGATTAGAGATAAAATGGAAGGCATTGAAATCGGGTTTGCTGAATGAATAATCCCCGCTTCCATTGTTGTCCTCATCAATACTGAAAGTTTCACTTTCCGAATCGTAACTGATCTGCGACTGCTCAAAATTCCTGAATCTTCCGGTAAATGCATCTGCTTTGGGATCGGTAATCATTTTATAGTCGAAATACTCGCCTGCTGCAATAAAAGGCTGTCCGTAATACTGAATGGTCATATCCGGGGTAATTCCCACATTGATCCTGAAAGGCAGCCCCAGGGTCTCCTGGTGCATTGAGGCAAATACATAACGGTCGTTGCCCTGCATATCAGTGGTTTCAACATATTGGAGCATCGTATGTTCTTTGCTGTAAAATGGGGTGAAGGAAATGTTCACCGCATTCACCGGAGCATAGGTAAGACGCAGTGAGAAATTTTTGTAAAGACTGACGCCGTCGTCCCCTTCAAAAACATTGAAGTTAGCCCCCCCGTTGATCTTTCTGGACCGGTTGGTTGACAGCGACACCCACAGGTTGTTGCCACCCGGAAGCAGCATGGCCGGCCCGCCCCTCAGGACGTAGTTTGACCGTTGGGCAAAATCACGGTTGACACCCATTCCTGCATTCCATTGGTTAACAAACTGGAAATTCGCATTGACGTTGGTCCCGGAATAACGGAGGTGCTGTCCGAAATCCCATCCGGTCCATTGATTAAAGTTGTAGCTGATCCGCTTGAAGATCCACACAGGATTGTGCTGACGGTAGCCAATCCAGATTACCTGAAAAATATCGTCAGAGCGGCGCTGAAAGCCTGCATCGTTGATCTCAAATCCAGGCGACCGCCAGTTGATCCAGGTATCGAAGAGCCATTTACCATTTCCGGCTTTCCCGAACTCAACGATGCCGGCATGTCCTGCCAGTGAGGTACGGGTTGGGTCGAAATTCAGGTAGGTTGCATCGGGCCGCTGAAAATACCTGGCTGAAGACTCCTGAGTTGCTTTTATGGCCGAAGTATCTCCGCTTACATAACTACCCATCAGCTTCACATTCAGATAATAGGTGCGGTCTTTCCACGACTGGCTGAAATCAATGCCACCGGTGTATGCAGCTTTGTGGAGATCGTCCATTCCCGTGTTTTCAAGGTTACGGTTAACTGCTGTAAACATACCCCCGAGTGTGGTAATTCCTTTGTTGAAATCCTTTTTCACCCTGCTGATAAAATAGTTGGTCAGAGGCTCAACTTCCAGTTTGTTTTGTTCATCAGAGAGTACAACATCGGCTTTCTCACGCGAGGCCACCGACTCAAGCACCCCGACTGACCATCCGTTGCGTGTTTTGCCGGTTAGTTTGAACGCTCCCAGAATGGTGGTGTTTGCCGGTGAATCGTAGAAATCATAATCCGAAAGATCGCGGTGAGGCGCCCGGCCGATTCTCCGGCTGTAGAAGAGATTGTCGCTTGAGGATTCGTTGTCACCGGGCGTAACGCCAAAGCTGAGGATGTTGTTACCTTCAACGAAAAATGGCCGCTTCTCTTCAAAGTAAGATTCAAAAGCCGAGAGGTTGACCTCCGAGGGATCGGCTTCAACCTGTCCGAAATCGGGATTGATGGTAAAATCAAGGATCATATTGTTTGAAATTCCGATTTTCCCATCGAGCCCACCCGAAAAGCCTGATGATTTTCCGGAATGAAACGGATCCCCTTCATCCTTCCTGTAGCGTTCGGTTTGCGCGGTCAGGTAGGGCATCAGTTCGATCTGTCGCTTTGGCTGTATTCCCTCCAGCCCGTTCATCAATCCGAAACGGCTCACCCAGGTTGGTGCATTTACGGCGATGGGCTGCCAGAGGTCTACTTCATCATTGCGCTCTATGTACCTTAGAATCTGCATTCCCCAGGTGTGCGAATCAGCCGCTGAGAACCTCAACTGGCTCAACGGGATTTTCATTTCAGCAGTCCACCCTTCAGCAGTCTCCGCTGTTTTGCCGATCCACACCGCGTCCCATGAAACATCCTCTCCCTGTATGCCATTGCCGACTATCCCGTCAATTTTAACCCCGGCTGCCGTAATCCAGAAAAGAAAAGCCGTGGTTTTGTCGAAATAACTGTCGAGCTGTATCCCGATCAGATCTCCTTCCATCTCATCACGTCGCGACAAACGACGGCTAACTTTCGAAGGATCTGTTTCAAATACCTTGTAAGCAATATAAATGAAATTGTTGTCATACAATATCTTAAAATCCGTCCGCTGGGAAGCAGGCTGGAACTCAAGCGGCTTTTGCTGTATAAAGGCACTTTCCCATCCGTCGGCCGGCCATTCAGATTCCTGAATCATCCCATCGGCCACCGGTGGGGCAGCTGTAACCCTGGCCGGCCTGTATGACCTCACAGTATCGTTAGATGCAGCTGAAACGAAGGCTGTAAATAACAGGCCCGTCAGCAGTAAAACAAATATCCTCATTGCTCTGTATTTTCGTATCAAAGACTGCTCTGATGCTGCATTGTTACAGGAAAATCATGCCATTATTTATATTGCTGAAATACAGCACTTTAAAAATATTTTTACACTGTCTACCGATCGGAATTGAGATTGTTGTGTACGTAAACGGACGAAAAGAAGTGAATCTGAGGAACCGGATACTGGTCAGAATAATACGAAAGGCTATCGGTGGTATATGTCCCCTGCTGCCAATTCCTGATTTGTTCTGAAGCACTTTAGTTCCTACCTTCGTGGCTCCGGAATTTCCTGATTGGAATCCCCGCCTGGTTTCATGATGGTAGCACTATTCACAGCCCGGATATTCCATGATTATCGAAACAAACTTCCCTGTATGAAAAGACCCGCCTATCTGATATTATTGATTCTTTTCCCGCTTTTTCTGCATAGTCAGAATCTGCTCACAGCTCAATGGAAATTCTCAACCGGCGATAACCCTGAGTGGAAAAAAGTTGCATTCGACGATAGCCGTTGGGTTGATGCGGTTGCAGGAACACCCTGGGAAAACTGGGGTTTTGCCAATTATGACGGATTTGGCTGGTACAGGGTGAAGATTGAGATTCCCGTTTCAATGAAGAAGGAGGCTTCACGCAGTGGTGGGCTCACCCTGAAACTGGCCAGGATCGACGATGTGGATTTCACCTATTTCAATGGAACCCTTATCGGACAGAACGGAGACGTACCACCCGCGTATGAATGCAGGTACGATGCTGACAGAAAGTACCTGATTCCTTTAAAGCTGATCCGCTGGGGCGAGCTGAACACCATTGCTGTGCGGGTATATGACGATGGGGGCGGCGGAGGCATCTACGGTGATGAGATCTCCCTTGAAATAGCCGGTAAAAGTGAACTTTTCCGCATTACTCCGGTGATAGCCGATGAGGACAGGGTTTTTACCAACATTGGCCAGCTCGACATTCCGGTTGAACTGAAGAACAACAACAAAAGCAGCATCGAAGGCAACTTCAGAATCGTGGTTATCAACGACTTTTCTGATACAATTGCCATCTCTACCTCGGCGGTTACCTTACAACGCAAATCCTCGGTTATCCGCAATCATACCTTCATCAAACCCCTGCCCGGAATTTACCGTGTCACCGCATCCTTTTCATCTTCCGGATTCAGTTCACAAACAAAGTTTAACCTGGCTGTTGAACCCGAAAAGATGAGCTCTTCGGCAACCTGTCCACCTGATTTTCAGGAGTTCTGGGATGAAACCAAACGGCAACTTTCAGCCATCGACCCAAAGTACAGGCTGATAAAAGCTGACAGTCTGAGTACCGGAAAACGTGATTGCTATATCGTTGAAATGCAGTCGTTCGGAAATGTTAAAGTGAGGGCTTACCTGCTTACCCCGAAGAAGCCCGGGAAATATCCTGCGGTTCTTACTGTGCAGGGTTATAGTTCAGTACTGCAATCCAACTGGACTTTCCCCGACGACGATGTGGTCAGTCTCGGGCTGAATATCCGCGGGCATGGCAACAGCCGCGATGATGTGAATCCCGGGTTTCCCGGATACCTGATTGAAGGCATTGAAGATAAAAATGATTATATCTACCGGGGAGCTTACATGGATTGTGTGAGGGCGGTTGATTTCCTCTTTTCACGGCCTGAGGTTGACACCACCCGGGTTGCTGTTGAAGGAGGAAGCCAGGGCGGTGCTCTCAGCTTTGTTACTGCGGCACTTTGTGGCAAACGGATCATCGCGGCAGTGCCGGAAGTCCCCTTCCTGAGCGATTTTCCCGATTACATGAAAGTAGCCCAATGGCCGGCCAGTGAGTGGAATACCTATGCCGAAGCCCATCCGGAGTTCGGAATGCAAGGAATTCTCAACACCCTCAGCTATTTCGATATCAGCAACCTGGCTCCGATGATCACTGCCAGCGTTTATATGGCAGTAGGATTGATGGATGAAACCTGCCCGCCCCGCATCAACTTCGCGGCATACAACAAACTTAAATCAGAGAAAAAATATACTGTTCATCCCACGATGGGGCACGGACTGACTAATGAAGCAAGGGAACTGAAATATCAGTTCCTCCGTGAAAAACTTGACATCGGCAATGCCCCGGAATAATTTTATGCAAATTGCAGAAACGATTCATTCTGCAATGCCTTCGCTGGAACAGGTTATTAGAATAACCTGATCAGTCTTGTTCACCTGGCTTTACTTACTTCCCCTTCAAAGTTTAAAAATTTACGGTTAACCGTAAATTTTAAATATGAATTTTTATGGTAAACCATAAATTTTCGTATTTCAGGATTAAACTTCAACTATTCAACCCTCAGCACCAAACCCTTGAGGTATTCCCCTTCCGGATGGAACACACTTACCGGATGATCGGCCGAATGACCCATCTGATGCACGATCTGCACATTCCGTCGAGCTTCAAGGGCGGCCGACATAGCCATAGAGGTAAACATATTGCGGTCAACAGCCTGAGAGCATGAGAAGGTAAAGAGCAGTCCGCCCGGTTTGATTTTGCGCATGGCTGCGGCATTGATAAAACGGTATCCCTGAATGGCTCTGTGCCGGTCGGCATGGCGCTTGGCAAAAGCCGGCGGATCGAGCACAACCACCTCAAAGTCATCAGGCATGTTGCTCAGATAACTCTTGGCATCATCGACAATGCTTTCGTGTTGCTGATCAGAAAAACCATTGATAACCAGATTCTGCTGCAAGGCATCCATGGCTTTGCGCGAACTGTCGAGCGAGGTAACCCGCCTGGCTCCGGCAGCCAGTGCATAAATTGAAAATCCCCCGGTGTAGCAGAAGGTATTGAGCACATTTTTCCCCTTCGAATACCGGCCCAGCAAAGCCCGGTTATCGCGTTGATCGAGGAAGAATCCGGTTTTTTGCCCATCAACAAAATCAATCAGAAACCGATGGCCGTTCTCAAGAATTTCGATGTTCTCTGCCTGGCCTGTGAGAAACCCGTCACCTGCTGAATGACTACCTGATTTCCCCAATGCTTCACTGCTTTTGTCGTAAACAGCTTTCAGGCTGTTGCCATAGATCTGGTTCAGGGCATCTGCAATTTCGTTGCGCATCAGGTACATTCCCGTGCTGTGCGCCTGAATTACAGCAATTCCGTTGTAGTAATCCACCACCAGCCCCGGGAGTCCGTCGCCTTCGCTGAAAACCAGCCGGTAGGCATTGGATTTCTTATTACCGTAAAATCCGGTATCTTTACGTAAAAGGAGACAGCCCCTGAGTTTTGAAGCGAGGAAGTCCGCACCTGGTTTATCCGGGCCAAAGTGGAACAACTTTACTGCAATGGAACCATGGCAGGCATGGCCCGTTCCCAGGTACCGGCCATTGATGTCGGTAACTTCCACGATGTCACCATCTTCAGGTTTCCCATTGATGTGGTGAATGGCTCCCGAGAATACCCAGGGGTGAAACCGCCTGACAGCTTCATCCCTGCCTTTAGCCAAAACAACTGTTGCTTTTACCTCCATGGCTTTTTCGGGCAAATTTACGCTAATCGGCAAACCAATTTTCCGAAGGTCAAAATATCCGTATATTCCGGTAGCATATTCTTTGACAATAAGGACAAAGGTACTTTATCAAGTAGAAAAAGTTACTGATTTTGTGTAACTTTAGCCCCCTTTATCCAACCTTACCGCATTATGAAAACTTTGGCAAAAATCTTGGGCATTCTGCTGATCGTTTGTGTTTCGGTCAGTATATTCGGGCAACCAACCGGGCGGCAGTTCAGCAGCATACAGGTGCTGAGCGACAGGATAGAGATTCAGGTAAGCGATGGAACCTATTATATTGAAGTACTGAACGATTTTATTGTTCACACCAGCTTTTTCCCTTACAACAAGGAACTCAGCGACTTCTCCTTTGCTGCGGTCATGCAGGCCGAGAAGATTGATTTCACATTGACCGAAGAGGGCAACAATATCTCTGTCAGGTCGAAGGGCATCTGTTTGAAAATCACCAAGTCTCCTTTCAGAATCCAGTATTTTAACCAGGATGAATTTCTGATCGCCGAAAACAGAGGTTTTACAATGCGTGACTCACTGATGACCCTGAATTTTGGCATCGACAAATCGGAAGTGTTATACGGCGGCGGAGCCAGGGTACTCGGCATGAACCGGAGGGGCAACAGGCTACAGCTTTACAACAGGGCGCACTATGGTTACGAAACCCGGTCAGAACTGATGAATTACACCCTTCCTCTTTTTCTATCCTCCAAAAAATATGCGGTGTTGTTCGACAATGCCAGTGCCGGTTTTCTGGATCTCGACAGTCAGAAAAACAATGAAGTGAGCTATGAAACAGAAACCGGAATTCCTAATTATTATGTGGTAGCCGGTAACAGCTGGCTGCATCTGACAGAGCAATACACCAGGCTTACGGGCACTCAGCCATTGCCCCCCCGATGGGCTTTCGGCAATTTCAGCAGCCGCTTTGGCTATCATTCCCAGGCTGAAACTGAAGCTACGGTCAAGAAGTTTCAAAAGGAAAACATACCGCTCGATGCAGTCATTATAGATATCTACTGGTTTGGGAAAGACATCAAAGGCACCATGGGAAACCTTCAGTGGTATGCAGACAGTTTTCCAAACCCTGAAAAGATGATCCGGCGTTTCAGCAAAAAGGGGGTAAAAACCATCCTGGTTACCGAGCCTTTTATCCTGACCACTTCAAAGCGCTGGCAGGAGGCTGTTGATGAGAAAATTCTGGCCACAGACACCCATGGAAAGCCCTACACCTACGATTTTTATTTCGGAAACACCGGTCTCATAGATATTTTTGACACCACTGCCCAAAACTGGTTCTGGAATATCTACAAAGGACTGACATTGCAGGGTATTGGCGGATGGTGGGGCGATCTGGGCGAACCGGAGGTTCACCCCTCCCCGCTTCAGCATGTGAACGGTTCGGCTGATGAAGTTCACAATGCCTACGGGCATGAGTGGGCCAGGCTCATTTATGAAGGCTACAAAAAGGATTTCCCTGAAACCCGCCCATTTATATTGATGCGGGCCGGTTATGCAGGATCGCAACGCTACGGTATGATACCCTGGTCAGGGGATGTCAGCCGCAGCTGGGGAGGACTGGTTCCTCAGCCGGAAATCTCACTTCAAATGGGGATGCAGGGTCTGGCTTACATGCATTCCGACCTTGGTGGCTTTGCCGGAGGTGATACCATCAACAATGAATTGTACAGAAGATGGCTGCAATATGGCATATTCCAGCCTGTTTACAGACCACATGCCCAGGAGCATATCCCCGCTGAGCCGGTCTTTCAGAGCGAACCAACCAGGAATAATGCCCGGCAGTCGATCGAAATGCGGTATCGCCTGATTCCATACATTTACAACATGGCATTTGAAAACAGCCGCACAGGGAAACCGCTGATGATGCCGCTCTTCTTTACCGGCGACCCAAACCCCGAACTGGCTGTATACGACCAGGCATACCTGTGGGGTGATGCCCTGCTGGTTTCTCCGGTAAAACAACCCGGCCTTACGCATCAGGACATCTACCTTCCGCGGGGAACAAACTGGACCGATTTCTATTCCGGGGAAATCGCTGAAGGAGGACAAACCATTACTGCTACCCTGCATAAGGATCATATTCCGGTATATGTCAGAGGAGGTTCATTCATTCCGATGAGTTCGACAATAAGTAACACCCAGACATATTCACTCGAAGAATTCGAACTGCATTATTATGCTGATTCTACAGTGAAACACAGCACCTATCAACTCTACAACGACGATGGAGAAACCCCGGATACCTTCAGTAAAGGACTGTTTGAGAGAATGGAATTTACCGCTGCTGATCAGGGGAATAACCTGAAAATTAACCTTGTTAAATCCAAAGCGTCCGGGTATTACAAGGAGCTGAAATATGATGTTGACCTGAAGATACACAACCTCGGAGTGAGGCCTGCTGGTGTCAGAATAAACGGTTCCTACCTCAGTCAGGATGAAATCCGCTGGGATGACGAAAGGAAAATTCTCAGCCTGAGTGCCTGCTGCTCTATGGTACCCCAGACTGTTGAGGTTGTAAAACACCTTTATTAAGCAGAAGAGCCTTGTAAGGATCCGTCAGGTGACACGCAATTTATTGTACTTTTGCACGTTCAAAATAAAAAATCAACCTATGAAAAAACTGATTTTCATTGCTTTAATGTTGCCCGTTTTTTACTCCTGCAACAACAGTCAGAAAGAGCTTGAAGCACTCCAGGCCAGGTACGACAGTGTACTTACCCTCGGATTTACCAAAGACACCACAATTCTTGACTATGTTGAATCCTTTAACGCCATTCAGGCTAACCTCGATTCAATCAAACAGGCTGAAATACTCATCACCAAAAGCACTTCATCCGTTGAAGGTGAACTGCAGCCCGATCAGAAAGAACAAATCAACCGCGACATCAACCTGATTTACGAGATGTTGCAGAAAAACAAACAAACCATTGCCGAGCTGAAGTCGAAGCTGAGAAAATCAAATGCAAAGGTGACTGCCCTCGAGCAGATGGTTGACCGCATGACCCGCCAGATTGAGGAAAAAGATGGCCAGATTGCCCAATTGCGCGACCAGCTTGAGAAAATGAATATTCAGATTGAAATTCTGAATACCAACGTAGAGAACCTGGCTTCTGAAAGTCAGGCAAAATCGCAAACCATTGCCGAAAAAACCGAAGAGCTGAACACGGCTTATTATGTTGTTGGCACGAAAAAAGAGCTCCGCGATCAGAAAATCATCACAGTGGAAGGTGGGTTTGCAGGCATCGGAAGAAACAAGAAGCTGAAAGAAGATTTTAACCAGGATTACTTCACCAGGGTGGATATCACCAAATTCAGGTCTATTCCGCTGATGAAGAAAAAAGCCAGCATCATCACCACGCATCCATCGCAATCTTACAAGCTGTATGGCGATAAAGTACAGGACAGCCTGGTAATCAAAAACCCAAAAGATTTCTGGAATGCATCAAAGTATCTGGTTATTGTGATTGACTGAAAACAGGCACTTATGAATAAAAAAGCCGGCAATAGCCGGCTTTCTTATTTTATCAAAGGTCTTTAAGAATGGATTTTCAGCCTGACCCGGCCATTCCGGGTGCTTACTGCGGGGCTGTCAGTTCGGCTTCGGGAGTTATTTCCGGTTCTTTATCGTAGTTAACTTCTTTGACCTTGTTACCTGTTTCATCATAAAAAACCCACAGGCCGGTGCGCTTCCCCATATTGTAATTGCCTTCGTAATACTTGCTTCCGTTGGTGAAATAAACGGTACGTCTGCCATGGCTCTCTCCTTTCACGAAATCGCCTTCACTCCATACGGTTCCGTTACTGTACCACGATACCCAATGTCCATCCCGCAGCTCATCGGTATAGTTACCCTCCATGTATTTATTTCCATTGGGATGGTATTGAATCTCTTTGATCAATTGCTCTTTCCCGTTAATTTTTTTATAGGTTTTTTCTGATTTTATTTTCCCGTCATCGTAATTCTCTTTTTTAACAACGGTGCGCGAACATGCTGAAAAGAGCACAATAAAAACAAGTAACAGTCCGGATTTATGCATGCAGATGGTGTGTTTTAGCTTAACGGTTAAACAAAAGTCTTTCCCCGGTGGTGGAATCATCGAATTCTCCGTTTGACCAGGCCAGGTGGCCGTTTACAAAGGTATGGGTAACACGGTGATGAAAAACCTGTCCCTCAAAAGGTGACCAACCACACTTGTAGAGTATATTTTCAGGGGCTGCCGTCCATTCGGCTTCGGGATCAACCAGCACCAGATCGGCATGATATCCCTGTCGGATAAATCCGCGCCGGTCGACACCGAAAATACGGGCCGGGGCGTGGCACATTTTTTCAACAACCATGGATGGCGACAATTTCTCCTCACGGCTCATTTCGAGCATGGCCACCAGGGAATGCTGCACCAGCGGCCCGCCGGATGGACATGAGAAATACGGGTTTGATTTTTCGGGGAGTGTATGGGGCGCATGGTCGGTTGCCACCACATCGAGCCGGTTATCAAGGAGTGCTTCGAGCAGTGCAGCGCGGTCAGCCGCAGATTTGATGGCCGGGTTCCACTTAATCCGTGAACCGAGCCGGCTGTAATCTTCATCAGAAAACCAGAGATGGTGTACACAGACTTCGGCAGTAATCCGTTTTGCCGCATTGGAAGGAGCTTTTGAAAGAAGGCTGAGTTCATCGGCTGTCGAGAGGTGCAGCAGGTGTAAGCGTGTGTTGTACTTTTCTGCCAGCGAAACAGCCAGGGAGCTCGAGGCAAAGCAGGCTTCCCTGCTCCGGATGTGGGGATGTTCAGAAACAGGGACATTTTCGCCGAACCGTTCTTTCGCGATTGCCGTATTCCTGCGGATAGTTGTTTCGTCTTCGCAATGAACGGCAACCAGGGTGGGTGAATGTTTGAAAATCGCTTCAAGTGTTTGCGGATTGTCAACCAGCATATTGCCTGTTGAGGCACCCATAAAAACCTTCACACCACAAACAGTGCGTGGGTCAGTTTTTACGACTTCCGTAAGATTGTCGTTAGACGCCCCCATATAAAACGAGAAATTGGCCAGTGATTTCTGTTTGGCCATAGTATATTTTTGTTCCAGAAGCTCCTGGGTAAGGGTGTTGGGAACGGTGTTGGGCATTTCCATGAATGAAGTAACGCCTCCTGCAACGGCGGCCCTGCTCTCGGTAAAAAGATCGCCCTTGTGGGTCAGGCCGGGGTCCCTGAAATGAACCTGATCGTCGATCACTCCCGGAAGCAGCCATTTGCCGCGGCCGTCAACCACCAGTGCACCTTCAGCACCCTCCAGTGTTTCGGGGGTGTGGGCACCTTCAACCACCACAGAGATAAGCCCGTTGCTGATAAGAACCGAACCGGTAAAGGTCTGTCCTTCATTCACAACTACAGCCCCTGAAATCAGGATCTTCTTTTTCATGGGTACAATGTTTACATGCTCCGGAATTGCCGGAATCACAGTACAAAAGTAAGCATAAATGAAAGGTAAGATGAGGGATCAGGCAGCCTTTTTAGGCCTGATGCGCTTAAACCTTAGCTGGATCACACCCAGGATGGCTTCACGGAAAATTCCCCTGCTCATTTTTGAGGTGCCTTCAGTCCGGTCAGTAAAAATGATGGGTACCTCTTTGATGGTAAAACCCAGTTTCCAGGCAGTGTACTTCATTTCTATCTGAAATGCATAACCGGTGAACTTAATCCGGTTAAAGTCGATGGTTTCAAGCAGTTTGCGGCGATAACATTTGAACCCGGCGGTGGTATCCATCACCTTCATACGGGTGATCATGCGGACATAATATGAGGCAAAATACGACATCAGCACCCTGCCCATGGGCCAGTTAACCACATTAACCCCTTTGATATACCTCGAACCAATGGCAACATCAGCGCCCTGCCTTGCACAGGCATCGTACAACTTAAGCAGGTCTTCGGGATTGTGCGAGAAATCAGCGTCCATCTCGAAGATGTACAGGTATTCTCTTTGCATGGCCCATTTAAAACCATGTATATAGGCTGTGCCCAGACCAAGCTTGCCTTTGCGCTCCTCAATGTGCAGGCGTCCTGAAAATTCTTTCATCAACTCTTTGACAATCAAAGCAGTGCCATCGGGAGAATTGTCTTCAACGATCAGAATATCAAACTCTTTTTCTAATGAAAACACTTTACGGATAATGCGTTCGATGTTCTCTTTCTCGTTGAAAGTGGGAATTATTACCAGACTGTCTTTCACAAGGATGATGATTTAAAGTGCTAAATTAGTTCAATTTCACGAAAGCAAAACCCAAAAGTTGTTAAAGTTGGGCGGTCATTTCTCTTTGACAATGAACAGATAGGCAGGGAAGTGGTCGCTGTAACCACCTGCATACGCTCCACCGGCGAAGGTACGGAAGGGGTATCCCGCATAAGGACCGTCCTTTTGAATCAGAAACTTCTCGTTATAGATTTTCGCCTTATAAAATTTCCAGCCTTTGCCCTTTTCAGAGAGCAAGGGCTCGGAGATAATGATCTGGTCGAAAAGGTTCCATGCATCACGGTAGGCAAGTGACCCGATTCCATCCCTGTGCAACTGCCACATCGGGTTAAAAAGATCTCCTTTGGCAACCTCTTCCTTTTTCCCTTTTGCACCCAGATATTTCAGAACACTCCGGTCGGTGGGATCATCGTTCAGGTCGCCCATAATGAAGATTTTTGCATCATGATTGATACGCATCAACGAGTCGCTGAGCTTCCTTGATAATTTGGCAGCTTCAGCCCTGTATTCAGGTCCGCTGCGGCGCGAAGGCCAGTGGTTCACAATTACACTGATGAGTTCGCCATCAAGTTCCCCGGTTACCACCAGCTGATCGCGGCTGAAAAAGTCGGTGCGTCCAGGCATATACAAGCGTCCGGAAGTGGAATTTACCACCTTAAAAACCGAGGGTTTATAGAGCAGACCTACATCAACTCCACGTTTATCGGGAGAGTCATAATGAACAATCGCATAGCCCAGATCCTTCAGGGGCTGGGTATTGATCAGATCTTCAAGCACGCCCCTGTTCTCAATTTCAGAAAGTCCGATGATTGCCGGGCCTCCTTTTACCATTTCGTTTCCGATTCCGGCAATTACCTTTGCCATATTCGATAACTTGGCCTGATACCGCTGGGCAGTCCACCGGTTGATGCCGTCGGGCAGAAACTCTGCATCGTTGGTATTCGGATCGTCAATGGTATCAAAAAGGTTCTCTATGTTATAGAAAGCTATGCAGGATGCTTTGATTGTCTTTTCCTGACCAGAGACCGAAATTGCAGATACAAACATCACGGCTGTGAAGAGCACTTTCAGTGCCGGATGAAAAAGGCGGATGAATTTCATAATTGTGATCGATTACAATGAATTTTATACAGTAACAGCCTATATTTCTGACATATACAGCAATCTAGTCAGCATTGCCGCACATCAGCAGCAATACCTTTACACTGCTTCAGCACCATTTATCGGAAACTATACTGTTCAATGGGGCGCAAAGGTATTTATTATCCCTGATTAACCGTAATTTCCAGAGTGAAATCTTAACGAAGATTTCGTGCATAAATTTCCTTTCTGTTACTTTTTTTTCGTTCATTTGCACAAATTTTGTTAAAATGCCGGTTTCTACCCTCATCAAAACACCTTTCTGAATGCATTTCTATTTTTCTTAAATTAATTCACATGAAACAAAAGATTTTAATCTTGTTGCTGGCTATCAGCCCGCTATTGGGATTGTACGCTCAAACCGGCACCGTTTCCGGCAGGGTTACAGATTCTCAGAGCGGAAAAACTTTACCTGCGGTAACAGTTAAGGTTGGGACACAGCAAACTTTTACCGACAATGAAGGCTTGTTCAGCCTGCCGGGTATCTCACCCGGTGATGCTGTTATAGAGCTCTCGGCTGCCGGCTATCAGACGCTGACCCAACAAATCTCTGTTACAGCTGCAACCAACCTCGGCACACTGAAAATGCTGGCAACCGTAGCTTCGGAGGCCATCAATGACGGAATGTCGGAAGTCAGTATCGCTTCCATTGATTCCGATGACGATTCAAAAGGCCAAAGCATATCCGGTTTGCTTACTTCAAGCAGCGATGTATTTGAATCTGTAGCTTCCTATACTTTCGGACCGGCCTATTTCAGAATGAGAGGCTATGATAACGACCTGAATGTCACCTACATAGGAAATACACCCATCAGTGATGTTGAAACCGGTCGTACCACCTGGGCACTCTGGGGAGGTCTGAACGATGCCACCCGAAACAAGGTATCAGTAAACGGACTTGCTCCGGCAAGTTTCTCCTTTGGCAGCCTTGGTGGTGCTACCAACATCATTACCCGAGCATCACAGCACCGGGCGCAGACCAAACTCACCTACAGCCTTTCGAACCGCTCCTACACCAACCGCCTGATGTTCACCCATTCAACAGGAATGATGGACAACAACTGGGCGGTAACCGTGAGTGGCTCGCGCCGATGGGGCAACGGTGGTTACATCGAAGGCACCTACTACGACGCCTGGGCATGGTTTTTAGGTGTTGAAAGAAAAATAAACGACAAACATAGTCTGGCATTCACTGCCTTTGCTGCTCCGGTAAAAAGGGGAATGCAGGGTGGTTCTACCCAGGAAGTTTACGACCTTTCGGGAACCAACTATTACAACCCCAACTGGGGCTATCAGGACGGAAAAGTCCGAAATGCCCGCGAACGCATTATGAACCAGCCGGTTCTGATCCTTAACCACTACTGGAAACCATCCGAAAAAACCCAGATTACGAGTGCAGTTTCCTACCTTTTCGGAGAAACCGGAACCACTTCTCTTAACTGGTACAATTCAACGGATCCCCGGCCGGATTATTACCGTTATCTGCCAAGTTATTATCCTGAAACACTCCTTGATGAAGGAGGATTTACTTATGACCCGTCCATCGCTGCCGCATATGCCGAAAGGTGGAAGAACGACGTAAATACCCGCCAGATCAACTGGGACAGACTCTACCAGGTCAACTACCTGGCCAACCTCGAGGGAAAACAGGCCCGGTATATCATTGAAAACCGTCACAACGACCAGAGTCAGCTCAACTTCACATCATTCATGAATCACGAGTTCAGTGAAAAATTAAGATTTGACGGCGGTCTTGAATACAATGCCAATACCGGCACTTTCTACAAAACGCTGCACGATCTGCTCGGAAGTGAATACTGGATAGATGTTGATCAGTTTGCTGAACGTGATTTTTCGGGCAACGATACCCTGCTTCAGAACGACCTGAACAATCCCAACCGTATTATCAAGGAGGGCGACAAATTCGGTTATGACTATAAATTACATCAGAACAGCGGCAATATCTGGGGCGTCGCCAACTATTCAACCCGCAAAGTTGACTATTATGCAGGCCTGCAGCTGACCCACACCACCATCTGGCGTGAGGGATTCATGCGCAATGGCCGTTATCCTGACAACTCGTTCGGTGACGGAGAAAAGTACACCTTTTTTGACTATGCTGTTAAAGCCGGTGCAACCTACAAAATATCAGGAAGACACTTTGTGGAAGCGAATGCCGTAATGATGACCCGAGCCACCAGCATCAGAAATGCCTTCCTCTCTTCAAGAATCCGCGATGCCGTGATTCCCGATCTGAACAGTGAAAATATCATGGGTGGTGACATCTCCTACCACCTGCGCACCCCGTTGGTGAAAGGGAGGATTACCCTCTATCATACCGTGATGACTGACCTGAATGAAGTATCAAGCTTCTATCACGACACCTACAATACCTTCGTAAACTATGCCATCCTCGACTTCAGCAAGGTACATCAGGGCATTGAATTTGGTGCCGAAGTTAAACTTTCGCCCAGGTTTACCCTGCCATTGGTTGCCAGCATCGGCAATTTCAGGTTTACCAACAACCCGATGGTAAATGTTTCTTACGAAAACGGATCACAGGCTGACCTTCAGTACCGTACCTATCAGAATTATATGTACGTTCCCGGCACTCCGCAGAAAGCATACTCAGGTGGTCTGAAATTTGCCGGACCCGATATGCTGTTCATTGAATTCAATGTGAACTATTTCGACGATGTTTACCTCGACTTCAATACTGAGCGCAGGACCTCCGAAATTGTGTCGCAGGTCGCCGGCATCGGAGAATCTCCTGAACTGATGGCTGAAATAGTGAATCAGACCAAGACTGACGCGGCTTTTACCATGGATGCCTCTGTGGGCAAATCCTTCAGGGTAATGGACAAATACTACATCAACCTGAATTTCAGCGTGAGCAACCTCCTCAACAACCAGGACTTCATCACCGGTGGCTACGAGTCGAACAGGTTCGACCCCGAAAAACCCAACCTCAGCCTTGGAAATACTTTCGTACCTAAGGTATATTACTACTACGGAAGAACCTTCTTCCTGAATGTCGGATTCCGCTTTTAATCTTTATTCATGCAAAAACAATTAAAACAAATGAAAAATATCTTTCAGCTTATTGCAGGACTTTTCCTGATCCTAGCCTCCACCACTTTTACCTCCTGTGTGGACGGTGACTTTGAAGAACCTCCCATCATCATTCCAAGGGTTGATTTTGATGCAAATACGACCATTGCTGAACTAAAGGCTTCCTATACAGCCCTTAAACTCATCGACGAGGATGTAATCATCAGTGGAATCGTTGTTGCCAATGACGAAAGCGGAAACCTCTATAAAAAGATGGTGATTCAGGACGAAACAGGTGGCATTGAACTGGCCCTCGACAAAACCTCTCTTTACAATGAGTATAAGCTGGGACAGCGTGTATTTATCAAATGTAAGGATATGTATATCGGCGATTACAACGAGCTGATCCAGCTCGGATACCTCTACAACAATGAAATCGGCCGTCTTCCGGAAGTTTTTATTGCTGCCCATCTTTACCGCGACAGCCTTCCCGGTCCAAAACCTGTAGCCGATACCATTACACTGAACGAACTTTCCATGGACAAGGTGAGCACCCTGGTTGCTTTTAAAAATGTTCGCTTCACCGATGCCGGGCAGCTTTTTGCACCTCAGGATGTTGACAATACCAACCGCGATCTTACCGACATCAGTGGTAACAAAATTATAGTACGCAACAGCAAGTATTCAAACTTTGCCAGCGATACCCTGCCTTCGGGTTATGGCACTGTGACCGGAATCCTCACTGTTTTCGGGACAACCTGGCAGCTGACTTTGCGCGATCTGGACGATCTGCATGGTTTCAGTGGCACAAATCCGGTAACTCCCGGCACCGGTACCGGTACGTTTGAAGACCCCTACGATGTAACCAAGGCCATGGCAACCAGCACAGGTACCGGTGTTTGGGTTGAAGGATTTATTGTTGGTGTTTACGAAACCGATGTTGAGCCGTTTGCTCCCAACTTTGTTTCACCATTCCGCACCAACAGCAATTTCCTGATCGCTGCTTCTGCTGACGAGACCAACCTTGCCAACTGTATGCCGGTTCAGCTGCCTTCAGGTGCTATCCGCGACGCACTGAACCTGAATACCAACGACGGAAATAAAGGAAAAGAGGTGAAAATACTCGGTAACCTTGAATCTTACTTCAGTCAGGCTGGCATCAAAGGGGTGACCGGTTATTGGCTCGATGGTTCCGGTATTGTTCCGGCTACTGGTTTCTTTACCGAAGAGTTCGCCACTACCCTGGGCCAGTTTACCGGCACCAGTGTTTCCGGTGACCAGATATGGGAATGGGCCAGTTTTGGAAGCGGCTGCGCCAAGATGAGCGGTTATGCAAACTCCGTCAACAATGCCAATGAAGACTGGCTTATTTCACCACAGATATCACTGGCCGGCAAAACCGGAGTCACCATCAGTTTTGAAGAAGCCATCAATTACATCACTACGATTGATGATATGAAAGTTCTGGTTTCGACCAATTACGACGGTACCAGCAACCCGAACGACGCCACATGGACAGAACTGAGCGGTTTCACCCGCTCTCCGGGCAACAGCTGGACGTTTGTTCAGAGCGGAGAGGTGAGCCTCGCTGCCTTCGAAGGTCAGAATATCCGCGTAGGATTCAAGTATGTAAGTTCTGCTTCCGCCGGAGCAACCTGGGAAATCGGCCGTGTTGTACTGACTTCTGCCAAATAGGTTTTTATTCCTTCACCATAAAACCAAAGGCTGCCCGAAAGGCAGCCTTTGGTTTTTTATTTAAAGGATTCTGTAAAAAGAAGGATGTGCCCTGTGCTTCGAACCATTTTTCGAAAACATCATCCTGTTCCAAATCATCCCTGATCCCGAAAAACACCCAGCTACCGGAATCTTCGTTACATCCCTGTGCTGGTCCGCGTCTTATTTTCTGACGCGGACTTCCATAGCCTCTGTCCATCCTTCTTTGGCGTGAGTCACCCAACTTGTCTGCCTGTCTGCCTGATCAGTATAAAAATCTCCGGATGAACCAGAACGTGCCAATTAAATGCATTGGTGTCGTTCACACGCACCTGCCTGTTTGCCCATGCAGACAGGTCAGAAAATAAGATGCGCGCGAACTTTGGGCCCGGTGGCTTCGAACCATTTCCCGGAAATAACTTCTTCCTTCAATTCGACATTGTCTCCGAAAAACACTCAGCCACCGGGATCTTCGTTACATCCCTGTGCTGGTCCGCGTCTTATTTTCTGACGCGGACTTCCATAGCCTCTGTCCATCCCTTTTTGACGTGCGTCACCCAACTTGTCTGCCTGTCTGCCTGGAGCTTTCAGGCAGACAGGGCTTGTCACCGTGTCTTATGATAAATTTCGGAATCTCTATATGAACAAGAATAGGCTGATCTTCAGAAATTTGACATTGTCAAGAAATTCCTGAAGGAAGCTTTGATTCAGCCTGAATTCTCTGTTGCCAGGTATAAATTCAGAACTTTTTCCAATTTTATGAATTTCTTGTGGCAGCACACGCAAAGTACAATGGCACAAAGGTGATCTTCTGCTCAGCCAAATGACCATATCGGGCATCAGACAATACTATCGCGGATTCAACATTTTTAAATGTATCCAACAATAAATGCAGACTTTTCAATCTTCCTGAACTTCCGCTTTTCACTTCAATGGGTATGATCTTACCCTGCTTCTCAATCAGGTAATCGGTTTCGGCATTACTACTACGTGCCTCTCTCGCCCAGTAGTAAAGTCCTCCTTCAGAAACTGCCCTGATTTCCTGTCCGACAAACTGTTCAGCCAATGCCCCCCTGAAAATAGCCAGAAGGTCTGTCTTCATGTATTCAGTTGAATGGGACAGTCCACTAAGCCTTGAAAGCAACCCTATGTCCAGCATAATTGCCTTGAACTTTTTCCCGGAAGAACCGGCACCAAGTGGAAGTCCGGCAGGAGAAGTAGCTTTTACCCTGCTGATTAATCGGGCAGTTTCGAGAAGTTCAAATGCTTTTTTGATGGTTGGATTAGCAAACCCATCGGCAAGCGTTGAGTATTTGATCTGCTGTCCAATGTTTTGGGGAACGTTTGAAAGGACTGAATTTAGGCAGGTTTTATCTGCTCTCCCTGCATATTTTGAAAAATCCTGCCTGAAGGTTTCTATCAAATCGGTTTGTATCTCAATAACAGACTGCATGCTGTTTGTTTCAACGTAAGTTTTTACGCATTCAGGCATCCCGCCAATAAAGAAGTATTTTTTCAACGCTTCCGTCAACATGCTGTGTGTGGTTTCTGATAAGGCTTTTGGTTCTTCTGAGATGACCTCTGCTGCCAGTGATTTCCCGGTAGCGATCAGGAATTCCCTGAATGTCATTGGATTCATAGTAACCAGGTGCACCCGCCCGACCGGAAAAGAAATATCACCTAGAGCGAACTCCAATAACGATCCTGCTGCTATAATATGCAAAGCTGGCAATTGCTCATAAAAATATCTTAATGATACTATAGCTTTGGGACAAGCCTGGATTTCATCAAAAAACAACAAGTCCTCTCCAGCGACAATCCTGCTGTTAAGTAGCAGTTCCAATTCCTGAACGATTCTGGCAATGTCAAAATTCAGTTCGAAAATTTTTGAATAATCGGGCCGCTTCTCAAAGTTTATAATATGCGTTTGACCTTTAAAATGATTTTTCCCAAAATCTGTGATGGAGTAAGACTTGCCTGTTTGCCTGGCTCCTCTCACTATCAAAGGTTTACGTTCAGGCTTTTCTTTCCATTCAAGAAACAAAGTGGTTATATCCCGTTGCATATTCTATATTTTGATATGACAAAGATACAAATCTTTTAAAATATCAATGTTATTTTTATGATTATCCTATATTATATCAAGGGTACTTTGGTATGTTTCCTATAATTTAACAAGGATACTCTCCCTCATCCGGGCGTGGAGCACGGTTTTGAAAAGTTAGGATTCGTTTCTTTAGCAGCAGACAAGGGGACAAGCTTGCCTGCCGAAACAGCATGCAGGCGGGGAGAAATTGGAACAAGGAGACAAAAATTGCTACAGAGAACGGAGCATAGGGATTCCATAGCAAGAAGAATGTGCCCTGTGTCCCTTGTCCGCAAGCCAATGCTCTCGACTCCACCCGACTACCGCGTGAGTTCTCATCAAAGTCCTTGAATATTTATCAGATTGACAGTACTGCATCCAATGCTCCATAAAGTGTGCCCTGTGGCATCGAACCATTTTTCGAAAACATCATCCAGTTCCAAATCATCTTTGATCCCGAAAAACACTCAGCCACCGGAATCTTCGTTACATCCCTGTGCTGGTCCGCGTCTTATTTTCTGACGCGGACTTCCATAGCCTCTGTCCATCCCTCTTTGGCGTGCGTCACCCAACTTGTCTGCCTGAATGTCTGAATGCGGCAGGTAGACAGGGCTTGTCACCTTGTCGCATGAAAAGCAACGAAATCTCCGAATGAAGCAGAATGTGCCGATTTAAAACATTGGTGTCGTTCACACGCACCTGCCTGTTTGCCCATGCAGAAAGGTCAGAAAATAAGATGCGCGTCAACAACTGAAGCGAAATCCCCGGATGAAGCAGGATGCATTCGCCTTGTCCCCGATTCACCTGGTCGCCTTGTCTCAAGAAAAGCAACGAAATCTCCGAATGAAAGGTGATGAGCCCAGGCTCTATCCCGTAACCATCTCCTCCAGGGGCACCAATGCCTGAATGGCCTTTGAAACCGAATCTACATCCCGGAAGGTAAGGCTCAGCTTTTCATTCACTTCCTTCATGCGGCAGGTTTTCTGGTATACCTGAATGAACTGAAGTACGGTGGAGAAAATGTTGCTCTGATAGAAGGGCGATTCCTTGTTGGTGATGAAGGTGGCGGTCATCAATCCGTTGCGCAGACTGATTTTCTCGAAGCCGAGACTGCGGGCCATCCGCCTCAGCCTGATGGTATTGAGCAATTCCTGGGTTTGCTGTGGTACCGGCCCGAAACGGTCAATAAGCTTCTCCTGGAACTTCAGCAGGTCTTCTTCCGCGTTTAGCCCGTCGAGTTCTTTGTACAGGCTCAGCCTTTCGGTGATGTTGGTCACGTAACTGTCGGGCATCATGATTTCGAGGTCGGTTTCAATCAGACACTCCTTTACATAATCTCTGCCTGCAGGCAGTTTCTCGTCGTAAAGTCCTTTGAAGTCAGCCTCCTTCAGCTCCATAATGGCTTCATCGAGGATACGCTGGTACATTTCGAAGCCGATTTCCGAGATAAACCCGCTTTGTTCTGCACCCAGGATATTTCCGGCGCCCCGGATGTCGAGGTCACGCATCGCGATGTTGAAGCCACTGCCCAGCTCTGAAAACTCCTCAATGGCCTTCAGCCGCTTGCGGGCTTCATCGGTGAGCACCGAAGCAGGCGGGGCCAGCAGGTAACAGAAGGCCTTTTTGTTGGTTCTCCCTACCCTGCCGCGCAGCTGATGCAGGTCGCTGAGGCCGTAGTTCTGTGCTTCGTTGATGATGATGGTGTTTACATTCGGGATGTCGAGCCCCGACTCAATGATGGTGGTGGCTACCAGCACATCGTAATAGCCTTCCACAAAATCGAGCATCACCTTTTCGAGCTTGTGGCCGTCCATCTGCCCGTGCCCGATGGCAATTTTTGCATCCGGAACCAGCCGCTGAATCATGCCGGCAACCTCCTGTATGTTGTTCACCCTGTTGTGCACCACAAACACCTGCCCTCCCCTCGAAAGTTCGAAATGGATGGCATCGCGGATGGTTTCTTCGCTGAAGGCATGCAGCTCTGTCTGTACTGGATACCGGTTGGGCGGCGGCGTATTGATCACACTCAGGTCGCGGGCCCCCATCAGCGAAAACTGCAGGGTTCGTGGTATGGGGGTGGCTGTCAGCGTCAGTGTGTCAACATTCACCTTCATCTTTTTCAGCTTCTCCTTGGTCGCTACCCCAAATTTCTGCTCCTCATCGATGATCATCAGCCCCAGGTCCTTAAATTTAACATCCTGACTAACAAGGCGATGTGTGCCGATCAGGATGTCTATCTTTCCATCGGCCAGGTCTTTGAGGGTCTGTGTCTGTTCTTTTGCACTCTTAAACCGGTTGATGTAATCGACCCGGCAGGGGAATTCTTTCAGCCTTTCGCTGAAGGTTTTGTGATGCTGCAATGCCAGAATGGTGGTCGGCACCAGCACTGCCACCTGCTTGCTATCGGCCACGGCTTTGAATGCTGCCCTGATGGCAATCTCGGTTTTCCCGAAACCCACGTCACCGCACACCAGGCGGTCCATGGGGTATGATTTCTCCAGATCACGCTTCATATCAGCGGTTGCCTTTACCTGATCGGGGGTATCTTCATAAATGAAGGAGGCTTCCAGTTCGTGCTGCATATAGGTATCCGGATTAAAGGCAAATCCGTCGGCTGCCTTGCGCTCGGCATAGAGCTGGATCAGATCACGGGCGATGTCCTTCACCCGTTGTTTGGTCTTGCTCTTGAGTTTGTTCCAGGCGTTGGATCCCAGCTTGTTGAGGCCCGGGATGGTTCCCTCCTTGCCAACGTACTTCGATATGCGGTGCAATGAATGGATGCTGACGTACAGAATGTCGTTGTTCTGATAGATCAGCCGTATGGCTTCCTGTTGCCGGCCGTTGTTTTCAATCTTTTCAAGGCCATCGAAGCGGCCCACGCCGTGGTCGATGTGTGTTACATAGTCGCCGGGCTGAAGGTCGTAGATCTCCTTCATGGTGATGGCCTGCTTGCCGGCAAAACCATCGCGTATGCGGTACTTGTGGTATCGTTCGAATATCTGATGATCGGTGTAGCAGGCTATGCCCGAGGGTTTGTCGATGAAGCCCTCGTGGAGCGAGAGGTTTAGAAGGCCGAAACTGATCTCTTCGGGCTTCAGGCCGCGATTTGCCCTTAAGTCGCTGAAAATCGTCTGAATGCGCTCGGTCTGCTTGGGGTTATCCGCAAGGATGAAGTTGCTGATGCCGTTTTTGCTGTTTTCGTTCAGGTTTTCAAGCAGAAGGTCAAAATTCTTGTTGAACGAAGGCTGAGGCGACATGTTGAAATCAAACTGCCGGGCATCGCTCAGCAGAAAACGGGTACCGGTTTCCACAATCCCGTGGGCCAGCACATCCGATTTAAAATCGGCAGCCGTGCAAAAAAGCTCCTCCGGTTTGAGGTGCCTGATGTCGGATGACAATTCGGCGAAGGCTTTTTCGGCTTTTTCAAACTCACCTCCGATCTTGTCGATGGCATATTCAAAATCCCTTATCCAGACAACCGACCTGCGGCCGATGTAGCTGAGAAAGGAGATCCGCTTTTCGTGCATGGTGCGGTCCTGCAGATTGGGCGTGATGGTGATGTGGTCGAGTTTGTCGATCGAGAGCTGGTTCGAGGGGTCGAAGGTGCGGATGGATTCAACATCGTCACCGAAGAATTCGATGCGGTAGGGCCTGTCGTTGGTAAAGGAAAATACATCCACGATGCCCCCACGTATGGAAAACTGTCCGGGTTCAACCACGAAATCCACACGGTCGAAATTGTACTCCATCAGGAGATCGATCACAAAATCAATCGAAAGGCTCTCGCCGAGGCCCAGGCGGAGGGTATTCTTTTTCAGGAAGGCCTTGCTCACCACCTTTTCGGCCAGGGCTTCGGGGTACGTGACTACCAGCGATCCGCCATCGCGCGATTCGAGCCGTTTCATTACTTCGGTGCGCGAAAGCACGTTTGTGTTGTCGGTCTTCTCAATCTCGTAAGGCCGGCGGTAAGTGGTCGGAAAAAACAGCACCTTCTTTTTGTGAAAAGGGGTCTCCTGCTCGCCAAGGAGATTTTCAAGATCATTGAAGAAATAGGCTGCTTCTTCCTTTTCAGGGAGAATAAAGAGATGCAGCGGCCCGGAATTCTGAAAAACAGCAGAAGCCACCACGGCGTTGGCCGACCCCATCAGGCCCTTCAGTTGAATCCGCGGAGTCTCCCCGGCATTGCATAAAGCAGCGATAGCCGCAACAGCCTCTGTGTTGCGGTAATGATCTGTCAGTTGAGAAACGTTCACTACTGCCCGGTTTTAATAAACAGGCCGCAAAGGTAAACTTTATTTCGGGCCTGTGCTTCGGTTTTAACCCTGCATCTCCGATGGAAATGAAAGCCCAATGTCTGAGAACCGCAATGTTCCTGCCGGTTTTACTCTGAATACAACTTCATCATCTCCTCTGCCTTCTCAACCATGGCCTTTGATCCCACAAAGAGCGGCACCCGCTGGTGCAGTTCGGTCGGCTGGATGTCGAGGATGCGGATATACCCGTTGCTGGCCTTTCCTCCGGCCTGTTCTGCAAGAAAAGCGATGGGATTGCACTCGTAGAGCAGCCTCAGCTTACCGTTGGGATTCTTTTTGGTGCCCGGATAAATGTAGATACCTCCCCTGATGAGGTTGCGGTGAAAGTCGGCCACAAGCGATCCGATATATCGGGTGGTATACGGCCTCAGCGTAGCCGGATCGTCCTGCTGGCAGTATTTGATGTATTGTTTCACCCCCTCATGAAAGTAGATGTAATTGGCTTCGTTGATGGAGTAGATGTTCCCTCCTTCAGGAAAGGTCATGTCGGGATGTGAGAGCAGGAAAAGCCCGACCGAAGGATCAAGGGTAAATCCGTTTACCCCATGACCCGTTGAATAAACCAGCATGGTGGATGAACCATAGATCACATAACCGGCGGCAATCTGCCTGTTCCCCTGCTGGAGCAGGTCGTTGACCGTACCTGAGCCTGAATCGCTGATACGCCGGTAAATGGAGAAGATGGTTCCTATGGGTACGTTCACTTCGATGTTGGAAGAGCCATCCAGCGGATCCATGGCCACCACATACTTCCCTTTTTGTGAGAAGGCACTGTCGTAGGTGTAGAGTTCATCGTTCTCTTCGGAGGCAACAGCGCAAACCATGCCACCATGCCGCATGGCGGCCAGGAAGCAGTCGTTGGCGAACACATCCAGCTTCTTCTGGTCTTCACCCTGCACATTCTGCGTCCCGAAATAGCCGTTGATGTCGGCCAGCCCCGCTTTGTTGATTTCGCGGTTCACCAGTTTGGCAGCAATGCCGATGTCGTTGAGCAATCGGGTAAATTCTCCGCTGGCATAGGGAAAATCAGCCTGCTTGTCGTTGATAAACTCAATCAGTGTCTTCATAACATTTCAGATTTTGGAGGTTGTAATACACTTTCTGATAAAGAAAGCCCCTGCAGGCGGGTGCCCCGGGCACACCTTCTGCCTCAGCAATGCCTGAAAAATGTCAGCCTCAGCCTGGTTAAAGATCAGTGTATACAATTCTAACCAAATGTATTAAATTTGTTCTATCAAACGAACGGGTATGAAAGTTTTCAAATTCGGTGGTGCTTCTGTGAAGGATGCAGCCTCTGTGGTAAATGTGAGGAAGATATTGTCGATGTACCAGGGTGAACCCCTGTGTGTGATATTCTCGGCCATGGGCAAAACCACCAATGCCCTGGAGAAACTCACCGAGGCATGGGTAAAACAGGATATGGTTGCTTTTGAGCTGCTCGACGAGGTTGAGAAATTTCACCAGCTTATTGCCGAGGAACTGCTTAGCGATGCTCACAAAACCACCCAGCCGCTTTTTGCTGAACTCCGCAGGATGCTTCAGGCCGAACCGCCCGTATTGTACGATTCGGCTTACGATATGCTTGTGCCTTTCGGCGAACTGCTCTCTGCCGCCATCGTGAGCGCCTACCTTAAACAGGACGGACTCTACAACCGCCTGCTGGATGCACGCAACCTGGTGATTACCGACGAATCGTTCCGCAACGGACGGGTACAGTGGGATGAAACCACCAAACGCATTGTTTCTGCTTTTTCGGAGAATGTTTCGGGCCCGGCCGGGTTGCTTACCATTACCCAGGGTTTTATCGGCAGCAGTCTCAACGGGCATCCGGTAACCCTCGGCCGCGAAGGATCTGATTTCAGTGCCGCCATCTTCGCTTTTGCCCTGGATGCCAAGGAAATGATCATCTGGAAAGATGTGCCGGGCGTGATGAATGCCGACCCCCATTTATTCAGAAATACGGTAAAGCTCAGCCGGATAACCTACCGCGATGCCATTGAACTGGCTTATTTCGGCGCCTCGGTTATCCACCCCAAAACCATACAGCCGCTGCAGAACAAAAGCATCCCCCTCTGGGTAAAATCCTTTGAACATCCTAAAGAAACCGGCACCCTGATTCATGTCCCCGAGAAGACAGACAAACACATCCCCAGCTTCATCGTAAAACCCAATCAGGTGCTGCTGAGCATTTCTCCGAAGGACTTTTCGTTTATAGCCGAGGACGGGCTGCACACCATCTTCGGACTGCTGGCCCACATGGGTATCCGCATCAACCTGATGCAGAACTCAGCCATCAGCTTTTCCATTTGCATCGACAACCAGCCCGAAAAACTCAACCGGTTACTGTCGGCACTGAGCGGCGATTTCAGGGTAAAATACAACGACAACACCGAGCTGGTCACCATCCGCTACTACGATCAGAAAACCATCGATCAGCTGGTTAACAAACGCAATGTACTGCTCGAACAGAAAAGCCGGCTTACCATACAAATGATTGTTGAGCAGCAGTCAAAAAACAAACCGGCAGATACTGCAGAAACACTGGTGCCAGTTGAAGAACCTGCGGCAGATCAACTGGTAAAAAAACGCGGCAGGCCCCCAAAACAGAAAACTGAGTAGCATGCCACGGGTTTGCCGGCCAACAATACGGGTAAATGGTTAAACGGTTTTTCTTTGCGGGATATCAGTTTCGGTTCCGGGATTAATGATCAAGTTTTATACACCATCAGTTAACTCCTTGCAGCCCGTGTCAACCGGAGTGATTGCTCAGGATAAGCTACGAAAACTTTGATTTTACTGCTTTGATCCAATAGTGTCCGGGGAAAATAATTGATTTCCTTTGAACGATTGATAATTCTGGATTACAGCCATTATTCAAAACAGGTGCCTTACTATCTTTTTTTGACACCAAGACACGAAATCACCAATTTATTTATCTGATTTAGAGCGATTCCTGCCTGACTGCGTCAAGCAGACAGGTTGGTGGCTTTGTGTTTTGGTGTCAATGTTTCTCTTACTTTAACCGGACAAAAATGGCTTTGATCAGGTATTTATTCAGATACTAAACCTCATCTTGATGAATTCCTGAAGCTTTAGCCATATCTGAGAGAGGATCAGCACTTTTTCCATAATGAGGTTCAAGCCTTCGATTATTTCCTCTGTATTAAACGGGTATCCGTGCGTTACGAGATTCCTTACTTCCCTTAGTTGAAGCCATTCAAGATGACTCTCAATAACATGTAGTTTTTCAAGCCGCAGAACTATATCAATAAAGGGAAGTTCTTCCTGATCCTCTCCGAGACCTTCCAGAATGTTACGGAACACTTAATTCCCGATGGCATCCTGTAGCTTCGAAAACCTGTAGATCAGCTGATCACAATAACTGATCTGGGTTGAAGCCAGGTTTTTGTAACTGTTTTCATCAAGAGGAAAGACCTCTCTCAACTGATCCCAGGCAAACATCATCCGACTATGGTGAATTGCGCAGGTCTGCGCCGATTGTGAAATTCTGAGTAACAATTCCTGCTTCAGCATAATGCAATCCCCGTTTTTCTGGCAGTCTGAATTACCGCAGAACCATCTTCATCAACCCGCGAGAGCAAAACGTCGATCTTCTGGTCGCCAAGCCTTTTCTTGAGCTCTACGATAAAAACAAGCTTGTTTGAAAGGTTCAACGTGGTATGGTCTGCTGATTGCACAAGCAGATCAATATCCCCTCCCCTGCGGGTGTCGCTGATACGCGAACCAAAAAGCAACACCTGCACAGAATCCCCGAAAATGCTACGTGCTGTGCTGCTGATAATGGATACCTGTTCGTTTGTCAATCGCATATTACAAAGATACTAAAAAGAAACCTGTTGATTATGGTTAATAAGCCGGGAACAACATTCAGATCTATTTTAGCTGTAACCACCACACAAACAAATAATAATACCTTACAGAGATTCCGGATAAACCATAATAGCCTGATATTTTGAATGTTATCTGTTACGGATGGTATATGCATACATTGTTGTCAGGGGAAAATAATTGTTTCCCTTTGAACTCATTGATAATACTGGATTACAGCCATTATTCAAAACAGGTACCTTACTTTCTTTTTTTTGACACCAATACACGAAATCACTAAAAATCACCAACTTAATTATCTGATTTAGAACGATTCCTGCCTGACTGCGTCAAGCAGACAGGTTGGTGGCTTGGGGTTTTGGTGTCAAGGTTTTTTTTCTTTAACCTGACAATAATGATATGCATAATGAAACTCAACTTAAGGTGTAATTGTAAATGCCTATTTTTGCCTGCATCAATCTGAAAAATCATGGCCGGGACCACTGAATCAACCTCTGGATACAAATCATTCCCACGAAACTTCTGGACCGTCATTGTGATGGAATTCTTTGAACGTGGATCTTATTACGGAGTTATGTCGGTGTTGTCGGTTTACCTGGTGATGTCAACCTCGGATGGTGGCCTGGGCTTCTCCAAAGAAGGGGTCGGGGTGATCAAGAGTACCATCACCCCCCTGCTCTATCTGCTTCCCATCCTTTCGGGGGCCATCGCCGACCGCTTTGGCTACCGTCGTACCCTTATGATGGCCTTTGCCGTGATGAGTACCGGCTATTTCCTCACCAGCCTCTCCACTACCTACAGCCTGGTTTTCCTCAGCCTGATCCTGATGGCGGTGGGCGCGGGTTTCTTCAAGCCCATTATTTCAGGAACCATCGCCCGCGTAACCGACGAAAGCAATTCAGGGCTCGGGTTCGGCATATTCTACTGGTCGATCAACCTCGGGGCCTTTATCTTTCCGCTGATTCTGGTGCCTTACCTCAAAGGCATCGGCTGGAATTACATTTTTATCATGGCAGCCGTCGGCACCGGCTCCATGCTGTTGTTAAACCTGTTTGTCTATAAAGAACCTCCCCGGCCGGCGAGCACCAAACCACTTTCAGAAGTGCTGAAAGGCATCCTGCTGGTACTCAAAGATTACCGCTTTGTGCTGATGATTGTGATCTACAGCGGGTTCTGGATTCTATACTTCCAGATGTTCGACACCGTACTCTGGTACCTGAAAGATTACATGGACATGAGCCCGGTAAACAAGGCCGTAAACAGCCTGATCGGTATCTTCACCGAAAACCCCGGCTGGAAGTTCGACGCTGAGCATGTTACCGTAATCAACGCCGGAGCCATCATCGCGCTCCAGCTGGTGGTTTCCTCCATCGTTAAAAAGACACCGGCCCTGCCCACCATGATTACGGGCATCGCCCTCGGAACTCTGGGCATGGGGATACTGGCCATCTCCACCTATGCATGGGTTTTTGTTGCGGGGCTCATCATCTTCTCCATCGGTGAAATGACGGCCCATCCCAAGTTTATCTCCTACATCGGGCTGATAGCCCCACCCGACAAAAAAGCGCTTTACCTCGGGTACTCATTCCTGTATGGGGTGATCGGCAGCGGCATCGGCGGCATACTCGGTGCAACACTTTACGTGAGGTTTGTCGATGAGATGAACCGCCCCGGACTGCTCTGGTTTATCTTCAGTATGATAGGGGTAGCCACCATCATCGGGCTGCTGCTTTACAACCGGTACCTGAAACCGAAGCAGTAACCGGCAGTAGCCTTAACTCTATTTTATATCTTAACGTGACTGTATCTTTCTATTTAACAATCATTAATTTACCACTGGTATAACCCTGCCCGCCTTGAAGCCGGTACAAATACACCCCCGGCTTTACCCCATCGGTTTGCCATTCTGTTTTTTGGCCGGTTAACGGCAACGTGGCTACCAGCCGGCCGGTGATATCGGTGATGGCAACGGTGCCGTTCCTGTCATTCGTGTTTAGTTCAAAAATAACATAATCATTGGCAGGTATCGGGTAAACGGCAACAGGAACTTCTGGTTCAACTTTGCGTGTTGCGGTAGTATATGGCAAAACACATACACCCTGAGTGTAAACTAAATCCCAGGATTGCCAATACCCCTGGTAAAAAATTGTGTCAGACACACTCATACAATGCATAATATTAAATTTGGAATACCCGTTATCCACAACATTGATTAATCCTGAATTTACACTCCCAATCCCTTCTATCCATACTAAATCGTAATTACCCCAAGGAAAAAATGGAGCAAGGTTTCTTAAGAATATTCGTTTCCGCAGATACGGACCATTGCTTACATAATCAACAGAATCAACACGCAAATCCGTTAAGGGGTCTTGCGGGGCAGTAGAAAAGCAAGGAAGTTGCTTTACGGTATCACCCTGCTCAACCGATAAATCCATATACAACACCTCTTCCTGATCAAAATAGTTAATATAATATCGTAAATAAACCCGACCCGAATCGTCCTGTCGAAACGCCCCAAAATAGAGAGAATCAAAAAAAGAAATATTTCCCGGATCTGGCGGTGGGCCGGATGTAGATACTTCATGATAATATAATTTGTGATATATAAGTCCATTGATAAGGGTATCGGGGTTGCTTTCAGGAATGTAAACCTTTTGATAATTACATCCATAACTGGCTTCTTCCCAGTTCTCCCATAGTACATTTGAATCGGGCAGCGGCATATAGGTTTGGGCGTTTATATATGCCGGGGCCATTAGCATAAACACCATAATAATGATGCTTGTTTTTTTTTGTGTTGTATTCATGGTTTTACGTGTTTAACGTGAATAATGAACTTTTAACGAGTTGTGTTCTATAGCCCTCTGCCCGCGCACGGCATTTTTGTCAGGCAGTAGGCCTTCCACACAAACTGTTGTCGCTTAAGACTTTTAACTTTGTGCTTTGAGCTTTTTACCTGCCCTACCAGGGTGCAACCATTAATTTACCACAGGCACTTCCCTGCCCGGTTTGCAACCGGTACAAGTATACCCCTGGCTTTACTCCTTCGGTTTGCCACACCGTTTTTTGGCCGGTTAGCGGCAACGTGGCTACCGGCCGGCCGGTGAGATCGGAGATGACAATTGAACTTTGTATATTTTCGTTTTGTATTTCAAAAACAACAAAATTACCGGCGGGGTTAGGATAAACATTGAAAGCAATTGCTGAGGGTTCGTGAATTGAAAGTGTAGTATCCACATGCACATACAATGTATCGCTCCAGGCGCTGCTGCCGCAATCATTGAAGTTAAAGGCCCTGATTGCTGCTGTGCCCTTGAAGGTGTTGCTCCAGGTAACAATAGCCGTAGTGCTATCGGAGTACAGTGTACCGGCAGTCGCTGGCGAAAGCTCCCATACATACCCGTTTGAATTGGCCGCCGCCGGCAGGGTGTAGGTGCTTTGCGAAGTTAAAGAGGTATAAACCCATACAGGCCCTTCGGGCTGCAAAGGAATGGCCGGGGCATAATAACCGCAATCCTTGATCTCGAAAAACCAGGCATCTTCAGGTGGGTTACCCCCATGAAACGTGCATTGCACATCGTTGTTGTTGGCAATTTTAGCCTCACTCGCTATAATATACCGGTAATCGTTAATTTTCGACACCGAGTGTGTGTTCAGATATTCATCCATTAATCCACCAAAACACTGTTGACCTGTCAATGTACCATTAGAATCGAGCTTTGCAAGCCATACATCTACATAACCCGGATGTGAATGATTGCCGGAAACATCACCATCGTTTGAATAAGTATCACCAAAAACCAGGATTTCTCCTGCATTGGTTGTAAAAACCGCACCGGGGTAATCCCAGTCACTTCCCCCAAGGCATCGTTGCCAGACAATGGCACCGAGGGTATCAATTTTCACCACCCAGATATCTGTTTTTCCATCCAGACCATCCTCGCCGTGATGCCCGCTGACATCTCCATCGTTTGAATATGTAAATCCTGTAAAAATATAACCGGCATCTGCTTCAACAATTTTGAAGCCAGCTTCGTAATCGCTTCCGCCATAACATTCCTGCCACAGGATATTGCCCTGCATATCGAGCTCTACCAGCCATACATTGCCAATAGCCCCCTGCGGGTAGCAGGTAACCATGCCCCCGTGATACTGCACCTGCCCCACCATCATGATGTTGCCGCGCCGGTTAATGATCAGCGACACCCCGTTATCGAGGCCTTCACTACCCAGGGTTTTTTGCCATTGTATGTTGCCGTCGGCATCGCACTTGCACATCCACACATCGTAAGCGCCATAAAACTGGGTAATGTCACCGCCCGGGCTGTCAATACGGTCAACAAACACAAAACCGCCATCGGGAGTAACAATGAGATCATTCATAATGTCGTTATAAGGCGACCCATACGTTTGTTCCCAAAATATATCGCCCTGCCCGTTAATTTTTATCACCCACACCTCACTATGCCCATTGTTACCTGACTGCACATCCCCATCGAGAGAAGTAGTCAAGCCGAATATGTAAAATGTAGAATCGGTGATGGGCTTAATTTGGATGGGAACATCCGTATCTGATCCGCCATAGCATTTTTCCCACAGCACATTGTGCAGCGTATCGGTTCGCAACACCCAGATATCAGAATCTCCATGATAATTGGTTGCCTCTTCTCCTGAACTAATTCCTAATGTGAGAAAATACCCGTCCTGAATGCGGGTAGCGGAATAATAATACGCTACCTCATCATCACCCAGGCATTGCTGCCACACTATTTTATTGTTCTGGGCATAGCCGTAATCGAGCGTAAGAAGGAGAAACAGTATATTTAAAACGAAAGGCCGCATTGCAATAAGAATAAAAGGACCATCCCGAATAACCCGGGATGGACCTGCTGAATAATAATTATTGAATAACAAGTTTGCCCTGTTTGCTTACAGTTCCTGCTTTTAGGGTATATACATACACCCCTTTTTCAACATGGCGGGTATCCCATACCTGCTGTCCCTGACTGCCTGTTAATGCAAAAGAAACAACCAATCTTCCCTGAATGTCGGTAACAAACAGTTCAGCCGCACGAAGCGTTACCGGCAAGCTGTAATCAAAGGCTACCCAGGAATGTGCAGGATTGGGGTTGGCTGTTACCGAAACACCAGTATCAAATTTACCTGAACCTGTGGTTCCGCTTTTATATAAAGCATGATCAGCTTCAGGAAGACACTTGCCAAAATGATAACCCTGACCATACTCAAGCATCGCCCTGGCCATTAAAGATGCCATCCCTGTGCTGCCTTCGGCTGTTTCCTGTAGCATATTAATTGCGATGGTATCTAAACCGGTAATATCACCACCTTGCTGTTCAAGCTGAATCTGCCATAAAAGCAGGTTTTTGCAGGCTGTATAATCTTCCAGATCGTTACCTTCGAGTTCGCGCACAGCTGGTATTATATCGAGCATGGTTGTTGCTGCACTATAATTCTTCTCAGTCATATAGGACGCAACAATCCCGTAGTCGGCATTCAGTGTGTTCAGGTTGTCGTACCAGTTGCGCACGTATTCCCAATCGATATAGGTGTCGTTCAGACAGGAACGGATAAGGTCGTTGGCAGCTTTGGTTTTTTCTCCTTCATACCTGGCCATATCCTGCATCAGCACGGTCTTATAGGTAATCCCACCGGCCAATTGCTTTAAAATGGAAATCATGTACGCAGGCAGTGGCTGTTCCTTGTTTTCGAGGTATTCGATCAGCGACTCCTTGCGCAACTCATCAGGGTTGGCCGAGAGAATTTCAAAAAGGACTGATTCGGGAAGAACATCGGTTTTATCAGCGGCAGCTTTAAGCACCTCTTCTGAAAGGTGCGGAGAATCGCCAAGAAGTTTTGCCCTGAGCTCCCACATATCTTCAGGCCAGCTGCTCGTTACTTCCATTTTCAGCCCTTCAGTGTTACCCCCGTCTTTCAGATTGTCAAACAACGCCTTAACATTATTGAAATCTGCGAGGTTCGTTGCAAAATCAATTTCCCGCTGCAATTTCTGACTTTCATTCAAAACTATGCTTTTCGGATTAATCCCCCCGTAGTTGGAAGGGCAGGTATTGGCTGTAGAAATCTGAATCGGCACTACATAAATACTCGTATGGTAAACAGGGGGATTCGTGTGATAGAAATAATTTACGTACTGCGTACCTTCATTTTTAAAATTCCCATCCGTCAGTGGGTTTGCTGAAAAGGTATTCCCTGCTTCCAGGTTAAGCGAGCCCTGTGAGCCATGAATCATTGGATTAAGATTGCTATTAGTCTTAGCAACAATAAAATCGATGGCATTGTTCTGGCTGGTGTTGCACATAAATTGAAGTCCGTTCTGGTCGTCACCAGGCACTCTTCTGTTCAATCCTTCTGCACGGTTTCCATAACTCAGGCCGTTGAAGCTGTTCCGGTAAATTACATCTATGGGTGTGTTGCTGTCTTTGCATCTTATACCAACGTACAATCCTTGTGGTGCTTCGGCGTCCTTGGCAAAAGTGTTTTCTTCAATGATGAAGCTGTTGCTGCCTGCCATATCAATGCCAAAAGAAGATGCGCCTGTAGTGCAGGCGGCTGCATCACCGGTGTTAGTCCCAAGACTGAAATTATTGAACAGGATGGTCTGTCGCGTTACCCCGTTTACTTCAATTCCAATGGAATTACCATTAAAATCAGCCCGGTTGACGGTGAATGGATAGGAGCTTAACATCCCTGAACCTGAATAAATTGCAGAATAAAATCCGGTGAAAGTGCTTCGGTCATATTCGTTTTCAGGGCAAGGTAGGGTCATAGAATTGCAGATAGCCTCTACCTTAAACCCGGCGTTGTAGCCAGCAATGGCCTGGTTAAAATCAGCAATGGCCGGTGCCTCAGACGATACACTAAAATCGCAACCCCTGAACTTAATGCCATTTACCTGGTTAAGGTCCACATGTTTGTAAAATCTGTGTATTCCGAAATAATCCTCTGTAATTTCGAAGGTACAGTTATTGAACCAGGAATTATACTCCATTTCTTTACCGTTTACCGGGTGAAAATTCCGGTATAGCAGCGCATGTGCTGATTTTTCATTATTCCTGAACACTGTATTGGTAGCGAAAACCATACCGCCTGTCTTGCTGTAATCCCCTGGTTTCCATAAGCTCAGGGCACAAATAGCATTTTCAATTGTGGCATCGTTGAGTTCAACATATCCTTGCATATAGGTGCCGTTGCTGTTGGGCCACTGATGTTGGGCCGAGTTGCCCCAAACTTCGATGCCTTGCCAGGGGTAGTCGCATCCGCTGGTAATAGTACCTCCATTTACAATCAGCTTGCCGCCTGGTTCAACAATTATTTTGGCGTCTGCAGGCATGGCAATCCGTGCATTTTCAGTAATTGTAAGGGTGGTCATATAGCCGACTTTCACACTCCTGTCAAGTCTCATATATGAATCCCAGGTGGTATTTTGAGTAATTAAAAGAGGATCAGCATTGTTAATACACGGTAATGGGATTTCCCATACGCCACGGCCGTAAGTTCCGACACGCAGTGTATTGCTCACATAATTTAACTCAAGGCCATGAGGTATAACATGGGGAAGCTCTTTTCCAACCAGTCTCCATTCATTGCCGGCTTGCTGAAGCAGATCGTTGTCCGTATAGAATACGCCAAATTCTGTGGCAAAGTATAAACCTCCATTGCTCCCTCGCTGCACTGCAATTGAGTTATCATAAGAAGGAACAACAGGAAGGTTTTTCGTAATATCTGTTGTGTCAGGTAAGTTCGGATTGGTATAATCTATCTTATATATCATTCGTTCTGAGGCAATATCGTTTGCCGATTTTGAATAGCTCAAATAGATAATATCCGGATTGTTCGGATCAAATTCTATTCCTGATATACTGGAGGTCCTTGGAATTGTTAACTCACTCCAGGTTACAGCCGATGCTTCTGCATTTGCATTGGTTGTTCTAAAAATGTGGAAAACAGCGATTTCATTCTCATTATTTGGATCAACCTTAGTACAAAACATAGCGACAAGGTAATCTGGGTTAGAAAATGAAGTTTTCAATCCAAGTATATTAAGGTAATAAGCATTGGGAATAGCTGCTTTAAAATCAGAGATATAGTCGTTTTTATCATACTGACCAACAGAATTCATATTTGATGACCTTGTAACATCTTCACATGAACCAGTTCTAATGCCATTTCTATAGAAAATATCGGGATTACTCTTATTTAAAACACCCCTTGTTTCCCAATAAGTTGGTTTATATGAAATATTTGAAACTGTGTCAAATCCATTCGCTGAATATAACCACATTCCCCATTGGCCTGACCCCCACATATGCTGTGGATTTTTATGATCAATTAAAGGCATCATACCATCTACATTGAAACCCCGTAGAAACTCCCAATCCGGATTCCAGTCCTTTTGATAAGGCGTCTGGGTAAGCTGTACACCATCATGCATCAAGCCAATAAGCATCAAACCAGGGTCGGTATAAGCAGTTGCCATCTGTTCCACCATAGCCACCCCGAGTCCCTCGTATTTTGGCAGCCAGGTCTGGCCCCCATTTACCGATTTTTCAACCCCGCCATGAGTGCAACTCCACACCTCATTCGCATTGTAAGGATGGAATACAACATCTTCCGCATCTACGTGCACAGGATAGCCAACTGGTAACGAAGAACCATCTAAATAAAAACCGGTTAATCTAATACTTCCAACACCACCACATACAATTAGTCGCTCGCCATTCACAGCCTGATCAACTCCAAAACCATGCCCCCAGCCCATTGCAGAAGAAACCCCGGTTTTAATGGTGATCCAGTTTGTATTTACTGAAAAATCGTAATAATAGAATGAGTGGTTATTACTTAGTCGCACATCGGCATACAAGAAGTCAGGTTTAGCTTTTGAAACCTCAATGGTAAAACTACTTTTTTTAGGATCACTATCGGCAACAAAACCTGGCTGAGCTGGCATGGAATAAAAATGCAATCCATTATCCACCGAACGCCATAATTGCCAACCATTAGATGCGTCTGTATAGCAGGCAGCATAGAGAACGTTATGGTCACCGGGTTTCATTTCAAGATCGTAAGAAAAATAATCACATACTTTCTGCCAAATTACAGGGTCAGGATTTTCAGGTGTTGCAACTGCATTACAATTTGTGGTTCGGAATATGCCTCTTGAAGTAGCAGCAAAAAGTACATTTGTGTCAGCAGGGTCAATTAAAAGTTTATAGATTGTGGTAATGTGTCCATTCAAATCAACATGATTTGCAATCTGGACCCAATCTTCACCTTTGTTTGTTGTCCTGTAGATTCCACCGTTCCCAATCCACAAAGATTGCCCAGAGGTTCCGTTTCCACTAGAAGAAGCAAACCAGGTGTTGTAATCTGTTGGATGAAATACTGCCCAACTACAGCCCGATTGAACCCAGGGATCGACATCAGTACCTCCATTCACCCATGTTTCACCATAATTCTCTGAAAAAAATAAACCACCCATCAGTGAAGATGCCAACATATATCGGGTTGACTCTACAGTGCCATTATCAAAAAAGGTAATGGCTTCAACCGGTCCAATTCCGGTACTACCCTGAATAAAGTTAAGCTTTTTTGGCCCAAGCTCTGACCATTTGGCCTCGGTAATGTAATTATAGTTTGACTGAAGTTCGTTGTAAAAGTTTGCCTGTGCACTGTAAAAGCTTCCAAACGTGCCGTTGGTACCTATGCGTGGCCCCCAGATTTTACGGAATTTTTGATACGGTTTATACTCTCCTGAACCGGAATAATACACGGCACTATCGGTAACCAACTTAAGACTGTCAAGATACGGTAACATCTTATTCTCAATAGATTGAAATGTAGTGGCAGGTGTTGCACCATTAAGGTATGTCTGCAGTTGGGCTTTTACTTCTCCAATCATTGTTAAATTTAGAAAGATGAAAAGAACCGCAAGTTCTATCCTTCCTGATTTCCACGACTCAGATACAAATCGCTGGGGGGAGGGGGGGGGGTAATTGATTGATTATCATAACTTTGTGTTTTAAAGGTTAGTAATAACGCGTAATTATTGGGTTAAGGTAAATCTATTCAGGCTGATTTTAAACCAATGAAACCTACTATCTAATGGATCCCCCCTATCCTATTGTCCTGCTTCTAACTTACTACACAAATCCTCATCAGGAATATAATGGAAATCCAGAATCAATAGAAAGATTGAATGATATATCATCAACAAAAGTAAATCATTTTGATCCCGAAAGCAATCGTCTCTGATAATAAATGACAGAAAACAACCAGTATAGAATGGTTCCGATTTATAAGAGTGGTAACAGTCCGTTGTTTTATCGGGACATAACAGGAGGTGTCGGGCTATAAATCAATCAGAGCAAAGCCATCCTTTGTACAATGGTCTATCAAGTCTTTATCATTTTGATTATCAATAGATTTGAAGTTGGAATTTATTCATTATTCAATTTTAACTCTTTGCAAGTTATCACTTCTTATACAAGCGATTTCCAGAAAAAGATTCGGTAAGAAATAATTATTCCGACATTGGCCTGATTCCGGCAACGATTGACAATCTATCCTTATCATATAACCACAAAACTTTCTAAATTTGCGCTTCACCTGTAACCCAGGCTGAAAAGCTGAAACAACACATCAAACAATCATACTATGAAAGGTTCTATAGCGATTCTGGCAGGCGGCGGTCCCGCTCCCGGTATTAACTCTGTAATTGCTTCGGTTGCCAAAGTTTTTATCAAAGACGGTTACCGCGTCATCGGACTGCACGAGGGGTACAAAACCCTCTTCACCGACAAGCCCAATATGATGGAGATTGATTTCGCCATGGCCGACCGCATGCACAACCAGGGTGGTTCCTTCCTGATCATGAGTCGCCACAAACCCAAAGATGCCGACTTCAACACCGGTTTTTTCGTCAACAACGACGTTAAACTGCTGGTCACCATCGGAGGCGATGATACCGCCTCTACCGCCAACCGGATTTCGAAGTTTCTGGCTGCCAACAATATAAAGATTCAGAACATCCACGTTCCCAAAACCATCGACAACGACCTTCCCCTGCCCGATGGCATCCCTACTTTCGGATACCAGAGTGCCAAACAGGAAGGGGTGCGTTTAGCCACCACCGTTTACGAAGATGCCCGCACCAGCGGAAACTGGTTTGTGGTTTCAGCCATGGGACGCGAAGCCGGCCACCTCGCCTTTGGTATCGGTGCTGCCTGCCATTATCCCATGATCATCATCCCGGAAATGTTCAACAAAGCCGAAGTTACCTTCGACCGCATCCTCAGGCTGGTGATCTCATCGATGATCAAACGCAACATCCTGGGCATCAGCTATGGTGTTGCCATCATCAGCGAAGGGGTGTTCCACTTCATGACCGACGAAGAAATCACCTCCTCAGGCATTCAGTTCACCTTCGACGATCATGGCCATCCTGAGCTGGGCAATGTCAGCAAAGGTCACATTTTCAACACCCTGCTTCAGCAACGCAACAAAGAACTTGGCCTGAAGGTGAAAAGCCGTCCCGTGGAATTGGGTTACGAACTGCGCTGTGTGCAACCGATTGCCTTCGATATGCTTTACTGTGCACTCATGGGCATTGGCGTGAAACACCTTTTCGATCAGGGACTCACCAGCTGTATGGTGGTGAGCGGTCCCAACGGCGACATCAGTCCGCTTTACCTCAAGGATGTGGAAGATGAAAACGGCAAGGTAAAACCGAGGCTGGTGAATATGGACGGCCAGAAATCGAAAATGGTCTTCGAAGACAGCCTGCAGTACATCGAACCGGCCGATTACGAAGCCGCGAAGAAATATGTTCCGGATCCGGAAAATTATGATTTCAGGAGAATCCTGAATTGGTAGGATATTCATTTTAAATCGTATGTAGGGACGTTGCATGCAACGTCCCTACATACGATTTATCAGGGCATTTTCTAACCCTGCCATATTTTTTTAATTTTTTCTACCAGAATTTTTGCCATTTTAACATTCGATTCGTGTGTCCAGCCGGCAATGTGCGGGGACAAAACCACTTTATCGCAATTGATCAGGCGCCTGAAAGGTTCGGGAAGGCTTTCTGACTCCAGGTTCTCAAAGGAGAGCTTTTCGTACTCAAGCACATCAAGGGCTGCTCCAACCACTTTTCCTTCGTCGATGGCATCCATCAGGGCAGCGGTATCGAGGCACTGACCCCGGGAGGTATTGATCACGGTGATTGGTTTTCTGAAACGGCTCAGCCATTCGCGGTTTACCAGACCGAGGGTTTCATCCGTGAGCGGGACGTGCAGGCTTACCACATCGGCTTCCTGGAATACGGTTTCCATGGTCACCTCCCTGACAAACATTTCGCTGTACCCTGTCTTGTATTTGTCGTAGGCAATTACTTCGGCTCCGAAACCGCTCAGCTTTTCGGCGAAAGCACTGCCCATATTTCCGTAACCGATGATGGCGATGGTTTTACCACCGATTTCGGTTCCGCGGTTGCCTTCGCGTATCCAGATGCCCTGTCTCACCTCCCGATCGGCTCTGCGCAGGTGGTTGAAGAGCACAAGCAGCATGCCTATGGCCTGTTCTCCCACGGCGTCGCGGTTGCCTTCGGGAGCATTGAGGCAAACAATTCCCTTTGATTCGGCATAAGCCTGATCGATGTTCTCCATACCTGCCCCAACCCTGCCGATAAACTTCAGCCTGCCTGCCTGATCAAGTGCCTCGCGGTCAAGCCTGATCTTACTACGCACAATGATTCCCTCGCAATCGCCCAGCAGAGGCAGAATCTCCTCACGCCGGAGCGCCGGTACATGTGAACAGTCAAATCCCAGTGCTTCAAGACCTTCGGCGAGGCTGGGATGGGTGGTATCCAGAAAAAGAACGTTCGGCTTCATAGTCAGATGTTTTTCAGAGCAAAGTTAGCAACAATTTTAACCCTCAGTGTTAAGAATTCTTAAGCCATTGCCGCGCATTCCCTTTAATTGTCGTAACTTCGCCCTCTTTCAACTTAAGCATTAAACAGCAGGATATGTGGAATTTGCTGGTGCGGTTGATTCTGAGAAACAGGCCTGGTATTCTGGTAGTTATCGGAATTTTAACCGTATTGATGGCCTGGCAGGGGCTTGGGGTAAAACTTTCGTACGATGGCGTCCGTATGCTGCCGACAACCGACTCGGCGATCATAGAATACGATGCCTTTAAAAAACGGTTTGGCGAAGATGGCAGTGTGATCGTAATCGGGTTGCAGAACCGCGATATGTTCCGGCTCGATGAACTTACCGCCTGGTACGATCTGTCGGAAGACATGGCCAAAGTAGATGGCGTTGCCGGGGTTACCTCTATCACCCGGGCCATGAACATCGTGAAGAACGACAGCCTGCGAAAATTCGAGTTCCTTCCCGTAGTTACAGAGCGCCCGCAAACCCAGGCCGACGCTGATTCCGTTAAAAGCAGACTGAAGGGGATGCTCTTCTATCAGGGTTTACTCTTTAACCCCGAAACGCATGCCTACCTGCTTGCCGTTACCCTCGACAAAAACAAAATCAACGATAAGCAACGGCTGGTGGTTACCGACAACATCGTAGCCTGTGCCCAATCCTATACCGCAAAAACAGGGCACGAGCTGCACTATTCAGGCATGCCATACATCCGCACAGTGATGACCCGGAAAATCAAGAGCGAGCTCTTTCTCTTTATTTTCCTTTCTATCGGCATCGCCGCAGTTATCCTGTTCCTCTTTTTCAGATCGTTAAAGGTGGTGATCAGTTCGCTGGTGGTGGTTGCCATCAGCATCATCTTCACCCTGGGTCTGATCGGCATTTTCGGTTACAAGATCAGTATACTCACCGGAGTAATCCCCTCACTCATTGTGGTGATTGCCATCGAAAACTGCATCTACATCCTGAATAAATACCACTGGGAATACCGCAACCATGGCAACAAAATCAAGGCCTTGTCGCGGGTTGTGCGGCGTATTGGTTTCGCTTCCCTGATGGTAAATACAGCCACGGCCGCCGGCTTTGCCGCTTTCATACTGGTTTCCAATCAGTTGCTCCGCGAGTTTGGCATCATTGCCGCCATCAGCATCATGCTCGAATACCTGTTGTGCATTTTGTTGCTTCCCATTCTTTTCAGTTACATGAAACCGCCAACCGAGAAGCACCTGGCACACCTCAACAACCGGATTTTCAGCGGCATTCTTGAAAAAATCATCTACTACATTCAGTATCGCAGAAAAGTGATCTTTGCCATCGCCGGTCTTTCGCTGCTGGCAGGTATCGGGGGCATGATGATGATGAAAACCTCTGGCAAGGTGGTCGACGACATCTCTGAAACCAGCGTCCTTTATCAGGACCTTAAGTTTTTTGAAACACAGTTTGGCGGTGTAATGCCGTTTGAGATTTCCATCGACACCAAAAAGCCCAAGGGGGTGATGAAACTCTCAACCATAGAACGGATTGAAGAGCTGCAGAACGAAGTTCTCAAAAACAAAGAATTCTCGAAGCCCCTCAGTGTTGCTGAGCTATCAAAATTTGCCAAACAGGCCTACTTCAACGGGAATCCTGCCATGTATGAGATTCCCAACTCACAGGAAAGGAATTTTGTATTCTCCTACTTCCCCACCAATGCGAAAAGCCAGAAAGGACTGCTCAACTCCTTTGTCGACAGCACCCAGCAGGTTACAAGGGTGAGCTTTCAGATGGCCGATATCGGCACCCGGGAGATGAATCGCCTGCTCGACACCATCCGGCCGAAAGTAGCTGAGATCTTTCCTGCAGATAAGTACAATGTGAGCATTACCGGCAACAGCGTGGTCTATACCAGGGGTACCGAGTTCCTCATCAAGCACCTGTTTGAAAGTGTGCTTATCGCCATTGGCTTTATCTCCCTGCTTATGGCCCTGATGTTTTCGAGTTTCCGCATGATCGTGGTCTCGATGCTGCCCAACATCATCCCACTGATCATTACGGCAGCCATCATGGGTTTTACCGGGGTCCCCGTGAAACCATCCACCATCATCGTATTCAGCATCGCGCTGGGCATCTCTGTCGACAATGCCATACAATACCTGTCGCGCTACCGGCACGAACTGAAGATTACGGGCAACGATATCCGGTTGTCGACCATCAATGCCCTGCGTGAAGCCGGCTTCAGTATGATTTATACCTCCATTGTGCTGGTACTCGGATTCAGTGTGTTCATGGTATCTGAATTCGGCGGCACCCAGGCACTTGGTATGCTCGTGTCAACCACCCTTTTTATCGCCATGTTCTTCAACATCATGGTGTTGCCTTCGCTGCTTCTGGTACTCGACAAGTACGTGGTTACCAAGGCATTCGCATCGGAACCCCTTATTGAGGTTTACGATGGTGAGGATACGGAATCCGATCCGGAAGCAGATAAAGATGATGTAACAATATAAGGGATTACAACCTGGCAAATCCGGCATTAACCATATATGAGGCAACCAGGAAGTTCTTGTGTTTTTGTATGAAATCCTTGAAAGTTTGCCTTTTAACCATTTTTGTCTGATAAAACCCTGCAACCCATGAAAGGAATTATTCTTGCCGGAGGATCCGGAACGCGGCTTCACCCCCTCACCCTGGCGGTGAGCAAACAGCTGATGCCCATTTACGACAAGCCCATGATCTACTACCCCCTGTCGGTACTGATGATGGCCGGTATCAACGAAATCCTGATCATTTCCACACCCCACGACCTGCCCAATTTTGAAAAGCTGCTCGGGGATGGCAGATCACTGGGCTGCCGGTTCAGCTATGCCGTGCAACATGTCCCCAACGGGCTGGCACAGGCCTTTGTTATTGGCGCTCCGTTTATCGGCAACGATGATGCAGCGCTGATCCTCGGTGACAATATCTTTTACAGTTCCGGCCTGCAGAACCTCCTGAATGAGTGTCACAAACCCAGTGGCGGGATTGTGTTTGCCTACCACGTTTCAGATCCTGAGCGTTACGGGGTGGTTGAGTTCGACAACAGCGGCACGGCCATATCCATTGAAGAAAAACCGAAACAACCCAAATCAAATTACGCGGTTCCGGGTTTATATTTCTACGACAACTCGGTGGTTGAAGTAGCCCGCAACATCAAACCCAGTGCCAGGGGCGAATACGAAATAACCGATGTAAACCGTTACTACCTTGAAAAAGGTCTGTTAAAGGTAAAAGTAATGAGCCGTGGTACAGCCTGGCTGGATACGGGAACCTTCTCATCCCTTACCCAGGCTTCACAGTTTGTTGAAGTAATTGAAACCCGTCAGGGACTGAAGATCGGTTGTATCGAAGAGGTTGCCTACCGCATGGGTTATATAAACAAGGAACAGTTGCATCTGCTTGCCCAGCCACTGATCAAGAGTGGTTACGGCGAATACCTGATGCATATTTCTTAGAAAAATAAGGAATGCCGCAAACAGAAGTACTACACGAAAAAATAGCGACAGCCCTCAGAAAGCTGCCCATTTATACCGAACCTTCAGGACTTTATCAACCCATCAGCTATACCCTTGAGCAGGGTGGCAAACGCATACGCCCTCTACTGACGCTGATTTCTGCCGGGGTATTTGGCGGTGACCCCGACAAGGCATTGCCGGCTGCCACTGCCATAGAGATCTTCCACAATTTTACCCTGCTGCACGACGACATCATCGATCAGGCACCCTTGCGCCGTGGCCGTGAAACCGTTTACAAAAAGTGGAACATCAACACGGCCATCCTTTCAGGTGATACCATGTTTGCCGTAGCCTACGGTGAACTCGCAAAATCAGACCCTGAGCTGCTACCGCAACTGATGAAGGTATTTACCAAAACAGCCATTGAAGTCTGCGAAGGACAACAATACGACATCGATTTTGAAGATTCCGATCAGGTAAGCATTGAGGGATACATCAACATGATCCGCCTGAAAACAGCTGTGTTGCTGGCAGCCAGCCTGAAGATCGGGGCGCTGGTGGCTGGTGCCTCCGATGAAGACTGTGAGCGGATCTACCATTTCGGTGAAAACCTGGGCATTGCCTTTCAGCTGCAGGACGATCTGCTCGATGCCTTTGGCGATGAAGAACTCTTTGGCAAGAAAACAGGGGGCGATATTGCTGCCAATAAAAAAACCTACCTCTACCTGAAGGCCCTGGAGAACGCAGATGCCGCAACTGCTCATCAACTCGTTGAGTTCTACAGTTTACGTAACCTGAACAACGAAGACAAGGTGGCCAGGGTGCTTGAGATATTTACCGAAATGGGGGTAAAAAACGAAACTGAACAGGCTGTTCTCCGGTATTATAACAAAGCCATCGGATTCCTCAACGACATCCGCTGCAGCGATGAACAGAAGGCCCCGTTGCTGGAGCTTGCCGACCGCATGCTTAACCGCAAATTCTGATTATTCAGCCGAAGCCTGACTGTTTTTAGCCTCTTCAAGCTCCAGATGCAGCAACTCCCAGTTGTCCATCTCCGCTTTCAGTTGTGCCTTCAGCTGCTCATACTGCTTATAGATACTTCCATCAGCGATGGCGGCCATATGCTTGTCGGGATTGGCCAGACAGGCATCCAGGGTGGCAATCCCGGTTTCTAATCGATGTATTTCGGTTTCCGATTTTTCGATGCGGCTTGTGATTTTCCGGAGTTCCTTATCCAGCAGTTTTCTCTTTTCATACTGCTGTTTCTGGGCTGAGGTATTGTTATCAGCCTCCCCTGCTCTGGCATTGAGCTGACGTTGCAGGTTAAGCTGATCGAGGTTGGCCAGTCTTCTTTTCTCAAGAAAATCGTAAATATCGCCGATGTGCTGCTTCACGCTTCCATCGCGGAATTCAAAAACCTTGTCGGTGAGTCCCTGCAGGAAATCCCTGTCGTGCGAAACCACGATGAGGGTGCCATCGTACATCAGCAGGGCATTTTTCAGAATGTCCTTCGACATCATATCGAGGTGGTTGGTCGGCTCGTCAAGCACCAGAAGGTTCACCGGCGACAGCAGCAGGCGGGCCAGGGCCAGCCTTGACTTTTCACCTCCCGACAACACCTTCACCTTCTTCTCGATGTCTTCACCACTGAAAAGAAAACTTCCGAGGATGTTCCGAACTTTGGGCCTGATTTCACCCACCGCTACATCGTCGATGGTCTGAAAAACCGTTTTATCGGGATTCAGCAGATCGGCCTGATTCTGTGCATAATAACCGATAATCACATTGTGACCGGCCTTGCATTCACCGGTATGCTCCAGCCCTTCGGTGATAATTTTGGCCAGGGTAGTCTTCCCCTCTCCGTTTTTACCAACAAATGCCACAAAATCGTTACGTTCGATAGCGAAATCAACCTTGCTGAAAACCACCTTCGATCCGTATTTCTTCTCAAGCCCGTTGGCTTCAATGACGATTTTTCCCGACGAAGGCGCCGGTGGAAACCTGAAATGTATTGCCGACTTATCCAGATCATCCACCTCAACCCGTTCGATTTTTTCAAGCATCTTCTGCTTCGACTGCACTTGTCTGGCTTTGGTGGCTTTATACCGGAATCGTTCGATAAAACGTTCTATGTCTGCCAGCTGGCGTTGCTGATTGTTAAAGGCAGCTTGTTGCTGTTCCTGCATTTCACTTCTGAGCCTGACATACTCCGAATAGGAAGTCCTGAAATCATAAATTCTGCCCAGGGAAATTTCGATGGTTCTGTTGGTGACATTGTCGAGAAAAGCCCGGTCGTGTGAAACCACCACTACCGCACCCCTGAAGGATTGCAGGTAATCTTCAAGCCACTGGATGGACTCAATATCCAGGTGGTTTGTGGGCTCGTCGAGCAACAGCAGCCCGGGCCTTTGCAGGAGGAGTTTGGCGAGTTCCACCCGCATACGCCACCCACCGCTGAACTCGTTCAGTTTGCGTGAAAAATCAGAAGCTTTGAAACCAAGACCGGTAAGGACTTTCTCGGTTTCGCCCTCCATCTGGTTTCCTCCGGCAATGCTGAAGTGCTCGTTGCACTCGTTCAGGCGCTCAATTAACTTCAGGTAGCCGGGGCTATGATAATCATCACGCCGGGTAATTTCTTCACTCAGACTTTCTGCCTCCTTCTTTATTTTAAGTAAGGCGTCGAAGGCACGCATGGTTTCATCAAAAACAGAGCCTGCGCCTGTGGTGACCACTTCCTGCGGAAGATAACCGATCAGCAGGTCGCCGGGTTTGGAGATGGAACCGGCTTCCGGTTGTTGCTCACCAACAATGATCCGCATCAGGGTTGTCTTGCCAGCTCCGTTTTTCCCAACCAGGCCTACCCTGTCGCGCTCGGTAATCAGAAAGCTTACATCTTCAAACAGATACTTTCCGGTGAAATAAACTGACAGGTTGTTGATGGATAGCATGGTTGATCTGAAATTGTTGTTCCGCGTGCAAAGTTATCATTTTCCCAGCAGACTGGCTGTTTGAGTTTTAAAGCCGGCACGAAAAAAGGGGCGCCTTCCGGCGCTCCTTTACAGAGAGATCGATTGAACGATTAGTGGGTTACAGCAACTTTTCTGGTGAAGCTTTCGCCTGAGTTGGTAATGAATTTAATCAGGTAAGCTCCGGCTTCGTAGTTGCGTACGTTGAGCTGGATGGTCTTGTCTTTG
>JAEUTG010000013.1 GCA_016788045.1 Bacteroidales bacterium
ATGCCCACTGTGGGTGGTTTGTTGTCTTCATATAATACGTGGCTACGTATTACAAAGATAAAACGAAAACCCGCCCCGTGTCAAGGGTTTCAGCGAGAACTTATCAACTAATACGTGTTAATTTCCAGGTTAGAGATTAACTGATGGTGCATATTGTAATTACAACAATACCGCAAATCTTGATACCATAGCCACCTATGGGTGTTTGTACAATTGGCATGCTGTGAATACCGGAAAACTTGCACCTGAAGGTTGGCACGTGCCCTCCGATGCAGAATGGACCGAATTAACCAATTATTTAAAAGGTGAGGGTGTTGCGGGAGATAAGCTTAAAGAATTATACAACATACATTGGAACAGTTCTTACGCGGTTGCAACAAACGAAACAGGCTTTACAGCCCTTCCCGGCGGCCACCGTGGCACTAATGGCATTTTCAATGGCATCGGATCCACGGGCTACTGGTGGAGTGCTACCGGGAGTGATAACTTAAACGCATGGCTCCGCCGCATGAACTACAACGAAAGCAATGTTAAAAGGGACGGAAGCAGTTACGCGATCGGGCTTTCTGTACGTTGCATAAAAAATTAGAATTTGGTTGATTCATTTGACTGATTGATTTCACTTTGTCCTGTTGAAATTGTCAGATTACCATTAGTGAGCTTGTTTGCCAGGCGGACAAGCCCACCACAGTAATCCCATTTCTCAATAACCACTTAAATGAGGAACAAACCGGAATCAGGTTTCAGGAGCTGAGAACCATACCAGTGTTTATCGCCTTTCAACCCTGGTGAGGATTATCCCTGAAGGACTGGAAGCATATCGGTTCAGGTCCGGAATTCGAGGATGAAATAAAGTAGATGTGATTTCTATTTTGCTTCCCTGCTATAGCCGGAAATGCAGTATTGTCAGAAGAAAGATTGTATATTTATCCAAAAATCAGCAGCCCCGATAAAGTATACTTAAACCTCAATTCTGATAACATTTCCATTGAAACATCCATCCAAAACAAGCCATGAGAACATTCGCCCTCTTCACATTGATGATCCTCTCCCTGAGCATTTCTGCACAGGAGCTGCACACGCCCGCAGAAATGATGAAAATTATGGAAGACTCAAAACTGAGTTATTCGCTGATGACGCTTACCGAAAAGAAATCATGCCCCGACCGGTCCGACAACGTGCTGAATCACAACTACTACCGTGTGATGGAAGACTCAGTGATGGTTACACGAAGCTTTAGCCTGAAGCCTGATGCTGAACCCTGGTATGAAAAGGCAGAAGCCCACTTTACTGCCAAAGCCTTCGACAGTGCCCGCCTCTGTTATGAAAAGGTGCTGGAGGTGGATCCGGCTTTTACCAAGGCCATGACCTATGTGGCGCAGATGTACGGCATCTTGGGCAACCTGAATCAATCGGCAGAATGGTACCGCCGGGCAATTCAGGCCAATTACATCGACTACCTGGCCCACTGGATGATCGCAGACATTTACACCATGCAAGACAGGATTCCGGAGGCCGTAGATGAAATCACCATCGCCTCGGTGCTCAACCGCAACAATCCCCGTTTGCGCAAGAAGCAGTTTGAGATCTATGAAAAGGCAAAACTCTCCGGTGAGGACTGGTGTTTTAATCCGCAGATGGAGCTTTCGTGGGATGAGGATAAAATTACGATCGGCTTTGATGAAGCCTGGATCGGCTACGCCCTTCCCAAAGCGGTGTGGGCATTTGAGCCCGGATACCGTAAGTCGATGGGGGAGGGTGATTCGGAGTTTTCCATGCTTGAGGAACGGGAATGCCTGTACAACCTACTGATTGCCATGGACAATGCCAAAATAAAGACAAAGAATTACCCCGACCTCGCCATGCTGAAAAAACGGTCGATGCCGGCTTTTTCAGCGAATACATCCTCTACGAAATTCTGCTCCCCCAGTACCCGATGACGGCAAATCAGCTGCCCGAAGAGGTCATTCTCGGGATCAAAGATTATGTGATCAGACTCAGGCAGAAAAAATAGAGCTTCTCAAAACGCGGTCCCAACCGATAGTTATGCGCGTGTTTCTAACAAAAAGGTAATGACCGGAACAAAAGTGGCTTCCCGGTTGTTTTTGTTGTACCTTTTTAAATATTTTTCATAATGAACAAACTCTATCCCTGCCTCTGGTTCAACAACAATGCAGCTGAAGCCATCGCCTTCTACCGTGAAATAACCGGGGAAGTTAACATTCTTTCTGAAAACCCTGTTGTTACGCTGTTTGAGCTCTACGGATCAACCCTAATGGCGTTGAATGGCGGTGATGTGTTCAAACCTTCGCCTGCGGTTTCCTACTTCATTTACTGTGGGGGTGACAACGATCGCATTGAGCTGCTTTACAGCAGGTTGCAGGAGGGCGGTCAGGTGCGTATTCCGCTTGGCACCTACGACTGGAGCGCCCGGTATGCCTGGATAGAAGACAAATACGGGGTCAACTGGCAGCTCGATATTGATCCGATCAACAATGTTCAGAAAGTGGTGCCTGCCCTGCTGTTCTGCGATGAACAGACGGCCCTGGTGAGTGAAGCAAAGGCATTTTACACCACTGTTTTTCCAGAACACCGCAAGCTGATGGATTACCCTTTTCCGCCCGGTGCTGGCATGCCTGAAGGAGCCCTGCTTTTTACACAGTTTCAGTTGGGAAACCTGATTTTCAATGCGATGAGTGGTGGCGATGAACAGCATGGTTTTAAGTTTACCGAAGGCAACTCGTTTGTGGTGGAATGTGATACCCAGGACGACATCGACCATTACTGGAATGCATTCGCCGCCGGAGGGCAGGAGAGCCGGTGCGGCTGGATAAAGGACCGTTTTGGAGTCTGGTGGCAGATCATACCCTCAGAACTTGGACAGCTGATGAACAATCCGCAAACCGGGCACCAGGTGAGCGAAGCCCTGATGAAAATGAATAAATTGGATACAGAGCTGCTGAAAAAAGCTGCCGGACAGACTGATGAATAATCAGCTGAGGAGTTTTTGAATCATTGCTTTGGAACTCCTGTTTCGTCCCTGACGGGACTTCCAATGATTTCTATCCCATTATCTACCCATATTTTGTCCCTGACGGGACAGTCCTGTTGGGACTGAATGCAGGTAGTATCCATAACATCCCCATTGTCTGAATTGCCCGTAGGGACGGGATCAATCAGGCATTCAGAGGTTTACACAAGGTTTTCCCGGACAAAGGATGCAAAACAGATATTACCCGAAAATGAATCATATCGTCCTGACTGGAATTCCGTGATTTTCTATCTTATTATTTACCAGGATTTTATCCCTGGCAGGACAGTCCCGGAGGGACTGAATGTAGGTAGAAATTCATCAGGCCCTATGGTCTAGAAGTCCCGTAGGGACGGGATCAATCAGGCATTCAGAGATTTACGAAAGGTTTGCCGGGTAACCGTGAATCCCATACCTGATTTTTCCGGAACCAGCTTCCGGATTTTTTGCTGTTTATCAGGTGTATTCAATTGACCAGCTGCATAATGATAATATATTCTGAATCAGCATCCTGGTTATAACCTGTTTTACGCTTTCCCTGCCTGAACGTCGAACATGCGTTTCAGGCCTTTCAATACCGGATAATCGGGTTTGTATCCGAGCTTTTCTTTTGCTTTGCTGATGTCGGCGTAGGTGATCTCCACATCGCCGTGCTGCATGGGCTTCCATTCAATGATGGCTTTCTTTCCAAGGGTTTCCTCGATACTGCGTACCAGGTCGATGAGCGAAATGGTGTCGCTGTTGCCGAGGTTGAAAATTTCGTAACCCTTCAGATGTCGTGCTGAAGCCATGATACCGGCGACGATGTCGCCAACGAAGGTGTAATCACGGCGGGTGGATCCATCCCCGAAAAGGGTAATGGGTGTTCCTTCGGTGATTTTGCGTCCGAACTGCTGTATGGCCATTTCAGGACGCTGTCCCGGTCCGTAAACGGTAAAGAACCTCAGGCAGAAGATGTTAAAGTCGTAAAGATGGTGATAGGTATAGCAAAGCAACTCACCGGCTTTCTTGGTGGCTGCGTAAGGTGATATCGGGTTATCTACCGGATCATTTTCGCTGAAGGGTACCTTTTTGTTGTTTCCGTAAACGGAAGAAGAGGAAGCAAAGAGAAGGTCCTTCATACCGTTCAGGCGCATGGCCTCAAGCAGGATAAGGGTTCCGGTAACATTGACGTCGTAATAGAGGGCCGGTTGTTCGATGGAAGGCCGGACCCCGGCGCGGGCGGCAAGGTGAATCACGAGGTCAGGCCTGTTGCTGCTGAAAACGGAGTTGAGCAGGGCGGCATCGCGGATATCGCCTTCGACCAGCGTTATACTTCCACTTTGTTCTATCCTGCGAATGGCTGTCCGCTTGATCTGAGGATCGTAAAAATCATCAAAATTGTCGATGCCCGAAACAGCCCATCCCTCTTCAAGCATGGCTTTGGCCAGGTTCGATCCGATAAATCCGGCAATACCGGTAATGAATACTTTTTTCATAGCAACTTGGTTAATAATGGCTAACCTGGTGATACTTCACTGGCAAGTTTAATATTGAGTGCTTTCGAATGAAGACTGTAATAGATTCCGCTCAGGGATACCAGCGCTGTGATTACATAGAACAGCAGGCTGAGTGCAATCGAGAGGTGAATATCCAGCTGCATGATTTCTGCGCCAAACAGAAAGGTGATCTCCCGGGAGCCGATGCCACCGATGGTGAAGGGCAGCGTGGCTACAATTGACGATACCAGAAACAGAAACAGGTAGGCCAGCGCCTGATCGTGGTGATGATTCGCAAGCAAAATGAACCAGGCAGAAATGAGCTGTGCTGTCTGAACACCGAGGGAATAGAGGTTGGTGAGGTTCAACCCCTGCCTGAAATCAGAAAAAAACTTAGAAATAGCAAGGTAATACACTGCGATGGAAACGGGGATCAGACCCAGGGCGATGTATTTGTAGAGATCGGGTATCACCGTGAAGGGAGCCAGCAGCATAGCCAGAACAAACAAAGCGAGCACTCCGTTTACGCGGTCGAGCAGCACGGCCCAGAAGAGTTTTTTAGCCTTAATGCCAAACTGCCGGTTAAGCAGGTACACTTTGTAACCGTCGCCGCCGATGCCGCCTGGCAAAAACAGGTTGTAATACATACCCAGCAGGTAGAGTTTCAGGTTTCCGGCCTCATTGAGCCTGCTTCCGATGTTGCTGAAGAACACATTGAGCCGCAGGGCAGAGAAATATTTAGAAACGACAAACAGCAGGGTGGCAGCCAGCAGCCAGCCATAATTCACGGAAGCGAAGATGCTCATCACCTCGTGGAAGTCAATTTTGCTGAAGACATACCACAGCGCGGCAACCGAAATTGCAATTTTCAGGATCGCTTTGACGTAGCCGGGTAGTTTAATCATTGAATGTGTGTACCTTGCGGACCTTATAGGGCCGTTTCTGCTGAGATTCGTAATAGGTACGCATCAGCAGCTCGGCCATGATGCCGACGGTGATGAGCTGAATGCCGGCGATCAGCAGCAGAATTCCCAGCAGCAGCATGGGTTTCCCCCAAATGTCGTGCCCCATGATCTTGTGCACCAGAAAATAAGCATTGATCACGGAACCGATGAGGAAGAAAAGGATGCCGATGCCACCGAAGAGGTGCATGGGTTTACCCATATATTTTTTAAAGAAGAGCATGAGCAGCAGGTCGCTGATCACCTTAAACGTGCGGTTGATGCCGTATTTCGATTTTCCGAACTCACGGGCGTGATGTTTTACATCCACCTGGGTGATGCGGGCACCTTCAAGGCTGGCCAGCACGGGAATAAAACGATGCAGTTCACCATACAACCCGATGTTCTTGGCCAGGTCACTCTTGAATACCTTCAGGGTGCAGCCGTAATCCTTGATGTGCACCCCGGTGCTATTGCGGATGATAGAATTGGCTATCTTGCTGGGCAGCTTCCGGAGAAAAACGCCATCCTGTCGGTTTTTGCGGATACCGGCTACCAGGTCCCAGCCTTCATCCTCGGCCATTTTCAGCATCATGGGCACATCCGATGGATCGTTCTGCAGGTCACCGTCCATGGTGACGATGTATTCCCCGCCTGCCTGCTCGATTCCGGCAAAAAGAGCCGAACTCTGGCCGTAGTTTTTCCTGAATTCAACCAGCACGACTTTCGGGTCGTTCAATGCGATAATTTCCTGTCGGGTACGGTCGGTTGAACCATCGTCAACGTAAATGATTTCGTATTCAATATCCGTTATCGACTCGTTGATCCACTTATTGAGGGGTTTGATGTTGGGCTCTTCGTTGTAAACACAGATGATTACCGAAAGCTTCAGATTCTTCATGGTTTCTTTTTAATCAGTAAGAGCCTGGTTTCGTTGAGCTTGATGGTAAATTCATGCTTCACTTCCCAGGTTTCAGGAATGGATGCAAAATTAGCCAGATTTTTCCGATCGGTTATATAAAATGCTGCTGAATCTTCAACAGACCACACCCTGCGCACGATGGAGCCGTTTTCGCGGGAAATGTAGAACGAGGCATCGTGGTTAAAAGGTGTATCCCCCAGAACATAGACCTGGTGTCCCCGGGAGAGTCCGCCAGCCCTGATTTCTCCGGCGCAGTAGCCTGCATCGGGATAGGAAGCATAGCGTGCCGGCAGGTTATAAAGGTTAAACGCGATGCGAACCGTAAGCAGAACGATCATCAGCAGCGGAATGATCAGCTGCCTGATTTTTAAGGTAAGGAATGCCGCACTTAGCGAAATCAGCAGCAGTACAGGGATAAGGATTCTTACACCCATGAGGTCACGCGTTTCGCTCCAGAAGGGATAAACCAGCAGCGAGAGTGCGCCGGCAAAGGCAAGCAGCTGAAACACAGTATTTACAAACTTCAGCAGTCCGCCGGGTTGCGCAAGGGCCGCCTGCCAGGCTTTGGTCAGCACAACAAAGAGCAGGGGGAAAAGCATGAAAAGGTAGCGCGGGCGCATATCGGCCGAAATCCAGTAAATGACGATGTTCGACAGGAACATCAGGAGGCTGAACGTAATCAGCCGGTCGGAAAAGATTGCCTGACGGATGCTCTTGTTGAACAGCAATAAAAGTAGCAGGGTCCAGGGGGCAAATTCATAACTCATTTCAAACGGAAAAACTATGAGATGCCCCAGCCAATGGCCGATGGATCCTTCCTTGTTGTTGAGCCGGTTGGACTGGTCGATCAGGGTTGAAAATAAATCCTGCAGGGAATTGGTCTGCAGGTAAAAGTAATAATAGGTTCCCGCGATCATTGCGAAAAAAGCGATGCCGGCAAGATGCTGCCATGAAAAGAGTTTACGGAAGGAGCGGAGGTAGGTGAGCCATACCAGCAGGCTGATTCCCTGAAAGGCGACCGATGGAAAACCTTTCATAAGAAAGCCGGCCGCGGCACAACCATAGGTGATTACAAACGCAGGCAGCCATTGCTTCCGGTCGGAAAAATGATACAAAGCCATAAACGACCAGAAGGTGACCAGTGAGTAGGTCAGGTCGATGAGGCCCTGAAACGAGTCCCAGAACAGAATCCTTGCAGAGAGGACAATCATGAGCCCTGAGAGTGCTCCATGCTGCCAGCCCAGGGTTTTGCGGGAGAAAAGAAATATGCTGAAAGCCAGTAATATAAGTGAGATTACAGTGGGTAAGCGCAGGGTAAATTCGTTCATGTTTCCGGTTAAAGCAACAACTCCGGCCAGCAACCAGTTGAACAAAGGGGGTTTGTTGTAGTAAAATTCGCCATTGATGGTCGGGGTGATGTAGTTGCCTGAAAGGATCATTTCGAGGGTTACCACGGCCCGGGTGGGTTCGTCGGAGATCAGCGGCATCAGGCCAAGATTGATAAACAGAGCAAAAGGAAGCAATACCAGGATTCCCAGATACACCAGGATCGGGTGATTTTTAACGACCTCCGCAACATTTTTCATCATTCCTGAATAATACGAACGGCAAAAATAGGCAATCTGCAGCTGTACCGGGATGCCTGAGTGTTAAATGATTGATAAGTTATGGATGAAACGCGCTTCCGTTTTCAGTCAGACAGATTCGTTGTTTAACGGGTATATTGGGGCTAGTCAGGCCCGGATGGGGACTATTTTGGGCCAGGAGTTGAATGGTTAACGGGAAGTTTCAGGTGCAGCGCACCGAAACCTGATCCCATCATTGTCCCTCACCCTCAAAAAACTCAAAAAGATACTCATCCTGATAAGATACACCATTCTCCAGAAGGATTTCCAGATACTCTTCTTTGAAAGTTTTTCTCCGGTGGTGTTCTTCCTGATTCATTATATATTTTGCTACGCTGTCAAGGTTAGACCGTGAATGAGAAAATGCGCCATACCCTCGCTGCCAGTCAAATTTATTGATGGACAGTTTATTTTCCCGTATCCAGGCGTTACTTGAGGTTTTAATCATTTCTACCAGATCCGGGATAAGTTGGTTTACATTGTAACCAATAAAGATATGAATGTGGTCGGGCATAGCGCCAATGGCTATCAGTTTGTGACCATTGTTCTGCACTATGCCTGTAATGTACTTCTCCAGTTTATCTTTCCAGTTTCTGCGGATTAGAGCATTTCTTCTTTTAGGTGTGAAAACCAGATGAACATAAAACTGTGTATACGTATTTGCCATTTTTTTCAGGATTTGTTTATTATTAATGCATTAAAGAATATTTCGGTGCTCTGCACCTTGTATTTATGCTGAATGTTCTGTGCTACAATTGGTACGGTGCTCTGCACCTTAAAATTAAGGGTTTTCTGATTCAGATTTAATCCTCCGTTTTTTTGCAAACAATTCAGGTAAATAACGGTGCACAGAAAAAAACAATGCAACCATTCCCGATAATCGATGAAGGTTCATCGCACCCACACCAAATCCTCAACAAATCATCCTTAAAGGTGGAGGTGCAGCGCACCGTAACCTTTGCAGCATTCAATGCCTCCCCGGTTAAAATACACACCATCACAATGGCACCACAGTAATTTGGACGGTTCAGGTGCAGCGCACCGAAACCTGATAATATACGTTTCATGGATTTAACGGAGATGAATAGACATCGGTCATGGTTGTTGAAGGCGGCAATAGACCCTGACATCAACAAAAGGATTGACCAGATCGGATTTCAAGAACCATTGAGCAAAGGCCTCCCTGCGCATCTGACAACGAAAAACAGGGATGAATCGCAAAGATTGAGTAATTTTGGGAAGTTTTTCCACAGGTTTCTTTTGATATGAAACAAATCATTTACGCATTTTTCAGGCAGATTTTGTTCTGGATGCTCTATTTCGCATTGGCACGTACTGTTTTCATTGTATACAACATCAACCTGATACGTGTTGAAGGCGTTAACATTCAGGAGGTGTTTGCATCGTACTGGCATGCACTGCATCTTGATTTCGCCACGACCTGCTATTTCATGTTTTTTCCGCTGCTTCTTATACTGGTTCAGACTGTATATCAGCACCGTATTCTGGGGAAAATCAACAGGGTCTATACATTTTTTGCACTATTGCTCTATAGTCTGCTGGTCTCTGTTGAGTTGGGGATTTATCCCGAATGGAAAACCAAGCTGCCCTTTAAAGCATTTACCTACCTGAGCAACCCGACCGAGGTATACGATACTGTTTCCACAAGCATGTTTTTTTCACTGATTGGGATTTTTGTTGCCTTGCTTACAGTGTCGTATTATGCATACAACAAATGGTTTTACACAGAAGTGCCCGGATACAGGCGTAATTACCTTTTTTCAGCTGCAATGATTCTGATTACTCCGGTGATGCTGTTTATCGGTGCCCGGGGTGGTGTACAGCAGATACCCATCAATCAGAGTGAGTCGTATTATTCGCTGCACAACATTATGAATATTGCAGCAGTAAATTCCGGTTTTAACCTGTTTATCAGTGCAATAGAGAATTACAAGAATATCGGGAAGAATCCTTATGCCTTTTTCAGCCAGGAAGAGGCGGCGCGCACGGTAAACCATATCCTGAAAACAGAGCGGGATTCCACCACTTATGTATTGACCACGAAACGGCCCAATGTGGTGCTGCTGATCCTTGAAAGCTGGTCGGCCGACCTCATTGAATCGCTGGGTGGAGAGCCTGGCATAACGCCAGAGTTTCATGAACTGGAGAAGGAAGGGATACTGTTCACCAGCCTCTGGGCCACCGGCCCCCGCAGTGAGCAGGCCATGGGGAGCATTTTCTGCGGTTTTCCGGCGCATCCGATTTCGTCGGTTACAGTTCAACCCGAGAAGTTCAGCAAGCTGACCACCATTACGCACAAATTTAACGAACTGGGCTACAGCACATCCTTTTATTTCGGTGGGCAGCTGATCTATGGCAACATCAAGGGATTTATGCTGCACAATGGTTTTCACAGGATTACGGAGTTGAAGGATTTCGGCACTGACGTTATCAAAGGCAAGCTTGGAGTGCACGACGAATTTATGCTCGCAAGGCAGCTGAATGACCTCAACAGGGAGAAACAACCCTTTTTCTCTGCACTCTTTACCCTGAGCTCACATTCCCCCTACGATCAACCCATGAAAGAAGTGCTTGAATGGGGCGACAATGAAAGGAAGTACATCAATTCGGCCTATTACACTGACCATTCGATCGGTGATTTCATCAGAAATGCAAGAAAGCAGCCCTGGTTTAAGAATACCCTGTTTATCCTGGTTGCCGATCATAGCCACAATTCTTACCGCAACTGGAGTTTCAGTACGCCGTTGTACCACAAAATTCCGCTGCTGATGTTCGGGGATGTAATCAAAGAAGAGTTCAGGGGTAAAAAGATAGACCGGCTTTCGAATCAGTCAGATCTGGCCTCGACATTGTTGCACCAGCTTGAGATTCCGGCCGGTGAATTTCACTGGAGCAAGAACCTGTTCAACCCCTATTCCCCGCAGTTTGCCTACTACTCTTTTGAGGAAGGACTGGGATGGATCAGGCCCTCCGGTCATTTCGTGTATGATGCCAATGTAAAACATTTCAACGAGGTATCTATACCTGATCAGGAACGTGATTCGGTGATCAGAGAAGGGAAATCCTACCTGCAGGTGTTGTTTGAAGAATATATGTCGTATTGATATCTTCCGGTATTTATAAACCGGTAATTTTTACACTCTGATGCCGGATATTTTATTAAGTTTGCTAAAGAGAAGAAAATTGGGCCCGGGTTATGCAGTTTCTGATTCAGGGCATGTTACAAATGATATGGTTGATCTATTAATCAGTAATTAATTCTCCGCCGGTTTGAAGTTGTTAAATTCGATTGTTGGCTACATCAGAAGTAAAAGCCTCGTCAGGCTGATTACTACAGGTGTATTGAGCATTGTAGTCTTTACTGTGTTGCTGATTATTTCCTACTCTGTTATATCAGCCTACCGGCAGTATAAATCAGATGCTGAGAAACTGAGAAATGAGCTTACCGGCAAGTATAAGATTCTGGTTAAGGAACAGGTTCAGAATGCAATAGATTACATTGATTACAACCGTTCCCTTTCGCAGGAAAGGGTGAAGCTTGATCTGAAACAAAGAGTTGATGAAGCCTGGGAAATCGCCGGTAACATCTACAATGAGAACCGTTCCTCCCGATCGGTGGCTGAGATTCAGAAAATGATCAAGGATGCCCTTCGGCCTGTCCGTTTCAACAACGGCCGGGGCGAGATCTTTATTTATACTACCGGCGGTGTCTCGGTGATGCTACCCCGCAGCAAGCCATTCGAGAATAAATTAAGTCTGGGATTGCACGACAGTCTCGGTAATTATGTCGTCAAGAATGAGGTAGAGCTGATGAAGCAGGTAAACCAGGGTTACCTGAGCTATTATTCACATCCCGATCAGGAAGGTGAGGATTCAACGGTCTTCAAATATACTTACATCCGCAAATTTGAACCATTTAACTGGTATTTTGGTTCGAAGGATTTTATTGAGGACTATGAAGATGATCTCAAAGACATTCTGATTCAGTGGATATCTAACATCCGTTATGGCAAAGACGGGTATATATTCATCAATACCTTCGATGGGCACGCTCTGCTTACCAACGGGGTAATTTCTGAATTCCCGGTCAACATTCTCAAAAGTGGTGATGAGAACTGGATCAACGTGTTGCAGCAACAAAAGAAGGCGGTTGAGGGAGGATCCGGATTTATTGAGTATAGCTTCAACAGGTTGTCGAGCAGGGATGTTGAACCGAAGATTTCGTACATCGGCCAGATCAGAGACTGGGGTTGGATTATCGGTGCCGGATTTTATAAAAGTGATATTGAAGCTGAAATCAGCATGAACCTCATCAAGCTTCAGGAAAATACCCGTGATCAGATCATCAGGCTGGTTGTTCTGCTTGCCATCATTATACTGCTCACCATCCTTGTTTCGGGTTATATTTTCAGGGTTCTTAAAAAGGAGTTCAGCAGGTTCACCGATAGCTTTAAGCTGGCCAGTCTCGAAACCGGGCTGATGGATAAGGAACAGATTTCATTTTATGAGTTCAGGTTGCTGAGCGACTCGGTGAATAAAACGCTTCAGGAAAGGAATTTTGCACAGCAGGCGCTGGAGAAGGAGCAATCCCTGCTCCGGTCGCTGATTGATTCCATACCTGATTTCGTATTTTTCAAGGATACCCAGAGCCGTTATGTTGGATGCAACAAAGCGTTTTCTGCATTCCTCGGTATCCCTGAAAGTGAGATTACCGGTCGCACCGATTATGATCTTTTTCCTGCTGAATTTGCCGAACGTTATCATGAGAATGATCATAAAATCCTCCATGATCAGAATCCTATCAGGACGGAAGAATGGACAACCTTCCCCAATGGAAGCAAAAGACTGCTGGATACCGTGAAGGTGTTGTATAAGAACCAGAGGGGAGAAGTGCTTGGGATTATGGCCATCAGCCGCGATATCACTGAAAAGGAAGAGATACAGCAGCAGTTCAGGATTGCCAAGGAAAAGGCAGAAGAATCCGACAGGCTGAAAACCGCGTTTCTGGCCAATATGAGTCATGAAATCAGGACACCGATGAATTCAATCATCGGTTTCTCAACCTTGCTTACCGAAGAGTTTGTGACCGATACTGACCGGGCAGAATATATCCAGCACATCAACCAGGCCGGAGAATCGCTGCTCAACCTGATTGACGACATCATCGATATTGCCAAGATTGAAGCAGGGCAGCTAACGGTAACCGCTGAAAACTGCAACCTTACCGAACTGATGGATGAGCTTAAAACAACTTTTACTGAGTTGATTCACCGAAGGTTCAAAACGGAAGTTCAACTGATCGCCGAACCGGCTGCCCTTACCCAGGGGAACCTGATTATCTCTGACCCGTTCCGGCTTAAGCAGGTATTAACCAATCTGCTGGTGAATGCGATGAAGTTTACGAGCAAAGGAAGTATTACTTTCGGATTCAGGCAGGAGGAAGATATCCTCAGGTTTTATGTCAGGGATACAGGCATTGGAATTGCAAAGGAATATCATTCCATGATTTTCAACCGTTTCAGGCAGGCGCAACACGAAAATAAAAAACAATATGGCGGAACCGGCCTTGGCCTTGCAATTTCACAACACATCATTGAACTGCTGGGGGGCCGCATCTGGGTGGAATCCGAGCCAGGAATGGGCGCTGACTTCTATTTTACCATACCCTACAAACCGGCTGATAAAGCACCCAGACCAGCGAACTACAAGGCTAAAGACAACATTCTGCTTTATGACTGGTCGGCCAGAACCTTACTGGTGATTGACGAACTTGACTCAGGTTTCAATTTTATCAGTGCGGCGCTTTCAAGAACCGGCATCAGGATTCTGAGAGCTCATCACATTGAGGAAGGTGTAACCATGATTCGGAATACCCCTGGCCTCGATATGGTCATCGCTGAAGTGAGTAAAGAGGGTGAGGATTTGAGAGCTCATATCCGGGAAATGAAGAAGCTTAAGGAGGGCCTTGTTGTGGTGCTTCAGGTTTCGGATAACAGCGCGGAGGGGATGTCGGTTCTGAATGATTGCGGATGTGATAACCATTTGCTGAAACCGCTGAAATTCAACAAGCTGATGAACTTGTTGTCGGAATATTTCGATCAATAAAAAACGGGGCCTGAGCCCCGTTTCCATTACTTTGGTTCGTAATAGCAAACTTTCGGAGAGATGATTTTTTCGTCTTTCTTCAGTTTCTTGATTGCATTGTCCACATCTTTCTTATCGATGCCTGTGAGTTCTGCAATTTCACCGGCTTTCATCGGTTTACCTGCATTCTGCAGTGTCTGCATTACTTTTTCAATGGTTTCCATATTCGTTTTTTTTGGGATTAGTCAAGTAAATGGACCACCAGTCCGCTGCGGAGCTTGGGTTCAAACCAGGTGGTTTTTGGAGGCATGATGTTTCCTGAATCAGCGATGTCGATCAGCTGCTGCAACGATACAGGATAAAGCGCAAATGCTGCAGCCATTTCGCCGCTGTCGACCCTGCGTTTTAACTCTCCGAGTCCACGGATTCCACCTACGAAGTCCACCCGTTTGGAGGTTCGCAGGTCGGTGATGCCCAGAATTTCATCGAGCACAAGTTTTGAAAGCACGGTAACATCAAGTACACCAATGGGGTCGTTGTCGTCGAAAGTGCCGGGTAAGGCTGTGAGTGAATACCACTGATTATTCAGGTAGAGGCTGAAGTTGTGCAGGCGGGCGGGTTTGTAAATTTCATCGCCCATCTCTTTGATTTCAAATACTTTGCCAAGTTTGCCAAGAAATTCTTCTTCGCTCAGGTTGTTCAGGTCTTTAACCAGACGGTTGTAGTCGATGATGGTCAGCTGATCGGAAGGAAAATGTACGGCAAGAAAGTAATTGTATTCTTCGGTACCCTTATGATCCGGATTGTTTTTCTTTTTTTCATTGCCAACGAGGGCGGCAGCAGCGGTGCGGTGATGGCCGTCGGCAACATAGGTAAAGGGAACCTGGCTGAAAAGACCGGTCAGCCTGTTAACGGTATTTTTGTCGCTGACTACCCAGAAATGGTGGCCGAAACCGTCGTCTGCCGTAAAATCGTACTCCGGTTCATTGTTCCTGACGATGTCGGCCACGATGGCATCAATTTCTGCAACCGCAGGGTAGGTAAAGAAGACAGGCTCCATGTTGGCATTGGTAACGCGCACATGCTTCATGCGGTCTTCTTCCTTGTCCTTTCGGGTAAGTTCATGCTTTTTGATGATTCCGTTCATATAATCTTCCACCCCGGCACATCCGACCAGTCCATACTGGGTTTTTCCGTTCATCGTCTGGGCGTAGATATACAAACAGTCCTTTTCATCCTGAACAAGCCATCCGTTGTTGCGGAACATGGCCAGGTTTTCACTGGCTTTGCTGTAAACTTCCTCAGCATGTTCGTCGATGGATTCCGGCAGGTCGATTTCCGGTTTAATGATGTGAAGCAGTGAGTAAGGGTTGCCTTCAGCTTCAGTGCGTGCTTCACGGGAGTTAAGAACATCGTACGGCCTGGATGCCAGTTGTCGGGCGATCTCTTTGGGAGGCCTCAGTCCTTTGAAAGGTTTTAATATTGCCATAATTGTAGCGGTTAGGTTGGAGATTTATCTTATCAGCAATGATGATCTATAAAAAACAATCCATCCGGAAGGTCGGGACAGTAAAGATTCCCGGCAACCGGACGGAGCAAATGTATAGAAATTAATGCGAATCAGAAAACGAACCTTGAGGTAAGTATTTTTAATTTGTAGTCTGTTAATCAGGATCTTCACCGTTGATATCGGCTGCCCGCTGCAGAGATCCTATCAGGGCCCCGATCATTTTTGTCATCTCCATCAACTGCTGCCGCGAATCCTCAGCATCCTGATCTGAAAAGTAATTCAGTTTGGTTGACATGGTGGTAAAAACCACGCATTCCCGCACTGCACTTTTAGCCATCTTCAGATAATAGATAAACTGGCTTTTGTTTCGTGCTGAGCCTTCGGAAATGTTGAGGGCGATTGCCTGTGCCGATAAATTAAACCGGGTTCCGATACTTGCCTGACTGTCGTTGGGAAACAGTGCGGTTTTCTTAATTACCCACTCAATATAATCGAGCGATTTATGGTATATTCTTAAGTCTTCAAACCTGAAGAACGTTACTGCTTTTTCGAGTTCAGAATCCATGTGTACTGGTTTTGTAGGTTAATTTTTGTATATGGTGATGCTATGATTTGGGCAGACCTGACTATGATCGCTGACAGAAACAAAAACCCGCAGCTTTGGTTTGACACAGTTTAAATTTGAACTCAAAATTTATTTACCTGGAATGTGGTGATCCCTTTTTCAAGAAAGTCGACAATCTGACGGGCTGCAGCCAGACCAGCATTGACATTGGCTTCTGAGGTCTGGGCCCCCATTTTCTTGGGTGTGAAAAAATACCGGCCGGCATATTTCTCAGCAAATTCTGCCTTTGCATCAGGTTCGATATCGCTGAGGTATCTGAAATCAGGGCGTTCTTCAAATACCCTGAGCAGTTCTTCTTCGTTGATCACCTCTTTTCTGGCGGTATTTACAAGGGTTGCTCCCTTGGGCATGGACGACAGCAAACTGAATCCGATCGATTTCTTCGTCTGCGCGTTGGCCGGAATATGCAGTGATACATACTGACAGCTGCTGTATAGCTCTTCGGCGGATTTCAAGGGTTTAACCCCGTCTTTTTCCATGGACTCTGCGGAAACAAAAGGATCGAAGGCAAAGATTTCCATACCGAAACCTTTGGCGATCTCAGCAACATACCTGCCAACATTGCCATAGGCATGAATTCCAAGTTTTTTTCCGCGGAGTTCGGTTCCTGAACTTCCGTTGAATGCATTTCTGGCCATAAATACCATCATACCGAGGGCCAGTTCAGCTACGGCATTGGAGTTCTGCCCGGGTGTGTTCATGGCAACTACCTTGTGCTCTGAAGCAGCGGCAAGGTCTATGTTGTCGTATCCGGCACCGGCGCGGACGATAATCTTCAGGTTTTTACCGGCTTCAATCACTTCCCGATCGGCAATATCGCTGCGGATAATCACCGCGTCAACAGACTCAACAGCTTTAACAAAATCGGAGTGTTCTGTGTATTTTTCAAGCAGAACAAGTTCATAACCAGCGGATTCAATAATTTGTCGGATTCCATCGACAGCAACTTTGGCAAAGGGTTTGTCAGTAGCAACAAGAACTTTTTTCATGGGGTTGGCAGAGTTTTGCGAAATTTCCCATAAAAGTAAACAGTTTAAATGACCTAAACAAATATTGCGTAAAAATTCTGTTCGATTCCGATCAAATCCTTGAAATGGCGTCCGTAATCGGACATTTTAAAATGCTAAAGTGTTGGTATTAACGGCTTTTTAAATACGCTGACAGTTTCAGCTGTTCTTCCACAGAGAGGTATTGCACATCCACCCCGGCATTGACGATTACAGAACAGGCAAGTTCGAAGAAAACCGCCTTCTGTATCACCTCTTTATAATCCCTGCCGTAAACTACCTGGCCGTGATTGCTCATTTGAATCAGGCCGGCCGTTTCTGCAGCCCTGGCAACTGCCTCTGCCAGTTCCGGGGAGCCGGGCTGAATGAAGGGCAGGGTGACAATTTTGCCAATATAGATGGGTATTTCAATGATTACGTTATAGTCGGGCGGTGTTTTTCTGCACGCGAGCGCTGTGGCGTAGGGTGACTGAAAATGCAGAACCGTGTTTACTTCCTTTCTGGCTTTCAGGATTCCGAGGTGCAGCCTGTATTCTCCCGATGGCTTTGGCTGGCCGGCAGCGTATTCTCCTCCGGCGTCCATTACCGCGACTTCTGCCGCATCGATCACAGGCAACCAGGATCCGGAGGCGGAGATAAGCACTTGTTGGTCAGCGGAGCGTTGCGACAGATTACCACTGCTACACTTTACAAGTCCGTATCTGCCGGCTTCCCTGGCCCAGAAAACGAATTCACTGAACTGATTGCTTTCCATCATTCAGGGTATTGTCAGAAAGTAAATTCTATTTCATCGGTAAATATCCAGGTGGCATTGCCTTTGCCGGGATGCCAGTCGGGACAGGGCCCCCTGTTCACCAGAATGATTTTAATATACGGCTGTGTCAGATTCAGGTTTCCGAACCTGTAATACTCGATGAAAGTTCCCCAGCGGTCGTTGGGAAAGGTGTTGTTCAGTGTTTCCACCTTTGTAAACCGTTCTCCATCCGCCGAGGTGTAGAGCTCAATGCTTTCAGGCATAAATATCCAGGAGTTGATGTCCTGCAGGCACCCGATTGAGATATTTCTGACACTTCTGTCCCCGGAAAGCTTCATCACAAATGCGGCATCGGTCCCTTCGAAACCCTGCCATCCGCCAAGCCGGAAATCGGTTCCGCCTTTGAGCCCGTCAATCGCGTTTTCTTTTCCCGATCCTGAGTACTGGGGAGCATATTTCCCGACAGAGACCATTTCGATACCTTCAGGCATTCTGGTGAAAAGGGCCTCCTGCACCGGGGTGGCCCTGAAGCCGGGTTTGGTTGCCATATACCTGAGGCTTGTCGATTGGTTGATGAGTATCGGTGACTTGTATATTTCTGCCGGCTCACCGGAATCGTAGCCCCCGGTGCTGTAATAGATGGTAGCGCCCGGTTCAGCCGAAAGTTCTATCTCAAGACTGTTCCGGAAAATCTTTTCTGATGGGGAGCATACCGGTGCCGGCAAAACAGCTTCTCCCCGGATGCCTGTAACGGGCTCATTGGGCATACCGCTTCCGAAAGCAGGGGAAGGAGCTGGTCCCATTTCAAAAATGAGTTCACCCCCTTTCATCAGGTCGCTGTGGTCAAGGTAGCTGCGGTTGTATTCCTTGCCGTTGAGCAAGGCACCCTGTATATAATAATTCGTGGCGGAGAGGTTGTTGGCACGGATAACGAAACGGTTTCCGTTTTCGAGCCTGATCACCGTTTCTTTGTAGCGGGGAGTCCCAATGGCATACTGCGTACTCCCCGGACAAACCGGATAAAAGCCCAAACCGCTGAAAACTGCCCAGGCCGACATCTGGCCGCAGTCTTCGTTGCCGATCAGCCCATCGGGAGCAGTGGTGTAAAAGTCATTCATGATCCGGTGTACCATCTGCTGGGTCTTCCATGCTTGTCCGCAATAATTATACAGGTAGGCAATGTGGTGACTTGGTTCGTTTCCGTGGGCATACTGCCCGATGAGTCCGGTAATGTCAGACTGGTCGCGGCCGGTTGTCTGTGAAGGCGCTGAGAACAGCTGATCGATGAATTGTGCCGTCTTCTCCTTGTTCCCATGCAGCTTAATAAAGCCATCCATATCGTGGGGGGCAGCAAAACTGTACTGCCAGGCGTTGGCTTCGGTATAATTGAAGTTCACTTCTGACGGCGTAAAAGGGTTAAACCAGCCTCCGTTAAACCGTGCCCTCATAAATCCTGTTGACGGGTCGAAGAGGTGTTTGTAGGATTGGGCCCTGGTGGTGAAAGCCTTCTGCAAACTGTCGTGACCAAGATCCTCCGCCACCCGGGCAATGCACCAGTCATCGTAAGCATATTCGAGGGTCTTTGAAACGGATTCATGCTCTTTTTCGGCGGGAATATATCCGTATTTCCGGTAATGATCCAGTCCGAAATAATCCTTCGAAGCACTGTTGACCATGGCTTTCAACGCCTCCTGACCATCATACCCGCGGATACCTTTTACATAGGCATCGGCAATCACGGGAACGGAATGATAGCCGATCATGCACCAGGTTTCATTGGCCGATAGTTCCCATACGGGAAGCATTCCTCCCTGCTGGTACTGGCGGATAAAAGTCCGGATGAAATCGTTGGTACGCTTGTGGTCAATGATGGTCATCAAAGGGTGGAGTGCCCGGTAAGTATCCCAGAGTGAGAAAACTGTGTAATAGTTGTCTTTGCCTGAATTGTGAACCTGCATGTCGCGGCCGAGGTATGAACCGTCAACATCGTTGTAAGTGTTCGGACAAATCATGGTATGGTAAAGGGCTGTATAGAAAACGGTCAGATCCGTCTGATTGTCAGCTGAAATTTTTATTTTACCCAGCTCGTTGTTCCATATTTCATGCGTTTGTTTACGGATACGGTCAAAATCGAAATCAGGAGCCTCAGCTTCGAGGTTTTTCCGGGCATTCTCTGCACTAACGGCTGATATTCCGACCTTTACAACTAGGATTTGTCCGTCTTTTTCGTCAAAGGTGAACCATGCTTTGATGTTTTTCCCTTCTGCATATTTCAGCCCGTTCATCAGGCTGTCGTTGCCGGCAATGGAAAAAGCTTTAAAAGGTTTTGAGAAACTGGCGGCAAAGTAAACCTTCTGATCGCGGGCCCAGCCGGTAGAGCGCCGGTATCCTTCAATCTGATCCGGACCGGTTACCCTGATCCATGAACCGGTCACCTGGTCGCGGTGTTTCAGGTCAACCATCACTGCCTGGTTCTTGCCCGCAGCGAAAGTATAGCGGTGCAGGCCGGTACGGGTGGTAGCCGTCAGTTCAGCCAGAATATCGTCATCCTGAAGTTTTACGGAATAGTATCCTGCAGAAGCCGTTTCCTCTGCATGGCTGAACCTGCTGCGGTAGCCCGGTCTCCCGTCAGCACCATTGTTTAGCAGGGCCTCACCGCTGAACGGCATGAAGAGGATGTCGCAATAATCCGGAACTCCTGTTCCGCTCAGGTGGGTGTGGCTGAAACCATAAATGAACTCATCGCTGTAATGATATCCTCCGCAACCATCCCAGCCTTCAAGCCGGGTATCGGGACTCAGCTGTACCATGCCGAAAGGTGCTGTAGCCCCGGGAAATGTGTGACCATGCCCGCCGGTACCTATAAACGGATTGACATAGGATGCGATGGGTTGCTGGGCAGCAACGCTGAATCCCAGGGTGCAGAGAATGAGTGCGATGTGGAAATTGAAAGATTTCATTTTGTTTCGTTGAGATGTAAAAAATGGCCAGAGGTCCCGCTGAAAAATGCTCTTGCAGAAAACATTCAAACCTAAGAAATTTTTCATTCAGAAATCAGGTGGACCTGAAAGGCAAATTTTCCTGGTGTATAATTCTGCATATCGACACAGGAATTGTTTATAATCACTAAATTTGACAAAAAAAACTGTCCATGAAGAAAATTACCTTTTCACTAGCTTTTATATTTATTGGTCTTTTGTCCTATTCCCAAACCTGGTTTGATATCGGGCTGAAGGGTGGCATCGGTACCTCATTTATGTACAACAAACAGATCTTTGATGACCAGGAGATCGTGCATAAGTTTAAACCCGGCTATGGATTCGGGGCCAAACTTGGATTCAATTTCATTCAGGAACATCAGATAACCTTTGATGTGATGAAGACCACCTTTACCCAGGGCTTTACTTACAGGCCCGAAGGCTGGACACAAACCAGCGATGCTTTGCGCGAGTTTACATTCGGCGGAATTGATATGCTGCTGATGTACCGTGCCAACAAAAATGGAACATATTTCGAAATCGGACCTCAGTGGTCGAGCTATTCAACGCTGAAATATGCCGATAACGGAGGTGATTTCGTATCCCCGAAAGAGATCGGGGACCTGGTTAACAAGAGCAATTTCGGGGCTGCCATCGGCTTTGGCGGATATATTTTTGGCACCGATAATTTCGGCGTAACCACCGGGTTCAGGATCAATTATATGTTTAACGATATGGCCAATGCCGAAGGCAACGATGCCAACTTTCCCATCCTGAAGCAGACCGGTGCATTCAACCCGACCCACAACCTCGGCGTGATGTTCATTATTGAAATGAACTACGACTTTGGCTACCTGGTTAGCTCAAGCTGCGGACAGCGGTCGAAACTATTTGTGTTCTAAAGCGCTATAAATATGCAAACAGCGGCGTACCCTAACGGTATGCCGCTGTTTTTTTTATATGTCACACAGGCACTTCAGTGCTTTATCAGGGCTTTTGCGTGCCGGGTGCTGTTGTTGTCAGAAATCTGAATAAAATACATCCCATCAACGAGTCGGGCTGTGTTGAGTGTTATCCGCTGTTCCCCGGTCCGGGTGCTCAGTTCGGTTTGCCCGTTCAGATTGTAAACAACCACTTCGGGCCTGCTGTTTGCAAATTCTTCCGGAATCACCACACTGATGTTACCGGAAGCAGGATTGGGAAAGATTGTAAGTTCGTTTTCTTTCACCGGCCTCTGATTGGTTGAACTCGGGAAATAGGTGGAAATATAATCCAGAATTCCCTGAAACAACTGATGGAGGTCGCCGGTGTTGCTGATAAGGGCAGGATCGAAAAACAGAGAGATGGCATGAATGGGATTTTCCATATCCGGTTGTCTGACAAGCGCTGACGGATTTCCAGCCAGCACATAGCTATCGGGTCCCATCTGGTAGAAGGGAATTCCCTTACCGTTCGGAGTGCAACCGTCTGCCCACCAGAGTGTTTCGTAAATCCAGGTCAATGATTCCGGGACATTGGTAATGACATCATTATCAATGTAGTCCATCTGCGAGACCCCCAGGCTGCCGTCATCTCCGTACGATTGCACTGCATAGGTTTCAATTCCGAGATAATCGTAAGCAAAATCACCTTCCGAAAAGGTTACCGGTGCCGATCCATAGCGGTCGTAAAGGAAATCATTGCCCATCACCCAAAGCAATCCGCCGTCCTGCATATAGAGGATCAGTTCGGTGTTGTCAGCATCGGTTCCGCTCCAGAAATAACGGCCAACCCCGTCGGTTGAGGTATACCATATTACGGTATGATAAGGTCTCATTTCGGTATAGGTTGGAGAACGGAGGCTGTCAACGGCGTTAAAAAAGTACACTGAATCAAACACCCCGGCGGATCGTACCTGGTTTAAAACCAATTCTGTGTTGGGGAAATACAGGCTGTTGTCGTTTACAAACAAAGCTGAAACCTGTGCGGAAACCATTGGAGGACTTACTGCAATAAGGAGCAGACCTAAAACTGCGTTAAATAAACGTTTCATAGCAATTTGATTTTATTTTAATCTGATTCTGGCGGTAACAGGAAGATGGTCAGAAAGGTAGATACCCCTGCTTCTGAAATCAAAAATATCGTTGCTGATTACCTCAAAGTCCCAGGTAGTAAGCACAAAGTCGATGAGTTCGGTCGGAACAAATTCAGTATCGAAGCTTACAAATGAGAAGTCAGGCCCTGTAATTTCAGCATTGGCCCTCTTTCTTGAATCAGAGAGGGTGACTTCATTCTCTGAAAAAGTGAGGATGCGGTAGGCTTTGCTTTTGCTGGTCACGTTAAAATCACCGGTCAGGATCACCGGGTTTCTGCCGGCCAGTTCACCCATCTTCTTAAGGATGAGCTGTGCACTCTGAATCCGGGCTTCTTCTCCCACATGGTCGAAATGGGTGTTGAAGACAAAGAATTGCCTGCCAGTGGATTTATCCTTCAGTTCGACCCAGGATACCACCCTGTTACAGGCAGCGTCCCAGCCCCGGCTTCCGGGGACATCTGGTGTCTGCGACAACCAGAAAGTGCCGGATTGCAGGGCCTTGAGGTGTTTTTTCCTGTAAAAGACAGCACTGAATTCCCCTGCTTTATGGCCATCATCGCGGCCAACGCCAACGCTTTTGTATCCGGGTAAGCGTTTGCGCATATCCTTCATCTGGTTGTACTTTGCTTCCTGAACTCCAAGGATATCGGGGTTGCGGGTGATTATTTCACTGCAAAGGGCATCCTTCCGGTTTGTCCATTGATGGATCCCATCGTCGGGTGTATCAAGCCGGATGTTCCAGCTCATGACTGTAAGAACAGGAGCTTCCTGAGCCTGTAACAAAAAAGGAGCCGCCATCAGCACGCCGAGGGCAAGCATTGTCAATGATAATTTTTTTAAACGCATGGGTTGATTTTAAGCGGTACGAATTTACAAAAAACTGACTGCTGTTGATTCCTGGATTCATCACCTTTTTATTATCCAAGACAGAATAATGGCGTAAATGAACGGGTCTGTTTTCCTGACTTATTCTCGGCTGTTCAGAACAATGTGCGGGCGATGTTGCAGATTTCAGCCACTTTCTCCTTGTCGGTCTGAAGCAATGAGTACTCGTCGCTGTCTGCAATACCCATGGCAACGCCCTCTTTGCGGAAGCGCATTCTGCTGTAAACAGGGGAGGAGGCGGATGTGTGAAATTCAGTGGCTCCGGTCAGCTGGTGCAGCGTGCTGAGGTTCTGCGCGTTGATTCCACCTCCGGGCATGATGACAATACGCTTGCCGGCCTGAGCAACCAACCGGGCAATGACAGTTGCACCATCCATAGCGGAGGCCGCCTGACCCGAAGTCAGGATTCGGTGGCATCCGAGGCCGATGATGGTTTCAAGGGCTTCGTAAGGATCGCGGGTCATATCAAAGGCCCGGTGAAAAGTGACCTGCATGGAACCGGCCATTTCGACAATCTCCTTCATCCGGCAGGTGTCAACCGTTCCGTCGGTATTGATCATGCCCACCACGATACCATCTGCACCTTTTACTTTGGCAGCGAAAATATCAGACTTCATAATTTCGAATTCAGCCCTGCTGTAATTAAAGTCACCGTGACGGGGTCTGATCAGGACGAATGTTTCGGTTTTCAGGATGTTCTTAACATACTCAATCATCCCCTGAGAGGGCGTTAATCCCCCTACTGACAGGGCAGTACACAATTCAATCCGATGCGCCCCGCCTTGCCGGGCAGCTATGGCTGATTCAACAGAACCTGCACAGATTTCGATATTTACTGATGCTGACATAACCTTGTGAATGGTGCCTCTAAGGTACGAATCCGGCTGATTTGTTACCGGAGAAATTTGCTTTAACAACTATTTTGATTTCCCTGAGGTTAATGTAATTAAAAAGACCGTTAAAAAATGTAGCTTTGCAAAGGCTTTGATTTATGAGAGATTTACGAGATAAGGTTGTTGTAATCACCGGAGGCTCTTCGGGAATAGGTTTCGCCCTGGCTATGGAATTCGGCCGTTTGGGAGCCGGTATTGTTATCAGCGCCCGGAACCAGCAAAACCTGGATGATGCACTTCAGAAAATCAGGGCTTCCGGTATCAAAGCCATAGCCGTGAGGGCCGATGTCAGTGTAGAGGAGGATTGCAGAAACCTTATTGAGCAGGCCATCAGCCATTTTGGAAACATCGATATCCTTGTGAACAATGCGGGGATTTCCATGCGGGCCGTTTTCGCCAAAACCGATCTCAGTGTGCTGAAGAGGCTGATGGATACCAACTTCTGGGGTACTGTGTTCTGTACCAAATATGCCTTGCCGCATCTCTTAAAGACCAGGGGGTCAGTTGTCGGGATTATTTCCGTTGCCGGCTATGTAGGTTTGCCCGGACGCACCGGTTATTCGGCATCCAAGTTTGCCGTGCGGGGATTCCTTGATACCCTGAGGTGCGAAAACCTGAAAACCGGATTGCATGTACTGGTGGCAGCACCCGGGTTTACCTCGTCGAACATCAGAACTGCTGCGCTGAAGGCCGATGGCACCATTCAGGGTGAAACACCCAGAAATGAAGCCAACATGATGCCCGCTTCCGTTGCTGCCCGGAAAATCGTTCGAGCCACCCTCCGCAGAAAGGATTCGATTATTCTTACACTGCTCGAAGGGAAACTCTCTGTGCTTCTCAATCAGCTGATGCCAAAAATTATGAGCCGGCTGGCTTATCACTATATGGCCAAAGAACCGGATTCGCCGTTTAATTGATTATTTTTACCTGTAAATAACGAACCATTAATATCAACCATCAAACCATTGCAAAAATGAAAATGGAAATTCTTTTGCTCGATGGTCTCAATGACCTTAAATTCGGTGATTTGCCCGAACATATCGAGAAAATAATCGGAAAACCCGACGAAGTTGAGAATCTGGGCGAAGAAGCCGATGAGGATCTCGATACCATCCTCTGGAATTACGACAAAATGGGTATTTCAGTATTTTTCGAAGGCAAAAACAAACATGTTCTTTCCTGCTTTGAAACCGACAACCGGGAAGCCACCCTTTTCGGACAAAAAGTGTTTGAAATGTCAGAGGATGAAATCACTGCCATGATGAAAAAGGAAGGACTCACCCAGATTGATACCGAAACGGAAGAGTGGGGTGAGAAACGCGTTTCCTTTGATGAGGGCCTGATCGATTTCTATTTCCAGGATGGACGCCTTGTAACGGTTAACTGGGGCGTTTTTGTGAACGAAAACGGTGAAATTGAAGAATTTGATGATGAGGAAGAGGATGAAGATTGATTCCTGATTCTTTGTTGATCTGCAATCGAACAGGGTTTTTCCGGATGACGGAAAAGCCCTGTTTTCGTGATGAAAAGCTATTTCTTTCTCTTGCTTCTGGGATGAAACCTCAGGATACTCTCCCTGAGAAATTCCCGGTCGATGTGCGTGTAGATTTCGGTGGTGGTGATGGATGCATGACCAAGCATATCCTGGATCGCCCTCAGGTCGGCCCCGTTCTCAATGAGGTGCGTTGCAAAGGAATGTCGCAGGGTGTGCGGACTGATGTTCTTGCGGATTCCGGCATCCGCGGTTGCTTTCTTCACGATCTCAAAAATCATCGCCCGTGTGAGCTTGTGCCCGCGGTTGTTCAGAAACACGATGTTTTCGCTGTGGGCAGCCACGGTCTGTTTGTTTCTGACCCAGGTGAGGTAGTTCATCACCTGTTTTCTGGCTGCGCTCCCCACGGGAACAATGCGCTGCTTGTCACCTTTGCCGGTAACGGTAATAAAATCCTCGCTGAAATGCAGGTCTGACAGCTTCAGGTTGACCAGCTCCGAGACCCTGAGACCGCATCCGTAAAGAATTTCCAGCATGGCTTTGTTGCGTTCTCCCTGAGGTTTGCTCAGGTCGACAGCTTCGATCATCCGGGTGATTTCATTCTCAGAGAGGACCTCCGGCAGCTTAAGGCCTTTTTTGGGCATTCCGAGCAGTTCGGTGGGATCTGCCGCGATTTCATTCTCAAGCAAGAGGTAGTGATAGAACGACCGTATGCCAGATATAATCCTCGCCTGGCTGGAGGCAGCAATGCCAAGCTCTGTTAAAGCTGCAAGAAAACCCTGCAGGTCTTTGAGCCTGACGCTAACCGGAGACAAAGCGGACCCCGATGAACTGAAATAATCTGCCAGTTTCCGGATATCACGGATGTAAGAATCGATGGTGTTTGCCGACATCGACCGCTCTACCTGCAGATAAGCCCTGAACCCGTTGATCAGTATTGTCCATTGCATCCTGAACCGATTTTTCGTCCAAACCTAAGCAAAATATCACTAGTGTCCGGGGAAAATAATTGATTTCCTTTGAACTGATTGATAATACTGGGTTGCTGCCAATATTCAGAACAGGTGCCTTACTTTCTTTTTTTGACACCAACACACGAAACCACTAAACATCACCAAATTTTTTATCTGATTATTAGCAATTCTTGCCTGACTGCGTCAAGCCTGCCTTTCTGCTCAGGCAGACAGGTTGGTGGCCTGGCTCCCGATAGTATCGGAATAGTGTCTGTTTATTTTCCTATAACCGGACAATAATGGCAAATTATCTTTGTTATCCTGATTATGGTTGACAGACAGGATTTGAAAAGTATGAACAATGGGGTGTTGGTATCTTCCAAAAATTTTATAACTAATTATAAATGAATAAATTAACATGTAATTGAGGCTTATGGGTTATAAAAAATCAGGATTTTAACTAATTTTTCGTGCTATCCCTTTGGTTGGTAAGTAAATGTTTGTATTTTTGCAGTCCGAAAAAATAAAGCTTTGAACAATGGCTAAGAAGAGCAAAGAAGCAAGGATTCAGGTTATACTTGAGTGCACCGAGCACAAGACAAGTGGTATGCCAGGCACCAGCAGGTATGTAACCACCAAAAATAAAAAGAATACTCCCGAGAGGCTTGAGATTAAGAAATACAATCCAATCCTCAGGAAAGTAACTGTTCACAAAGAAATTAAATAACATCAGACCATGGCAAAGAAAGTAGTTGCAACCCTGAGAACATCATCAGGTAAGGATTATGCTAAAGTTATCCGCATGGTAAGGTCACCCAAAACCGGTGCCTATACATTCAAGGAAAATATTGTAGCCAACGATTCGGTTAAAGATTTCCTGGCTAAGAAATAAGCATATACAGAATTGATTTTCAGGGCCTTTTCTTCATCATGAGAAAAGACCCTTTTTTATTTTAACTGCTGCTGTACCGCCTTTATTCCTAAATTTGCACATTGTGCAACACCGTTTAATACAATTCTGATGGGTATTTTTTCATTTTTCTCGAAAGAAAAGAAGCAGGACCTCGACAAAGGGCTGGAGAAGACCAAAACCAGTTTTTTTGGCAAGCTCTCCAAAGCGATAATCGGTAAATCGAAGGTCGACGATGAGGTGCTTGACAATCTGGAAGAGATACTCGTTACCTCCGATGTAGGTGTGGATACTACCCTCAGGATTATTGAGCGCATTCAGAAAAGGGTTTCGCGCGATAAGTTCCTGGGAACCGCTGAACTGAATCAGATTCTCCGTGAAGAGATCAGCGGTTTGCTTGGAGAAGCCGACCGCAGCCAGCTGGTTGAAGGCTTCGACTTTCCGCCCAGGGAATTGCCCTATGTAATCATGGTCGTTGGAGTAAACGGGGTTGGCAAAACCACCACCATCGGTAAACTAGCCTACCAGTTTAAAGCAGCCGGTAAAAGTGTGGTTTTGGGAGCAGCCGATACCTTCAGGGCTGCGGCAGTCTCTCAGCTTGAAATCTGGGCCGGCAGGGTAGGAGTTCCTTGTATCAGTCAGGGAATGGGAGCCGATCCGGCCTCTGTTGCCTTCGATACCCTGAAATCGGCCCTTGCCCGTAAAGCCGATGTGGTAATCATAGATACCGCCGGCCGTTTGCACAACAAAATCAACCTGATGAACGAACTTTCGAAGATCAGGAATGTGATGCAGAAACTGATCCCCGATGCGCCCCATGAAGTGCTGCTGGTGCTCGATGCCTCCACCGGCCAGAATGCCATTGAACAGGCAAGGCAGTTTACTGCTTCCACCGAAGTGAATGCCCTCGCGCTTACCAAACTCGACGGTACAGCCAAAGGCGGTGTGGTGATCGGGATTTCTGATCAGTTCAGAATTCCGGTAAAATACATCGGCATTGGTGAAAAAATGACTGATCTGCAGCCGTTTATTAAGGAAGAGTTTGTTGACTCCCTGTTCAACTGATGCTCTCCGACCGCTTAACCACTACCTGCCATTGAAGCAGGCAACCACTTCTTTCCAACCTCATTGATCCTCGCTGTGAAGACCAAGCTATTCAAGAATAAGACTGTAAACGTGATTACCCTGGGTTGCTCCAAGAACCTGGTCGATTCGGAGGTGATGGTCCGGCAACTCGGGGCAGCAGGTCTGTCAGCGATCCATGATAGCGGGGCCGATGCTGAGATGGTGATTGTAAACACCTGTGGTTTCATCCACGATGCCAGGGAAGAATCGGTGAATACCATCCTGCAATGGGTTCAGGCGAAAAAAGAACACAGAATAGGCAAACTCTATGTAATGGGCTGTTTGTCGCAACGATACAGGGAGGAGCTTATCAGTGAGCTGCCCGAAGTGGACGGCTTTTTCGGCGTCAATGACCTGAACGCCATCCTCACTGAACTCAACGCCCCTTTCAGGGAAGAGTTGCTGAACGAAAGGATTATCGGTACCCCGCCCCATTTTGCCTACCTCAAAATATCTGAAGGATGCAACCGCAGTTGCTCTTTCTGCGCCATCCCGGGAATCAGGGGCAGGCATATTTCAAAACCCCTGGATGACCTGCTTGAAGAAACGCGGTTTCTGGCTTCTTCGGGTGTCAAAGAGCTGATTCTGATAGCCCAGGACCTGTCATCCTATGGACTTGACCTGAACCGGACACGACAGCTGCCTGCCCTTCTTGATAAGCTCTCAGTGATTGACGGTATTGAACGGATCCGCTTGCATTATGCCTATCCCACGGGTTTCCCGCTTAAGGTGCTGGATATTATGAGGGACAACCCGAAAATCTGCCGTTACCTGGATATCCCGCTCCAGCACATCAGTAGCCGCATTCTTCGGTCGATGCGCCGCGGGCACGATACAGAAGCGACCATAAAACTGATTGAAACCATCCGCAACAGGGTTCCCGGAATTGCCATCAGAACCAGCTTTATTGCGGGTTATCCTGGTGAAACAGCAGCCGAATTCAACGAACTGAAGCAGTTTGTTGAGCGGTTCAGGTTTGAGCGTATGGGTGTTTTCAGCTATTCCCATGAAGAGAACACCCCGGCCGCCAGGCTCAGCGATGATGTCAGGCCGGCAGTAAAAGCCCGCAGGGTGGAAGAACTCATGTTGATGCAACAGCAAATCTCTCTTCAGAACAATCTTGCAAAGGTCGGCAGTACCATGAAAGTCATGATCGACCGCAGGGAAGGGGAATCCTGGATAGGACGCACTGAATTCGATTCTCCCGAAGTAGACAATGAGGTCATTGTTGAAAAATTCTCCTTCAACCCTGTGCCTGGTCAGATTGTGGATGCAACCATCACCGGGGCAGAAACTTACGACCTGAGGGCAAGCATCTGAATTCCCTTCCTGAAAAAATATGCGTTAAAGTTCACGGACGATTTTTCGTTTTGTATCGCGGTGCATTGTAAATTTGTCGCAAAACCGCAACCATGAAACAGATCATCGCCTTTTTATTTATTGCATTGGGCTTATTTTCAGTCGCCCAGGCACAGGATCAGGTCAACAAAACCGACAACAAGGGCTTAAAGCAGGGTTACTGGACAGAGAAAAGTCCGGATGTGGTGGTTGAAGGCTCTTATGTGGATGACCTGAAGGACGGAACCTGGTACACCCACCTTACAGAAAACGGACTGCTTACCAAAATCGAGAACTACCGGAAAGGGGTCAGGGACGGATTGTTTCTGCAACTGTCGAAACAAGGTTATCTGGTTTCGGAGCAGTATTTCCGCAACGACATTCCCGAAGGACCACACCGTCAGTACACCCAGAGTGGCTACCTGGTTTCTGAAAACTTTTATAAAGACGGCAAATATCAGGGCATGCAATCCACCTATTACGAAAACTCCAAAAAGAAATCGGAGGAGTCGTTTTATGAAAACGGTGCCAAAAGCGGGCCTTCGAAGTGGTTCAACAGCGAAGGAAAACTGGTTGCCGAATACAACTATGTGAATGGAATGCTCCAGGGTGAACAGAAATCGTTTTATGCCTCAGGGCAGGTAAGATCCGTTGACAACTATACCGATAACCTGGCACAGGGCGCTGCTGTTGAGTATTTTGAAGACGGTAAGGTAAAGCTCTCCGGACAGTATAAAAACGGGGAGAAGGATGGAAAATGGATTGAGTACGATGAAAACGGAAAAGTACTTAAGACTACGGCTTTTGTCATGGGTAAGGAAAAATAAAGGGCTGGCTTCATGATGAAGAAGATCAAAAATCCGTTCGTAGCCAAAGAAGGTTACCATTGTTTTGGTTGTTCTCCTGATAACCGCATGGGGCTGAGGCTGCACTTTCATGAGGATGGGGAGTATCTGGTTTCTGAATGGCAACCGGAATGGCAGTTTCAGGGATGGAACAACACCGTGCACGGAGGAATACAGACCACCCTGCTCGACGAAATTGCCAGCTGGCTGGTGTTTGTCAAGCTGAAGACCTCCGGCGTAACTTCGCGCATGGAGGTAAAGCTGAAGAAACCCGTGATGTCGAATGAAGGGACGCTGCACCTGAAAGCCAGGCTCCGGGAAATGAAAAGGAATGTTGCCGTGATTGATACCTGGCTCTACAATCATCAGGGGGAGCTTTGTACCGAAGCTGTTATGTATTATTACACTTTCCCTGAGGCTTTAGCCCGTGAGAAATACTGGTATCCGGGTCATGAAGCTTTTGTGGATGAGGATATCGCCGGGAACGAATAAGCCCTGGCCACTTCTGTTTACATTCTACCCTTTCAATGTACCGGCTTTGACTGCCACAGCAATCAATTCGCTCAGAATCATGGCAGTGGCTCCCCAGATAAAGTAATCACCAGCCTGGTATCCGGGTACACGGACAGGGTTTCCGCTGCGTGGGTGAAAATCGCGTTCAACGATGTTTGAATTACCGGTGAAGTGGCTGAGGGGCAGGGTGAATATTTCAGCTACCTCGGTGCGATCGGGCGTAAATACCGGTTTATTCAGACTACAGGCAAGCACCGGACTGATGATGAAATTGCTCGGTGGCACAAAGAGGTCGCTCAGCGTTCCGAACACCCTGACAGTATCCGGACGTATGCCGGCTTCTTCGTTGGCTTCGCGCAGTGCGGTGGCAATCAGGTCTTTGTCTTCTTCCTCGTATTTGCCTCCCGGAAAAGCGACCTGCCCCGAGTGAACCCCTTCATATTCCATCCGCTTGATAAAAGCAGTGCTTAAAGCCTGATTTTCACCCGGAAAGAGAAGAATCAGCACTGCACTCTGGCGGGCATTTTCCATACCCCGGCTGCTGCGGATCAGCTCATCACGGTGGGCAGGCGCCATCAGAAGCTGGGCAGACTGCCCCGGCAGACCAGCCTGCAGGGCTTCTTCAAGCAGGTTTATCTGATGGAGAAACAAAGTTTGTTTCATTGACTGTTCATGATGCATGTGGCCTGATCGCGTTTTCCGGTGTAGTGCCTGAATGTTTTTTATAACCGGCTGCCCATTCCTCTGCTGCCGGATCTTCAATGGCAAAATTAGCCAAAAGGGCGGTATGGCGGGTTAACGTTGTGTTAAAAAGGGTAAGTGCCGGTATTAAAAATGAAGTAAGGAGCGATGCAACCCCTGATACCACAGTAAATGATCAACTGAAAAGTGGTAGGTTTGTGATGTTATATACGAGTTGCCCGTCATTTCATCAAGGTATTAACAGCTCAATGGATACTCCCGGAATAGTCACAGGCCTATACTGACCTACCCCTGGCAAAACGTAGAATACGAAAGAAAGCTGCCGAACTCCCATACAGGACGAAACAAAGAGCCCTGATTGTGGATTATCTTTCAAACAAAGCAGGGAAGCAAGCACCGGCGGCACAGATTATCAAAGACCTCAAAACTTTGGATAAGCGTTTTACTAAGAGTTCGTTTTATCGATTGTTTGCAGAAAGCAGGTATTTTACAAAGGATGGGGATGTGCGGATCACTGTTAAACTGAGGGAGTAACAGAAAATATTTGTTTTTAACATTTCCCAGCAAAAAAAAGTTGTAATTTTCGGTTGTATTTGCAATAACGGTTTGGGTGAACCTTAGCAGGGAGAGAACGGTTATAAGCGTTAAAAAGTAGAAGTTGTTGTTTATATAAACGAGTTGGTGGCAAGCTTAAAAATTATCACAAAATGAATAAGAAAGAAGATTTTCACATTACATGGTCTACAAAAGACACTAAATCTTTGACAGAAGATTTTATTAACCACATTTATGACAAGTATTACATTAGTTACAAGAAGGATTCTGAGTATTATGAGAAAATCAACAATAGAATTTTTGCCATAATTACATTAATCGGATTTCTTGTGACAATTTTATTTGGAATTAAAGAAATATTTAAAAATCAAATTAATATATACTTAAATGTGACTTTTACAATTGTGACTTTTATTTTACCATCTATATCTTCTTTATTGCTTATATATTTGACACAGAAAGGGTATAAGCAGAAGGAGAAGAGCAGAGAAGAAGCAAGAATTGAGTGCAAATATTTAGTGAATGAAGCTAGAATTCGCTTTTCAAAAAATAAGGACAACCCTGATGAACTCGAAAAATTATATAAATGGTTAAATGAACAGACAAGGCAGTTGCAATTAAGTCAAGCGAAAAATTACTTTGCGTTTCATAACAAAATGGACAAAGTAGACATTGAAAAATAAATGACTGACAAATAAAATGAATAGAATTGAAACAAGTAAGAAAGCCAGCCACCAACAGCTGCTAAAAAACACTGGGGCAGATAGTTAGATAAGAATTATTTGTATATTGTTGAATATTTTAGCGGTGGACAAGACCGCTGCTTCGCCCCCCCCAGCGATTTTTTAGCAGCAAACGTTGTGCCCAATGCCAATAAAATCAAATCCTTATTTCAAGATTTATTTCTATCTTTGATTCATGATAACCAGAAATGACATCATACTAAAACTGAAGGAGTTAAAGCCCTTGCTTTATCAGGATTATTTTGTGAAGGAAATAGGCTTGTTTGGATCTTTCTCTGATGAAACCTTCACTGATGAAAGTGACATTGACCTTTTGGTCGAATTCGAAAGACCAATTGGCTGGAAATTCTTTTCACTTGAGATTTATCTGGAAAAGATTTTTAACCGTAAGATAGATCTCGTTACCAGGAATGCTTTAAAAGATCAGATCAAAGAAAATATCCTTAAACAAGTTAATTACGTGTAATTTGAAAAAGGAGTACCGCACATAAATCATGTATCTTGAAGATATTATTCTGGCTATGAAACGCATAGCTGAATATATTGACGGTCTTTCGTTTATCAGATTTAAAAGGGATTACAAAACAGTTGACGCTGTAATAAGAAATTTTGAAATTATTGGAGAAGCAGCGAAGAATATTCCTGTTGAAATAAAAGATAAGTATCCTGAAGTTCCCTGGGCAGAAATGTATTTATTACGAAATAAAGTGTCTCATGAATATTTTGGCATTGATTATGAAATTATATGGGATGTGGCTTTAAACTATTTGCCTGAAAATCAAAAGCAAATTGAGTATATCCTAACATTGGAGAAATAGGCAAAGGGCTTAGCAAAGGCTAAATCCGGCATTTGCGGGAGGCGCATGGTTGTAAGGAGAAAGATTGTACATTTATTGAAAACTGTGCTGGCTGGAAAGTGATATTTTCATAAGAGCCCGCCAGCGCTTAGCCTTGGCCGTTGGCGGCAAGTAATACGGACGATACCACAGGCCACAAATAAACAGACAAAAATGACAGTATCAGAAATCCGTGAAATAGCATTAGGGCTAAACGGAGTAACCGAAGACATAAAATGGGAAAATCATTTGTGTTTTAACGTAGCCGACAAAATGTTTTTAGTTACAAATCCCGACTTATTTCCGCCAACGGCTTCTTTCAAAGTTGCTGATGACATTTTTGATGACACAATAAACAGAACAGGAATCTCAAAACATAAATATTTAGGCAAACATAATTGGATACATTTGGACGACATTAACCGATTGACAAAAAGCGAATGGACAAAGTTTATTACTCAATCGTATCAACTCGTCGCAAGCAAACTTCCAAACAAAATAAGAATTAAATTGAATATTAAAACAACAATATGATAACAGGAGTTCACGCCATCATTTATTCAAAAAATGCAGAAGCAGACAAAGCATTTTTTCGGGACATCTTAAAACTGACAAACGTTGACGTTGGTCACGGTTGGCTCATTTTCGGACTTCCACCTTCAGAGCTTGCCGTTCACCCGTCAGACGACAGCCAACATCACGAACTCTATTTAATGTGTGAAGACATAAACTCATTTGTTCAGCAGATGAGAGAACATAAAATTGTTTCTAGCGAAGTGCAAGACCAGGGCTGGGGTCTTTTGACAGAATTGACATTGCCGGGAGGTGGCAAACTTGGCGTATATCAACCAAGACACGAAAGACCAAAATCAGTGTAAAAAACACCAGCCGCCAACCGTTGCCCGTCATTGTATTAAGGTTTTAAAAGATCAGTGGATACTCCCGGAATGGTCATAGGCCTATACTGACCTGCCCCTGGCAAAACGCAGAAAACGAAAAAAAGCTGCCGGACTCCCCTACAGGACGAAACAAATTCTAATGATTGTGGATTTTCTGGCAAACAAAGAAGGAAAGAAAGCCCTGGCCACTCAGATTATCAAAGACCTCAGCCCGTTGGATAAGCGTTTTATTAAGATTTCGTTTTATAGATTGTTCGCGGAAAGCAGGTATTTTGAAAAGGAGGGTAATGTACGGATGGCTGTTAAACTGAGGGAGTAAGCAAAAAAATTTGCTTTTAACATTTACCAGCAAAAAAAAGTTGTAATTTTCGGTTGTATTTGCAATAACGGTTTGGGTGAAACTTAGCAGGGAGAGAACGGTTATAAGCGTTAAAAAGTAGAAGTTGTTGTTTATATAAACGAGTTATGGCCAATTCCAAAATCTATGAAAACAAGATTTCTTATAATGTTCATTTGCATCCTTTTGGCATGTAAGGCGACTTGTCAAAATAAAAAACTGATCCTTTCTATTGAGGATACTTTAGTTTACAACTCATATAAACTCTTTCAAATGCGCCATAAACTGCCAGATTTATCTAAATCCACTGATAGCATATATGTTAGAATCGTAGAAAACTCAATAATTAACATTAACTACATTCACGAATTTAAGTATAATAATGGTATCTGGTATGGTAGAATAATTGCATATGGCTCAAAAGAATATTATCGTTTTTACACATCTTTTGTGCTATTCAATAAACTACATTCATTCGGATCAAAGAAAACGAAAAATCTAGATATATTATATCAAAAGAACATTAGCCCATCATATAGTGACTCAGAAATAAGCTGGGATTCAATAGCTCAAGAAATAATTAAACTAGGAGAAATTAGAACGCAAGCAATTGCAGATACATCAGAAAATACTGTAAATGATGGAGTATGGTACGACATTGAATTTTCAACTCCTGAAACGGTTAAATTTATCTATTGGGCCAATCCAAAATATGCGTCTTTTTCAGAAGATTCAAATGCAGTATTAAAAATGGAAACACTGATTGAAGAGATAATCATTCCGGAAAGTAAATCAAGATGGAGGCAAATTAAAAAAAGGAACTGGCCATAACAGCACCTACCCGCCACCAGGCTTTCGCTCGTGCTTCTTGGCGAACTTTTTCTTAAATTCGTAGTTTGTGCTTCTCGGGAAGATTGTTGAATAAAGCCTGGCAGCGGGTAGCTGCGGAACGTTTAAAAACCTTCTCCCCATGCCCGAAACCTTCTTCAGCGGTAAAACCTTCGACCACACTACCCAGCTGATGAAAGGCGGGTATGAGACCAGTCTGTTCACCGACTGCACACCTTAGATTCTGATATTGAAAATTAATCAGAAACTACGGATTTATCTTCCGGGATGGCTCTGATGCGCTGTTTTATAATTTGTTATCGTGAAGTCTGTCGCAATCTTGCCTGAGGTAAACGGCTTCAGACAAACCCTGGAATGCAGGGTCAGCACGTTTGAAACGGGCCGCCGGATGATAACTTTTGATTCAGATTTTTCAGACGGAGGCAGATTTATGCTTAATTTTACCCGTCGGATTCCGCCTTCCGGAGTCTGAAAGTCTTATGGTTAAGGAGAAACCCGCAGATCTGAGCGAAAGCCGTGAACGGACAGCCAGTGGCAAGGAGCTGGTTTTATACAACGATGATGTGAATACCTTCGATTTTGTGATCGAATCGCTGATCGAAGTCTGTGGTATAGAGCCGGTTCAGGCCGAGCAGATCACCCTGATCGTGCATTATAAGGGCAAGTGTGGTGTACTGTCGGGCACCATGAATGAACTGCTGCCCAAATACACCGAAATGATCAACCGCAAACTTACCGTTGCCATCGAATGAATTTCCATCAACCCTTAAAAGTCAGATTTCCGGCCCTTTTCGTAGCGCTGTTGTTCACCATATCGTGCAGTGTGGTGCCGGTTACCGGCCGCAGGCAGTTCAATGTGGTGCCGGGAAGCATGATCAGCAGCATGAGCCTAACCACCTATCAGGAGTTTCTGAAGGACAATCCCCCGCTCCCCGCTGGTAACCGCGATGTGGAACTGGTACGGAAAGTGGGTGCACGGATATCCGAAGCGGTGAAAAAGTTTCTCACGGATAACAAAATGGCTGACAAAGTCGCTGCCTACAACTGGGAGTTCAACCTTGTGGAGAACAAGGAGGTGAATGCCTGGTGTTTGCCGGGAGGGAAGGTGGTGGTTTACACCGGCATCTTGCCCTTTACGAAAGATGAATCGGGACTGGCTGTGGTGATGGGCCATGAAATTGCCCATGCGGTGGCCAATCACGGAGGGGAACGCCTCAGCCAGCAACTGGCGGTAGTATTGGGCGGTGTTTCGCTGGATGTGGCCCTACAGAAGGAGCCCGAGCAGACCCGGCAGTTGTTTAACCTAGCCTATGGGGTTGGTTCAACCCTGGGTACCCTGGCTTATTCCAGAACCCATGAGTATGAAGCCGATAAGCTGGGGATGGTGTTTATGGCCATGGCCGGTTATCAGCCCGAAAGAGCCCTGAGTTTCTGGGAAGACATGGCTGCAATACCCGGTTCAGCGTCCCCTGAACTGCTGAGTACCCATCCGGGAAACGAAAACCGCATCAAAGCAATCCGTGAATACATCCCGAAAGCCGATAAATATTTCGTTGCAAGGTAAATCATGGCGTTAAACTGATTATATTTGTGGATAAACAGAAAATCACGACCTGCCTCTATGTCACTCACCTTGATTGTTATTTTGATTGTTGCCGGACTGCTGTTCATCCTGCTTGAGATACTGGTAATTCCGGGGACGACCGTGGTCGGTATCGCCGGTTTTGCCCTGATGGTATTTGCAGTGTGGGAAGGGTATCATGTGTACGGCAACCAGACCGGTCACCTGATTCTGGCCGGGACATTACTGATGACCGTTATTTCCGGCTACCTGGCTTTCAAGTCGGATACCTGGAACAGGCTGATGCTGAAAACCGAAATCAGCGGCAAAGTAAACGAGATCGATACAGAGAAGGTACATCCGGGGGATGCAGGAAAATCGGTTTCGCGCATCACACCTTCCGGAAAAGCCCTGATCAACGGTGAATTTTTCGAGGTACACACCAATGGTGATTTTATCGATCACGAGCAGGAAATTGTGGTTACACAGATTTTTGACAATAAAATATTTGTAAAACTTAAATCGTAATAGTATGGAACAAGGGTTTTTAGTAATTGTAGCTATTGGGATAGCTTCATTGTTTGGTTTATGGGTAATCTTTTATTTCATCCCGGTCGGGCTGTGGTTTTCGGCTCTGTTGTCGGGGGTCAGGGTATCGCTGCTGCAGCTGGTTTTTATGCGCTGGAGAAAGGTTCCGCCCTCAGTGATTGTAACGGCCATGATCAACGCCACCAAGGCCGGGCTTTCGATTTCGCGCGATGAACTGGAGGCCCATTACCTGGCCGGTGGCAGGGTAAAGCTGGTGGTCAATGCACTGATATCTGCCGATAAAGCCAACATTCCCCTCAACTTCAAAGCAGCGACTGCCATCGACCTTGCAGGCCGCGATGTATTTGAGGCAGTTCAGATGTCGGTAAATCCCAAAGTAATCAACACCCCGCCCATTGCAGCGGTTGCCAAGGATGGTATTCAGCTGATTGCCAAAGCCAGGGTTACGGTGAGGGCCAACATCCGCCAGCTGGTCGGAGGAGCCGGTGAAGAAACCATTCTGGCCAGGGTAGGCGAGGGCGTTGTTTCATCCATCGGATCATCCGATTCGCACAAAAGCGTGCTCGAGAACCCCGATTCCATCAGTAAGGTTGTGTTATCGAAGGGACTTGACAGCGGCACAGCCTTCGAGATTCTTTCGATTGACATCGCTGACATTGATGTTGGAAAGAACATCGGAGCCCAGCTTCAGATGGATCAGGCTTTTGCCGATAAAAACATTGCCCAGGCCAAAGCCGAGGAGCGCCGTGCGATGGCCGTGGCCAACGAACAGGAAATGAAAGCCAAGGCTCAGGAAGCCAAAGCCAAGGTAATTGAAGCGGAAGCGGAAATTCCGAGGGCAATTGCCGAGTCGTTCAGAAGTGGCAATTTAGGGTTGATGGATTATTATAAGTTCCAGAATATTCAGGCCGATACCCGCATGAGGGAATCCATTGCCGAACCATCCAAACCCAAACAGAGCCCCAAAAATCTTGATAATCCCGCACAAAAGTAGATTATCGGAAATCAGAAGGAGAGCCCTGGCCAATGACCAGGGCTTTTTTTTGCGGGTATGGGTCGCTACGACCAACCGATGGTTTAATTTTGCACTTGTCAAACCCAACGATGGAACAGGAATCAGCAAACAAGGAGTTGCAGCAGGCACGGGAGGGCTTCCGCAGTATCATGAAAGCCCTGGGCCCCTTGCCGGATCAGGAAAGCAGTCAGTTACTGAAAGCAGCTTTCAGATTACTCGTGAAATACCATTCCAACCAGCTTAAATCGGACACCGAGCCCTTTTTTCTACATGCAGTGGATGTAGCCAGGATCGTTGCCAAGGAGATGAAGCCTGGACTGACATCCGTGGTTGCGGCCCTGCTGCACGATGTCGATCCTGAAATAATAAGGCAAGAACTGACAGCGGAAGAGCTGAAGCGCAATGAAATCAGCGACATTGTGAAGGGGTTTCTCCGGATCGGGAGTCTGCCAACCGACCGGCTTCCGGATAATTCGGAGAATTTCATCAGCCTGTTGTTATCCATCACCGGGGATGTGCGGGCAGTGCTCATTAAGCTGGCCGACCGCCTGCACCGCATGCGTACCATCGGGTTGCTCGATGCAGCAGTTCAGTCTTCTGTAGCACTCGAGACCTCAAACCTCTATTCTCCGCTGGCTCACCGGTTGGGACTCTATAAAATCAATGCGGAACTGGATGAACGCTCACTCAGGTATTCTGACCCTGTTACCTACGAGAAACTCAGTGCACGGATCAGGCAGTCGGTAATCGACAACGAGCAGTTCTTCAGCGATTTTCTGCTTCCTGTCAGAAACGAACTGAACCGTCTCGGGCTGCAGTATTCCATCAAGAACAGGGTGAAATCGGTTTCGTCGGTTCACATCAAGATGAAGAAGCAGCAGATCCCTTTCGAAGAGGTATTTGATCTCTTTGCCATCCGGATCATACTGAAGGCAGAACGGCAGAACGAAATAGCCGATTGCTGGAAAGCTTATTCAGCCGTTACCAGCCTTTACCAGCCTGAGCCAAAGCGCTTGCGCGACTGGGTTTCGCGACCACGTCCCAATGGCTATGAATCGCTGCATGTAACCGTACTTGGTCCTGAAAAACGCTGGATTGAAGTCCAGATCAGGACCGAACGCATGGACGAGGAGGCAGAATCAGGAAATGCTTCGCACTGGCGTTATAAAGGACAAACCGGGGCTGTGGAAACCAATGAATGGCTGAATTCGGTGAGGAAAATGCTGGAGAGTCCGGATGAAGCCGAAATAACCCTGTCAGCGGGCAACAGGGCCGATCAGACAATCTATGTGTTTACACCGGAAGGTGATCTCAAGAAACTCAAATCCGGAGCAACCGTGCTCGATTTCGCCTTTGAAGTGCATACCAGTCTCGGGGCAAAATGCACGGGCGCCCGGGTGAACAAAAAGATCGTGCCGATCAGGCAGGTGCTGAAAAGCGGGGATGTGGTGGAGATCATCACCTCACGCAACCAGACACCGAACATTGACTGGCTGGGTTGGGTAGCGACTTCCAGGGCCAAAATCAAAATCAGAAGATACCTGAAAGAGGCCGAGTTCAAGCAGGCTGAAGCCGGTAAGGAAATCTTCAAACGGAAACTCGGTCAGCTGAAGTACGCCAATCAGGATGAGGCCATCAACAGGATGATTGCCCATTATAAACTTCAGGGGCCGCTCGAGCTTTTTCAACGTATTGCGGATGAACGCATTGAACCATCGGCCATCAAAGAGGTATTGCTTGGGCTGACCAAAGAAAAGGAAGAAAAAGCAGAACCCAAAGCGAAGCCCTCCCTGGGGCAGGATGCACAGGTGGTTAACCATACATCGGAAAATGTAATTATCGTCAACGAATCATCGGCCATCGAGGGTTACAAACTGGCCCGTTGCTGTAATCCTGTGATGGGAGATGAGATTTTTGGTTTCATTACGGTCAGCGACGGCATCAAGATTCACCGCATCAACTGCCCGAATGCAGCCCGTATGAAGACGCGCTATCCTTACAGGGCCATGGAAGCACGTTGGTCGAAACCTGCTGAAGGAACCTATTTTATTGCCACAGTTAAAATCAGTGGATTTGATCAGCTGGGCATCCTGAATACCATCACCAACCTGCTGGCCAATGACCTGAAGATGGATGTGCGGAACATCTCCCTCGACAGCAAAGGCGGGCGGTTCGACGGCATCATCAAGGTAAGCATCCGCGATAAAAAACACCTGGATATGATGATTCAGAAGCTGTTGTCGGTGAAGGGGATCATCAGGGCATCACGCCTGAGTTCAACAACGCATTGAGGTATGACAGCACCCGGATGGTACAACGAAGGTAAAAAACTCGAGGAAGGCAAGGTTTATAGGTTCAGGTTTGTGAAAACCACCCTGCTCTCCGATGGTCAGGATTATATGGTGTTTGAGGACCCCTATGCCATCCGGCACCTTATTCCGTTTGATTTTTACAGACCATACGGATTGCAGCCAGATTCGGAAGTGCGCTGTCTTGTCGACAGGATCAACTGTACAGGCAGGGTATTTCTTGAGCCGCAGCACCCGCATTATACTGCAGGAGAAGTCTATAATTTCAGGATTGTAGAAACCATCACAACCACAGGCGAAGAACTTACAGACCGGCTTATGGTCAGTGATGTATTTGGCAATAAAATAGAGGTAACAGTCCCGGAATCTGACTTTATTGACAAAAGCAGCAGTGAATTGAAATGTGTGGTGGTTAAGATCCGGAAAGGCGTTCCGGAACTGAGACCCGACGCGGCCTGCACACGACCTGAGTTGCCTGGTGTAAAAGGGCTCTGAATTATCAACAATTGTTAATAACCCGGGTTGATATGCTGTTTGTTAAAACACTGGAAAAAGCCTTGACAAAAGGAGTGGATTGTGCTAAATTTGTGACATCAGGCCAACGATAAGGCGAGAAACACCGGGAGGCTCAGCAGTGACCGCAAGGAAGCTGATCAAGCCGAAAGACTTCACCGGATGATCAGATCGGCCGACCGCAAGGGAAGCTCCTGACACCTGAAGAACAAACACCGGGTCCTGCTCAGCAACAGCGATACGCAAGTACCGGAAAGCTGAAAACAGGTAAGTAAACGCGATCCTCACGGGGGGAGCACAGACAAAGCGCCGGAACAATAACCTGAGGTTTACCGCAAGCTACGGCGAACGGATAAACGGGGGGAAACACATCCGCAAGGTTGGTTTCCCCTCTTGTTTTTCCGGCCTTTTTGATTTGAGCAGATGGGATGTTTTTGATAAGTTTGCAAATGAATTTCCCGCAAACGAAAAACAGGACATGAAGCTGAATGATTTGCTGCTGCGTGAGCAATCGCGGGCCAACACAGATACGGTGATCGGAATTGTGATGGCCAGGCCTGAGGTGTTTGAGGAACTCTGGCATATCCTGTTGCTGAATGAAGATCCGCTGAGCCGGAGGGCGGCATGGGCAGCCGACTATTGTGCGGAGAAGAACCCGGGCTTTATCCGCGATAAGATCGAAGAATTGTCGGCCATGGTCACCCGTTTCAGCAGCGACGGACTTAAAAGGCATTCTTTGCGGATGTTGTCGCGCTCACCCCTTCCGGAAGAGAATCTCGGCATTCTGGCCGATGCTTGTTTTAAATGGCTTCAGTCACCCGTGGAAAGTGTAGCCGTGAAGATGTACAGCATGGTAATTCTGCACAGGATTTCTGACAATATTCCGGAAATCAGCAGAGAGCTGTACGACCTGATTGAGATTCAGATGAGCAATCCCACACCGGGATTCAGGAATATCGGAAAGAAGCTGATGAAAAAGCTTGTTGCTAAATTGTGATTATGAGCCTTTTCTCTCTTCAGCAATCCGGAAAAATTTGACATTTTTTCAATGGAGAGCAGGTTTGGCTTTGTTTTACTCTCTTGTAAGTTTTCTATATGTTACAGTACGGGAAAATAAAATTGAAACAGTTTGAAGGGTCCATCTTTCTCTTTTTCTTCCTGACCATACTTATCTTTGAATCCTGTGGCAGAGGTGCTGATACCGGCAAATCTGAATCGACGGAATTTGAAAGTGATACGGTATTTATCCATGAACTGGTCAGAATGATTGCTGATGATGAAATAACAGATTCTGATAGTTTATTGTACCTGCTCGATTCGGCCAGGGTTCTGGCAGAAAAACATAATTACAGGAAAGGCTTGTCCAAAGTACTGTTCAGCACTGCTAAACTTCACTACAGGGCAAACAGATATAAAGAAGCATTAAGATATTTCGAAAAGTCCCTGGATATAGCAAGAGAAAGCGGCGATGTTCTTCTGCAGGCAGAAAGCCTTGAAAGAATGGCTTCAGTCTGTTTGTCAATCAATGATCCCAACCTTTCACTCAGGTTATATTATCAGGCTTTGCCATTGTTCGAATCTGTAAATGACAAGAAGGGTATTGCAAGTGTTTACAATATCCTTGGTATCTACAAGACTGATCAGCAAGAGTTTGATACCGCGTTGGTTTATTTTGAAAAAGCAATGAAACTCAACATTGAGGTTAAGAACGACTTCGGGCTGATGCAGAATAAAGGAAATCTTGCCTATCTGTATGAGAAACAGGGGGAAATCCAGAAAGCTGAAGAAATATACCGCAATCTGATTGCTGAAATGGTACAATCGGAGGATAAGATTAACCTCCCGGTGATTTACGACAATTTCGCAGGTTTAATAAAAAGCAGCGGTCGTTATGAAGAATCATTGATCCTGCTGAGAAAGGGCATTGTCATCGCGGAACAAATGAAAGATACTTCTATACTTGAATCTCTTTTTCAAAGCACCGGTAGATTATACCATGAAATAAACAGGATTGATTCTGCTTCACATTATTTTAACAAATCGATTGTTTGCGCCAGGGTAGTCGGGGCTGTCAGATCAGAATTGAATTCTCTCCTGATGATGCAGTCTGTTGATATCGCTGAAGGAAAGTATAAAGACGCCATATCCAAAGGAAGCAGGATTGTTGCCCTTAAAGATTCGGTTTATGCACGTAAAATGAGGAACAATCTGCTGAATGCTGAACTTGGTTATGAGAATCTTAAAAAAGAGAAATTAATTGCTTATCAGCAACTTGAACTTAAGATAGGGAGACAAAAACAAACATGGTATCTGGTTCTGTTCCTGATTTCTGCATTCGCAGGATTGCTGTTGATAGCTTTGATAGTCGTTTTACGGAAAAACGCAGTCAAAAAACACGAAATAATGCAGGAACGCCTGAAAACATCTTCTCTGGAGTTGGAAAAAGTGCAGCATGAAAGAGAAATCAGCAGACTGAGGCTGGAGAGAATACAGGAAGAGGTGAGAAAGAAAGAAATGGAGCAACTGAGTAATGCCCTCGCTATCGAACAAAAAAACGAGTTGCTGAATCAGATCAGCGGTAAAATTTCTGCAGCCATAGGCGATTCGGATTCTATCAATGCCGATTTGCTTATGCAGGTTGTATCATCCATAAAGATGCAGATAAGAAGCTCGTCAGAATCCGATCAGTTTAATGAAAAATTCAGTGCTTTACATCAGGAGTTTTACGCCAATCTTATGCAAAAACATCCGGAGCTGACAAAAACTGAACTTAAATTCTGCGCTTACCTGAGAATCAGGTTATCAGGTAATCAGATTGCCAATATCATGAATGTTACCCATGAAGCGATCCGGAAAACCAGATACAGAATACGAAAGAAAATGAACCTTGAGAGTGATGAATCGTTAGAGAATTATATATCAAAATTTTAATAGATTTTAAAGATTGGAATTTTCTTTTTAGTCCGCATTTTGTCCGCACTGCGGTTATTGGTAGCTGAGTTTAAAGCCGGTAATTTTGCCTGGAACCCTGAAAACGGGTAGTACAAATCGGAAAAACACTCAATAGCCAGAATGTATGAAAGAATTCAATTCTTCCACCAGGCAATTTGCCTGTATTTTAGTATTTCTTTTTTTTAGCAGCATTGCAGTTTTTGCACAGGAGAATATTTCCGGGGAAGAGCCATTAAATCATGGTTTCTGGCTGGAAAGGATGCAGGACACCAATGTGGATTTTTACCAGCTACAACGTTCATTCAATCAGTATTGGGCAAACCGCAGTGATCACAAGGGAAACGGTTATAAGATTTTCCGGCGGTGGGAATACATCAACGAATCAAGGGTAGAAGCAAGTGGCCGGTTACAGTCTCCCGGATTTGTGCTGAAAGAGTATTTAAAATACATGCAATTGGCTGCTTCCAGATCAGCAGCCGGGAACTGGCAAATAGCTGCCCCGGATGCCTACCCGGTAAATGCCACCAGCCAGCCGACGGGCATGGGCCGTATCAATGCCATTGCATTTCACCCAACAGAAGTAAATACGATCTATATCGGATCTCCGTCAGGGGGTATCTGGAAAACAACCAATCATGGACTCTCCTGGACTGACTTATCAGCCGGGCTCCCCAGTCTGGGGGTATCATCCATTGTCGTAAATCCGGAAAATCCGGACGTGATATACATTGGAACCGGCGACCGCGATGCGAATGACGCTCCGGGTATCGGTGTTTACAAAACAACCGATGGCGGGCAGCACTGGACACAGATCAACGGAACCATGGGTAACGTTACGGTTGGGGCCCTGATCATGCACCCAACAGATAGGTCCATCCTCTATGCAGCAACAAGCGGAGGTATCTACAAAACGGTGAATGCCGGAGCAACCTGGACCGGAGTTCTGAACCCCGGTAATTTCAAAGACATACAATTCAAGCCGGGAGATCCCACGGTTCTTTATGCTGCCTATTCCTCATCAGGAGGTGCATGGTTTTACCGTTCAGGAAACTCCGGTGTGAACTGGTCGTGGATTTCAACATCAAACGGCGTCCCGGCTGCAGGCTCAAGGATGGTCATCGGGACAACCCCGGCTGATCCGGATTACGTTTACCTGGTTCTGATAAAGGCTTCAGACAAAACCTTCCAGGCTTTGTTGCGTTCTACCGACAGCGGTTTGAACTTTACCACTCAATCAACTTCTCCGAATATTTTTGATTACGCCTGCAACGGAAGCGGTACGGCCACACAGGCAACCTATGATCTCTGTATAACAGCAGACCCGCTCGATAAAAATGTGGTTTATGTCGGAAGTATCAACAACTGGAAAAGCACCGATGGCGGGTCAACCTGGTCGATTACAACCCATTGGTCGGGCGATTGCAATGGTTCGGCAACAGCAGTACATGCTGACCAGCATGTTTATGGATGGTCGCCGCATTTTCACCGCCTCTACGTAGGCCATGACGGCGGGTTAACCTTTACGGCAAATGATGGAGGTGAATGGACTGAGATTACAGGCCCGTTGCCAATTACACAATTATATAAAATAGGTCAGAGTGCAATTTCACAGGATGTTATCCTCTATGGTCAGCAGGATAACGGTTCCAATGCACTTGCCGGAGGTGTACTGACCACGGTGAGGGGCGGCGATGGTACTGAATGCCTGGTGGATTATACATCTGAGAACTACTGTTATAACACCTACGTTCAGGGTGATATCAGCAGGTCGGTAACAGGGCCGGCCGGATTTTACTCAAATGTCGGTTCCACCGGTACCAACGGGATTGGTTCAGAAGAAAGCGGAGCCTGGGTTACCCCGTATTTTCTTGATAAAACAAACCCATCGGTTATGTTTGCCGGCTATCAAAACGTGTTCAGGTGTGATAACATCAAAGCATCACCGTCATCCTCTGTCACATGGACTGCGATTTCAAGTGGTGAAAGCGAAACCTGCCGGGTGATGGAGCAATCTGCTGCAAATACTGACATTCTTTATGTTTACCGGTTAAATGCAGTGAATAAGCTCCAGCGCACCGACAATGCCGGTGACTCGCCTGCTTCTGTCAGCTGGACAATCTGTAGTTTACCGGTTGCCTCACCAATTACTGATCTTAAGACACATCCGACCGATGAGAACATTGTTTACGCGGCAGCCGGGACATCCATTTATAAATCGGTGGATAAAGGAATCACATGGTCAGACATGGATCCGCTTGTTTCACTCCCTGATTTGTTTATCAATTGTCTGGTCATTGATAAAAACAGCAACGAAGGCATCTACATAGGAAACCAGACCGGAGTGTGGTACAAAGATGCAACCATGACAAGCTGGATGCTGTTCAGCACCGGCTTACCCCCGGTTGACATCAGGGAACTTGAAATTTTCTATGACCTGACAGGTACCCAACACCGCATAAAGGCTGCAACATACGGCCGGGGTCTCTGGCAAAGCGATCTGTTTGAATCAGGGGTGCTAAACCCAACTGGCTTCGAAGCAGAGGTAAGCAGCAATACCAGCATTGACCTGACCTGGGCGCTGTCACAGGGAAATGAAGTGTTGCTTGCATACAACACTTCACCAACCTTTGGAAACCCGGTGGATGGCAGTTCCTACGCAACCACCATACCCGGGGGAGGTACCGTACTTTACAGTGGCGACGATGTTTCTTTTAACCATTCCGGACTGACTGAGAATACCACTTACTACTACAAAATCTGGTCATACGATGGAGCAATGAATTACTCTTCGGGAAGTACAGCCAATGCAACCACCACCTATTCAGTGGCAGACTTCAATGCAGACAACAGCTTAAGCTGCAGCGGAAACCTCACAGTGAACTTTACGGATGCCAGTATCGGAGCCTGGAACTCCTGGGCCTGGGATGTTGATAACGATGGTGTTACAGATTATACAACTCAGAATCCCACACATACCTACAATCAGGCGGGGCTGTATTCGGTGAAACTGACAATCAATAATGGAGCCGCCTCTACAACAAAGCATAACCTCATCCTGGTGATGGCAGACGGGCCGGAAGCAAATTCCACTTGTTCGTTCAACGGAAACTACAACTCAGGAAATGGTTACGGAATCGGAATATACAGATTCTCTCTTGCCGGAATTGACAATACAACGCAGGAAAACGATGGTGATTACCAGAATTATACATGCAGCCATTGGACTCTGCTTGAACAGGGGACTGATTATACCCTAACCATACAAACCGGAACGGCCAACAATGAAGGGGCTGCAGTTTACATCGATTACGACAACAGCGGCACTTTTGAACCCGTTGAACGGGTTGCAACTTTTCCTTCAAACAAAGTGGGGACCAGGTCAGTTAACTTTAGCACTCCCTCAACCGGGATTGAAACAGGCAAAGGTTTGCGGCTGAGAGTTTTATCAAAATATAGCGGAGTTCCTTCAATGGCATGCGATGTCAGTAGCTATGGGCAGGCAGAAGATTATACCGTTTATTTTAAACACACTTTCGCCTGGGATGGAAGTTCAGGCACGGACTGGGCAGTTGCTGAAAACTGGGTTAACGACCTTGTACCGGTTGCTTCGTCAGAAGTAGTAATCCCGGGTGGTTGTTCAAATTACCCTGTTCTTGCTTCCGGAGTTGCCTGTAAAGACCTTACCATTTCCGGGGGGGCATCGCTGGTGATTAACCCCGGTGCTGCGCTGACTATTACCGGCAACCTGACCAATGAGGCCGGAGCAGAAGGACTGATAATTGAATCAGATGCCGGTGGTACCGGTTCACTTTTGCATTCAACCACCGGTGTTCAGGCAACCATCGAACGTTACATCGGTGGATCATCCTGGGGAAGTCCCGACGATGGCTGGCATCTGCTCTCATCGCCCGTTGCCTCGCAGTCTGTCAGCGATTTTACGGTTGACCCGGCCACGGATTACGATTTTTATGCATGGTCTGAGGCAGGCGATGAATGGGTAAATTTCAAGGATGGCTCATTTTCAGTGTTTAATAACGGTAACAACTTTGTTCCCGGCAGGGGATATCTGATAGCTTATAAGAATACCGTCATCCAGAGATTTTCAGGTGTCGTCAACACGGCAGATGTGACCATGAATCTTACGCGCACCGGCAGCAGCGATTATGCAGGATTCAACCTCATAGGCAACCCTTTTTCCTCCGCAGTGAGCTGGAACCCGGACTGGGCGTCGGGCAATGTTGGTGGTGTTGCCTACATCTGGGATGAAGCCGGTAAGGATTACATCCCGGTTGAATCCGGTGATGTCATTCCTTCGATGAACGGAATGATGGTTTACCTGGGAAGCGGAAATATGGAAGATATTATAATTCCCTCAGGTTCGCGGCAACATAATCCGCAAAGTTGGTATAAGACATCGGTCGACCGGATCCTGCTTGTTGCTCATGATTTAACCTCAGGAGCCTCCAAACAATGTATCGTAAGGTTTAACCCCGAGGCTACCGGTGGTTTCGATCTGAAATACGATGGCCTGTACCTGAAGGGTTACGCACCGGAATTCTATACCGTTTCAGAAGGTCGTCACCTTACGGTAAATACGCTTCGGTCAATGCAGGATCAGAGTGAAATACCTCTTTCATTCGTAAAAAGCAGCTCCGAGAGCTATTCCGTAGAGCTTGCCGGTTCATACACAGGAATGCGTGTTTTGCTGAAAGACAAAAAACTCAGCCAAACGGTCGATCTTACACAGCAACGTCACTATAATTTTTCTTCAGCCGATGGGGAAGCCCCTGATCGGTTTGAACTGAGCTTCACGACAGTCGGAATTGATGAAGATAACATGAATGTTCTGGGTGGTGCCTGGATGAACGATGGCTGTCTTTATATCAACAGTTCAGCAGTTAATACAGCCTATGAGGTACTTGATCTGCAGGGGCAGATACTGCAAGCGGGCAGTGCTTTGACCTCTGGCATTCAAGCTTTCCCTGTCCGTTTGCCAGCAGGCATCTACATCGTAAGATTAACCAGTAAAAGCAGGAGTATTTCAGTTAAAGTCGTAAATTTTTAAATGGATACCATGAAAGCAGGAATCTGTATGCTATTGTTGCTGTTGTTGCATCTCTTATGGCTACCGGCGGTTTATCCGCAGGCACCGCCGCCTCCACCGGCAATGCACGGAAGCAATGGAAATCAGCCGGCTGGAAACGGGGCTCCCATAGGCAGCGGAATCGTTCTGCTGGCTGGATTATTCGCTTCATATGGAGTCGTAAGATACAGGAATTCAGGAAAGATGAACTCATGAAAGGTTCGTTTATATTTCCCGGTTGAGTGTAAATATTACGTGGAGCTGTAAGCTTTTCTGAGGTAAACAGGAATCGGGGCAACATACGAGATAAGGATGACCGGCCCCCATATCCAGATCAACCGGTGTGATGCTGTCAAGGCATTGAAAACCAGGTGCAGTTGCAGCAGATTAAAGGCAATCAGCGTAAGCATTCCATACACATCCAGCAGTGCGAGGGCCAGCTGTTGCTGCCTGGCCTGATTGTTTTCATTCAGCTTTACAGGGTAATTGAAGCTGCCGGGGAATCGTTTGACCCACTTCAGCAACAGGTACAAACCAATGGAAAACACAGGGATAAAGAAAAGCACTGCAGGATTGCCGTAAATATCCGCTTCTCCGGTAAAGTTGTAGTGCACGGGAATGGAATCAGCCGAAACTTCGTACAGGGTGAAAGCTCCGGCAATCAAAAGGCCAATCAGCAGATAGTCAGCAATAACAGGGTAGCCTGCATGGCATTTTTTCATCAGGCATTCAGAAAACCACCGGCAAACAAACCAGCCCCGAGTATCACCATGGCGATGATTGCCAGTATGTACAATGCTATGAAAATGATGGTCATGATGCCAACAGTTCTGAAATGCAGGGCAAGGTTTTTCATCGCTTCGCCAAATACTTCGGTGCTGCCCGATAACAAAGCCCTTTTTAAGAGGCTGCCAAAACGCATAAGGAAAATAACCGGAAGCAGATAGAGGCCACCGAAGATCAGGTAAACCACACTGAGCAGGAAAGGGGGGTAGGGCATCTGGGAAGTTTCATTCAGAAACGGCAGAATCAACGCCATAACGAGGGCCAGTACCACCATGAGTCCGACAAAGATAAAACCCAGAATGCTGAAAAATGTGGTCCATTTGCGGGTTTCAGTAAGCGATTCCACCGATTGTTGGTTAAGTGTGATGGGATCTTTGATTTCCGGGGTGGTGTAATTGTGTTCTTCCATAGGTTTGTTGCGGATATAATGATATTCAATTGCTGTAAAATAACAGAATTACCTGACAAGATAACAAAAAATGCAGCACAAAGGCTGCATGGGTATTAATCTTCCGGGTCAACAGACGGGTCGTTGTCGGGGAATCCCTCTTCGGATTCCTTTTCATCGTTGATTTCGTCAAGGTTGTCATCATCATTGATGCTACCCTTGGCATCAACTTTTACCGGTACTTTTACCAGGTAGCTTGCCTCTTCTGTATCGACCGTTATCGCGAAAAAGAAATCATCACCCTTGGTTTTTACTTTGATAACGTGGTTGTTGTAACCAAGAGGATATTTCTTTCTGATTGCTTCGAGCACTTCCGGTGTAACATTGCTATAACTGACTACCAATCGTTTTCGTTCCATAAAATATACAATTCGGGATGGTTTTCAAAAAGTTTACAATAATACGCAAGTAAATTAAAAAATCGGTTAATCAAGTGTTAAAATTCCTTAAACTCATTCAAATGCAATTGATCAGAATGCAATTAATCTGAAAAACGGCTACTTCACCTTCGAGAGTACAATGGCGGTTCTGTTGGTTACATACAAATGCAACTGGAAAATCCCGAGCTGATCATTGTATACGGCCGGATAGCTGAGTGTTTCATCAATCCTGCCATGTCCGCCGAAGTCCTTGTTGTCGCTGTTAAGAACAATGTTGTATTCACCTTGTTCAGGTACCGTAAAAATATAATCCGGTACACTGCTGAAAGGGTGAAAATTAAAGACAAATACCAGATCACCCCTTGAAAAAACAATGGTTTTGTTGGCTTCATCCATGTTGAGCTGAACGGCAAACTCATGGTTGAGGACATTCCGGTTTCTCATCAGGTGGATCATCTGCTGATCAAATGCCAGCAGGTATTTGTATTTGAGCGATGGGTTCAGCGGCAATGACCACTGCCTGCGGGCATAATGGTAGCTCCAGTTGTTGCCTTCGCGCGGAAAATCAATCCATTCCGGATGTCCGAATTCGTTGCCCATGAAGTTGAGGTAGGCGTGTCCGCCCAGAGAAATGGTAAAAAGCCGTATGAGTTTGTGGAGGGCAATGCCGCGGTCTACCACCAGGTTCTGATTGTCCACATGCATACTCCAGTACATTTCCTGATCCATCAGCCAGAAAGCGATGGTTTTATCGCCTACCAGCGCCTGGTCGTGTGACTCGGCGTAGGCCACGGTCTTAACCCCGGGCAGGCGGTTGTTCATCACATTCCACAGTTCATAAATATTCCAGTCTTCATCTTTGGTTTCCTTCAGCAGTTTAATCCAGAAATCGGGCAGGCCCATGCCCAGCCTGTAGTTGAACCCGATACCGCCCTCAGCCACCGGTGCAGCCAGACCGGGCATTCCGGTTACGTCTTCGGCGATGGTGACAGCATTCCTGTTGATGGTGTGAACCAGCTTATTGGCCAGCTGCAGGTAGGTGATGGCATCCCATTCAACCCCGTCGGTGAAGTATTTGTATTGTGAATCAATCACTCCGTTGCCGTGATGAAAATACATCATCGATCCGACCCCGTCGAAGCGGAAGCCATCGAAATGGAACTCCTTTAGCCAGTATTTTACGTTTGAAAGCAGAAACTGAAGTACTTCGGTTTTCCCGTAATCAAAAAGCATGGAATCCCATTGCGGGTGGATTCCCCGTCCACCGGGATGAAAATACTGATGGTCGCTGCCATCAAACATATTCAGCCCTTCGTTCAGATTCTTGACAGTGTGGGAATGAACGATGTCCATAATCACGGCAATACCCAGCTCATGCGCTTTTTTTATCAGGGCTTTGAGATCTTCGGGGGTACCGAATCTCGAGGAGGGTGCGAAAAAGTTGGCAACATGGTACCCGAATGAACCATAATAGGGATGTTCCTGAATGGCCATCATCTGAATGGCGTTATAGCCGCACTTCTTTACCCACGGCAGCACCGTTTCAGCAAACTCATTGTAGGTGCCCAGGCCTTCCTTCTCCTGCGACATCCCCACATGACATTCGTAAATGAAGAGTTTTTCTTCAGGATTGATGGTAAAATCATCGCCTTTCCAGTCAAATTTACCAAACCACAGTTGTCCTGAGAAATTCTTGGTATCCTCATCCTGCACAACGCGGCGTATGTATGCCGGAATGCGTGGCAGAAACCCGTTGTTGCCCTCAACCCAGACTTTGATCTTGCTGCCATGCACAAAACTCTTTTTGTAGCGGGCTTCATCGAGAAATATCTCCCAGATGCCATTACCAACCTGATGAAGCGGGTGCGAGCGCGGATTCCAGTCGTTGAAATCACCCGCCAGAAACAGTGCGCCTGCTGCAGGAGCCCATTCCCGGTAATACCAGCCTTTGCTCTCTGCATCGTAAACAATGCCCATGAACTTATAGGCATCGGAAAATTTCAGCAACGAACCACTGTGGATTTCAATCTGCTGCAACTTCTCCCTGTAACGTTCAATCCTGGCTATCACATCGTTGGTAACCGGCTCAAGCCATGCGTCGGTTTTTACTATTCCTGGTACCTTTTTTTTCATGATCATCAACAAGTTTGAAGCTGTAGCTGAAATATACAGATGATTTTTCCGGTTAAAATTAAGAATTCCCGCTTGATATGACAAAATTAACTTCAGAATGCGTTCATTAATTCTTCAATCACCCTGAGTGTGCACATTATCAAAGCGTTGTGGTTCTAAGGAAAAAAATTAGGCCCTGTATCTGACAAATGGAAAGGGAATGCCCCGGGAATGTTTTATTTTTGCTGCAAACATCAATATCCCGGAAGCTATGGCATATAAAGGAAGAGAAACCTACATTGCAAAATCTGATATGGAGCTGTCGATCGTTCCGCAGATGGCCAACCGTCACGGACTGATTGCCGGAGCAACCGGTACCGGAAAAACCGTGACCCTTCAGGTGTTGGCTGAATCGTTCAGCCTGCAGGGCGTTCCGGTATTTATGACCGATATCAAGGGCGACCTCTCTGGCGTGAGCAAGGCAGGAACCCCCAACCAGCGGATTCTCGACCGGGTTCAGAAACTGGGCCTTGATGGGTATGAAAACCGCGCTTTCCCCGTTACTTTCTGGGATGTCTTCGGCGAACAGGGGCACCCGATGCGGACCACCATTTCTGAAATGGGGCCTTTGCTGCTGGCCAGGCTGCTCAACCTCAACGATACCCAGGAGGGGGTGCTGAATCTGGTTTTTAAAATTGCCGACGACAACGACCTGCTGCTGCTCGATCTGAAAGACCTGACCTCACTGCTTGAATATGTGGGCAATAACCGTGATAAATTTACTGTATCCTATGGCAATATCTCTGCAGCCAGCATAGGCTCCATTCAGCGGAATCTGTTGGTGCTCGGACAACAGGGCGCTGAGAACTTCTTCGGTGAACCGGCCTTCGACATCAACGATCTGTTGCAGAGCGATCCCGCGGGATTGGGTGTGCTGAACATTCTGTCGGCTGAAAAGCTGATGCAGTCACCCCGGATTTATTCATCCTTCTTACTCTGGCTGTTGTCGGAGCTCTTCGAAGAGTTGCCCGAGGCCGGTGACCTGCAGAAGCCCAAACTGGTGTTTTTCTTCGATGAGGCTCACCTCTTATTCAACGAAGCGCCGAAAATCCTGCTCGATAAAATCGAACAGGTTGTCAGGCTGATCCGGTCGAAAGGGGTGGGGGTCTATTTTATTTCGCAGAACCCGCTCGACATCCCCGATACCGTGCTGGGGCAGCTCGGAAACCGCGTTCAGCATGCCTTGCGGGCCTTTACGCCCCGTGATCAGAAAGCGGTGAAAGCAGCCGCTACCACCTTCAGGGTAAATCCAAAGGTGAATGTGGAAACCGCCATCACAGAGCTTGGAGTGGGAGAGGCCCTGGTCTCTTTCCTCGATGAAAAGGGAATTCCGGGAATGGTTGAACGCGCCTTGATCCTGCCTCCGGGGGGGCAGATCGGGCCGGTAACCCCGGAAGAAAGAAAACAGATCATTCAGAATTCAGCGGTTTTCGGTGTTTATGAAAAACAGCTCGACCGCGAATCGGCCTTTGAAATCCTGAATGAGCGTATGACCGAGGCCAACCGCACAAAGGAACTGCAGGATGCTGCCGACGCTGAGGCCAAAGAGAAGCTTCAGCGCGCCAAAGACGAAGCAGCCCTTGCCCGGGCCGAGGCTGCCAAAGAAAGGGCTGAGCGGTCACTCCGGAAAGGCACTACGGGCGATTTGCTGAGCGAACTTACCAAACAGGCCGGACGCTCAGTAACGCGCACCATGGGCAGTGAACTGGGCCGGCAGCTCGTACGCGGGCTCCTTGGTTCCATTTTCGGCGGAAGCCGCAGAAAGTAAGCCCCGCATTCTTCAGCTTCATTCAACTTGTCAATGGCAGAATTTTCCGGAACCCATTTCCTCTTAAACGGCCAACTTATGCCGACCGGAGGCGCCGATGTCTTTTTCAGGCCCGGTAAACATTATATTTATGAAGTCTTCAGGGTAATCAACGGGATTCCGTTGTTTATCGAAGATCATCTCGGCCGCTTCTTCCAGACCCTGGAACTTGTCGGCTACCCTGCACAATACCCAACCAGTGCCTTACTTCAACAGGTGATGGCTTTGATTGATGCCAATGGCAAAGCCGAAGGGAACATCAAGATTTCGATTGCACCCGATGCAACGGGCAAAGAAAACCTGCTGATCTATTATACCCCGCACCAGTATCCCACGCCCCGACAGTTTTCAGAGGGCGTCCCCGTGAAACTGCTTCAGGCCATGCGGGTCAATCCGCAGGCCAAGGTGATGGATGTTACACTGAGGGCCGAAACCGATGCCCTGAAATCGGCCGAAGCCTATGAGATTCTGCTGGTTGATGAACAAGGCTTCATTACCGAAGGCAGCCGATCCAATGTGTTTTTCATGCTGAATGATGCGCTGGTTACCTCCCCGTCAGAAACTGTGCTGTCTGGGGTTACCCGAAAGCAGGTGATTGCTGTCTGCCGTGCGCATGGCATTGCAGTGGCTGAGCAGAAATTTGCCGTCACAGATTTGCCGGCTGTAAGCGGGGTGTTTCTTACCGGAACCTCCCGCAAGGTGCTGCCTGTTTGTCGGGTGGATGAGGTCAGTTATCCGGTAAACCATCCGCTGATGCTCGAAGTGAGGCGGCTGTTTGATGAATATGTTGCTGACTATTTAACCAGAAAAAAGGCATAGGAACGGGATGTAAGGATGAATTGTAATTTCGGGTTCTTTCAGGGTGTGTTGGTCCGCGGCCGCAAGCCTTTAAAAGCAGAAAAGGAATATGCCTAGGCCCAGAACCGGGAAGCTCAAAACATCATCCTAACCGGCCCCATCCGCTGCCAACCGGCGGACTGGTTCAATAACATCATGGACCAGAATGTACCGGAACTGGCTGGGGTAGCTCAAATGAATATAGATGCTGTAGTGAATGCGTTGAGGTTGAGGATTGTTTAAGAAATTAATTAATTGACTCCTATTAAGTCAGAAAAGGTCGGATATTTCGCGTTCAGTTATTTTCAGTTGGCCTTTTTTCCCTTTATTTCCATTCTGTCCTTTAATATTTGCTGAAGGTTTACTCCCGTCACCTCCATTATTTCCTCCACTGCAAAAAGTTGAACCGTCACCACCTTTTCCTCCTTTACCACCTGCTCCAGATTTACCAGGCTTACCTCCATCACCTTCCATACCGCCATCATTTAAATATTGAGCATAGGTTAACCGATTGATAGATGCATTATTTCCAACCAGATATATATTTGCTCCATTTCCGCCATTCCCACCTTTTCCACCAATTCCGCCTTTTCCTCCATTAGCCCCATGCCCGCCATTTTGACCACCTCTCTTACAAGTCCCAAATCCATCCGAAGATTTTTTCCCTTTTGAGCCATTTCCACCAGAACCACCATCTCCACCATCTCCTCCAGTCCCACCTTTAACACCATTTCCGTCTATCACCCAATCAAAAGTACCAAGGTCACCAATATCAGTGGCAATGTTCTCTACCATAATATAAATATCTGGCATTTTCTGGGTTAATCCATTTCTACCTGTCCCCCCATTTCTCCCAGGTTTTCCATTAGAACCATCACTAGTTCCATTAGCTCCGTTTCCTCCATTTACGCCCTTTTGGCCTTTCAATTTTACTAGATCATAATCCTTGAACCTTACAATGGATCTGACCTGAGGGGCATTAAATTTAAGGTTCTTAACAGCAATTACCACATAAGGAACATTGTAGTTTGTGAAAACCAATTCTGACTTCTCATGAAAAACAAGGTTCTCAGCTTTTATTATTTGTTCATTAACTTCATATTTTCCGACTATTGATATCAAATCCTTTTTGGGTGTTTGTTTTACTTTTTCAAATATTTCTTGATTTACTTGAGCTAAGCCAGACAAACCAAAATTTAAAAAAGTTAGAATTAGAATTAAGGAAACTTTAGTTTTCATTTTTCGGGGTTTTAATTTGATTAATTCACTTTTTTTTAAAATGGATGAGTTACACGTAGGAAATATGAATGCAGTAAAAAATGAGAAAGTTGACTTTTATTAGAGCAATTTTTAAACATAGTCGTCAATATTAAGTTTTTAAACATTAAGTGATTAACAGAAAATTAACAATTACAATTATATATTTAAAAGAATAGGTGCTGAAACTAAAATTTTTCTATCGATATAGTGATGAATTTGTTTACCTTGATAATTGGTGTTAAGTGCGTTTAAAGAAATTCATTTAAAGCTATTTAATATAAACTTGGCAATTAAAAATACTGATACTGCTAATCATTTATCCTTCAAAAAGGCTACCTTCCATTCCGAATTTTGATTAAAATCTAATCATGCCCCGCAAATACATCCTTGCCAGTAATCTCGAAACCATCGAAGGCCATTTCGGGGCAAAAACCAACTCCCAGTTGGAGTGGGATCCAAAAATCGTTATCTCGCCCGGGGATGAATCGCTTATCATTACCCAGCAGAACCCAGGCGAATTTACGCTTTCAGCTTTCGGCATGACACCCGCATGGGCTAAAACCAGAATGCAAATAATCAATGCCCGGGCAGAAGGCGATAAAAACCCGGAAAACAATCCGGAATTCAAAGGCTCCACAGCCATCTTCCTGAAACCAGCCTTTCAAAAACCATTATTTTCCCGGCGCTGTATTGTAATCGCTGATGCCATCATCGAATGGTCTTCCGGAATCTTACCCAAACCGCATCTTTTCTACCTGAGGGATCACAAACATCCCATCGGATTCGCCGGCCTTTATGATATTTGGATAAATCCCGAAACCAGGGCGCAAGTTCATTCATTTGCCATCATCACCGTGGCTGCAAATTCGCTTATCCGCAGTCTTCCATCATCCAGAATGCCGGTGATACTTCAATATGGCCAGGAATCCCGCTGGCTGAAACCAACTTTAGGCCTCGCTGAAATATTGGGAATGCTCACAATCACTCCATCAAAACAGATGAACGGCTATTCCATAAGCAGTAAAATAGATCAGCCAGGCCCATATTCCAAAGAAATTCTGTTACCGCAGGGCCCGAAATTGCTTTCAGAAGATCATCCGCCACCCTTGCCCAGACAATTGTATTATGGGCATAAGAAGAAGCCGGTGGATAATATTCAGACTTTAGGGGAGTTGTTACGGTGATATAATAATCATTAGCATGCACCTTTCGGATGTAGGTGGAATATTAGAGAACACTTAAATTATTGTTCAAAATCATCTTGGGAAAATGAAAATTTATTCGTCATTTAATTAGTGTTCTAGAGTGTGGTCAAGTTGAGAACAGCCAAAGGCTGAATCTACTCTATGATCTGTCTAATAAAGATGCCGCGATATGTTTAGTAAATTTGATTAATTTTCTACACAACGGACACTAAAGCCATGACCTTGGTGATTACTTCTCAAATATACCCCATTTTCACCACAATTAACTTCTCGTTCCCAAGCGCTGTAGGTACCACTATATGAAGAAGTCCACCAAACACAACTATTGCCATGGCCGATGTAATCTCCAAAAGGACTTCTAGCACCACCTGGTAATGCGGAAAAACTATAATCATTCGTATTATATATAGAAAAGGATAAATAGCAAAAGTCCCATCGGGGATGTTCATTTGTATTGCAAGGTATTCCTAAGGGAGAGTTCTCTTGACGACACGATTTTAACTGACTTCCACCTGTAGTGGTGCCACCTGTAATGAAATCTGTCAATTGAGTCCATTCTTCATCGCTAGGTACATGCCATCCCGAGGGACACAATCCACTTGAATTTTTGACCGCACAAAAATTGTATAATGCTCCATAACTATCCTTCCATGAGATATCGTTATTGTACCATGCAAAAGCACCCGTGGTATCATACAGCCATGATGTGTTGTCACTGCCAGGGTATATAATGTTTGTTCCATTCTTGTATCTTGTGGTTTTCAGGTTCTCTGCCATCCAGTTTTGTGAACCTATGATTACAGTTTTATAAATATTCCCGTCAATATCAACTAAAACTCCATAAGTATGAATGCTTATGATCTGACCATATGATGTACCAACTCCATTCGTTGCATAAGCTCTAACATAATAAGTTGTATTGGGCTCTAAATTCTCAATAAAGCTTGTAAATTCTCCATATCCATAACCATCAGTTGTAAAATTATCAATTAAAGTTGGTTCAGATGTCAAACTCCAACAGACCCCACGAGAAATAATAGCTGAGCCCCCCTGTGAAATAACTTCACCTCCACTCACGGCACTATTATAAGTAAGTTCGCTAACTTCAGCAGTGGTTACAACAGGCAAATCAAAGGGTGTTGGTGCAACTGTTCCTATAAAACTTGCTGAATTATTATCGACTATGGTCATATCCCCAGTATCTACAATTCCGTCTCCGTTAACATCAGTAGCAATATAACCAAAGGCAAATTCTGAAGCATCATTATCAACTGGACTCATATCGCCTGTATCAATAGTCCCATCTTGATTAACATCACCACCATAAACATTGAATTTATTACCCACAAGTTTCATATTAAAGCCATATGCCTTAGTGACCAGATCAGATAAATCATAATAGATAGTATCAACGTTGAATGAAATTGGCACAGAGCTCCAGGTCTCTATGCTGTTTCTGTGTTTAAACACAAAATAATAACTTTCATCAAATTGCCCTGGAATACTAACAGTTGAAATTCCATTAACGCTAACCATATCGTTTATAGTAAATACAATACTATCAAGGTTAAAAACATCGCGCAATTCAAGTGTATATGCATCAGCAATACTATCAGGAAAGGCTGTTCCAATTTCGTTATGCGCCTTATTCATGATATCCAAATCTTGATTAAAGAGGCCTTCAAAAAATAAGGTTAAATGGAGATACTTATCCATAATTGGCATTAATTGAATATCGAGGTAAGTGATGGGATTATCCTCATCAACATCAATATTTGTCAGAATCAATGTTTCATAACCTTCAGCTGTAATTGTTAATTGATACCCAAATCCAAATGGTACAAAAAGATTAAAATGTCCTTCATAATCACTTGGTAATGATGTGTAAATGCCAGTATTAACCTGTGCTTCCTGAACAGGTGAACTATTGGAAGCATTAGTAATGGTTCCTGTAATCCGGTAATTAGTATTGAAAGAAAACAAATCAGAATATCCTACAATTTGCTGTGCAAATAAACATTGAGAAACCAAGATTATAATGATTGCGAAAAAGAGAGTCTTTAAATTTTTCATAGTATTATTTTATCTATTGTTTGGAATTGAAAAAAGCCAATCTGTAAATACTAATCCATAATGCAGCGAATACTAAAGCCAAGATACTTAAGATCAGTATTCTTGTACACTATACTATTGATCCACGTTAGGTTAATATACCACGCCTTGTTTGGCTCGATATCTGAAGATGAATTTGACCAATACACCCCATGATAACAAAGATCGCCATAATCTAAATGATAAACATAACGCATACCACCTGGGATTCCTGCAAAGCCAAATTCATCGGTGGCACTTGTATTGGGTAGGTTCCATGAAGGATGAGGATCTGGAACAGTGCGGGTGCTTTTTAGCTTGCCACCTGCTACGCTTTCACCTCCTGCGTATGCGATCAATGTTGTCCACTCTGCATTGCTGGGCACATGCCAGCCAATTGGACACAGTTCATTCGGATTATTCACAGTATACCAATTGTACAGAGCGCCATAAAGATTTTTATGTATGATGTCATTATTGTACCAAGCATAAGCACCTGATGTATTATTTAGCCATTCTGTTCCATTACTGCCCGGATATTCGATAGCTGAACCATTTCTATAATGGGTCACTTTCAGGTTTTCTGTCGTCCAGGTTTGTTCTCCAATTGTAACAGTCTGGTAAATATTGCCATCTATATCTGTTATATAACCAGTTGGAACGATGCCTGCAATAATTTTTATCTTGGTTTGTGCACTGTATGTATCCGGCGAGTTTTGAATCCCATTCCAGATAACATGTTTGTTTGGACCAGGGCTGAATGGTCCAATATCTCCAGTGACATAAGCAGGGTCAATTGGCGCGTATGTAATACCACCATCAAAACTGACTTCAAGACTAATATAATAGGCACTTTCCGATCCGTCAAGGTCGAAATAAGTATCTACCATGCCAGTGCCATCGGTACGCTGGGCAACATTAACGTTGGTAATGGAGCCACTTTGCGAATAGATTGTGTTACTGAGAATAATTGTAAAAAAAATGCTGATCAGCTTTTTCATGCGAAATTCTTTTGAATTTGGATAATATGTTTTCGAGTATTTCTTAAATAAAATTAAGCTAAAACAATGAATCAATAGGCTTGATCACAAGTCTGTAATATAGTCTTGCCGAGTAAAATAGAATATATCAAATATAGGAGGTAAAATCAAGTTTGTCAACATTATTCTGAGTATATTTCAAAGTAATCCTTATCCATTTTTAAATCTGAAACACATCCGAAGTATCGCTATGAACTTTTTGAACCTTTGAACCTTTTGAGCTTTAAGCTTTGAGTTTCAACCCACTTGTCCTTTCCCCTCCAATTATCCGAGTATAATTTCCCCCAAATTTCCAACACATGGCGGGCAGTTACACCAGGCGCATCAATCTGTACATTAACGGTAAAGAAGTAAAAAACAACCTGGCATCCATCCGGGCGGAGATGAACAAGGTGGTGAATGAGCAGTCCCGCATGACACGGGGAACCCGGGAGTATGTTGAAGCAGGGAAGAAGATCAGGATCCTGAAAGGCATCATCCAGGAGCACAACGAGCAGCTGCAGGCCGTCTCAAAGAGCTGGTCATTTGCCAAACTCTCGGAGGATATGAACAAGCACTACCTGGCGGTGACCACTTTCCTGGCGGCCTTTGCCGGTATCCTCTATACAGGAAAGCAGACCATCACCATGTTCGCAGAGTTCGACGACAAGGTCTCCGATGTCATGAAAACCACCGGCCTTTCCAAAGATGCCGTTTATGCCATTGAATAATGCGGACTAAACCACGCCACACATTACGAACCAAAGCAGTCTAGTCATTCGTAAGCAAAATATGCCAGAAATGGTGACTTTATGCTTACCAGTTTCAGATTCAGAGGCAGTCAACCCATGGCAAGGGTGAAAAAAAATGATCACCGTTTGCAGTGACAGACTTTCCGTCGGATGGATGGTATAATGCCGTTATAAGGTTCCATGCTATTTTTATACTTGTTTTTTTAATGCAATGGGAGGTTTAATTATATTAGCTGTATCCTTAATCACTTTTTTTCAAGGAAACGTTGAATTACAAATAGTTCATGTTCACAGTTAACGTAAAAGACCACACAGCATTGATAATTAGACAAATAAAACTTCTCTATTTTGAACCAAAAGCATTTGAGTTTTATGGGGGCAAAACAATTTATGAATGGATTGGAATAAAAGCTTATAAAAAGTATTTACCTACGACAGGGGACATTGTCAGAAAAAAAAGAAAAATAACTCAAATCAAGATAGGTAATTCTGACAAATTGGAAGAGTTGTATAAATATGAAAGAAAAACAAGAAATTACGAATGGCGACATATAATTGGTGCAATAATATTTATTGTATTGACGGTTATGCTTGACAGGAAATTGTCAATCTTCGATTGGATATTTCTTCCGATTCTGAATTTGTACGTTAATATTTATCCAATTTTTCTGCAGCGGTATAACAGAATACGGATAATCAGAGTCTTGCAGAATAATAGGCAACCAAGTCCGTACGTCCATTTAACCAAAGAGATAAAGAACGAATAAACAAGATTTATTTGAATGTCTAACTGCCAGCAACATCTACCCAAAAGTGGCGATTCAGTGATTTAACAAGCTTTATGCTTCTATCAAAGTTTCTGCCTGATTTACCGTGATGTACTTTGAAATCGCAACCGTCGGATAGCTGAAGGCCGACAGCCACTATTTCTAAACTTAAAACTTATCATCTGAAAAAAATAATCTTCATTGGTTTTCTGCTCATAGATTCACCCTGATGGCCCATGATTGTTTAAACAGGACCATTCACATTGAAATCTGCAATGACAATGGCGGTCGCTTTACTGCAAAACAGTTCAGCTGTTTTTTTCTGAAAAACAAACTAAACCAGGACTTTTCACAATAGGGGGCAGGCCACCGTCAGACTCCCGGTGAGGTCATTACCGGACGAACCCTTATGAAGTAAGTCCTGACCACAGAAAACATGGAAAACAAACCTCAGATTAGTTGTGGCCTACTACCAGAATTGATCCGGCGGCACAACCTGAAACAGGCACATTTGCACTCCCTGAAGCCGGCATTACAACCGAAGCGGTATAGGTTTCTCCTCCGCACTGGACTTCAAGATTCACGTTTGATCCGGGCAGGATGGGATTATCAGTAATGAGTAGCGTGTACGCTCCGGTGATTTCATGGGGTACCACCTGGTTATTCACTTTTACAATGGCATTGGTAATGGCTGCTCCCTGATGATTTACGTCCACCATTGCAACATAAATGCTTGTAGCTTCAACCGGATTACCGCTGTTAAGAACCGATGCCGTTATCAATGGCTCTATGGCGGAAGGATCGTTGTTATTGTTGTCATCATCGTCCTTGCCTTTGGAACAACCGGCTACCAGAATCATCAGCGTAGCGGCAACCATCATTTGAATGATAGAAAATCTGCTTTTTGAAATCATAATAGGGGAATTTCTTAATGAATCTACCTGAATTGGTAACAAAAATAAGCAACATTCTTTATTTAAAAAATAGTATTGAGAGTATAAATTGTTCAGAAAGAGTCAGATGTGACATCGATTAAATTTAACATGGATCTTCCCTTCATCATGACCGGATTAACAGGAACCTCCAACTACATAAAAGGGAATGGGATCAGATCGTAACCGAAAGAGGGGTTCTTCATGTTCCCTATGGCCAGGCATTATACATTCTGGCAAAGCAGGCTCAAAAAGCAGGATCAGCGGAGAAAAAACACTTTCCAACAAAATCCCTAAAGGCAGCAACTGCTTGAATACAGCGCTTCGAAACCTGGCAAATGCATAGGGAAACCTGAAGGATTCTGAACCTGGAAGACTTTTCATTAAGATCGCCTTGAAAAAGGGATGCCAGGCCGCAATTATCACAACGGGATGAAAGGTTGTCGTGATACAACGTTTAAAAATAAGTAACGAAGGCTGAAACCTGTTAAACATTGCGCATTAGAGGATTGATTATCAGTGGTGGTGCAAGACTTTCGGGAAGACGAACAGCAGGATGCTTTCATTGGGTTCCTTCAGAATTTTCTCTGCTGATTTTATCATTGCAATGCCGGGTTTTCGTAATTTAGCTGTATCCAGCTGCGCTCTGTTAAAAGGAAACACTAAATTGCGGTTATATCTGACATCATTATACGGGCATAAACGTTTAATAGAGGTTTTGTTAGACAAGCAACAGATTAAAAAACAGGGGATTGCGATGATGGTTAAGAATCTGTCAAGGTGGTGGGGGAGTTGCGGGAGTAAACTTGTTGTTACTAATGAGTTTAAAAAGAACATTAAATGGTAACAGCATATAATAATTTAATAATATGGGGTTAAATCCTAAAAATTGGTCGTTTTCTCTTATAAACCTTTTAGTTATATTAGTCTTATTTTCAAATTGTAAAAAGCAGGAAGGAAATATTGAACAATCTCAGATTTCTGATACATTACAGGTAACTTATTTACTTGATTCAGCTCAAAAATACCTGACTGGAAATATTAGTAAAGCTGAATCTTTTGCGAAAAAAGCAATGGTTTTGTCAGAGAAGATTGAATATCCAAGAGGAATTGCCTATTCCAGATTTATGATTGCTACCATCTTTTCCGACTTTGAATCGTATGTGGCTGAATCATATATTTTGGAATCAATGGATTTAGCCAAACAATTAAATGACAGTATCTTACTTGCCCGGTTGTACAACCTGATCGGGAAAATAAAAAGCTATTCTAATGAATCAGACAAATCATTAAAATACTATAGGATGGCTCTCGGGATATTCTTAAGGCACAGACAAGATTCTCTCGCTGCAGGTGTCTATAATAATATCGGTATTCAATATTCTCAGCTTGGCAAAGATAGTATTTCAAAGCAGTATTACTTGAAAGCAATCAACATAAATGAGAAGACAAGAAATCAATTTTGGATGGCTGTAAATTATTTAAATATGGGAGTGCGACTTGCTGAGACGAATAGATATGACAAAGCTCTGCAGTATGTCAAAAAAAGCTTGGCTATATCTGAAACCAATCATTATATCGTGCTATTTCCATATATATATAACAATTTCTATATGATATATTCTAAAGGTAATAACCAAGAATTAGCTGCATATTATGCTTACAAGGCATTGAAATATTCTAAAATAAATAAAAACATCTATATTGAATATACGATATCAATTGCTTTAAACCGGCATTATGAAAGTCAGGGAAAGATTGATAGTGCCTTTCACTATCTTAAAATTTCAACTGTCTTAAAGGATTCCATTACAACCAACGAAAAAACGAAAGAGATTGATCTTATGGAACTAAAAAATGTATATCAACATGAAATGTTATTAAATGAAATTCAACATGAAAAAAGACTAAACAAGTATTTATTAATTATTATTATTTTAATTGTATTGTCTGGACTCAGTGCAATATTGGTACTTCTTCAGATTTCGCGAAACCGAAAGAAGCAGCTTGAAAACGAAATACTTAATAATGAAAAAATATTTATGCAGAGGAAGATAGAAATTAAGACCAGGGAATTGGCTTCTAATATGATTCATATTACCAACAAAAACCAGCTTATTAATAAAGTAATTAATACACTCTCGGAATCTGGACCTTTTCAGAAAGAAGAAAAGGATACAGTATATCAAAAAGTAATTTCTGAATTAAACCACCACCGGAATAAAAACCTCTGGGAAGGTTTTGACAAGGAATTTACCCAGGTAAACCCTGATTTTTATAAAAATCTTTTACGCGACATTCCAACACTTTCCCATAATGAAATAAGATTATGTGCATTTATTAAGTTAAATATGAGCACTAAGGAAATCTCAGAGATATTGCATATTGATTATTATAGTGTCTTTAAAGCGCGTACGCGGCTTAGAAAAAAGATGAAATTAACCGGTACAGATGAAAATTTGATCGCTTTTATTTCGAAATATTAATTTATATAAGTGCACAATCCCTCATAAACACAATCAAATACAATAAGTTAATCATCTGTACTAACTTTGTCCCAATGGAATTAATTCCCTATTTTGCAGTAAGGGCTCGTTGAACTTATACATTTGTTGCAATGTTAAATCAAACATGAAACGCCATGAAAACATGCTACCTTATTTTACTTTCAATATTGATGTCTCAGTTTGGAATTGCTCAAGTAAAACATCTTGATTTTCAAACTTTATCCAAGAGCAGAGTAAGTATTCAAGAACAAGAAGCACAAATTCCTGTTACTGGTAAAAAATCGGACAATGGGAATGCTTTCTCTATATTGTCGCAAAATAAGCTAAATAACACAACGGCAATTTACTTCCAGGATTTCGAGAATTTCACCCCAGGTGACATGATCTTCATTGATAATGATAGTTTGCTTCCAAATGAGATCATACAGCCAATTTACGGAGAAGGTTCGAACTGGATTGTAGATATAATTGACGAATCAGGAAACTATGCTGCATCTAGTACATCATGGCTAATAGAGGGAGATAGTACAGCTGATGACTGGATGATAACTCCCTCAATCTATCTTGACGCGGCTGCAGCCGATCCTTATTTTCTTATTTGGGATGCTGGTTCTGCTACACCATTTGCTCCAGACGGTTATGAAGTGTTAATTTCAACAACAGGCACAGAATTAGAAGATTTTACACCAATTTTTTCAATTGATGCTGAAAATGAGTACCCATTAACAAGCAGGTCGCTGAACCTTACTGAACTTGGTTATACGGGTAATGTTTACATTGCATTCCACCACAACAGCACAAATAGGTTCATCCTGATGGTAGACAATATTATGGTAACTGAAATAAGTCAAGATCCAAATGTTGGCCTTTCAAACCTGTATACATCATCGTTTGCTGCTTATGGGCAGGAGATGCATGTTGCCGGGGCCTTTAAAAACTATAGTGGTACAAATATTACAAGTCTTAAAATAAATTGGACAATTAATGGTTTTGGGCCTTATGAAGAAGAGATTGATAGTCTTGATATACCATTGATGGCTTTAGATAACTTTATTTTAACTATTCCTAAACAGATTTCTGCCACAACCGTTCAGGTTGTTGGGGCAAATGAAGTAAAAACATGGGTATCCGAGGTAAATGCTACCAGCTACACTGGATTCACTAATGATACTATATCGTGTGAGTTCGAACTCAGTCCTGATTATGCCTATTTTATGAACTTTGATCTGTATGTAGACGGGGACATGACCATGGTTGATAATGATACTGTTGTTCCATTAGGAATACCGAATTTAAATTACTGGAATTTAATTCAGGAGGGTCCTGATGATTTTGTAATGATATCAGTATCAATAATGTCCGGTGCTCCGGTTGACAAATGGATGATTACTCCTCCAATTGAGATAACCAACGGTGATTTCCTTTTTTGGGAAGCAAAGGGAAGGACCCCGGCATATGATCAGCCTTATGAAATTATGATTTCAGCCACAGGCGTAAATTTAAGTGACTTTACGTCATTAGGAGTTTTTCACGAAACTTCAGATTCCTGGACACTGCGTAATTTTGACCTGTCAGCATATGACGGCCAGACTATTTATATTGCATTCAGAGATATTGCCAATAGCCAGGCTGCCATCTTGGTAAATAACATCGAGATTAAACCTTTTGCAGGTCTTGATTTAGGTATTACCAAAATTTCTACACCTCGCTTTATCGTGGCGAACGAGGCAAATAAAGTTGCCGGTAGGCTCAAAAATGAACTTGGAGATATAATAACTTCCTATACATTGAATTATCAGGTTAATGATGGTGATATTGTTTCTCAATCATATGCGGGATTGTCAATTCCCAGCCTGGCTTCTGTTGAGTTTGAAATGACAGAACCCCTTATTCTTACCGAGAATGGTGTATATCCGGTAAGCATATGGATTTCGGAGGTAAACGACACAGTTGACCAAAACACGGCAAACGACACTGTCAATATCACTATTCAGGTGGTGCCGTTTTTTCCTGAACGTAAACTTGTAATTGAAGAACTTACAGGTACATGGTGTGGTTGGTGTGTAAGAGGAATAGTATTTATGGATTCAATTTATAATGTAAATCCAACTACTGTTATTCCAATTGCAGTTCACGGTTCTGACCCAATGCAAGTTGATAGTTATATTGCCGGTATTCAATCATTTCCAGGATTCGGTGGTTTCCCCGCAACCATCATTGAACGGAAATTCTTAAGTGATCCCATTTCTGTATTTGATGACTATGATGCCAATATCGATGCCTTTGGGGGTGCAAATCTTAATCTTGATGTTACTATTGATGTAAACCGGAATTTAACAGCCAGTGTTTCAGCTACATTTGCTGCAACATTAAATGGAGATTACCGTTTCGCGCTTGTAATTACCGAAGACAGTGTTCATGGATCTACCCCAGACTATGGCCAGACTAATTATTATTCCGGCGGTGCGAATGGCCCCATGGGCGGTTTTGAAAATCTTCCAGACCATATTCCTGCTGACGATATGTATTACAATTTTGTGGCCAGGGCTATTTTAGGTGGGTTTACCGGCCAGGAAAACAGCCTTCCAGTAAACATTGAGGTTAACAGTACGCATACTTATACCTTCAACTACACAATACCTGCTGAATATAATATTGACGAACTTAAAGCCATTGTTTTACTCATTGATACCCAAACAGGGGAGGTCATGAATGGTAATGATTTTAATATTGGATGGCTTGGTATTTCCGAATTTGAAGGCTCAAATATTGAAATGTATCCCAATCCGGCTTCTCAGGTTTTAAATGTATCTGATGTTAAAAATTCGAACGTCCAGCTTGTAAATATAATGGGCCAGGTGGTTTACTCAACCAAATGTCTACAAGACAATGCTCAGATCAATGTCTCGTCTTACACACCAGGTATTTATTTTGTAAGAATAATTAAAGGACAAAAAGTTGGAACAGGGAAAGTAGTGATTAAATAGTTGTGGAATTAAATGAGGCTGTCTTAAATATTAGACAGCCTCATATTTCTCTTTATCAGAAATGCCTGTTATGTTGTATTTTTGTTTTATACGTATCTATCCTTTTCTTAATGACTGAATGGCTTTCGTCCTGCATTCTCTTATTGGTTAACGGCTGCAAGTAGGTTCGATGCAGCCAATGCACTTCTTTATCCGGCTATAGTTCGTTATCAGTTATATCAGATTTTGATGCTATCCTAAAAAGTGTGTAAAATAAGATTTTTCAATATTTAAGTTTGCGAAATTTAAATATTCAGAAGATGGAAAACCTCCACTTTACACAAGAGCAAGTTACAAAGATTTTAGAATAGATCGCCATCTAAAAGAATGGTTTACAGGATTTGCAGGGTGATTGGAGAAATATGACTAATTTTGAAGAAGAATGAGGCCGCACTGCGCATGCACGTAGGCGTTTAGGGTAAGTGTAACGATTGAACACAAGAAGAACATTCATTTTAATGGTTAAAAACTCCATGACGAAAGAAAAATCTTATGCAGCATCGCACAAAGGTCTTAGAAATATCCTTTCACAGTTTTCACTTCTGGCTGGCAAAACAGATTATTCCGACAACCGGGAGATTGAGAAACTAAAAAAACTGGGCGATGAGATGTTCTTTCTTCTGACACACCATTTACACACAGAAAATGAAGACCTGCTGAAACCATTGGAAGAAAGAGTTCATGGAGCTTCAAAACATGATCTGGAGGACCATGAAAGACTTGAAAAACTTCAAGGTACTATTGCCCTGCAGCTTTCTAAACTGGAGGGAAAACAAGATCAGGAGACCGGACATTCGTTTTATTTATCATTCACCGGTTTTCACAGTCAATACTTAGAGCATATTCTGCAAGAGGAACTTGTGACAGAAAAACTATTGCTTGATCATTTTACTGCTGAAGAATTACAGGAAAACAGCATGAGAATTATGCAGAAGGTGGAATTTCCTGTATTGCTCCTGTCCCTTAAATACATCATTCCGGCTCAGTCTCTCAATGAAAACATCAGAATCTTGAAGGCTTTCAGGACTAATGCTCCAGCCGAAGCATTTGAGGCAGTATTAGACATTGTTAAACCGGAAATGACTGAGGAAGACTATGTATTATTGACAAGCAGGATTTGACAATGAAAACACCAACCGCTGGTATGGGTTTGGCGTCGTGCGGGTTGATGTGCTTTTTTTCAAATGTAGTTTTAAAATCAACGTCAGTGCCGGGTTGACAGGTTTGTACTCTGAAATCCTGCACGAATACCAGGCGCAGAACCGTTAGCATTAAAATAAATAACCAAAATTATGACCGAAGAGAAATATGCAGGAGTTTTTGACAGAGTTAAAGCAATCATGACTGATGGACTCGTAATTGTAGTTTTTATGTTCCTGGCATCTTACATATTCTCTCTATTCGAGAGTGTTCCAGACAATGCCCGCATTATTGCATTTGTATTTATTTTCTTACTGTATGACCCAATATTTACAAGTCTTTTTGGCGGAACTATCGGACACATGATAATTGGAATCCGTGTTAAGAGAGAATCAAATGAACAGAAAAATATACTTTTACCTTTAGCTATACCAAGGTATATTGTGAAAGTTACATTAGGTTGGGTTTCGCTACTGACAGTTTCAGGAAATAGAAAGAGAAAAGCCATTCATGACCTTTTGGTTGGTTCTGTAGTAGTTTATGCAAAACCGTAAGAGGATAAAAAAAACGAATGCTAATTAATAGAAATATGAGGGTTCTGCAATTCCGATAAATATCAGAACCAGCGAATATCATCGGCTGAACAATATCACGACTGGCTCAATCAGCGCATCCCGGATTCCGGCTATTTACCATACAGCCGTTTTCGCATGGTGTTTTCAGGTGTTACAATGGCAAAGTTTCCCCAATCAGCGCAATACCGCCGCCAATCATCAGAAAAGTTGGCCCTGTGTTAACCCGGTGATAAATAATGATTAAATTTACGAGTTCAACACACCCTTAAAACCATGGTTCTATGATCCGTTTAAGAGCAGCGGCAGGCCTGTTCCTGCTTGTTATTATGCAGCTGGTGGTGATGCAGTCGTCAGCCCAGGTCGTCATCAACGAGTATTCCTGTTCCAATTTCAGCAGTTTCCCTGACAACTACGGGGCTTACGAAGACTGGATTGAGTTGTACAATACAGGCAGCAGCGCGGTTGACATCGGGGGGTATTACCTGAGCGACAAAGCAGATAACCCGAAAGGCTGGCAGATTCCGGCAGGAATCACCATTCCGGCCAATGGTTTCAAACTCTTCTGGGCCTCGGGCAGGGATGAGGTGAACCTGGGTTCTTACCACACCGATTTCAAGCTTACCCAGACCAAAGCCGAACCCGAGCACGTTGTCTTTGCCGATCCTGACGGGAATATTCTCGATGATCAGACTGTCTCAATTACCCAGAAGGAGCATTCCAACGGTCGTTTACTTAACGGAGCCGGCGACTGGGGGGTATATACCAGTCCGACACCGGGAACTTCCAACAATGTGAGCTCTCCACATACCCGCTATGCAGAAAAGCCGGTGATGAACCTTACCGGAGGTTTTTACAATACCTCAATCTCTGTAAGCATCAGCTCAAATGAGCCAAACAGTGTGATCCGCTATACCACCAACGGGAACGAACCGGTTTCCACCTCTCCTGAATACACGGCGCCCATCTCAGTGCTGGTTACCAAAGTACTGAAAGCCAAAGTCTTCAGCAACAATCCGGAGGTACTGCCCAGTCTGGTGGAATTCAATACCTATTTCATCAACGAGGACTTCTCGGTTCCGGTGGTTTCGATTGCAGCCAACGACCTGATTACCCTGCTCAATGGCGATGAGTTTACCTATCCGTGGGGAACCATTGAGTATTTCAATACCGATAAAATCAGGACTACCTCCGGTTATGGAGAGTTTGACAAGCACGGGCAGGATTCATGGGTGCATCCTCAGCGGAGCCTCGATTATAAGATGCGCGATGAATGTGGTTACAATTATGCCTTACAGGAAGAGTTGTTTAAATATACCGACAGGAATGAGTTTCAGAAAATCATCCTGAGGGCTTCGGGCGATGACAACTACCCCGGAATTGATTCCAGTGCGCACATCCGGGATGATTTTATTCAGACAATATCAGTCAAAACCGGTATGGACCTGGATGAGCGCAAATCAGCCCGCTGTGTGGTGTTCGCCAATGGCCAGTTCTGGGGCGTATATGCCATCCGGGAGAAGGTGAATGACCACGATTTCACCGATTTCTATTACGATCAGGATAAGTACAACCTGCATTACCTCATGCTCTGGGGCGGCACCTGGGCTGAGTATGGCGGTCAGGATGCTTTCGACGACTGGAACATGCTCTATTCTTACATTATGGGGCACAATATGGCTGATTCAGCTACCTGGGCTTATGTGGAGCAACGCCTTGACCCGGCCAGTCTGACGGATTATATGCTGATCAATTCCTTTGTGGTCTGTTCCGACTGGCTTAACTGGAATGTCGGCTGGTGGCGGGGCCTGAACCCTGAAGGCAGCCACACCCGCTGGGGATACATTCTGTGGGATGAGGATGCCACCTTCGGGCATTACATCAATTACACCGGCATCCCGGCCCAGAATCCCTATGTTACACCATGCTTTCATGAAGACCTTTCCGGCGGATCCGACCCTGAAGGGCATGTGAGGCTGCTCAACAAGCTGAGAACCAATCCTGACTTTGAACAGTACTATGTTGCCCGTTACGCCGATCTGCTGAACACCTCCCTCAACATCAATAACCTCATCCCCCTGTTCGACAGTATGGCAGCAGTGATTTCCCCTGAAATGGAACGTCATTTTTCGAAATGGGGGGGGAGTCAGGAGCAATGGGCCCAGAATGTTCAGAAAATCAGGAACTTTATGAACAACAGGTATCATTTTGTGAGGGAAGCCTTAACAGAGTGTTACTCCATTACAGGACCCTACAATACTTTGGTTGATGTTGTTCCGGCAGGAAAAGGTCAGATAAAACTGAACTCACTTGAGCTGAAGAATTTCCCATGGTCGGGTGACTATTACGGCAACATGGATACCAAACTTTCAGCCATAGAATCGGACCAGTTTTACCGCTTCGATCACTGGGAGATCAGGCATGCCACTATCCCGGGTTCAGATACCCTGCAGGACATTTCTATCAGGCTGAATAGGAATGATACCATTATCGCTGTGTTTGAACCCCGTGTTTTTGCCGATTCACTGGTGATTCATGAAATCAATTACAATGCCCCGGATGCTTTTGACCCCGGTGACTGGGTTGAATTTTACAATCCTCATGGCTACAACCTGGATATTTCGGGCTGGGTGTTCAAGGACGAAGACGATCAGCACATGTTTACCTTCCCTGCAGAGACGGTACTTGAGCCCTTCGGGCTGATTGTGGTAGCCAACGATCCGGCGGCTTTTACCAGTCTTTTCCCGGATGTAAATAATTACATTGGCCCAATGGGTTTCGGACTCAGCGGAAGCGGCGAGTTGCTGAGGCTGTACGACGAAACAGGCACCCTGATTGATACCGTACATTACGATGACAACCTGCCCTGGCCGCTCGAACCCGATGGCAACGGGCCCACCCTCGAGCTGATCAATCCCGGATACGACAATGCCCTGGCTGAAAGCTGGAAAGCCAGTGGAGAACCCCACGGTACGCCGGGTGAGTTTAACAGTCCGAATGTGGGTACGCATTTTGCCGGAATAAAGAACAATCCGGATTCAGAGGTTTGGCCTAACCCTTTCCATACTACAGCAGTATTTACTGTGGATGCCGATGAAAAAATTGAAGATGGCTCACTTATCATCTATTCTTCAAGCGGCATTGAATCAGCAAGATACAGCAATATCAGTACCAATCAGTTTACAATAAATGCCGATAGACTGCATCCAGGCATCTGGTTCTACCGGTTTGTAAGCAATGCAGGAACCGTGGTTCTGAGCGGAAAGATGATGGTGAAATAGTATACTGGCAAATCAGCACTTTTTGTAACGCAGCCCCTTAGGGCTGCGTTTTTTTCAGGAGACTTATGCATGCCGCTGAAATGCTGATAAGTTGAACTGGTTTTGAGCAGAGTAGACATCCATTTATTGATGACTGACAACTTTTTCATGCATTGAACTTCCGGATTGAATGATTCGAACCAAAACTTTTCCATTCCAATAAATCAGCTCCCATTATGTTTTATCTTAGCCCTGATTTTACGGCTCATTCATAGGTTGAATATCATCACGTACCGTTATTAACACATTAACAGATGATACATATGCGTTTTTTTATCGTGTTTATAATCAGTATTTTCTGCATTTCATTTCAGGTTGCCCTTGCTCAAACCTTACCGCCGGGCAGGAGTAACAGCAACTTGCTGAACAGCCCCAGGGGAAGCGTCCAAACCTATATTTACCGGATTAACGACAAGGAAGCCCGCAAGATTCAGGCCCGTTCTATGAGTAAGGTAAACAAATCATACCTTCATACGCTTACCGACTCGACCAGGACCGGTGAACATTATTCTGACCTTAAACTCCCGGCAGGGAACTACCTTGCCCTGAAAGTTGAAGGCAATTCTTTGATCTATGAGTACTTTATCATTACAGATTACTGGTTTGAAATCCTCAACAACCGGAGAGACCTCTGCATTCAGCTGTTCGATTCTGCAGGAGCAGTTATTAGCGATGCGGAGCTGAAAATCAGGCACAAACGCATCCCTTACGATCCCTTGATAAGCACATACCGGCTACCGGTAACCGACAGGGATGGCTTGCTTGCCATCAGCAGAAACGGCGTAACCACTTATCATGACCTTGAAAAAAATGTCAGGACAAACGGGTTGAAACGGGGATTCCATGCTGTGTTTTTAAGGTCGCCCCTGAAATATCTTTACAGACCGGTGGCCAATCTGGTAACTCTTCCTTATTATTCTCTCAGAAGTCTTGTTTCCGACAATCGATACAATCCATCATTGAGATATTTCGTGTATCAGGGAGTTAAGTTTACCGATATTTTCAGATCACGGGAGAATAAACAGACACGGTACATTGAATACAGGCCCTATACCGGATACCTGGTTTTCAGCAAGCCGATGTATCGTCCGGGAGATACACTGAAATTCAAGTCGTTTGTGGTTGATTCAAAGACCGGGAAACCGGTGGATTATGAGGTTGGTTTATTTCTAAACAAAAAGTGGGAATGGAATAAAAGCAAGCGTATATCGCTGGGAAATCTATCTCCGGTTAAACCGGGATCATTCAACCATCAGATTCCGTTGACTGATTCTATCAGGATTTTACTCAATTCGGATTATGAAGTTCAACTGTGTGGTACCGGTAAGAAAGAGGTCGTTCTGGTTTCAGGTGTTTTCAGGTACAGCGATTATGAGTTAAAGCGTGTAAAGTATGAATTATCAGTTTCGTCAGGTACCCATTACAGGGGCGTTCCGCAGCATATAAAGGTCAGGGCAACCGATGACAACGGGATGATGGTTCCCGACTGCCGCGCCGAAATCAAAGTTATTTCGGGAGGCGTAAGCAAATTCCACGCAGACAAGGTTTTCGTTCCGGATGTCCTGTGGAAGACACAGCTGGAGATAAAAGGGGGGTATGCCGAAACCGAAATACCCGAAAATGTTTTTCCGGAGGCATCGATGAACTACTTCGTGAATGCCGTCTTTTTTTCAGCCGACAATGAAAAGACCCAAAAGGATACCCTTGTGGAGTATAAATATAATCCATTGAATCTGAAGTTAGAAGCTGATGGGGATAGTGTCAGGTTTACAGGCTTTTACAAGGGGCTCCGAAAAGAAGTTCAGGCGGAAATATTGGCCTGGGACAGCGATGACAACGAACTGATGGAGAAACAGGTGATGCTTCCATACGCACTGCCGCTGAACCAATTGTGTGCTGAGTATTACCTGGATGCTGAAGGCCTGGAGCCTGAAATCCTGAATTTACAGGATCAGCAGGCATTGCTTGATTGTCATACCTGGCAAAGCAGCGATTCCGTATTTATCCGTACGCAGAATTCCCGGAAGTTGTTTTTTACCTGGTATCTCTACTCAGGAAAAAAGCTGATGGACATGGGTTATACCACAAATCTTGATACCGCCTTTATGAGTCATGGGAAGAATGATTTTTTCCTGACAATACAATATCTCTGGGGAGGAAAGCCCGAAATGCTTTTCAGGTCGGTAAAAGTGCAAAAAAACAGCCTGAACATCAAGGTACAACAAGCATCGCTTGTTTATCCTGGAAAGGAGAATAAAGTAGACATCCTCGTATCGGATTTTAACGGAAAACCGCTGCCCGGTGTTGATCTTACCTGTTATGGCATCACCCATAAGTTTGGATCACTTCCGCCGGTTGTTCCCGTTTTTCCGGAGAAATACAAAATGCTGCGCGAATACAACAGTTTCTTTAAGAGCTCTGCCTACAGCCACAATTATAAGGAAAGTATCTTATGGAAAACGCTTGATTATCCTTATTTTAAAAGTATATTCGGCCTCGATACCCTTACCTACTACCGGTTTTTGTATCCGGCTGACAGCATTTTTGTAAGTTCAGCACCATCTGCTGACGGGATTACCCAGGTTGCTCCCTTTATCGTCCGCAACGGGGAAATTCAACCGGTTAAGGTACTCTACATAGATGAAATCCCGCAGTATTTCAACTGGGTTGACCAATTACGGCCGTACTCTTTTGCGGTGAGCGAGGGCAGACACCATTTCCGTTTTGTACTGGCCGACAAAGAAATATCTGTTGAAAGTGTAATAATCAAGACTGGTTGTAAAACCGTTTTTTCGTTAAGCGATGATCCTGTTCCATCAGATGTCTCAGTTAAACCCAGAAATAGAGATTTCACAACTTTTGAGAAGAACCAGCTTTCAAACTATGTTTTCTCCTACAGAGGCATCACGAAACCGGGATACAATGCCTATCTGATTCAGGACCAGAAACCGATTCCGCTGCCATCAGGAACCGGTGGCGCTTTTCTGGCCGGACCATTGAAACAGGGTATGGCCAGGTTTGAAATACCCGGATACCTTGATCACACCTTCAAATTCGAACCAGGTTTCCAGTATGAGTTTCTCTCCGGCGTGATTAAAATGCGGAGTAAAACTGCCGATGAGCTGGTGAGAAACTCTTTTAAAGTCTCAAAAAGTATTGGTGATCAGGTTTATACACTCAAAACAATGGAAGCAGATGAAAAGGCACTCATCCATCAACTGCGCAGGAATTACTCCTTGAAAGAAACCTACAAAACCAGGGGAGGGAATTGCATTTTGAGGATCAAAGCCGATCCTGAAATTATTAAGGCAAAGGGAGAACCCCTGAACGCATTGCTCTTCAGATGCAAAGTTGATAAATATGCGGTTCAGGAATGCGGGAATATCAGTGAATTCCGCTTCCTTTTGCCGGGTTCATATTATGTAATGCTGCTGTTTGAAGACGATTCGTATCTGTTGTCAGATACCGTTGATGTAAAAAGCAACGGTGTTAATTACCTGAAAATTAATCACCCGGGTGTTTTTAAAAAAGATGAGAGAAGCATGGCCATTTCAGAAGCCATCAGCAAAAGTATCAGAAGTTCATCAACCGACCTGAACAATGCCAAAGAAGAGTATTTCAAAAGCCTGATTGAAAACCATAATACCTACACCGGCCCAGGCTTCACCATTACTGGAAAGGTAGTGGATGAAGAGGATGATACACCGGTGCCTTTTGTTAACATTGTTGTAATGGGTGCCAATTCGGGAACCACTTCTGATTTTGACGGAAATTTCACTTTGCATGTCCCGACAGGGTACAACAACATTGGTTTTAGTTTTGTTGGCTATCAAACGAAGCTGATCCAGGTGAGGCCGGGAGAACCGGTCGTGGTTAAACTGAAATCAACCAATGTGGAAATTGAGGCTTTTGAAGTAGTGGAATATAGGCTTCCCCTGATTTCAAAAGATCGTGCAGGAGTTGTAGTTACCTCTGAAGAATTGCTAAAAATGCCTAATCGCAGTGCTTCCGTGGCGACTGTAGTTGGGGGAGTGTTCTCCTCGGATGGTATAAGGAATAGTCAGAGAGGAGGGGCTACTTTGACCGAAGAGTTTTCCCAACCGGGGAGTCCGTTACCTGAACTTCAGATGCCGGAGTTCTACTCATCGCTGAGGAGCAATTTCACCGATTGTGCTTACTGGAAGCCCGATCTGACCACCGATGCGGATGGGAAAGCCTCCTTTACGGTTAAATATCCCGACGACATCACCCGTTGGGACACCTATGTTATCGGGATGGATGGACACCGCCACTCAGGCCTGGCTGTGAATCAGGTTCTGTCGTATAAGCCTTTGCTGGCCCAGCTATACTTGCCCCGCTTCCTGGTAGTCGGCGATACAGTCTCTGCCCTGGGAAAGGTGATCAATTATACCGGCGATTCCATTCCGGTAACCACCCTTTTTGAAGTTAACGGAAATCCCGGCCAGGCGCGTCAGGCTGTGGCAACCGCCTTATTGCTCGATTCTCTGTTTCTTTCAACCGATCATGCAGATACCCTGAAAGTGAAATATTCGCTGACCTGGGAAGATGGATACTTTGACGGAGAAGTCCGGGATATTCCAGTAAAACCTTTTGGAATTGAAGAAGCCGGAGGGGTTTTTATGGTTTTGAGTAATGATACTACCTTTACCCTGCCGGGGATATCAGAAACCGGAGAACTCCACATCAGCGCCGCAGCCGACTTTCTGGATGTTGTTAAAGGTGACCTCAGGAACCTCAGGTACTATCCTTATCTCTGCAATGAACAACTGGCTTCTAAACTGAAAGGTCTGCTGTTAGAAAAACAGATTTGTGCCTATCTGGAAGAAAATTTCAAAGGCGACCGGGAGGTCAGGAAGATAATTGCTAAACTGGAAAAGAACCAGAATGAAGATAAAGGTTGGGGTTGGTGGGATAAAAGCAGGTCCGTTCACTGGATCAGTCAGCATGTTATTGAATCTCTCCTGCATGCCCGATCAGCAGGCTATGCTGTTACACTCGATTTACGCAGCATTATCGACAATTTAACACAGGGTATTACGGTTGCACCGAACGATGACCTGATCAAAAGGCTGCATATTTTGAAAATGATTGGTGCGAACCTTCAGTTTGAGCAGTTTATCAGTCAGCTTGAGCATTCGCCTGATCTTACTGCCTTTCAGAAGATTCAAATCATTGAACTGAAACAACTCTGCAAAATGCCTTACTCACTGGATGAACTGATGGGAAAGCACAGCAAAACCCTTTTCGGAAATTATTATTGGGGTAATGAAATCAGCGACTGGAAGGTTTACGACAATCCCGTAGCAGCGTCGCTATGTGCCTACCGCATCCTGGAGCGCGACAGTACTGGCAGACAGTACCTGCCGAAGATAGTGGGTTACCTGCTTGAAGCAAGGACAAATTCAGGATGGAGAAATACCTATGAAACATCTCAGATACTTGAAACTCTTTTGCCGTATATGACAGGAATTCCGGCAGATCAACGAAAGCCATCGCTGCAGTTGAGTGGTCCGTTGAATGTTGCGATTCGCGAATTTCCATATACTGAAGCAACCAAAACTACCGGTTCGCTCAGGGTTAAAAAGCAGGGCAGAATACCGGTCTATTTCACTGCCTATACACGGTATTTTAACTCAAACCCCAAAGCAGTTGACAGTGTTTTCAGCATAAATACCTCCATATGGCAGGATGGTAAGAATGTGAATATCATGAAGGCCGGTGAAGCAACCATCTTAAAAGTTTCCGTCAGGGTTGAAAAGCCGGCTGAATATGTAATGTTAGAAATTCCTATACCTGCAGGTTGTTCTTATGATGAAATGGGGGGCTGGTATCCGGGTGAAGAATATCGTGAGCATTTCAGGGACCATACTTCCATCTTCTGCAACCGCCTTTCAACCGGAAGTTATAACTTCGAAATACGATTGATACCGCGTTACACAGGCAGTTATTCTCTTTTGCCAGCAAAGGCTGAGCTGATGTATTTCCCAACCTTGTACGGAAGGAATGAGGCAAAAAAGGTATGGATTGAATAGGGAATGAAAATGCAGGAATCAACCTGCTGCTTAAATTGAGTAAATCGCTTTATTTAATTGCCGGCAGATTACTGATTAAATGAACTGCATTCTTTTCCGGATAAGTTATTGAGGAGAAATGGAATAAGGGTATAAAAAGACCCAGGCTGCTTTTGAGGCAGCCTGGGTCTTTTATCAGAGAAAAAAGAAATTACAATTTTGAGATGTCATACATCACATCGGCATAAGCGCCTGCTTCGAGTTTTTTGCGGACTTCCTTGTAGGCCTTAATGGTGTATTTAACATCTTCAAGGGTATGCACGGCAGTCGGAATCAGCCTGAGCAGGATCATTCCTTTCGGAATTACCGGATAGGTGACGATGGAGCAGAAGATGCCGTAATTCTCGCGCAGATCCACGGTGATCTGGGTTGCTTCAGGAATACCGCCTTCAAGAATCACCGGCGTTACCGGAGAGGAGGCGACACCAAGATTGAAACCGGCTTCACGGAGTCCTGATTGCAGGGCATTTACAATTTTCCAGAGGTTTTCCCTGAGTTCGGGGTGTTTTCTCATCAGGTCGAGACGTTTCAGAGAACCGATCACCATGGGCATGGGGAGTGATTTTGCAAAGGTCTGTGAACGCATGTTGTGGCGCAGGTAGTCGATGATATTGGTTTTTGAGGCAACAAAGGCGCCAATACCGGCCATGGCTTTGGCAAAGGTTCCGAAATAAAGGTCAACGCCGTCGATCACACCCTGGGCTTCGTGGGTTCCGGCTCCGGTGGGACCCATGGTACCAAACCCATGGGCGTCGTCGACCAATAACCTGAAATCAAACTCTTTCTTCATCTCAACGATTTCCTTCAGGTTTCCCTGGTCACCGGTCATCCCATACACCCCTTCGGTTATCACGAGGATACCGCCTCCGGTTTCTTCGGTCATCTTTTTGGCACGTTTGAGCTGTATCCTGAGGTTTTCCATGTTGTTGTGGGGATAAACGAAACGTTTACCCATATGCAGGCGGGCGCCGTCGATGATGCAGGCGTGGGCTTCTGAATCATAGACGATCACATCCTTACGGTCGACCATGGCATCGATGATCGACACCATGCCCTGGTATCCGTAGTTGAGCAGAAACGCATCTTCTTTGCCAACGTATGCAGCAAGTTCACGCTCCAGTTGTTCATGGTAGATGGTTTGTCCCGACATCATGCGGGCACCCATCGGGTAGGCAAGACCCCAGTCGCGGGTGGCTTTTTCGTCAGCCTCTCTGACCTCGGGGTGGTTGGCCAGACCGATATAGTTATTCAAACTCCAGACCAGGACTTCTTTTCCGCGGAATTTCATGCGGTTGCTGATTTCGCCTTCCAGTTTCGGGAACATAAAATATCCGTCGGCCTGTTTGGCATACATGCCCAGAGGCCCCAGGTTCATTACCCTTTTTTCAAAAATATCCACTGTAATTGAGTTTTTAGGTTTTTATTCCTGTAAATTGCCTGCAAATCTATGGATTTTTATCTTTCATCTAATTCTGAATCTAAAATTGAAAAACCTGCCGGAGTGCCTTTTTGCGGTGAAGTTAAGCCGGTTTTTGGTTTTTGGTTCGGGTGGGCTTTTCAGCACTGAACCCGATACGAAAAACCGCACATTCATATACACAACATAGTGAATAGGAGGATGCCACTGCGTCTGACGCAAGATCGGTTTGCGGTTGTTGCTTCTTTTATAGTCAAGTCGATAATTCTGTACTGTACGTAATTGCACTTTACTCAAAAGTGAAATTCTTTGCAAAATAATTGCTTTTATTAGTTGAAAGTGTTTATATTTGCGGACATAATTCACTTATAAGTAAAACATTATATAAAATAATTCATGAATCATTAAACCCTGAATTTGCAAAGTGAACTACGAAATTGTCGAAATGGAACCATTTAGTGGCAGCGAGGCAAAGGTTTACTCAATTATTCCGGAGGGTGAAGAAGAAACCTTGTTTGAAAAGTTTGTTGATGAAAATAAAGTGTACTACAAGGACGAAATAAAAGATATACTCAAACGATAAAAGCAAATTGGTCATACAACGGGAGCAAGAGAAAGCTTCTTTAAACACGAAGGAGATAATGAGTTTGTCAGAAAATATGGGAAATACGTTTGGGCTTTGTATGATGAGGAAGAAAGAAATTTGAGATTGTATTGTGTTGGTTTTCAAATGTGGCAATCATACTTGGAGGTGGTGGTTTTAAAGATAAGTCTGTTATTAAGTGGCAGGAAGATGAAAAGCTGTCTATGGAAGTAAGGATTATAATGGCTTACGCTGAAAGTATAATCAAGCAGTTGGATGATGGCAGTTTGTATTGGTCAGATAGCGGAACAGAATTGGAAGGAAACTTAAAAAACTACGACAATGAATAAAGTAACCAAAGCAAGAAAACATAACAGCTCAAAACTTCAGGAGTTGTTAGATGAAGTTACTTCATTAGAAATGGAGCAAACCAGGAACAAAATGCAACTTGCTGCCCGTATCGATGAATTTATGAGAGATAAAGGGTGGAACAAGTCGCAGTTTGCAGAAAAAGTTGGAAAGAACCCGTCTGAAATAACCAAATGGGTAAGCGGAACGCAAAACTTTACGGTTGATGTTTTAACTGAGATTGCCTCAGCGCTTGGAGTTGAAATAACAGCTTTGTTCGGAAAACAACAGGTTCAGGTTATTTACAGAAAAGAAATTGTTGTTAAGTCAGTTGGTGTGCCAACAGCAATAAAATTAACAACGCCGTATGAACATGGAACAGGAATTTTTGGGACCTGTTTCTTCACAAGTCAAGGAGTAAAGTCAGTTTATTCACAATCTTATCAGGCTTAAAATGGTTAAAATTGAAAATAAGGATTTCAATGTTGAATTGCAGATAAAAGCAATTGAGTTGTTGAATGTTTCATTGAATTTGCCTGCAAATCCCAATGTACCGGTAACCAACTTTAATTTCAACATAGGTATTGAAAGTCTTGCAGATACAGTCAACAAGCTTGTTTTTGTGATTGTGCATGTTGGAATTAAAAATGACGACCATTCGGTTGACCTTGGTGAATTGTCGGTAAGTTGCATTTTTGAAATAGTAAACTTTGAAGATGTAATAAAAGTTGAAGCTGATGGTAAAATAAATATTCCTCATCGCTTGATAGAGACACTCAACAATATTTCTGTCTCTACAACCAGAGGGGTTATGTTTTCAACATTCAAAGGAACATTCCTGCATGGTGCTGTCCTTCCGGTTGTAGATACAAAGCAGTTCCATGCCGGTAGTCAAAGAGTAGAAAAGTAACAAATTTGTATCTGTCCTCATAGCATTACCGCCAACTGAGGAATATGTTTAATTGTACTACGTAAAGATTCAGCAATGCATGAAACAATCAACCTCTTCTGGTTTCGCCGGGACCTGAGATTACATGACAATCATGGCCTTTACGAAGCCTTGATTTCAGGCAGAAAGGTACTGCCGGTGTTTATTTTCGATCCGGATATTCTGAATGGGCTTCCGGCGGATGATTTGCGGGTGAATTTTATCTGGAAAAGCCTGAAAGCGCTCAACGATAAACTGGGGGCCCACGCTTCTGCCATATCGGTATTTTACGGACGACCCAGAGAGGTATTTGCCCTGCTGGCCTCCAGGTATCCGATCAGCACTGTGTTTACAAACCGCGATTATGAACCCTCGGCCATCCGGCGCGATGCAGAGGTTGAACTGATGCTTTCTGCCTCAGGGATCAGCTTCCGCTCTTTCAAAGATCAGGTGATGTTCGAACACCTTGAAATCGTGAAACCTGACGGAAAGCCCTATGTGGTATTTACCCCTTACGGACGCAGATGGCTGGAGAAACTGAATTCAGAACCGCTCATTCAATACAATACAGCACCTCATTTTCATCGTTTTCTGAATTACGATGCACCGGAGATGCCTGAAGTTGAGGATTTCGGGTTTATCAAACGCAGGTTTGATTTTCCGGAAACCACCCTCAGCGAAGAAAAGATCACCGCTTATGCAGAAACAAGGAACATTCCCGGACTTGACAGCACGACCCGCATCGGACTTCACCTGCGCTTTGGCACTGTTAGTGTGAGAGATTGCGTTATTGCCGGAAGAAAATACAGTGCAGCCTGGCTCAATGAGCTGATATGGAGGGAGTTTTTCATGCAGATACTTGCGAATTTCCCCCATGTGGAAAGCCATGCTTTTAAACCTGAGTACGACAGGATTCAGTGGCAGCAGGGTGAAGAATTCTTCGACCGCTGGCGGGAAGGCAAAACCGGCTATCCCCTGGTGGATGCCGGGATGCGGGAGCTTAGTGAGACAGGGTTTATGCACAACCGTGTCCGGATGGTCACGGCCAGTTTCCTGACAAAGCACCTGCTCACCGACTGGCGGCTGGGCGAAGCCTGGTTTGCAGAAAAACTGCTTGATTTCGAGTTGTCGTCAAACAACGGCAACTGGCAATGGGCCGCCGGCAGTGGTTGTGATGCAGCCCCCTATTTCAGGATATTCAACCCTTCAGAACAGGCCAGGAAGTTTGATCCTCAGGCCGTTTATATCAGAAAATGGGTGCCCGGATATGGCACTACAGCCTATCCGCGACCCATCGTTGATCATACTGCCGCCCGTCAGCGCTGTCTGGCAGCCTACAGTGCAGCCCTCAGGCCCTGATCCGTCAGCTTTCATAATTATTGTTAAGAATGGCCACAGTTGTAATATTTGTGACTGTAAGGCGTTCACCGTATGGTTTATATGTTTATTTTTGCGGCATGAACAGAAATGGCCTGATAATATCGTTGTTCGCAGTACTGGCGCTGGTTGCCGGCTCATGCAGTAAGTACCAGAAATTGTTGAAAAGTACTGACAATGAGCAAAAGTATGAAATGGCGATCACTTATTACGAGGAGAAGGACTATTACCGTGCCATTCAGCTTTTCGACCAGCTGTTGCCGCTGTTCCGGGGCACCGACAGGGCTGAGCGCATGGCCTATCTTTATGCCAACGCCCATTATGAACAGCATGATTATATTCTGGCAAACTACTATTTCAGCCAGTTTAGCAAGAATTATCCGAACAACAAGAATGCAGAAGAGGCTGCTTTTATGGCAGCCTATTGCAATTATCTGAGTTCACCACCCAAGAGCCTCGATCAGGCCGTTACATTAAGCGCCATCAAAGACCTGCAGTTGTTTACCAATCAGTATCCGAAGAGTGAGCGGGTTGCCAAAGCCAATGAACTGATCGACGAACTGCGTCTGAAACTCGAAACCAAGGCCCTGGATATTGCCCGCCTGTATTTCTCCATGAAAGACTACAAAGCGGCTGTCATCAATTTTCAGAACCTGATCAAGGATTATCCCGACACCAGGTACCGTGAAACCGCGATGTTTCATATTGCCAAGGCTTACATTTACTATGCTGAAAGCAGCATCAACGAAAAAAAAGGCGAACGCTACCAGCTGAGTGCCGAAGCTGCTGACAATTTTCTCGCCAATTTCCCTGACTCCGACTATGCAAAAGAGGCACAGCAGATTCAGAAGAATGCCCGTAAACAATTGGAAAACCTGACAATTTTACAATAATCAGCTATGGATTTTAAAAAAATCAAGACAGATTCTGTTGCCGTAACACGCAACACCAACAAATTAATGGAACCTACCGGCAACATCTACGAATCGGTTGCCGTGATGTCGAAACGTGCCAACCAGATTGCCCTTGAAATTAAAGAAGAACTCAACTCCAAGATTTCTGAGTTTGCCATTCCGAGCGACAACCTGGAAGAAGTCTTCGAAAACAGGGAACAGATTGAAATTGCCAAATATTACGAGCATCTGCCCAAACCAACCCTGATCGCTGTTCAGGAGTTTCTCAACGGACAGGTCTATTTCCGCAACCCGCTTAAAGATCAGGAAGAAGAATAAAACATCCTGATGTCATGCTCAAAGGGAAAAAGATACTGATCGGGATTACAGGCAGCATTGCTGCCTATAAAATTCCATTGCTGGTCAGACTCTTTATTAGGGAAGGAGCAGAGGTAAAGGTGGTCATGACCCGGTGTGCTACCGACTTTGTTACCCCGCTTACTTTATCCACCCTGTCGCAGAAGCCCGTTCTGATTGAGCCTTACGACAAAACCGATGGTTCATGGCACAGTCATGTTGACTGGGGTCGCTGGGCCGATGTGTTTGTGCTGGCTCCGGTTTCAGCCAATACCCTGGCCAAAATGGCGGCAGGCATAGCCGACAATCTGCTTACCACCACTTATCTTGCTGCCAAATGTCCGGTGTTTTTTGCTCCGGCTATGGATCTGGATATGTACCATCATCCCACGACTCAGAGAAATACCGATACGCTGCTTTCTTATGGCAATCACCTGATTGCTCCCAACGAAGGGGAACTGGCGAGTGGCCTGGTGGGAGCAGGCCGGATGGAAGAACCCGAGGTTATTTTCAGGACAATCGCTGATTTCCTCGAAAAAAAAAATGACCTGAACGGACGAAATGTCCTTGTTTCGGCCGGACCAACTTTTGAACCCATTGATCCTGTGAGGTTTATAGGAAATCACTCTTCCGGAAAAATGGGCTATGCCATAGCCTTGCAACTGGCTGAGAGGGGAGCAGCCGTAACCCTTGTTTCAGGGCCTGTTTCACTGAAACTGAACCATCACGGAATCAATCTGATAAAGGTAAACACCGCTGAACAGATGGCAGCTGCCTGCCTTGAAGCTTTTCCGGCCTGTGATGCAGCCATCATGTCGGCTGCAGTGGCTGATTTTACCCCGGTAAAAGCAGAAAAACAGAAAATTAAAAAAACAGGCGGGGAACTGGTGATTCAGCTGAAACCAACCACCGATATCCTCGCTGCTATGGGGAAACTCAAAATGGGGAATCAACTGCTGGTGGGCTTTGCCCTGGAAACGGAGAATGAATTTGCCCATGCATCTGCCAAACTCAAAAATAAAAACCTTGATCTGATCGTTTTAAATTCATTGAATGATGAAGGCGCCGGATTTGGCACCGACACAAACAAGGTAACCCTGATTTCCGCTGCAGGAGAACCGGAACAGACCCCGTTGCTGAGTAAAAGGGAAATTGCTGCTGTTGTCGTTGACAAAGTAGCCGGAATGCTGAACAACAACAATTAAATCAGATTGGTCTATGAAGCATTTGTTTCTTACGATACTTGCTGTTCTTTTATTTTCAGGCATTTATGCCCAGGAATTTAATGTAACGCTTCAGGTAACATCGCCAAAGGTGGAAGGTACCGAAAAGAAAATTTTTGAGACCCTTCAGCAGGAACTTTATGACTTTGTGAACAACCGTAAGTGGACCGGCTATCAGTTTAAGCCTGAAGAACGGATTGAAGGTACCATTCTGATTACAATAGAAAGCCGTTCGGGTGAGGATTTCAAGGGAAAAATGAACGTTGCCCTGAGGCGCCCGGTTTATAAATCATCCTACAATTCGGCTTTGCTCAACTACATCGATAAAGACATAGAATTCAAGTATGTTGAGTTTCAGCCGCTGGAATATTCCGACAATACATTCTCCTCAAACCTGACTTCAGTCATCGCTTACTATCTGTATGTTTTTCTGGGGATTGACGGCGATTCTTTTGCCAAGAACGGTGGTGGCCCGTATTTTGAGAAAGCCCAGAACATCGTAAACATGGGACAGAATGCCCGTGAAAAGGGCTGGAAGGCATTCGAGAGTCAGAAAAACAGGTACTGGCTGGTTGAGAACTTTACAAATCCAACTTATTCTTCAGTCAGGGAGGCCATCTACCGGTATCACCGCCTTGGGCTGGATCAGATGTCTGATGATGTTGAAACCGGAAGAGCGGCCATCAACGAAAGCCTGGAACTGCTGAAGAAGGCCAACCGGGAGAAACCGGGGCTTTTTATTCTGCAATTGTTTCTGGAAGCCAAGCGTGATGAAATTATCAACATTTATTCCCAGGCCTCACCCATGGACAAGACCAAGGCTGTGAACACCCTGAAGGAGATAGACCCTTCCAACTCATCAAGATACCAGAAGATTCTTGAAACCGGCAATACCAATACTTCAACCCCTACAGGCAAATAACGTTAATTTTCGTAAATTTGCCGTACAGCACCTGAAGTAAGTTTATGCTTTCACGTCTTTCGATTGTTAATTACGCCCTGATTTCAAGGCTCGACATTGAGTTTGGCCGGAAGTTTTCCGTAATTACCGGAGAAACCGGCGCAGGAAAGTCAATCATCCTGGGTGCGATCTCACTCATGCTCGGGCAGCGGGCCGATAACATCAGTTTCCCCGATCCCGGCGCCAGGTGCACGATTGAAGGAACCTTCGACATCAGTCAATGTGAACTGGAAGCTTTTTTTAATGACAATGATCTCGATTATGATGTAAACTGCATCATCCGCAGGGAGGTCACTCCGCAGGGGAAATCGCGGGCATTTATCAACGATACCCCTGTAAACCTGAATCAGCTTCGTGAGCTTACCAGCCGTCTGATTGATGTTCATTCACAGCATCAGACCCTGTTGCTTCAGGAGTCTTCGTTTCAGCTTTCGGTGCTTGACTCGGTGGCCGGAAATGCCTCAATGCTTCAGGAGTACCGTAAATTGTACAAAGAAGTTATTGCACTCAGAAAAGAACTGGCAGAGGTTGAAGCCCGCGATGCCAGAGCTCAGGCTGAAGCCGACTACCTGAATTTTATTTCCGATGAATTCTCGAAAGCCTCTTTGCGGTCAGGTGAGCAGGAAATGCTTGAAAATGAGTCGGAAACCCTTACCCATGCTGAGGAGATTAAAACCCGCCTCTATGCGGCTGCCCATGCCTTGAGCCAGGGGGAAGTGAACATTCTCAGAAGTCTCAATGAATTGAATACCAGTCTTCAGCAAGCTGCCCGCTACCACAGGGAGGTTACTGAACTTCAGGAACGTGTGGCAGCCTGTATTGTAGAGCTGCGCGACGTGGATTCAGCCATACAGAAGCAGCTGGAAGAGGTGGTGTACAATCCGCAGCGGCTTGATGAGATCAACGACCGGCTTAACCTCATCTACCATCTTCAGCAGAAGCACCGTGTGAAAACTGTGGAAGACCTCCTGAAGGTTTTCGGGGATATTGACCATAAGATAGAAGCCATTGAACAGCTGGGTCAGCAAAAAAGCAGGCTTGCGGCGCTGATTGACCAAAAATCAGCCGACCTCATGAAGCTTGCCCTGATGCTGAGTGAAAGCCGGAGAGCGGTGATCAGGGAAACCGAAAATACCCTGCTTGAAACGGTTTCGATGCTCGGGATGCCCAACGCCGGATTTCAGGTGGGGCACAGCCTGTTGCCCGAACCGGGTCGTGATGGATTGGACAGCATCCATTTCCTGTTCAGTGCCAACAAAGGGGTTGCCCTGGCAGAACTTTCGAAAATTGCCTCAGGCGGGGAGTTGTCGCGACTGATGCTTGCGGTTAAATCGCTGATTTCTAGTGCCAGCCTCTTACCTACCATCATTTTTGATGAAATAGATACGGGTATTTCGGGTGAAACAGCCACCAAAGTAGGGGCCATCCTTACGCGGATAGCATCCAGAATGCAGGTAATCGCCATTACCCATCTACCCCAGATAGCAGGACGAAGCGATCAGCACTTCAAGGTATTCAAATTTGACGACGGATCACGTACATATTCAGCCATAGAGCAGCTGAATCCTGAGCAACGCATTGCCGAACTGGCTCTGATGATCAGCGGAGACTCTGATTCACCGGCCGCCAGAAATGCTGCAAAAGAGTTGCTTTTAAACAAACCCTGATTTGGTTTGTTTGAATTGCCGGAAAGAATAACGAGTAAAGATTAAACACTAAAACTGTAATTATGGCTTATAACCTGTTAAAAGGGAAGAAAGGAATTATTTTCGGTGCACTCAACAGCAATTCCATTGCCTGGAAAATTGCTGAACGCGCCCATGAGGAAGGGGCCCAACTGGTGCTGACCAACACCCCACTGGCCATACGGATGGGCGAAATGGATGAACTGGCCGCGAAAACAGGCTCCCACATGATACCTGCCGATGCAACCAGCATTGCAGATCTGGAAAACCTGTTCTCTAAATCGCTTGAGCTTTTCGGCGGAAAGATCGATTTTGTGCTGCACTCCATTGGTATGTCACCCAATGTCAGGAAGAAACTTCCTTACGATGACATCAATTATGACTTTTTCGCCAAAACACTCGATATTTCAGCGGTTTCTTTTCACAAGATGATACAGACAGCCAAAAAGCTGGATGCCATTGCAGAGTGGGGCTCCATTGTTGCTGTTTCGTATATCGCGGCACAGCGCACATTGTTTGAATACAATGATATGGCCGATGCCAAAGCCGTGCTCGAATCCATCGCCCGTAGTTTCGGATACATTTACGGTCGTGAAAAGCATGTGCGCATCAACACCATTTCACAGTCGCCCACGCCGACTACCGCAGGGCAGGGGGTGAAAGGCTTCTCCGGACTGATGGACTTCACCGAGCGCATGTCGCCTCTGGGCAACGCAACAGCCGATGAATGTGCCGACTACTGCATCACCCTGTTCTCCGACCTTACCAAAAAAGTTACCATGCAGAATCTTTTCCATGACGGTGGCTTCAGCAGCATGGGTATGAGCGCCAGGGCCATGACCCAATACAACAAGAGCCTTGAGTGTAAAGAGTGCCACGAAAATCCGCTGAATCATCCTGACAGGGATCAGTAAGCGGTTTCACTGCTCAGAAACTGATTGTATAACCATAGGAATTGCCGCCGGCAGGTTTTTCTGCCGGCTTTTCTTTGTTTTTAGCCCCGGCAACAGAATAGCTGAGGGTGATGCTGTCCTGGACAGGCAACCTGAATTTCACCCTGGTGCGCAGACTGCTTCTGACTTTCATCCCATAGTTGTCGGCAGCGGCATATTTGAGCAGTGAGATCAGCCTGATGGCCTCCTGGTCACAGCCATATCCAAGCCCGTTGATCACATGAATGTCCTCCACATGACCATCGTTATTTACAGTATACCCGACATGAACTTCCCCTTCAATGCGGTTTTGAAGGGCTTCGGGCGGATAGACCAGGCTGGCTGCGATAAAGGCATGCATTGCCTTGTTACCGCCGGGGTATTGGGGCATCCTGATAAAACTTCTTTCCTTCCTGCTTTTCTTCGTCATCTTTTTCCGGTCTTCAATGCAAAGATAAGGGCAATTACCTATGATACGCCGGAAAAATGAAGATAGCATCAATGGTTCATTCCGCAATCATAGCCCAGGCTGTGGTAATATATAATCATTTTAATCAGGTGTTTATTTATCAATAAATCAACAGGATAGAAAATTCAGGCAGCTGTTTTTTTTCAGTGTTAAAGCCGGCTGAATCAAGGATGCCAAATAATGCTATATTTGCAATGGGTATAGAGTGCCAGGGACAAGGGCAGAACAAATGTTCCGCAGCCCCCGGGCATTTTCCGGCAACTGTTTCTGATCCGGGGTATATCTCTAAGTATTTGATTAATAAACAAAAACAAATAATTGTTTGTATGAAAATTCTGGTTTGTATCAGCAATGTACCGGATACTACAACAAAAGTGAAGTTTGTAGATGACCTCCGGAAGCTGGATGTTAATGGAATACAATGGGTAATCAATCCCTGGGATGAGCTGGCCCTGACCCGCGCCCTGGAGTTGAAGGAAGATGCTTCAAATGCTGTTCAGATGGTTACGGTGGCCCATGTGGGGCCTGCATCGGCCGAACCTACCATCCGCAAGGCTCTGGCCATCGGGGCTGATGATGCCATCAGGGTCAACACCGATCCGGAAGATGCGTTTGTAGTGGCTGCCCAGCTGGCAGAGGTTCTGAAAGCAGATCCCTACGACATTGTATTGTGTGGCATTGAGTCGAGCGACCACAATGGGTCCACGGTAGGAGGGATGCTGGCTGAAATGCTGGAATACCCATCCGTGAGTTGTGTATCATCGCTCCGTATTGAAAACGGACAGCCTGTTGTTTCCCGCGAGATTGACGGCGGAAAGGAAACGGTCAGCGTACCGGCGCCGTTTGTTGCCGTGGTTCAGAAAGGAATCGCAAAGGAGCCAAGGATAGCAGCCATGCGTGGCATTATGTCGGCCCGTACAAAACCCATCAGGGTGTTTGAACCCAAAGCCATAGACGGCCTTACCGGTGTTACTGGCTATGAAATGCCCAAGCCAAGGGCAGCCTGTAAATATGTGGATGCTGACAATGCCGGACAATTGATAGAATTGCTCCAGAATGAAGCCCGCGTTTTCTGATCATTTTAGTTGTAACATTTAAAGATACTTATATGTCAGTTTTAGTTTTTCTCGAAAATTGGGATGGCAAATTCAAAAAGCTCTCTTTTGAACTGGTGTCGTATGCATCGAAACTCGCCGGAATGCTCGGAGAAGAGGTGGTGGCGCTTTCCATCGGCCAGGTAGATACTGCTGAGCTCGAAAAACCTGCACTCTACGGTGCATCAAAGATCATCAGCATCGAAGACGGTAACCTTAAATCGGTTGACGAACAGGCTTACACGGCATTGATTGCCGGCACCGCCACGCAACTGGGTGCCGGAGTAGTGATTCTTTCCAACAACAACAACGGTAAATCGCTGGCTCCCAGGCTTTCGGTCAGGCTGAAAGCAGGGATTGCCTCTGGGGTGAGCAGACTTCCGGTTTCAGTAAGTCCGTTTGTGGTTTACAAAAAAGTATATTCCGGCAAGGCGTTTTCCAATGTCGAAATTAAAACCCCGGTGAAGATACTGACCCTTGCCCAGAATTCGTTCGAACTGATTGAGAATCCCAAACCTGCAGTCATTGAGAAATCAACGGCTCAGGCAGATGCTCAGCTCATGAAGACCCGAGTTACCGAAGTGGAAAAACAGACGGGCAAGATTCTGCTCACCGATGCAGACATTGTAGTTTCAGGCGGCAGGGGAATGCGCTCGGCCGACAACTGGGGGCCGCTGCTCGAGATGGCTGAACTGCTTGGAGCAGCCACTGCCTGTTCGCGTCCTGTTTCCGACGAAGGCTGGCGCCCTCATGGAGAACATACCGGACAAACAGGAAAAATCATCGCCCCGAACCTTTATTTTGCCATCGGGATCTCCGGCGCCATTCAGCACCTTGCCGGGATCAGCTCGTCGAAGTACATTGTAGCCATCAATACCGACAAGGATGCTCCCATCTTTGAAGCGGCCCAGTATGGTATTGTGGGTGATGCCCTGAAAGTTCTTCCCAAACTGGTGGAGAAACTCAGGGAAGTAAAATCAAAATAACAGAAAGTCAGAAAATCAGGATTTTGCCCTGCTTTTCCGGCTGAAACCGGAATCAGGGCATTTTTCTTTTTAAATACAACCGATATGGTCAGACAAATCGTTTTTGCAGTTACACTGCTGATAACACTGGGAGTTTTTGCTTTCACCATAAACCGGCTGGTAAGCTACTTCAGGTTTACCAAAGCCGGTTTTCCTGTGAGGGATTTTGGTAAACGTTTCAGGGTGATGCTGGAGGTAGCCATCGGACAGACCAAGATTTTCAGGCATCCGGTAATGGGATTTTTCCATGCCCTGGTCTTCTGGGGATTTTGTGTCATTATCTTTGGCAGTATTGAGATGGTGATCGACGGACTTACGGGTGCCGAACGGTCGTTGAAGGTGCTGGGATGGTTTCATGATTTCATCATGGCCTCGGGCGATATTTTTGCCCTGCTGGTAGCTATTTCTATTTTGATATTTCTCTTCCGCCGCCTTTTTGTGCATGTGAAGCGCTTCGAAGGCATTGAGATGAAGAAAAAATCGCATCAGGATGCCAACCTGGCACTGTCGATGATCCTTTTGCTGATGATTTCTCTGCTTGGAATGAATGCAGCCTATGTGCAGATGCAGACCGCCGCAGGTGAAACGGTTTACGGGGTTTACCCGGTTGGCGCTTTTTTCTCCGCCTTGTTTGCCGGTCTGTCGCCGCAAGGGCTGCACGTTGCCCATGAGGTCTTCTGGTGGGCACACATCCTGCTGATTTTTGCCTTTGCCAACATATTGCCTTACTCCAAGCATTTTCATGTGTTTATGTCGGTGCCGAACACCTTCCTTACCCGGCTTGAACCTTTGGGAAAACTCACCAACATGGACGACATCACCCGCGAAGTCAGGCTGATGCTTGATCCGGAAACCGCTTTCAGTGCGCCGGCTTCCGATGCACCGGTTGCCCGTTTCGGGGTGAAGGATGTGGAAGATGTCTCCTGGAAGAACTATTTCGATTCACTCGCCTGCACCGAATGTGGCCGGTGTACCGCTGTTTGTCCGGCCAATACCACAGGCAAAATGCTTTCGCCCCGCAAGATTTTCATGGACCTCAGGGCCAGGATGAAGGAAAAAGGCCCGGGGCTGGTTAAAAATGGCCGCGAATTCAGCGACAACAGGTCGTTGTTGCGGGATTATATCAGCGAAGCAGAACTCTGGGCCTGTACAACCTGCAATGCCTGCGCACAGGAGTGCCCGGTAAACATCAACCACCCGACCCTGATTGTGGATATGCGCCGATACCTCGTGATGGAGGAAAGCAGCGCTCCGGGCGGACTCAAGACCATGTTCTCCAACATTGAGAACAATGGCGCCCCCTGGCAGTATTCACCCGAAGACCGCCTGCTCTGGGCTGAGAATCTCGAAATGAAAGTGTTATAATTAATGCTGAAAAATTATGGAATCAAAGATAATTGCAGTACCGGTCATGGCCGATCTTTTCGCCAGGGGCGAAAAGCCTGAATTTCTTTTCTGGGTTGGCTGTGCCGGTGCTTATGACGACCGCTACAGAAAAGTAACCAGGGCCTTTACCAGGATACTTACCCACCTGAACATCAGCTATGCTGTACTCGGGAAAGAAGAAACCTGCACCGGCGATCCCGCACGCAGAGCTGGGAATGAAATGCTCTACCAGATGCAGGCATTACAGATCATCGAAACCCTTACCCGCTACGAGGTCAAAAAAATCATCACCATCTGCCCGCACTGCTTCAACATTTTCAAAAATGAATATCCCGATCTGGGGGGGCACTATGAGGTCACCAATTATGTTCAGTTTCTGGATCAGTATATTGAGAACGGCAGCCTGAAGGTGGACGATACCCTGTTCGGAAATACCCGGATTACCTACCACGATCCCTGTTACCTGGGCAGGGGAAACGACATTTACGCAGAACCGCGCAGCATCCTGAAAAAGCTTACCCGTGATTTCGTAGAACTTGAGCGCAACAAAAGCTTCTCCTACTGCTGTGGTGCCGGAGGCGCTCAGATGTTCAAGGAAGCCGAGGAAGGAAAGAAAGAGGTATTCATCGAACGTACCGAAGAAGTGCTGCGCAGCCGGGCCGGTATTGTTGCCACGGCCTGTCCCTTCTGCATGACCATGCTGACCGATGGACTGAAGTACAAGAACAGCGAGGAGGTGAAAAATCTTGACATCGCTGAATTGATTGTGCAGGTAATGGACCTTTAGTCTTTTCAGGGCCTTTCGTCTGACAGACTTTCCGAAACTGTACTTCGGGCCGGTTTTATGGCCTCATGCTTGATCCAAGAGGCTGTCTCATAAGTTAATACAGTCTTCGACTCCGCCTGCCTGATTGCAAAGGCAGACAGGCTCAGCCTGACATTTGATAATCAATGGATTGTCATATTGAGCGTAGTCGAAATATAGACAATCCCTGACTTTTGAGACAGCCTCTTGTTTTTTTTTGTGCTCAGTTTAAACTTAACGCCTTAATTCAAAGGAATATATGAAATATTGTGCATATTTAAACTGCTGATATTGCATCCATTAGCCAATTTTAGGTTGTGTTTTAAGGTGAATAGTTTAAATTTGCACGCCAAACTCCGGATAGTGCCTTCTGCATGCTGATGAAACTGCCTGTCTGAGTTAAACCCATAAACGACTATGCGATTCAGAATTATTGTTTTAGCCAAACAGGTTCCTGACACGAGGAATGTTGGCAAGGATGCCATGAAAGCGGATGGCACCGTTAACCGGGCAGCATTGCCTGCCATTTTCAACCCTGAAGATTTACACGCCCTTGAACAAGCCCTCAGCATTAAGGATAAAAACCCTGAAGCAGAGGTCATCCTGCTCACCATGGGTCCGGCCAGGGCTGCTGAGATCATCCGTGAAGCCCTGTACCGTGGTGCCGACCGCGGCTATCTGATCAGCGACCGCAAATTTGCAGGTTCCGACACCCTGGCTACTTCTTATGCATTGTCGCTGGCCGTGAAAAAACTGGCTCCCTATCATCTGGTGATCTCCGGCCGGCAGGCCATTGATGGAGATACCGCCCAGGTAGGGCCTCAGACAGCCGAGAAACTGGGAATCCCACAGATTACCTACTGTGAAGAGATCATCTCGGTAGATGCCAAGAAAATCATTGTCAAACGCCGACTGGAACGGGGCGTGGAAGTGGTGAATTCCACCCTGCCTGCTGCCATCACTGTTCACAGTTCAGCTCCGGTATGCCGTCAGCGCATCGCAAAACTCCTGATGAAATACAAGCATGCCCGCACGGTGACTGAGCTTCAGAATGAAACCAAGGACTACACTGAGCTTTACAACAACCGCCCTTACCTGCTCATCGATGAATGGACTGCAGCTGACCTCGATGCCCAGGACGGAATGCTGGGTCTTTCCGGATCGCCGACCAAGGTGAAAAAGATCGAAAATGTGGTGTTTCAGCATAAGAATTCGAAGATGATCGGCAACACCGATAAAGAAATCGAAGGGCTGATGAAAGAACTGATGAACAGCCACATAATTGGTTAACGAATTATTAGAAACGACTTAAAAGAAGAGGACGTGAACAACATATTTGTTTATTGCGAAGTAACAGAGGAACGATCCATTGCGGATGTGAGCCTTGAATTGCTGTCGAAAGGTAAAAAACTGGCCGACGACCTTAAAGTCAGGCTTGAAGCTGTGGTGGTAGGGCATAAGGTGATTGATCTTGAAAAACTGCTTTACCCTTACGGTGTGGATGTGATCCATTATGCGGATGATGAGCGGCTTTTCCCTTATACGACGCTTCCGCATACCTCGGTTGTACTCGACGTTTTTGAGCGCGAGAAACCCGAGATTGCCCTTTTCGGAGCGACCAGCATCGGGCGTGATATTGCTCCCAGGGTAGCTTCAGCACTGCGTTGCGGACTTACCGCTGACTGCACCAGCCTCGAAATCGGTGATCATTTTGAAAACAAGACGCAGACCGAATACAAAAACCTGCTTTACCAGATCAGACCTGCTTTCGGTGGAAACATTATTGCCACCATCATTAACCCTGAAACCCGTCCGCAGATGGCCACTGTGCGCGAAGGGGTGATGAAAAAGGAGCTCTATTCACAGAAATACAAAGGAAAGCTGAAGAAGCTGGATGCCAAAAAGATACTCAAGGACGATGATTTCGCTGTTACCATTATCGAACGGCATATGGAGAAGAGCAGGATCGACATCAAGAACTCCCAGGTTATCATTTCGGGGGGCTATGGTGTCGGCTCTAAGGAAAACTTCAACCTGCTTTTTGAACTTGCCGATATTCTCGGTGCTCAGGTAGGCGCTTCGCGTGCAGCTGTAGATGCCGGATTTGTGGAGCATGAGCGGCAGATTGGGCAGACAGGCGTTACTGTAAGGCCTAAGCTTTACATTGCCTGTGGCATCTCAGGAGCAGTGCAGCACCGGGCCGGCATGGATCAGTCGGCTCAGATCATCTCGATCAATACCGATGTGAGCGCTCCCATCAACCAGATTGCGGACTATACCATCATTGGCAATGTGGCAGATGTACTTCCCAAAATGATCAAATTTTACAAAAAGAACTCGAAGTAAAAATACGGAAGAATGGAAAATTTCTATACAGATAACCCCAACCTGAGGTTTCACCTTACCCATCCGTTGATGGAGAAAATCGTGAAACTGAAAGAATCGGACTATACCGAAAAGGAGAAATACGATTTCGCCCCCCTCGATTTTGAAGATGCCCTTGACAATTACGATAAAGTGATGGAAATCATCGGCGAGATCAGCGGCGAGATCATTGCTCCCAATGCCGAATCGGTGGATAAGGAAGGGCCGCAGCTTGTTGACAATGAAGTAATCTATGCCCGTGGCACCCGTCAGAACTACGATGCCCTTGTAAAAGCCGGACTGGTTGGATTTACCCTGCCCAGGCAATATGATGGTCTTAACCTGCCCATTGTTCCTTATGTGATGTCAGGGGAGCTTGTTTCGCGTGCCGATGCCGGTTTCTCGAATATCTGGGGGCTGCAGGACTGCGCCGAAACCATCCATGAGTTTGCCTCCGATGAGATCAAGAATGAGTTTCTTCCGCGTTTTCACAAGGGAGCCACTGCAGCCATGGACCTTACAGAGCCCGATGCCGGTTCCGATCTTCAGGCTGTGCAGCTGAAGGCTACCTACGACAACCGCAAGCACTGCTGGAGACTTGATGGGGTGAAGCGCTTTATCACCAACGGCGATGCCGATATCTCGCTGGTGCTTGCACGGTCAGAAGAAGGCACTACCGATGCCCGCGGCCTTTCATTGTTCGTGTACGACCGCAACGACAAAGCTGTTAAGGTAAGGCGCATCGAAAACAAACTCGGTATCAAAGGTTCACCTACCTGTGAGCTTGTGTTTACGAATGCACCGGCCAAACTCGTAGGCGACACCAAGATGGGACTGATCAAGTACGTAATGTCGCTGATGAATTCAGCCCGTCTGGGTGTGGGGTCGCAATCGGTGGGTATTGCCGAAGCGGCTTACCGCGAAGCCTATAAATACGCCATGGAGCGTGAGCAGTTTGGGAAAGCCATCATCAAGTACCCGGCTGTTTATGAAATGCTCACCAACATGCGGGTGAAGATTGATGCCATGCGCTCGCTGCTTTACGAAACAGCCCGGTATGTTGATCTTTACAAAGCCTATAACTTTGCTTCAAAGGAGCGCAAACTGGAAGCCGAAGAGCGTCAGGAAGCCAAAGTTTATCAGAAGCTGGCTGACCTCTATACCCCGCTGCTCAAACTTTATTCGAGTGAAGGCTGCAACCAGATAGCCTACGATGCCATTCAGATTTTCGGGGGTACCGGTTACATGAAAGACTTCCCGATTGAACGCATCTACCGCGATGCAAGGATCACCACGATTTACGAAGGAACCTCGCAGCTGCAGGTGGTTGCCGCCATCAGGGGCGTGGGCAACGGCGCTTTCCTGGCTGTAATGAACGAACGTGCCAACCTTCCCGTTAAGCCAGAACTCGAGTACCTCAGGACCATTCTGATTAAGATGACGGAGCAGTTCGCAAAAATTGTCGAAAAAGTGAATGAAGCGGCCGACACCGAATACTACGATTTTCATTCACGCAGGCTCGTGGAGATGGCAGGAAACGTGGTGATCGGTTATTTGTTGCTGTATGATGCAAACAGAAGCGACGTATATGTAAAATCGGCCGATATCTTTATCCGCAAGGGAAGGGCTGAAAATGTTGCAGCGGTCAGCTTTATCAACAACTGCCATCCCAAAGACGTGAACGATTTTAAAATTTAGATGAATTATAATTAACTGATCAAATTATTGATTTTCAATGAGGAGGAGTTTCCCCTGGAGGGAAATTCCTCTTTTTTTATCCGTTGGTTTCGCGAACGGGGTAAAATCTTATGAACAGACTGAAAATCAGAAGGTCGCTTTTTGTAATTTTCCACAAATTTCTGCTGATATCAGGCGGGTGTTCAGGTTCGGACAACGCGGGTAAGCCGGACACCGGAAAGCCTGACACTGAAGCCTTTTAGAATAGCTGAATCATAAACCCAACAAAACAGCCTTGCATGGAAAATAAAAAAGTTTTGAAGAGCGGCGAATTCCTGGTGGATACCGTGAATGCTGCGGATGTGTTTATTCCCGAAGAGTTCAATGATGAGCAACAGATGATTGCCCAGACCTGTCAGGACTTTCTCGAAACCGAAGTGTATCCGGTAATGGATAAACTGGATGCTCCTGACATTCAGCTGATGAAAGAAACCCTGAAGAAGTCGGGCGAGTTAGGCCTCATGGGTATTGCATTGCCCGAGGAATACGGTGGATTCGGTCAGTCGTTTGTTACCCAGATGCTTGCTGCTGAAACCATTGGTGCGGGATATTCATTTTCGGTTGCGTTTATGGCACATTGCGGAATTGGTACCCTGCCCATCGCTTATTACGGCAACGATGCCCAGCGCGAAAAATATGTTACCCGTCTGGCTACCGGAGAAATCCTGGGAGCCTATTGCCTCACAGAACCCGGGGCCGGAAGTGATGCAAATGCCGGGAAAACCAATGCCAGGCTGTCAGATGACGGAACTCACTACATCCTCAACGGACAGAAAATGTGGATCACCAATGCCGGATTTGCCGACGTTCAGACCGTTTTTGCCAAAATCGGCAACGACCGCATTCTGAGTGCCTTTATCGTTGAGAAAGACATGCCCGGTGTGGTAGTAGCACCCGATGAAAAGAAAATGGGTATTAAAGGCTCATCCACAGCCCAGATTTTCTACAACGATGTTAAAGTTCCGGCTGAAAACCTCATCGGCAGTCCGGGCGAGGGATTCCGCATCGCGTTGAGCATCCTCCACATGGGCCGCATCAAGCTGGGTGCCAACGTGCTGGGCGCTTCCAAAAAAGCCATCAACGATTCGGTGAAGTACGCCAACGAACGCAAACAATTCTGTGTACTGATCTCAACCTTTGGCGCCATCAAACACAAGCTGGCTCAGCAGGTTATCAAGACCTTTGCTGCTGAATCGGCCGTTTACCGTGTGAGTAAAGATATTGACGATCAGATTGAACTGAACAAGGCTGCCGGTTTCGACAAGGGTCGTGCAACCATCGAAGGCATTGCCCACTATGCTGTTGAAGCTGCTATCCTGAAAGTTTACGGATCGGAATCCCTCGATTTCGTGATCGACGAAGCCGTTCAGATTCACGGAGGTATGGGTTATTCAGCCGAAATGGATGTGGAGCGCGGCTACCGCGACTCGCGCATCAACCGTATTTTTGAAGGTACCAACGAAATCAACCGCCTGCTGATTGCCGATACCGCCATCAAACGTGCCCAGAAGGGTGAATTCGACCTCTTCGGACCTGCCGCTGAATTGTATGCCGGTCTGGATAAAATTACCTGTGGCTGCAAAGAAGGAGAAAGTTACTACGAAGAAAAACGCCGTTATCTGGCCAACTTCAAGAAAACTGCCCTGCTGATCATCCACGGCGCTGCAACCCATTTCGACAAGAAACTTGTACGTGAACAGGAGGTGATGAACAACATCTCGGAAATGATCATGGAAATCTATGTAGCCGAATCTCTTGCCCTGAGGACAGAAAAGCTGGAGACCCTGAAACCCGCTGATCTCTACCGCGATATGCTCGATGTTTATGTTTACGATGCCGCTGAGATCATCCGCAAATCAGCCATGGATGCCGCCAACTCATTTGCCGCAGGTGAAGAAGCCGATAAACTCAGAAACGCCATTGATGAACTTACCTGGGTAAAAGGTGTTAATGTAAAAGAGGCCCGTCGCCGCATCGCCGACAAGCTGATCGAAGACAACGCCTATAAATTTTAAGATCGTGGTGGTGCCGCCGAATGGTACCATCCTTTTTAACCTTAATCACTGCTTGCAGCCGCTGCCTTCGGGTGGCGGCTTTATTTTCCTGAGGAAGTATCGGTAAAGCCACACCGGAACAGGTTTCAGAAGCCATTCCGCTGGAAGATGCACCTCTGTGAATGCACCACCAGCAAGTTTCACAGGTCTGCATTTTCTGACTTTAGTCAGATTTCACTGACACTTTTCTGCGATGATTAAATAAAATGGTATTGCGGGCGTTGTAAACAATGAGAATCCGGAAGCAGAGAACACGGATAACAATCGGTAATAAGTATAAAAGTATAGCTGAATGCACATCGATCATATAGCCATCTGGACAAACGACCTTGAACAACTGAAACATTTTTACGTAAAGTATTTCGGATGCACCGCTTCAGAGAGATACGAAAATCCGCAGAAACAGTTCTCCTCTTATTTTTTGTCTTTTCAGGATGGGGCCAGGATTGAGATCATGAAGCGGTCCGACATCACAAAGCCATTGGACGACCTGAGAACCGGACTGGCGCATTTCGCTCTGGTAGTTGGAACTGCAGATGAAGTGGACAGACTGACCGCTTTCCTAGAGAAGGAGGGGATAACTGTTGAAGGCTACCCCAGAACCACCGGCGATGGCTGTTACGAAAGTGTGATTCTTGACCTGGATGGGAACAGGATTGAACTGACGGCGCACAATCACTGAACGCTTCCGGCAGGTCGGATAAAGTCAGCAAGCTGACCTTTCCCTGTCTTCTCAATTTCATCAGACGTACTTTTCCGGGATTGGCGATCTGAATTGAATATCAGAAACCAATGAAACGACATGCTCCATGAACATTTAACTAACCGGGTTTTACCTTAAGCTGCGTAAAACATTTCTTCCTTGAGCGTGTTAAAAAAGATAGCGGATTTGACAGGGAATACCAGGATCAGACATCCATAAACCCTGAACGTCATTTTCCGTCCGAAAGTCACATCCTGAGGCATAGCCAGAGAAAAGGTTCACTTAAATCTGAAAAAATGTTCACACTGGAACAAATCAAAACAGCTCACAGCAAGGTTAAATCGGGTGCCGGTTTCCCTGCATACATCAAAGAAATCAGGTCAATGGGTGTTACCCATTATGAAACTTATGTGTTTGATGGTCACATTGATTACCATAGTGGCAACCAGCATACAGTGACTGTTCCGGCAAAATATGATCCTCTGGTGGTTGCCGGTTCAGCAGACACCGTTGCTTTTATTGCCGAACTGCGCAGACACCAGCAGGGCGAAACAGACTTCATGACTTTCATCACCCGGTGTGCATCCCATGGCATTGAAAGATGGGCAATCTCGATGGATGCAATGACCTGTACGTATTTCGACAAGGCTGGTAATGAGGTGCTTGTGGAACAGATACCTCAGTGATTTCCATGTAAGGGTGCCTCTAAACCGTTTTTGAGAGTTCTCCTGGGTTTTCAAAGTTTCCTGTACCTGTAATGCCCGATGATTGTAAAATTGAACAGACAATCCTCCATCACCTGTCCGGCCCCGATGTTGTGCACGATCAGGGGTCTTTTTCCATCCCCTGATCTCCGGCTGACGACAATGCCGATGTGGGTTGTACCGCCTCCCAGATTCCAGCAGACAATATCACCAGGTTGGTAATCGGCTGCATTGCGCGACATTGGTTTAGTCACGCCATGCCGCTCAAAAAATGTCATCAGGTTGGGAACCCGACGGTGGTCAATGTTCTTATCCGGACGGGATAAACCCCAGATTGCCGGGTAACGGCTGAAGTTCAGTTTCATATCTTCATGTACCTCCTTCTGCAGGTCAATGCCCACCTTCCGGTAAGCCCTGATGATCACATCCGTGCATACACCTTTGTCGGATGGAACATCGCCGTTCGGGTATCCGATACGGAAATAGGATGGGTCGTAGGTTACCTGCTGTTTAGTCAGATCAATGGCTGCTGTGGAAAGTTTGTCGTAGAAAGCTGACTGCGCATGAACCGTTGACGCCGACAGCCAGATAAATACAATAAGATTCAGGATTTTCATAAATCAGGCTCAGAAATGTGAACCACAGAGATCAGATTTTATACAACAATTTGCGCGATTTCAGATCGAACACCTGAATTTCATTGCTGTCGCCTGCGTCGTACCTGTGGTTGTTGTTGGAATCGTAATGCCCGGTTACCACAAGGGTTCCTGTCGTACGGCTTACAGCACTTGTCCGCACAAAGAAACTGCTGTCGGTAAGCTGGTGCTTCTGACGGCCATCGACCGAAAGGATGAACACCTGGGCAGGATCGTTCCAGTTTATCCCCTTTTTACCGTCAAGGTCATGGGTTCTTGCCTGCAGCAGGATCAGGTTGATGCCCAGGCTATCAATCCTTACCTGTTCGGGCAGGCCAGGGTAAGAATTGCCGGGGAAGTCAACCCGCTGTTGGGTACCGGTCTGTGTGTCAATGAACAACAGAAATGGGATTACCTCGCCAGACATCTTCTCTACATGATCAACAGTGGCAATCATATACGGCGTGCCGGTGACTTCAGTGAGTTTGCTGAAGTTGATGTTACTGGATTTATACTGGGCTGAAACAGCCTGATTCAGAAACAGGAAGGCAGGAATAAGGAGTTTTTTCATAAAAGGGTTGGTCATTCGTTCATTCCAACAGCGAAATACGACCTGTATGGCTGAGGCACAAATCATCAGGGATCCGCTGTTAAATACTATTTCCGGCTTCGAGTTAAACGGGAGGAATCATCCATCTGCTCAACCGGTTTTTTTTGCTACATCTTTAATACCAAAGCAGTATTCAAACGAACTTAGATTTAAAGTATTGCATTCGTTTGGTCTTTCAACGCAAGTTCTGTTCAGTCCCAGCCATTTTTTAATGGGGTTGAAAGGGCAGGGAATGTGACATGTCCTGAGTCTCAACCTTCCACATTGGCTTTTAAAAAGAGTCATTGAAAACATATTCGTCCTCTTTTTATTCACTTTTTATCAGTAAGCTGAAATTATTTTATATTTGACAAGTACCGTTTTAATAAACATATCACTGGGTATTTAATTTAAAAGCCTGATAAATAACAGTTTATTTTTTGCCTGGTCTACAGGCGTTTGTTTAAATAATGGTTTTACCTTGCCGATGATCATTTATTCATTTAACCGATAGCTATGGTTCTTCACAGAAACTCCCGCTTTCTGCTGTTTTCGTTCTTGTGGTGCTTTTGTTCCCTTCCTGCTTTCAGCCAGTACGCCGATAGCCTTGCCAGGTTGCTGCAGGAGTCATTCCCCGACGAGCAGGCCCTGGTAAGGGAACTGGAAACAACCTACACATTCGTACGCACCGGCACCCCTGGGAATGTAACAGCCACCGAATCAGGAATTGCTGTTGTACAATCACTGGCCCGGGATGTAAAGGTGATGCGAACTGTGTTTTACGATGAATATTCTGCCATATCCGGGCATAAGCTGAAGGGAAACAAGGATTCCAGGATAAAGTACGATTACATGCGTTGCGGCGATTTCGAAATCGATGGCCTGTTTTACCACGATGCGAGGGTCTGCCGTTTTATGATGCTGTTTGGCGAACCCGGTGAAACGAGCACCCTTTCATACGATAAAACATACAACGACCTGCGCTATCTTTCAGATATCCCGCTTTCCGACGATTACCGGGTTGCCCGGATGAAGGTTACCCTCAGTATCCCCGATTACCTGGGTCTGAAGCTGGTGGAAATGAACTTTGAAGGATTTGACATTACAAAGACCGTAACTTACAACAGTAAAGAAAATCTGAAGGTGATCGAGTACACTGCCCGCAACATTCCTCCCCAGGAAGGCGTACAGAATCTGCCGGGCTATTCCTGCACCTTTCCACATATCCTGTTAGTGCCTGAGTACCGGATTTCTGCCGGAAACGATACCACCAATATCCTGCGTTCGCACGATGATCTTAACAAATGGTATCTGTCGCTGGTGAAAAGGGGCAGCATCACCCCGGAGCTTGCTGCGTTCACGGATGAATTGGTAAAACATTGCCATACAGACAATGAAAAGATGGCAAAGGTGATGCAGTGGATAGGGGAGAAGATCCGGTACATCGCTTTTGAAAACGGAACAGCTGCTTTTGTACCCGAAGCTGCGGAATCGGTTTTCAGGAAGCGTTATGGGGACTGTAAGGGGATGTCGAACCTTGCCGCAGTGATGCTGCGACACCTCGGGTTCGACGCCAGGCTTGGCTGGGTTTACACGGGCCGCACCTGTATTCCCGATTCAGTGGTTTCCCTCGCGGGCAGCAACCACATGATCTGCGTGGTGATGCAGCATGGTAACCCCTTGTTTCTGGATGCCACCCTGAAGTACGGGCTGATCGGAGAGATTCCGGAAAGCATTCAGGGGAGGCGCTGTGTGGTGGAAAACAACGGAAGCTGTGAAGTGCTCCGTATCCCGGAAACCCGCCCCCGGAATAACCTTACCAGTGTCAGCGATACAGTGTCAATTGAAGGAAACCGCCTGCAGCTGTCAGGCAGAATGACCCTGATGGGTATGCCACGCCTGTCGCTGCAATATTTTCTTGACCAGGTTGAAAGCGGGGAGAAGGAGAACATGCTGAAATCAATTCTTACGGTGGGCGGAAAAAGTGTAAAAGTATTGTCGTTGCTGACATCCCCGAAGGATACCCTCAGCGATACCTTCAGGCTCAGTTACCGGCTCGAGGTGCCGAATGCCCTGATAACAACCGGCAACGACATTATGCTTAGCCTCGATTTCAGAAACGAACTGAAAGGCCAGAAAATTGAAAAGCTGAGGAGTTACAACTATGAACTCGAAGGGCGGCTGCTGAATGAGCAGGAGGTTGTGCTCAGGCTTCCGGGGCATCTCAAGGTAAAAAAGCTGCCCGAGCCGGTTTCCATAACCCGGCCAGGATTTTCATTTACAGGAACCTATGAAGCCGGAGAGGGCTTTGTTCGTTACCTCAAACGCATCGAAATAGCCGATGATATTGTGAAGCCGGGAGAGTTTGTTGCCTGGAATGAATCCGTAAGCAGAATCGTCAGGTTCTATAAGGATATGATTGTATTAACCGCTAAATAACTCCGCGATGAAATTGAACTGCATTGTTTTTACTGCCTTCCTTTGTTGCCTGTCTGCCATCGCCACAGCCCAGACAGATGAAGCCTCAATAGAACGAAAAATGTGGGGAGAGAAGTTTCCCCCGCCCGATGCTTCGGTCAAAGAAAAATACAAGGATGAGTCGGCGGTGATCCTGCTGAAGAACGAAATCTTTGAATACAGCCGAAAGCTGGGTGCCAAGGTAAACAACGACAATTATTTACGTATGCGGGTGCTGCTGCTCGATGCCGCTGCTGTTGAGGAATATTCTGAATTGTCATTCACAAAACTCGGACTGAGCAGTTACAAAAGGGAAGGAACCTTTATCGGGGTAAAAGTAGTGAAACCCGATGGGAAAGAGCGTGAGGTAAGGCTTGACGAAGCCGTAAAAATGCGTATGTTCAGAGATGCAGCAGAAACCCGTGAAACAAAAGATTCGTATCAGAAAGTAGCCATCGACAACCTTGAACAGGGCGATGTGATCGATTTCTACATCGCCAACGTAAGCAGGGTGAATGTTACGAATTACAATTATGGCAGTTATTTCGTTTTCGATCCTGAAATCATCATTTTCAAATCCTATTATCCGGTTCTTGACGGAAGGGTCTCCTTTCTGGCTGAGAAAAACTGCTACATAAACCTTTCATTGCCTGATGGGTATGATGATCCGAAGGTAAAGGAATCAGACAACAAGGTATATTATGAACTGAAATACGCGAGTGATGAAAAGCTGAAGGAAATACAATGGGACGCCCCTCTTGTAACAGAACCGGTGCTGAAGTTTCAGGTGGTCGCCGCCACCATCCACGGAAGTGAAGTTTACAAACACATGATCGGCAAAATAGGCAAGCCCAAGCTTAAGACAGTACCGGATGATCATGAGAAACTGCTCAATTACCTGGCCATGCACGCCGGCAATGCTACCATGCTTCAGAAGGAATCACTTAAGTTCATCGGCAAGCAAAGGCACATTAAGGCACCGGAAACCATTGCACGTGATTTGTTCTACTTTGCCCGGCATCATCTGTTTTTCGATTATTTTCTGGTAGGCTCAGCCAAATACTACAATTATCAGCTCTACGATGAATTTGATGTGATCCGCAGCTTGTCGTTTGTGCTGAAAAAACTGAAGATTGAGCATGAGGTCTTTATCGGCGTCAGCAAACAGAATGGTAGCATTGATAAGACGTTGTTGTTCGATGAGGTTACTCCCGGAATCAAGGTGAAAACAGCCGATGGTCCGGTTTACTTTTACACACCGGGAGTTCATTCGCTGTTCGGAGAGCCGTCATACGGTTTGCAGGGAACGAAAATCTACACCACCAGAGTTGGCTCTGCTTACCCAAAGAAGGTCGCACTGAAACAGGAGGTGATACCGGCCGGAAATCCGTCGGACAATATGCAGTTCGATTCACTCTTCGTAAAAATAACTGCAGGGGAGGAGCAGGTGCAGATAAACCGCACCATCCATACCACCGGAGGGATGCAGGATATGTTTAATTCCATGAGCAGGATGCAGTTTCAGTATTTCAGGGATGAATCAACAGCCATAAACACCATTGGCAAGCTTTCAAAATTGCAGCAGTTTCATCAGGATTACCTGATCGAAATTGTAGACAAGGAGAAAGAGGGGGAACTAAAGGCAGGCAAGGAGATTGTGAAGCTTTGGCTTGAAGATATCAATGGTATCTCCGACCCTCAGGATCTGACAGTGAATGTCTTATCCGTTGGCCGTTCCAGGGAAAATCCAGCCCTGAGGTTCACAATGAATTTCAGCGCCGATGACATTCTGGCTGAAGCCGGAGGCCACCTGGTCGTAGATATGGTAAAGCTTTTCGGTAAGTTTGCTGAGTTCAGTGAAAAGGAAAAAGAACGCAATGCGGATATTTATATGCCATGCCCTCGTGTGCTTAAATGGTACATTGCCCTGGATATCCCGGAAGGCTACAGCGTTTCAAATGCTGAAGTGTTCAATGGCTCGCTGGCGAACAGTGCAGGCAGCTTTGAATGTAATACCTCTGTTCAGGATGGAAAGCTGATTGTTGAAGCAGCCAAAACCTATAACCACGATTATGAGCCCCTGTCAAAATGGCCCGAACTGCTGGCCATGCTGGAATATTCTCATACCCTTTCACAACAGAAGCTGGTGCTGAGTAAAACGGGAAATTGAGGCAGTTCAACAATTACCTTGCATCGGGTAAGCTGATAACGTGCTTCAGATTGGTCGGTTCTGCGTTTCACTTTCCTGCATTAGCGGACTAAGCGCGACAAGCTGTTGGGCGCAGCATTCAGGTGGCAGGGTGGTACATTGCAACTGCCTGAATATCAACGATGACGGGAATACCTGCTTTTCGGTGTTTGAGTGGGAGAATCATCCGTAACCCGGGATGCAGGCACGAACAAACCGCTGAACTGATGAAGGATCTGATTTTGGCCGGATAACACGGACTGATCAATTGATCTGTAACACTGCGCACAGAATTGACTTCTATGGGCAGTCTGTAACCAGATTCTATCCCGTTTTCTTTTGCAAATGGTTGAATTAAGGTCAGGTAATCCGGACAATCATTCATATCCGGAAGGCGGATTGATCAATTGGTTTGCCAGCTTAACGGCCTTAAACCTGAAGGAATTGAGCCAATTCGGAACGGGAATAAATGATTGTACAATTACAAAATATTACAGAACGATATTTAAAAAGTTGTTATATTTGGTGTTGCAATCAGATTTTTTAGGCTGATGGATAAAGGTGAATGCAATTGAGAGATTGGCGCAATTTTGCTTGTATCTGCTCGTTAGCCACAATATTATTTGAAATCAAACCAATTTATAGAAAAATCACAAAAATTTTAACTCTAGTAATTCACAATACATATGACAAGACTTCTCAAGACAAGCTTGATATTTGCATTAATTCTTAATATCCAATGGATAGGCCATTGTGGGAATCAAGGAAAAACAGATACAAGTACCGTACTTAAAAAAGATACTGCAAAATATACCAGTCAGGATTCTGTTACGATAAATAAGGAAGAATTATCAGGGGAAAGTGATATTAAGATATATTTAAGCACCACAAGCAAATCAAATTTTTTCAAAGATATTCTACCTATTCTTAGCTTATTATTGGGTATTTTCATTAATCGTGGAATCGACTTATTCACTGAAAGAAAAAAGATTAAAAAAATTGGAGAGAGGTGGAAAGCAGAATTGAGTAGTTTGGAATTGCCAATTCAAAAGCAAATTGGATTTCTTAAAGAATTTTTAACTGAACATGAAAAAGAGATTTTTACTGTTCCTAGACTTACAATCTCAACTTCATTAAACGGCGAAGCATTTAATTCATTGGATAAGACAGATTTAATCAAGTACTTAGAGAAATTTAGGAAAAAAAAGTATTCTGAAGCAGTTATTTCTTCTAATAAAATCAATTCATTTGCCGGGATACTTAAATATAATTATGAAGTACTTAAGGAGAAATTTAATAGTTATTTGAATGACTCTTCAACTCACATGAGTAATCTTACGAGTAACCTTCAATTACTAATGAAATCATTTGCAGAATATGGAGTGCAACTAGAAAAAGAAATCTTTGGTGATCCAATAGATGACCCAAGATATAGACCAATATTCGATTTGTTTAATAAACATATAATCCCAAATATGGAAAATGGGAAATACGAAGTATATGATTTAGAAAAGAATTTTTTTGCCCCTCTTATGCTTCTTCTTGGAGAATTAAGGTTAGACCCAAGAACAAATGCTATGTCGGATTACACAAGAAATTGCCTAAATTCAATTAAAGGCATTAAAATGGAGAAAAGATACTTGTCGGATAATATAAAAACATTAATAAGTAGCTATGAAGAAGAATCAAATGATCTAACTTCATTATTGACTGAACTTTAAAAATACTGTGGCTAATCGAGTAGACGGCCCCGCTCCCGAAGTTTCGGGAACGGGGAGCGCCTCTCACGATTTATCCCGCCATCGGCGGGACCACTGTACCCTTCCTTCGTCAGGGTTAGCTCCCGGGTCTCGTATACAGCGGTTCATTAAATTGTGGAGATACCTTCAAGTAGTGATCGAGCATTGAATTATAGCCACGTTTGGCTAAGCGAACCAGGGTGGCTGTAATCACCATAATCGGGCTTTACGGACCCCTCGTTTATTTTAATGGCGTCCGTGAGGGCTTCGCCGTTGGGCGAAAGCCCATCCACCCATTCTGGTTCTGCTCCATGAATAAGCATGGTTTCGGTCTACCCTCAGTCGGATGAGATTCTTTCTCTTCCTCTCCGGTTTCTTCCAATCCGTCCATATACAAAATCTTAGCCTGTTGCGCACCCAGCTGTCAAGGTCTTTAAGTTTGCCGTAAATACTTGCCATGCGGAAGTAATGTAAGCCTCCTCCGAACTACATCTTCTGAATCTCATGTGGTCACAATATCTTTGTCAAAAAAAAATGACAAAGTAGTAAAAAGTCAGTCAGATGCATGGTTTGATGACCAGGTTGAATGAACGTGGGTTAAGCCGGAACGACGATTGGTGGTATTGATCAATTGAATACCAGCTAATCGGTCTCACACCTGAAAAAATTGAACCAATTCAGAACGGGGCAAAATGATGGTACAATTACACATGATTACCTAACGATATTTAAAAAGTTATTATATTTGGTGTTGCAATCAGATTTCTTGCGCTGAATGAGAATGGTGAATGCAAGTGAGAGATAGGCGCAATATTGCGTGTATCTGCTCGTTGGCAACAAGTGTAAAAAGACAGACGACCGACAAATACGATAGTGATAAATTGGAAATTGGTAGAATTTAGCTTAATGACAGGACAGTGCAAATTTGATGGAAATATATTTTGTTTTTTTCTACTCCCTGCAAAAAAAAATTAAATGGTAAAGAAAAACGGAAACAGAACTGAAGAACCCATAAAGAAACAACTCTGGAAAACAGCGGACAAACTCCGCCAGAACAAGAAAATATGATTAACTGAAAGTTTATGACTACAGCACTAAAATTGGCTATTACCAAAATAGGAGACCTGCTTTTAAACAATACAATCACTCAGGATGCAGAAGGAAAACCGATAGGACCCATAAATTTAATGATTCCTCCTTATCAGCGCCCCTATAAATGGACAGCCAAAAATGTCGTCCAACTATTTGATGATATTATTGAGGCCAAAAACCAAAATAAAGAAACATACCGTGTAGGAACCCTTATTCTTCATTTTGATGCAAAAAAAACAGTTTACAACATAGTGGATGGTCAACAGCGTACCATTACTTTTTCGCTGTTGCTTATGGCGCTCTATAATGGGCAGGGAGTTCCAATTAGTTTCTTAAATCAGTCGTTGACTGACGATACGCATAACTCCAGAAACATTCCCAACAACTTCAGAACCCTCGAAAGACGCATACATAATATTTCAGATATTAGGGAACGATCAGAACTCCATGATTATATCAAAAATAATTGCGAACTAATCGTTGTTATTACAGAAGATATTTCTGAAGCCTTCCAGTTTTTTGATTCGCAAAATGCCCGTGGAAAAAAGCTGTATCCGCATGATTTGTTAAAGGCCTATCACCTGCGAGAAATGAACAATGCAGATATTGCCCAAACCGAAAAAACAGTAAAAGATTGGGAAGATCTGGACCAGAAAAAGCTTTCCCTCCTGTTTAGCGATTACCTCTACCGTCTAAAAGAATGGATTAAAGGAAACAGTGCATGGGAACTTAATGAGCACAACATACAAAAATTTAAAGGCATAAACCGCAACGGAAATTATCCTTATGCACAGTTTTTTAAAGGTGCTATTGCCTATGCCGATATGGTAAATCAATCTTCCATGCCTTTTGTTTCTGGAATGAATAATCTTAAGCCATTTCAGATAGACACACCCATTATTGCCGGCAAATCGTTTTTCGATTATGCCAAGCATTATTTTGAAATCCTAAAAGACATTCAGAACAACAATAAATACGAGGGGTACTTTATCAACGATAACGAAATTGTTAAAACCCTCGATTTACGAACCTACAAAAACGGTGTGGGCAATGGTATAACACGTCTGTTATTCGATACCGCAGTTTTACTTTATGTGGACAGGTTCTGCCCCAGTGAACGACCATCTAAAAAGGATAAAGAAATGTTGGAAAAACAATATGTATTGTATGCTTTTATTTGGGCTTACTCACTAAGGGCTCAATACTATAATCTCGGGTGGCAGTCTGCTCAAAATTACATTTTAGGAAACGAAGTCAAAAATTCATTCAATATTTATAAAATGATTACAGAGGCAGATTCGCCTATTGCATTGTTAAGCTCGCTTTCCGACAAGTTGAGTCCACTCCCATTGGGTAACATCGCAGCAAAAAAAGAAGATATAAATAAAATGGAGAATGGAGTTTATCAGAACTACCTGTACTATTTTAGAGTAAATAAATTTATTGAAGAATAATATGGCAAGCAATATTTTACCCTTAATAGAACAATCCATTGCCGAAATATATAACGGCAATCAGGTAACTTATGAAGTGCCTATTTATCAGCGAAATTATGCATGGGAAGATGATGAGATTACAGCACTTATTCAGGATGTGTATGACGCATACCTTCAAAACAGGAATGCAAGCAAGAAAGGCACCTATTTTATTGGAACATTGGTTTCCTATCACAAAGGCGACCAAGTATATGAAGTAATAGACGGACAACAGCGGCTTACCACCATTAATCTTGTACTTTCTGCTCTTGGAATTCCCCGTCAGAATAAATTAACCTACAGGGCACGGAAGAAATCAAATGAAACCATTAAGAGCCTCCCTTTATTTAATATTGATGAAAAAGATAATGGAATCATCAATGGTTTTGATTATGCTAGGAATGCGATAAATAAAATCGTTCCAGAACTGGATTTAGAAAATTTTAAAAAGTATTTTCAGGAAAATGTTCATCTAATACATTACAATGTTCCTAGAGACATAGACTTAAATCATTATTTTGAAATAATGAATTCAAGAGGTGAACAACTGGAAAAGCATGAGATTATAAAAGCACGCATGATTGAGCAATTGAATAAAAATGAAGATAAAGTAACCTTTAGCCAGTTGTGGGAAAACTGCAGTATTATGAATGTTTATATTCAGCAGAAATACAGGCAGGAAGCCATTTTTGGTAAAACACAATGTGAATTTATAATTGAAAGTTTTGATGCCTTGCCAAAAGTAGAAGCCGGTACAGGAAAGAAGTCAATTCTAGACCTGGTGAATGGTAAAGTTACAGAGCAGATGACAGGCAACTACGACAACCTAGACAGCTTCCAGCCCATTATAGATTTTTCAAATTTTTTATTGATTGTATTGAAAATCACAAGAACAAAAGAGCCCAATTTCAATACATCTTATTTTACATTGGATGATAAAGAGTTGATCCGTGAATTTGATAAATTAAAGGAAGAAAACATACCGTTTGATGATGCCTTTGTAAAGGAGTTCGGATATAATTTGTTGAAAGCAAAGTATTTTTTAGATAACTTTATAGTGCATCATTCCAATGAGAATGATACCATTGATAGCAATCCATGGAAGCTGCAGCGCTGGCAAAAAGAGGGTAAAAACGAATATCTTAAAAACCTTGACGGTGAAAGTGAACACCAACAAAAACTGGTGCAATTACTCTCCATGTTTGAGGTTTCATTCACTGCAAGACAAAGGAAAAATTACCTGTTTTATTGTTTGTTGCATTTATTCAACGAAGGTACTGACATTAACAAGTATTATGAATTTGTAAATGGCTTGGCAGAAAAGTATTTCAAGGATGTTTATTTAGATCCGACTAAGTTGAATTCCATCAATACACCAAATCCTGGTAGTTTTGATAGCACAATTCTTGCTAACAACCAACTTAATGTTATCCCGACAAGTACTAATGAGGATTTTTCCGGAATATATGGCGATGTTTCTGTAAAATCAAATGGAATTCCTTTATTCGTATTTAATTACTTGGATTATAAATTGTGGGAGAAATACTTTAATGAGTTACGAGGCGAAAAAACAAAAGAAGGAAGTAGTGAAAGAAAATCTTTTTATGACACTCTTGGTTGTAGTGATTTTGGGCTAAAAATTTTTGAACAATTCTATTTTTCAAGAACTCGCAGAAGTTTAGAACATTTCTTCCCTCAATCTAAAGCAGATGGAAAAGAAAATAGACCAACACCAGACCAAATAAATTGTCTTGGTAATTATGCAATGATTGGTAGCGAAATCAATAGTTCCGGAAATAATTGGGACCCTAATGCAAAACTTAGCCATTATCTTGATCGTGGTAAGATCAGGCAGGTTAGTGTAGCTTCAATTAAGTTTATGATTATGATGCAAAAATGCAAAGATAATTTGTTAGAAAGCCATCGGGAAACTAGCCTAGAGTGGATATTCGATGATATTAAAGAGCATCAAGAAAAAATGGAAAATATTCTTATAGGAACTAAAATCACGGTTAGCAAATGATAAGTAAATCAAGTTATATAAATGATAAACAGATGGATATGAATGAACACCAGTTACCAACACGCGGTATAGTTAATTGCCGGTGCAGTGCGTATTTGAGCGGCACAGCTCGTATCAAAAGTAGTTGTAACTTGATAGGAAAGTGCTTTGAAATCGGCAACTAACCATACCGCCATCCGTTGGTGGCAATTCAAAAAAAACACGTTTTACTCTTAAAAGAAAAATCTAACAGTAATAAATCGGGATAACAAATAAGAAAACCTTGGCACTTTCCAGCAGACATCATTATATACCAGAGTTTATGATCAAAGGATTTGTTGGTCAGGATGGGAAACTCTCTGTCTATAACGCGAAGAGAGGGGTAATAGATCCTATTAGGAAGAGCCCAAAGCAAGTGTTTTTTGAATGGAACAGAAACACTTTCAATATTTCAGGAGTTGAAACGGATTTTGTAGAAGGATTATTTCAATTTAGCGAGAGTCTTTTTGCTCCAGTGTATCACAAGGTCGTATCTCAAAAAGGTCCAATTAATTTAGAACCGATTGACTTATTTCACATTATTCATTTTATCGGTATTACTAATTGGCGAATACCGTCTAGAGATGAAGAAGTTAAAAGAATTATTAAGTACTCAACCAATAAGGATTTGCTTTTTACGATTAGGAATAAAGAAACAAATCAAGAAGCGGCTGCCGAATCTTATGAATGGATCATGAATCAACCAGCATTCATTGAAAGTTCAAAATTGATATTGGCAATTCGAGATTATTTGATGACCGATATTGCTGCACATTATGAAAGTTGGAAAATATATTACTCTTCAACAGACGTTCAGCTTCATTTGCTAGGCGACAATCCAATTATTAAGCGCGATCAATGTAATCCTAATATTTTTCAAACTGAAATAATTTTCCCTTTATCAAAAGGAAAAACAATATATCATACAAATGGTAAAACAATTAGAGTTCTTCCTCCAGAACACAGGGCAAAAATAGATGTGCTTATGATTCTACAAGCTGATAAAATGGTCTGTAGCCCCAATGGAGATTATTTATATCATTTGGTTCAGTTAGCTAATCAATACAAAACTGAACAGCAGATTCATAATCTAAAAGAAAGTATTTTTAGTGTCTTCAACGAATAAGAACTGCCACCAACACGGGTTAAGCAAGGTGGGTTTTCCAGCCGCACTTGGCCCACCACAAAACCAACCACACATAGCCCAGGAACGTTGTGCATCATATTTAAAACCCCAAAATGAAAAATAAATTGAATTACCTACTACTTATTTTGATACTGAACTTTTCCTGCATTGAAAAGAAGTCAACAGGAGGAGAAACCAACAAGCCTGAACCGGAAGCAACTTCAAAACCAGACACCTTAAAATTCACTTCGGGAATTCGTTCTATTTTTCAGGACAGTAAAGGAAATTATTGGTTCGGAAGTATCCGGGAAGGAGTTGCACTATTCAATGGCAATTCTTTCACCTACTTTTCGACCAATGAAGGCTTGAGGGATAATCAGATTCTTTCAATCCAGGAAGACAAACATGGAATTATCTGGTTTGAATCTCAACATGGGGTGAGTAGTTATGATGGAAAATCTATTCAGGACGAAACAAGAGGAATAACCGGAAATTCCAGAGTTGAGTGGATGAAATCAGATAATGACCTTTGGTTTGGCGCTGGAATTAAAGAAGGAGTATATAGATTTGATGGACATAAATTAAGCTATCTGGCTTTTCCTGATCCTGAAACGATTAACCCAAACAATCTGTATGGAGTAACAGGTTTTTCAAAAGGAAAAAACAATATGATCTGGATTGGTACTTACGCAGGCGTTTTTGGCTATGATGGAAAAGAATTCAGAATTATCAATGACGAAACGCTTGGACTTGATATTGAAGTTGAACCTCTTCATATCAGAAGTATTCTCGAAGACTCAAAAGGCAGACTCTGGATTGGTAACAATGGCATTGGTGTATTGCTGAAAGATGGTAATTCAACAATAAATTTTTCTGAGAAGAACAAGTTAATTCACCCGACAAGCGGAAGAAAAGGTGATAAATCAATGCCTGGCACGCTCGAACACGTTTTCACAATTGCAGAAGATAGTCAAGGTAATGTATGGTTTGGTGACCGGGATGCAGGAATCTGGAAATATGATGGTGTAAAGATGACCAATTACACAACTAAAGATGGACTTACCAATGACAATGCTCTATCCATTTTTGAAGATGATAAAAGCGGATTGTGGTTTGGAATGGAAGACGGAAAAGTGTATAAATTTAACGGAAAGACTTTTAAAAGGCAATTTTAAGAATTACGAACGCACAATCGGGCAGACAGACCCGCCCCCTATGTTTCGGGAACGGGGAGCCTCCTTCGGCAAGAGCTCAGGAACCGTCCTTCGGCAAGAGCTCAGGAACCGTCCTTCGGCAAGAGCTCAGGAACCATCCTTCGACAAGAGCTCAGGAACCGTCCTTCGGCAAAAGCTCAGGAACCGTCCTTCGGCGAAAGCTCAGGAACCTTATGATTTGTGCAGGTCAGGTTATTGATGCAGCATAAACCACAGTCACAGCCTACCGTAATAACAAGCCGGGTGATAAGCCATTAACTTTTTACTTTTTACTTTTTACTTTAGACTTGTCTTCAGAATATCTTCGGAATTTTCTCCGGTTAATCACAGGCGGGGTAAAAGGCAGTATTTGAATCATTGTTGGAATCAACTTTACATGCAAAAATTGTATATTTACTGAATACTTCGGCTGCCGGATCAAGGGCAGATGAAATTGGCTGCAGGCAATTTACCGGTGGCCCGCATTTTATTGTTTTTTAGAACAGGCATTACCCTTTTCCAAAATATAATGAATGATTGTAAAAAAAAGCCTGAAACATGAGACAGCTATTTATTTACCCGATTGTAACTAAAATTCAGTATGTCAGGGCATTGATAAAGATACTGAGCCTGTTATTGCTGGTTTTCCAAGGTACGACTGCCTATGCCCAGTGCCCTGGGATTGACTGGAAGAAATCCTTTGGAGGTACCGGTCATGATCTCCTGCAAAGTATTCAGCACTGCGTTGAGGGTGGTTTTGTGGCTGCCGGGTACAGCCATACAGCAAATGGCGATGTCACCCAAAATCATGGAAATAAGGATTTTTGGGTTGTCCGTCTTTCAGATACCGGCAGCATCGTTTGGCAAAAATCACTGGGGGGCTCGGAGGATGACTATGCCGCCAGCGTGATCAGGACTAACGATGGCGGCTTTGTTGTGTTCGGCTATACATCTTCCGACGATGGCGACATTACCAACAGTAAAGGCGGCATTGACTACTGGATGGTAAAACTCGATGAAATAGGAAATCTTGAATGGCAGAAATCGCTGGGTGGTTCAATTTTCGAATACGGGCATGAGGTGATCCAAACTACGGATGGAGGATTTGCTGTGGTTGGTTTCTCCTGTTCCGTGGATGGAGACATAACCGGCAATCATGGTGACTATGATTACTGGGTGGTTAAGCTGGATGGTTCCGGGGAGATCCTCTGGCAGAAAGCCCTGGGCGGTTCTTCACTGGATCAGGCTTTCGGCATCCGGCAGACAACGGATGGTGGCTATATCGTTGCCGGCGCTTCAATTTCCGATGATGGAGATGTCAGTCACCACATCGCTTCAAACGATTGCTGGATTGTGAAACTCGATGCTTCCGGAAACCTCAGCTGGGAGAAGTCATACGGTGGAACAGGTTCGGAATTTCCTAGCAGCATTGTGCAGACCTCTGACGGAGGGTACGTATTTGCCGGCTGGTCTACATCATCGAATGGCGATGCTACGGTTAACCACGGCGAGCGCGACGCCTGGATCGTTAAACTGAACAGCGTTGGCGACCTGCTGTGGCAGCATTCTTATGGGGGCTCTCTGACAGAGACCGCGAATGAGATACGTCAGACCCCTGACGGTAATTATATCGTCTGTGGTTATTCCTTTTCTGACGATGGTGACCTGAGCAGCAATCAGGGAGAAGAAGATTACTGGATCATGAAGCTTGACTATTCAGGAAATTTAATCTGGCAGCAGAGTTTCGGCGGAAGTCACGCTGATCAGGGCCGGGCGATTGCACAGTCGCCTGATGGCAGTTTTATCCTGTCAGGCGGATCCGATTCCAACGACGGAGATGTGACAGGCAATCATGGTAATGGTAACAAGGATGGCTGGGTGCTGAAACTATATCCGGAGGTATTATCCTTAGAAACATTGGAACCGGCTGAGCATCAACGTATTTACCCGAATCCTGCCAAAGACTTTATCATACTTCAACCGGTAAGTGGCTGGATAGAAGGTTATGATTTTTTAATCAGGGACGGTATGGGTCGGATCGTGATGAAAGGGAGCACTGTTACCGGCGAAAAGATTTCTATTCAAACACTGACAACTGGCTGTTATTTTATTGAAGTGACTCCAGATAAAAGCAAGTCAGGGGTGTTTCAGTTTATCAGGAACTGACCTCTGAAAGGATGGTACACAGGCAATTCCCGGGTAACCAGTAATCCGGCCTGTAGGTTTGATTTTTATACTAAAACACAGGAGAAGATGCAGAATCAGACGGAATGAAAGATTTTTATGATGTTGGATCAGGATCATTTATTGGATTTCAAATCTTTATGAACTGGCAGGAAAAATAGTTTACCTCTTACAACAATCAGGTCTGCGAGAAATTTTCAGTCTCAGAGAATCTTCGGAAACCTCTCCGGTTGATAATCGTGTACAATATTATACACAGCATTGGGGTTGAAAAAGGAGGCGCCATTTTAAGTGAAAAGTCTAAAGATCTTCCCGCCTGAAATGTGGCAGAGAAACCCGACTGACATGGCAAATACTGAAAAACTGCCTGAGTTTAGCCCTGTCTGAGTGCCACAGGCAGGCTGGCGGTCAGACGGGTAAAAATTACTATCCAATTGAACTGTTAGGTTTGAAAAAATAGTAATTTTACATAAAACATTCAGAAATGAGCACTATAGAACTAAGGGAATTGATAATCAGTCAATTGGCTAATATCCATGATGCTACCTTTCTCAGGGCTATTAAAATTCTCGTTGACTCGAAGGTGGAAAAGGAAGTTTATAAGCTTTCTGATTATCAAAAAGAAAGGATTCGCTCAGGAAGAGAGCAATTAAGCAATAATCAGATGATTACACATGACGATTTACAAAAAGAAATCGATCAATGGCTCAACACAAAATAGTGTGGTCAATTGAAGCAAAAAATGACCTGACCTCCATCCTTGAATTCTACATTTTTCGGAACGGGACTTCAGTTTACAGTAAAAAGTTGAATTCGAAAATAAACAGAAGCATAAGATTACTATCCAAAAATCCATTTCTGGGCGTTAGAACAGATGATCCTGATATCAGGGCTTTGATTACTTCAGACTATCAAATCATTTATGAAGTCTTTGAGAAAATTATCCTGATTACTATGATCTGGGATTGCAGAAGAGACCCGGAAGACCGAATCATTGATACCAGAAGGAAATAAATCATAAATGGGTACAAAACCGGGTTTTCTGAATTAGCCGGAATATGATGCATAGTTTATACGTTTATGAAATGAAGCTTTTAATTTAAAGTTTTCAGAAATTCGATATCAGGTAAACGACAGGTATTTATCTGAATTGATTAAACGTCAAAATATCTTCGGAAACTTCTCCGGATGATAATCGTGCATAATATTGTAAACCGCATCAAACACATCCTCGGCATTGGGGTTGGAGAAGTAATCGCCATCGGTGCTGTAGGCTGCCCGGTGGGCTTTTCCGGTGATGGTGCGTGGCGGGGCATCCAGGTAAAGGTAGCCGTTCTGCTCTTCCAGCACTTTCTGCATCATGTAAGCGGTAGCGCCACCCGGAACATCTTCGTCGAAGAAAACAATCTTGTTGGTCTTGCGGAGCGATTTTACGATGGTGTGGTCCACATCAAAGGGGATAAGCGACTGCACATCGATCAGTTCACAGGAGATGCCGAAGGCTTTCAGCTGCTCAGCGGCATCTTCGGCAATCCTGACGCAGGAACCATAGGTAACCAGGGTGATGTCGGTTCCGGGTTGCAATACTTCAGGGTATCCGGGTCTGATACGGTATTCGCCGATGTTGGAAGGGCGTTTTTCGCGAAGGCGGTAACCGTTGAGCGGTTCGATGATGATGGCCGGCTCATCGGAGGCCAGCATGGTGTTGTAAAACCCGGAAGCCTGGGTCATGTTGCGGGGAACGAGCACATATACACCACGCACCGAATTGATGACCATGCTGAGCGGTGAACCGGAATGCCAGATGCCCTCAAGCCGGTGACCTCGGGTACTGATGATCATGGGTGCCTTCTGACCGCCTTTGGTTCGGTATTGCAGGGTGGCCAGGTCGTCGCTGATCACCTGCAGCCCGTAAAGCAGGTAATCGAAATACTGGATCTCTGCGATCGGCCTGAATCCGCGCATGGCCAGCCCGATGCCTTGCCCGATGATGGTGGCTTCCCGGATGCCGGTGTCGAAAATCCGGTGTTCGCCGAACTTCTCCTGCAGGCCTTCCCAGGTCTGGTTTACCCCACCGATCTTACCTACGTCCTCACCAAAGACCACCAGCTGCGGGTATTTGGTCATAAGGGCTTCGAAATTGTCGCGTAGAATTTCGCGACCCGGAACCATTACCGATTTCTCATCAAACACCGGTTCTACGGCTTCGATGTTGATTACCCGTTGATCGGAATTGCTGTACAGGTAGGAGTTGTATCTGCCGGCATTGTCCTGCATTTCGTTTTCCAGCCAGCGTGTCACATTGATCTTGAGCGAATTGGCCGGGTTGCTGCACGAGTCGCAGATCAGGCGCAATATTTTCCTGGATGAAGAGATGATGTCCTTGCGGATGGGCTCAGCTATCAGGCGCAGGTCTTCCTTGATGGATTCTATTTTCTTCGTTTTGGCGCAATCGCAGGTGGTTACGTCAGCCATCTTCAGAAACTCATCGCGCCGGGCTTTAACGGGGTTCTGATAGTTGTTCCAGGCTGTTTTGCGGGCCTGTTTCACTCTCTCGATGGCCTGATTTTCAATAGCATCAAGCTCAATACCTGTTGCAATGCCCTCGTTCAATATCCAGTTTCGCATCTGGCTGAGGCAATCGTATTCCTTCTCCCATTCAAGGCGTTCTTTTGACTTGTAGCGCTCGTGGGAGCCGCTGGTAGAATGTCCCTGGGGCTGGGTCAGCTCAGTAATGTGAAACAACACCGGTGCCTGATTCTTGCGGCAATAATCAATGCCTTCGGTATAAATCTTTACAAGTTCGGGATAATCCCAGCCTTTGGCCTTATAAATGGCGTAGCCCGGATTGTTTTCATCTGCTTCAAATCCTTTCAGGATTTCAGAGATGCTTTGTTTGGTGGTCTGGTATTTATTGGGAACAGAGATTCCCCAGCCATCATCCCACACCGAGATGGCCATGGGCACCTGGAGAACACCGGCAGCATTGATGGTTTCGAAGAAATGGCCTTCAGAGGTTGAAGCATCACCGATGGTTCCGAAGGCTACTTCTCTGCCTTTTTCTGAGAATCCTTTGGTAATGTGCTTGTTATCTTCATGGCTGAAGAGTTTCGATGCCAAAGCCAGTCCGAGCAGCCGGGGCATCTGTCCGGCAGTGGGGGAGATGTCGGCTGAGCTGTTCTTCTGAGCGGTAAGGTCTTTCCACTGGCCCTGATTGTCGAGGCTTCGGGTTGCGAAATGGTTGTTCATCACCCTGCCGGCCGTTCCGGGATTGAAGCTTTCATCGGTATCGCCGTATATCTGGGCAAAAAACTCTTCCAGACTCATCATGCCGGCAGCCATCATAAAGGTCTGGTCACGGTAATAACCTGATCTCCAGTCACCTTTCTGAAAAACCCTTGCCATAGCCAGTTGGGGCACCTCTTTCCCGTCTCCGAAAATACCGAACTTACCCTTTCCCGTGAGCACTTCACGCCTGCCAGTCAGACTGGCCTGACGACTTTCAAAAGCGATGCGGTAATCATTCAGGATTTCAGATACTTCGGGAAGAGATGAATTTGCTGCGGTAGATGTTTTTTTGGTTTTAACGGCCATGACACTGGATTTTGATAACAATGCAAAGAGGGTTTACGTAGGAAAAGCAGCTATCTGTTGCTTTCAGGGCGCCCAGCATAACTTTAACAAAGATGAGAAATATTGGTTCAGCAAACAATGCTGATCGGCGGGTTTTTTCAGTCAGAAACACGTCGTCAGATTCCGCCATCGGATTTAAGAGCCCCTGAAGAAGGATATGAATTAACCATCCGGGAGCTCCGCACAGATCAGTGCTGATGTTTCCAGGTGAGTCCGCAGGCATTCACACGCCGGGCGATCAGGTAATGCGGGGTGGTATCCAGGTACTCTTTGGTTATCCCGCAGATGAAGATGAGTTCATCGATGTCGTCATCGGTTTCGCAACCGAACCGGTGAACGAAGATTTCCCTGGCAATGATACCCAATAAATGATTGCGCAGTTCTATCTTGTCGTTGATGGCCTGCATTTTACGCAGTTCTTTGGCTTCCTTGCTGAAGGCATTGTAGAGCAGGGTAAACGGGCCGGGCAAAAGCAGCCCGCCCTCCGGATTCTGATAGCTGCGGCGAAACGGATCTGTAGGAAGCTGTAATCGCTCAATGGCTGCCAGCTCGGGGGTTTTAAGGGTGAGAAACTCCTGGCGGAATTCCCTGTAAGTAGCGGGATATGGCCGGATGGTAGTTTCTTTCAGCATCAGAGTGTCAGCAACAAGCGTAACATTGAGTGAATAGGAACTGGCCGTCAGGCTACGGGGAATCTTCATATAGTAAGGCTTGTAACCGATCATGCTGACCTTGAGGGAGTCGTTTTCAGCCAACACAATGAAAAAAGAGCCTTTTGCATCGCTGAAGGTCCCGTAATGCCGGGTAACATTCATGGCATGGGCACCAACAAGCTGCTCTCCTTTTAAATTCCAAACGTGCCCGTTGATCATAACATAAGCCTGTGCAAGGAGGCCGGTCGTCGGCACCATCAGCAACAACAGAAACAAAAGAAACCTCCGGGTGCGCATCTGTTTTCTTAAAGTGCAAAATTACAACCTAAACCGGTGCTGTGCCGTTAATAATTGTTAAGAGCGCAGCGCTGAATCTCACAGAAAGTCCCGGATTTCAGGTATTCCGGAATTTTCTGTAAAGATAATCGAATGATTTGTTAAACAAAATCAACAATAAATCTGTTTATTCCGCAATTCAATCATCAAGCGTTAAACTAAAATCAAAACAGAAAAATGACAGGATTATTTAAATTCTCAGGCTTATTGATCATTGCTGCAAGCATTGCAGCCTGTGGAGGCCCACAGGGCGATAAAGCACAAACCGGTGATGCTCAGGAAGTTTCAGCAACCACTGGTGATGTTACCATGAAAGTTGATGCTGCTGCCTCATCCATTGAATGGGTGGGCGCAAAACCAACCGGCGAACACAACGGCACCATCAGCATTTCTGAAGGTGACCTGATGCTGAAAGATGGCAATGTTGTGGGCGGAAAATTCGTGATTGATATGAATTCAATCGTGAACAAGGATCTTACCAGTGCCGAAGACAATGGCAAACTGGTAGGTCACCTCAAATCGCCCGATTTCTTTGACACAGCCAAGTATCCCACAGCAGTTTTCGAAATCACTTCAGCCTCTGCTGTAAGCGGAAACCCTGACGCTACCCACAACATCACCGGTAACCTTACCATGAAGGATGCAACCAAAAGCATCACTTTCCCGGCTAAAGTAACAATTGAAAACAACAAGCTCACTGCATCTACTCCGGCTTTCCTTATCGACCGTACACAGTGGAATGTTCAGTACGGTTCAAAGACCATTTTCGATAACCTGAAAGACAAGTTTATCAACGACGAAATTTCCCTGAAAATCAACCTGGTTGCAGGGATGTAATTTTCTTGTTTGTGTGAAATGAAAGGCCACCGGAAACGGTGGCTTTTTTTTGCATTTAAATTGAGGCTGATCAATAGTTTTCTGCAAGTATCTCAAAGTAAGCCTGAGGATGCTCGCAACCCGGGCAGTTCTTCAGAGCGCGTTCACTCTCATAGATCAGCCCGCATTTGCGGCAGATCCATTTCACTTTTTTATCTCTTTTGAATACGATGCCATCTTCAATATTAGAGATCAGTTTTTCATACCGTTCGTGGTAGAAGGTCTTGATTCGTCTGAAAAGCTTTAATTTGGTTGCCGCCTGCTTGAAACCTTCTTCCCAGGCTATGCGTTCAAATTCTTCAAACAAGCTGTCAGATTCTTCCGATTCTGCAGCAGCAACCTCCCTCAGACATTGCAGGGTATCTCCGATTCCTTTCGATTTAAACGGGATGCTGATTTCCAGTTCACTGTTCTCAAGGAATTTATAGAGCGTTTTGGTGTGCGAGCGTTTCTGTTCAGCTACTTCAAGAAATATGGCTGATATCTGCTCATAACCATCGCGTTTGGCTTGCTTGGCGTAGATTTCACATCTTCTGATATTGGCCGATTCAATCATATAGGCCCTGGCCAGATTGGCTTCGGTTTTACTTCCTGACAATGGTGTCATAGTTTCGGGTGTTGAGTTCAGGTAAAAGTAATCAAACTTACCGAAACAAAAAAGCCACCTTGTTACCGGTGGCTCAGTCAATGCTTTCGTATAGCTTATTTTTCAATCCAGGCGATGATCTTTTCTGATGATGGACTTTCACGCGGGCTGGCATAATCGACCAGGTTGCCGTTTTCGTCGATCATAAACTTCTGAAAATTCCAGCTTACTCCGGCATCCAGCTTCCCGTTTTCCGATTTTTCGGTAAGCCATTTGTAAATGGGGTCAATGTCATTTCCTTTTACCGATATTTTCGACATCATCGGGAAACTGACTCCATAATTCAGTTCACAGAATTCTTTGATCTCTTCGTTGGTTCCGGGTTCCTGACTCATAAAATTGTTGGCCGGAAATCCGATGATCACAAAATTACGGTCTTTGTATTTTTTGTAAAGGGCTTCCAGTTCCTTGTACTGTGGCGTCAGTCCGCACTTTGATGCAGTGTTCACCACCAGCACTTTTTTACCTTTCAGGGATGAGAGGTCGAATTCCTTTCCATCGATGGTTTTGGTTTTGAAACTGTGAAAGTTTTTCTGGGCTGAAACCAATCCGGTGAGCATAACAGTCATGATGAGTATGAGGCTGAGATTTTTCATTTTTATTGTTTGAAGTTAGGTACATTGTAAACGCCTTTCTGCCTTTGTTTGTTCAATTTCCCGGCACAAAAACTAAACAGTTTTTCATGCCAAAAGCCCTATTTTTGCTGCATGCTGAAATTGCTTCGTCCGGTAACCGGAAAAACCATTCCTGCTGGTCTGATGCCGGAAGAGAGGAGAACCTTCAGGCTGCATCTGGGATATACACTGCTCGATAATTTTGTGGCCGGGGTGCTCACCCTGAATGAGTTTGTTTTTCTCCGGAGCCTTCAGGGGACTTCTTATCAGCTGAGTTTTCTATTTCAGTTTTCGGTACTGGTATTTATTTTCCTGGTGTTCATTTCAGAATGGTTGAAGAGGGTTCCCGACAAACAGCGGTTGATCCGGTGGGTTGGCATTGCCACGAGGGCTCCACTGGCGTTGTTGTTGTTCTTTCCCCGGTCAGTGGAAACCATGAACGCATCATCGGTTTACCATTATGTTTTTCTGCTGATTTTTCTCATTTACTATCTGGGTAATCCGGTTATTTTTCCAACCATCAATCTCTTTCTCAAGAACAGTTACAGGCACGAGAACTTCGGTCCCCTGTACAGCCGTGCAACACTTTTCGGCAAAGTGCTGATGCTGGTAACGGCATTCCTGTACGGGCTGGTTCTTGATTACGATCCGTTTGCCTTTACCTGGGTATTTGCCCTTGCGGGAGTGGCTGGGGTTGTTTCGGTGGTGTTGCTTTCAGAAGTCAGGTATCAGGAGCCCGCTCATGAAATCAGGAAGGGAGGTTTTCTGCAGTCAGTGAAGGATTCGGTGATGGGAATGCGCCGCATTATGAAAAACAATGTCCCTTTCAGGCATTTCGAAATGGGCTTTCTGTTCTACGGATTTGCTTTCATGAGCACCGTAACCGTGATGACCATTTTTTTTGAAAAGCAGCTGGGACTGAACTACCTGAGTGTTGCAACCTACAAGAATGCCTACAACATTCTGGCTCTGTTCCTCATTCCAGTGTTTGGGAGGGTACTCGGGAAAATTGATCCCAGAATGTTCGCTGCCTTTACTTTTGCCTCGATTATGCTGTACCTCCTCAGCCTGGTGCTCACCTGGTATTTCCCTCAGTATACAGAGATCGGCAGGTTCAGGCTGTTTTATGCCATGATTCCCTTTGTGTTGTTCCACAGTGTTTTTGCAGCAACCATGTCATTGCTGTGGAGTATCGGTTCGGCCTATTTCTGTAAGCCACACGAAGCAGGGGAGTACCAGTCGGTGCATCTCTTCCTGACTGCTACACGTGCAGTTTTCTCGCCATTGCTGGGCGTGTTGTTTTACGAATTGTATGGATTTGTCTTTACCTTCAGCCTGGGAGCATTTTCTTTGCTGATTGCCATACTGATCATGTTCTGGTCGTACCGGCGAGAGAGGGTTTAATTTCGGATTTCGGATTGATGAGTATGACCCTGATCGAAGGGTTCGACCCTCGTCCCTTTTACACGTCCCTCGTCCCTTTCTTAATATCGGATTTCGGATTGATGAGTATGACCCTGATCGAAGGGTTCGTCCTCGTCCCTTTTACGCGTCCCTCGTCCCTTTCTAATTTCGGATTGATGAGTATGACCCTGATCGAAGGGTTCGTCCCTCGTCCCTTTTACACGTCCCTCGTCCCTTTCTTAATTTCGGATTGATGAGTATGGCCCTGATCGAAGGGTTCGTCCCACGTCCCTTTTACGCGTCCCTCGTCTCTTTCTAATTTCGGATTTAAAATCTCACGCAAAGACCCCGCCGAAATGGCGGGGCAAGCTGCAGAGGTGCAAAGGTTATTTTAGATTTAGTCACCTCAACTTTGCCCGGTGTAAAATTTCGGATTGCTGAGTGTGACCCTGATCGAAGGGTTCGTCCCTCGTCCCTTTTTCACGTCCCTCGTCCCTTTCTAATTTCGGATTTAAAATCCCACGCAAAGGCGCGATGACCCCGGATTCCCGGGACAGGCGCAATGATTTTTTTACACCGTTAGTTGTTAACTGAAGAGTGCCAGCTGTTATCCTTCGGAAACGCATCGGGTATATTTGCATCACCCAGCTCTATAGTTTTCAGCTTGTCAGCATCGGGAATCTCTGCTACAATCCTGCGGTTTCCGTCGCGCCAGTTTCTGACAGATGATGTATATTCCTTTGTAGTTCCGTCATTGTAGGTGAACCTGATTTTTACAGGGACCGGAATTCTGCCGTTCATCACGATTTCAACCGATGGTTTAGCACCTGTGGTTTCCACTTTGCCGATGGAAAGGTCAGGATAGGCATTCTCATAAAACCAGGGTCCGAAATACCAGCTGAGGTCTTCACCAGCCACACGGGAGCAGGTATTCATAAAGTCCCAGGGCGATGGGTGCCTGAAAGTCCATTCGCTGAGGAAAACCTTCAGGGTTCTGTCGAAATTGTCTTTACCCATTGCATCGGCGAGATGGTAGAATGCGGCAGCAGCCCTGCCATATACGTTCTGGCGATAAGCCACTGTGTTGGCAATGTTGTTTGAGCCAACCGACATGTTGATATCGTCTTCTCTGCCGGCCCAGCCTGCATAGGAACGCATATAGTTCTTGTGCGGGTTCACATCGGGGAAATATGATTCTTCGATCTTCTTTGGCAGAAAGGTAATGAGTCCTTCATCCATCCAGCCATAGCGGGTTTCGTTGAAACCAGCCACAAACGGGAACCAGGTATGTGAAATCTCGTGTGCGGTCACGAAAACGGTGAAAGTACGCTCATCCCCCGGTCCGTCATTCACAATCATCGGAAACTCCATGCCACCGTGACCGCAAAAGACCGTCATATTTTTATAGGGGTAAGGGAAGCCGGTGATATTATCCGACATAGTCTTTATGGTATTGGCACCAATAGAGGCAACCTCTTTGAAGTCTTCTGCACTTTCGGGATAGGCAGCATTCACCAGCACCTTGCTTCCACCGGCCAGCGCAACGGCCTGCTGATCCCATTGATACACCTTGCTGATCCCGAAAGCAAAATCTGACACATTATCTGCGATGAAATGCCAGGTTGCTAAAGTACCACAATCAAGAACCCGGTCTTCCTTCATATCGGCCGCAGAGGCAATTGTTACAGTTTCCGTGCTGTTGGCGGCATGTTCAAGCCGCTTGCGAGTCTGGGATGTAAACAGTTCGTGGCCGTTCTGCAGTTCACCGGTCGACCACATCAGGTAATCGCCCGGAAGGGTCATTTTTACGTCGTAGCGCCCAAAATCGTTGTAGAATTCACCACTGCCGAGGTGTTGGGTGTAATCCCAGCCGAAAACATCATCGTAAACGGCTATTCTGGGGAACCAGAAGGCAATGAAAAAGGAGAGTGAATCGTAGGTGCCTGTCCGCATCTGGGTTTTCAGCGGATGAAGCAGGTTCCAGTCGAGGCTGAGTGAGAGCTGATCGTTGGGAGGCAGGGGAGAAGGCAATCTGAGGTAAACCAGGGTACCATCGCGGTGCCAGAGTGGCGGAACCGGCTCAATATCCGTTCCATTCACCTTTATGTTGCTGATTTTTACACCGTCGGTCAGATCGGTAGCTTCTACTTCGTACACCCGGTTGGTGCCGGCCTTGAAAATATCGTGGTCGATGTTGAGCACAATGCCCCGGAGTGAATCGGGACTGTTGTTGAAATAGGTGATGATCTCTTTACCGGTGAGAACGCGCGTCAGCGGATTAAAAGCTGCTTCAATGGTGTAGTCAGCCCGGTTCTGGAAGTAAGCCGGCCCCGGTGTGCCTGAATGACTGCGGGTGCCTTTCTCAAGTGCCTTTTTGTACTCGCGGGGCATGTAAATCTGTGTTGTCTGAGCTGTAGCTGCACCGTAGAATAACGTAGTCAGCAGCATGAGGATAAAGTTCCTTTTCATATGTTCGTAAATTGGATGACTTGGTTTAGCAATAACCGCGCCAGCCGGATAACAATCAGATAGCCAGTAGTATACTAAAATTAGTTGTATTTAAACTGTCCGATAGTGAACAGTCTGGGTTCGATGCTGGACATTCGCGAGCTGTTGAATTATCACTTGGGTTAACCTGCTTCAAAAAGATTAGCTGAGTTTTGAACAGTGCATCGTATTTGTTCAGTTATCAACTGCAAAAGCGAATAAAGATCCGATACCAGCCTAGTGAAAAGAATTTCTGATCGTTGAAGGTTATAGTGATGAAAATCAAGTTGTTCGAAACCTGTAATAATAAACCCTGAAGCACCTTGCACTGTTTTTTTTTACCTGCTTTGTCGACTTTGATGAAATTTCACTATTTTTGCCCGTTGTTCTTTGCATACCACTTATCAAGAAAGGCGGAGGGACTGGCCCTGTGATGCCTTGGCAACCTGCATAGTGCAAGGTGCCAATTCCTGTTCCGGGGTACCCGGAAATAGATAAGTCAGATTCAATGGATTACTAATTGTTCCCGCTGCTCTTCTGACTTGATGAAGGGCTTTTTTTTTTGTCCGGAACAGTGAATTTCATGGAAGTGGTTTTAATCAGTCAATCACTTAAAACAAGAACCATGAAAGACCAGACAAGAGTCATCCATTCCATTCCTTCAGATCCCCTAACCGGGGCCATTTCTGTTCCCATTTATCAGACCTCAACCTACGTGCAGCAAGCACCCGGGGTTCACAAAGGGTTTGATTATTCAAGAACCAACAATCCCACCCGTCAGGTGCTTGAGAACCTGATCGCTGTGCTGGAAGGCGGTTCACATGGCTTCGCTTTTGCCAGTGGCCTTGCAGCCATTGATGCTGTAATAAAATCAACACTGAAAGCCGGTGATGAAATTGTGGCAATCGATGACATTTACGGAGGGGCATTCCGACTGTTCAGTCAGGTTTACACTGGTTTCGGGATCAACGTTCGTTATGTTGATACGCAGAATCCGGATCTGCTTGAAGCGGCTGTTTCACCGGCAACGAAGATCATCTGGATTGAGAGCCCGACCAATCCGACACTCAAAATTTCGGATATCCGCGCCATTTCGGCGATTGCCAGGCGTAAAGGCGTGCTTCTGTGTGTCGATAATACCTTTGCTACGCCGGTTTCGCAGAACCCATTGGCGTTGGGTGCAGACATCGTGGTACACTCAGCCACCAAATATCTTGGTGGACACAGTGACCTGATAGCCGGACTGGTAGTGGTTGATTCTGCAGCACTTGCTGAGAAAGTTAAGTTTATCCAGAATGCCAGCGGCGGTATTCTTGCTCCGTTTGACAGCTGGCTTGTGATCAGGGGGATTGAAACGCTTGGCCTCCGGATAAAGCAACACTCAGAAAATGCAATGGCCGTTGCGGGGTTCCTTGCTTCGCATCCCAAAGTGAATAAGGTGTTTTACCCCGGACTGAGCACCCATGCAAACCATTCCGTAGCTGTTACCCAGCAGCGATATTCCGGGGGTATGGTGAGCTTTACATTGAAACCTGATACCATCGCTGCAGCCAATACTGTTGTGACCTCGGCCAGGCTGTTTAAACTGGCTGAGAGCCTCGGAGGTGTGAAAAGCCTGAGTTGCCATCCCGCAACCATGACCCACAAATCAATCCCTGCAGCAATGCGCATTGAATCGGGAATCACCGACAGCCTCATCCGGTTATCGGTCGGTCTTGAAGATCAGGAAGATCTGATTGCCGATCTGGAACTGGCCTTGTCTCAGGTATAAGGTTAAAAAGCAATCAAACGATATCAAATAAACAAACAGAATGAGCAGACAAGATATTACCATTGGCCTGTTTGGCTTCGGGGTTGTAGGGAAAGGATTGTGGGATGTGCTGTTGCAGACGCCAGGACTCAAGGCAAACATCCGCAAAATCTGCATAAAAACCCATGATAAACCCAGGCCTGTGCCACAGGAATTTTTTACGTTCGACCGCGATGAACTGCTGAATGACGACCGCATCAACATCATTGTGGAACTGATCGATGACTCGGAGGCCGCTTTTGAAATTGTATCAGCAGCCATGCGCAACGGCAAAGGTGTAGTAAGTGCCAACAAGAAAATGATTGCCGATCACCTGCACGAACTGCTGCAACTTCAGCAACGTTACAATGTTCCGTTCTTATACGAAGCCGCCAGCTGTGCGAGCATCCCGATCATCCGGAACCTGGAGGAGTATTACGACAACGACCTGCTCGTGTCGATTGAGGGCATTGTAAACGGATCGACCAATTACATTCTGACAAAGATTCACCGCGATAAGCTTACATTGAACGATGCCCTGAAACAAGCGCAGGCCCTGGGTTATGCCGAAAGCAATCCATCGCTTGATGTGGATGGATACGATGCAAAGTACAAGCTGCTGATTCTGCTGCTTCACGCATTCGGTATTGCTGAATCACCCGAAAGGATATACAATCTTGGCATTCAGCGTCTTAATTCGCTCGATCTGCGGCTTGCCGGTGAAAAAGGGTACAAGATCAAACTAATCGCTCATGCCCATAAGTTTGGAGAGAATAAAGTAATTGCTTTTGTACTGCCTCAGTTTGTCAATGAATCCAGCCGCTTTTTCGCCGTTGATGATGTACTGAACGGGGTTCAGACAGAGACCGGATTTGCCGACAAGCAGTTTTTCATGGGAAAGGGAGCAGGAGCATTTCCGACAGCTTCGGCCGTTCTCAGCGATATATCTGCTTTGTCGTACTCGTACCGTTATGAGTACAAAAAACGGAATCAGCAGGTGCTTACACTTACCGACAGGTTTTCCCTGGAAGTCTTCGTAAGTTTCCGCAACCGCGACGATGTGCCTGCTTCTGATTTTATGGAAGTTACAGAAAAATACCGGTCGCCGGAAGGGAATTACATTGTGGGCCGCATAAACTTCACGAAGCTCACTGAAAGTGCCTGGATCAGAAATCCGGAAGTTTCGGTGTTGCTGACACCTGACTTCCAGCCTTTGCCATTGCCTGAAGATCAAACGGTTGCTGACTGACCGTTTTTTTGATTTAATGAGGATTTCCGGCATTCTCTTTTTTGAGCAAATGCCGGAATGATTTTCGTTTTCATCTGCCTGCCCTGTGTCTGTTGTGAAACATCGGTGTTGTTACATCAGGATACGGCAGGCAGTTGTAAAAACGGAATTTGTTTTATAAAGAAAAATAACAATTATCTTTGCCGCACCAAAACCTTTGGATGTACTCACCGAATAGGGATATTGTCAGGTAAATAACCTTCGGGTTATTGTTTCGCCAACACTCCGGTTATTCTACCGGAGCATTTACATTTTCATTTTGTTTAATTTTAATGACTCAGGATGTTCACTGCCTGTGCAGTTGACTATTCAAGGGTCATCTTAATATTCCTGATCATGAGTAAAGACAATAAATCCATCCACGACTTCGATTTCAGTTTAATCTGTGAATATTACGCCAGTATTGAGCGGCAGGGCCCCGGAAGTCCGGAGGCTACCCGTAAGGCACTGAGTTTCGTAAACAACCTTAACGAAAAATCTCTGATTGCCGACCTGGGCTGCGGAACCGGGGGCCAGACCATGGAACTGGCCCGGAATACCCCCGGCAGCATTACCGGAATTGATCTTTTTCCCGATTTTATTGAGTTGTTTAACCAGCAGGCCATCAGGCTGAAATTTCAGCACCGTGTGACCGGCGAAGTGGGGTCAATGGATCAACTTCGATTTAACCGGAATGAACTCGATCTGATCTGGTCGGAAGGTGCCATCTACAACATCGGATTTGAACGCGGACTGAACGAATGGCGCAATTACCTCAAACCCGGAGGCTATATCGCGGTAACTGAAATATCGTGGTTTACCGATGAAAGACCCGACGAAATTACCGCCTTCTGGAACGATGCCTATGCCGAAACCGATACCATTCCGAATAAAATGGCGGTAATGCAGAAAGCCGGATATATTCCGGTTGCTTCTTTCATTCTTCCGGAGTATTGCTGGACAGAGAACTTCTACAAGCCCCAGATACAAGCCCAGGAATTGTTTCTGAGCAGTCACAAGGGCAACCACACTGCAGAGGAACTGGTGGCCAATCAACGCCACGAAGCTGAACTATACAACAGATTCAAAGACTGGTATGGATATGTATTCTATATAGGTAAGAAAATCTGATTCCGGGTGCTGCAGGCAACTGATTGCAGGATGCATGGTTTCCTGCAGCATTCTTTCTATTTTATGGACAGGCTTTCTGCGGTTGGATTCATTACACCCGCACGAACTGTTGTCCGTGAATTTTTAAAACATTATTGGAACTGCAAAACAAACAGAAAATGAACCTGATTGAACTGGGTTATAACCCTTATATTGAAAAACAATGGATTGCCCAAAGTCTTACCCTCTATGTTCCGGGCAGAGTTGTCGCGGAACACAGGGAAAGGTATGTAGTAGCAATTGAAAACGGGGAGGTAGAAGCCGAAATTACAGGGAATCTGCGGTTTACTTCCCGAAGCCGCGAGGATTTTCCGGGTGTGGGCGACTGGGTTGCCTTAAGCCTCTACGACTCAGGTGTATCACTGATTCATGCTGTAGTGCCACGATTCTCGGGCATATCGAGGCAGGCACCCGGGCAGCAGGGTGGCATACAACTGATCGCTGCCAACGTTGATTATGGCCTGATTGTTCAGGCTGCCGACAGGGATTTCAACATCAACCGGATTGAACGCTACCTGACCATTTGTCATACAGCCGGGGTCGAACCGGTGCTGATCTTCACCAAAACTGATTTGTTGTTGCCCGGGCTGCAGGAGGAGATGATCCGGAATGTAAGAACCCGGTTGAACATACGGGAGATTCTCGCCGTCAGCAACCTGACAACCGAGGGCTATGAATCGCTGACAGCCTTTCTCATGAAGGGAAAGACCTATTGCCTGCTGGGCTCTTCCGGGGCCGGAAAATCAACCCTGGTAAATAACCTTACAGGAAAGCACCTGATGAAAACCAGTGAAATCAGCACAAGTACCGGAAAAGGCAAACACACCACCAGTCACAGGGAACTGATACTGCTTGACAATGGCGCCATCCTGATCGACAACCCTGGAATGCGGGAAATCGGTGTTACCGATGCTTCTGATGGCATCGAAGTGACCTTTGACAGGATTGCCGGACTTGCAGGTGATTGCCGGTTTAAAGATTGTTCACACAGTGGTGAGGCCGGTTGTGCCGTGACCAGGGCAGTTGAACAGGGTCTGTTAGACAGCAACCACTATGCCAATTACCTAAGGATTCAGCGTGAAAAGTCATACTTTGAAACTTCTCAGGCCGAACGGAAAAGGAAGGAGAAGATGTTCGGAAAAATCCTTAAGCAGTACAATAAAATGGATGTAAAGGGAAGAGACCCGAAGAGTATGGATTGACTTAACCTGATGATTTTCTGTCTGACTGCTTTCCGGTTGCTCCTGAATTACCTGGTTAGCTGTGTTCAGTGAAAAGCTTTCTCATGTTTAGTCGTTCAGCTTCACAATCCTGCGGGTTATCGGTTTTCCTTCCAGGCTAATTGTCATGAAATAGACTCCGTCGGGCAGGTTGCTGAGGTCAACGGATGAATCCTTTGTCACATCCCGGAACAGGAACCTGCCCTGGCTGTCGGTGATGCAGATCTGTGCAGGTTGGTCCAGCCCCTGTACTGTACAATGTGATTTTACAGGGTTGGGGATTATGCTGATTGAACCGGTGCCGGAAGGTTGCGATTCAACGGCAAGATACCGGCAATACCCGAAGAAGTCAAAAGCCGGCAGAGGTGTATTGTTGTCGGTGAAATCGAAGAAGCCGACGTTTTCGTAAGATGAGCCTTTTCCCCAGGCATCGCATAGTGTTGAGGTGATCCAGGCGGGTTCCCAGTAGATGATTCCCGATCCTTCGTTATCGTGCACGGTTTCAGCCAGATCGTAAAGAAAGTCTTTCTGCCCCTGTGCGCTTACCGGATAGCTGAAATTTCCATAATTATTCATGAAGTTGCCGTAAGTATCACTGTTCTGTAAAGTCCATGGAGCGCCGGTTTCAAACACCATGATCTCTTTACCCGAAACGGTTTTCAGTTGCTGAACCAGGCTACCCAGTTCTTCCATTGTGCTGATATCGGCCCACATCGGGTAAAAGGAAAAACCGAGGATATCGTAATTGGTGACCTGCTGCGCTTTAAAAAGACCAACCAGCCACAATGCTGTAGATTGGGTAAAATGCAAAGCCTTTTTTACCTGTTGCCCGTTTGCGGAATTGAAGTCATCCACAGCGTCAAACCCGGCATTGAATTTGTCAGCATCGTCGGGCCAGCTCCAACCCTGGGTGGTGGCAGTTTCATCAATAAATCCCCAGGTGGTTTCGTTGCCGATGGCCACGATATCCGGTACCACGTTTTCGTGTTTCAGGCGGTTCATCACCGCAAGCGTGTAAGTGTAAACCGAATCAATAAGCGTCAGATGCGACAGGCCCATCCAGGCAGCGGGCATCTTTTGCTTGTCGGGATCGTTAAAATAGTCCCCATAGTGAATGGCCAGCATCAGCTTCATGCCCCTGGCCTTCGCCCGCTGAAAACCGAGAACCACGTCATCAAGGTCGTTGGCTTCGATCGGGTTGCCGCACTTGTCAGTAATGTTCTGCGGGGTGTGCCAGAGCCGCATCCGCACCATCATAGCCCCGTTGTCGGCAAACAGCTTGTACGGATCGGTAATGGCGCCGGAAGCATCGCGATAAACACCTCCCTTATCAAGAATGGTATTGACATACGAAAGATCGGCACCGGAGGTGAAGGATTGGGCAGTTGCTGAAAACTCAAGCAGAAAAAAAGTCAGAAAAGCAGCAATTGGCTTAAACATGGTTGTTGAAGTTTTAAATTTAGCAAAGCATAAACAAAGTTCCCAGGTCAGGAGTGGTTTCTGCCTTATTCAAATATCATGTTATAATACCTTTCAATCCTTCCGGCCAGTTCATCAATGGAAATATACTTGCTTACCCTGAAGTTTTCCTTTCCATCGAAAAATACCACAATGGTCGGACTGGCAAAAACGCCGTTGGAGGCCGAAAGTTCCGGGTGCTGCGCTGCATTTACATAACTGTGTGCCATCAGCGGGAATTGCTCAGTAACCATCTGCTCTACCTTTGGCCGCAGTGCAACACACGGAGCACAAGAATCGTTGTAAAAATAGACCAGAACAGCCGCCTTCGAAGCGTTGAGCTGCTGAAGTTCCTCCTGATTTCTGATTTCTTCTTTCATTCCTTTCAGATTATATTTTTTAAATCACTATTGTCCGGAAAACTTTGGAATTGCTTATGAGATTCTTCGCTTCACTTAGTTACGCTCAGAATGACAGGCAGTTGGATATAGAGTAGGGGGGGGGGGTGTGGGCGTGGCCGCCCACCACC